>NZ_SODR01000031.1:0-1103 GCF_004365375.1 Curtobacterium sp. PhB25 | reverse complement strand
GGTCCCGGTTTGTTGGACCGTGAAGTCAGATTAGGCCGCGAGGGCGTGAGCTCGGTATTGAACCGGGCTCATGCCCTCGAGTCGTGCCTGGGAGCGGTCGGTGTTCCACCAGGTGATGTAGTCGTGGATCGCGGTGTCGAGCGTGGTGATGCTGTCGAAATGGGTTGGGTGGAACATCTCGGCTTTCAGATGGCCGAAGAAGTTCTCGATGATCGCGTTGTCGTGGCAGTTGCCCTTTCGCGACATCGACTGGGACGCGCCGGCAGCTGCCAGCAGTGACCGCCAGGACCGGTGCTGGTAGTGGATGCCCTGGTCCGAGTGCACCAGCGGTGCCGCCCCGAGTGCGGTGTGGAGTGCGTCGCGGAGCGAGCCGTGGGTGAGTTCCAGGGTCGGGGACGTTCCGGTTCGATAGGCGATGATCTGCCGGTCGAAGAGGTCCATCACTGGTGACAGGTAGAGCTTGTGCTCACCGACCCGGAACTCCGTCACGTCCGTGACCCATTTCTGGTTCGGCGCTGTCGAGGTGAAGTCCCGGTTCAGCAGGTTCGCTGCAACCTTGCCGACCTCGCCGCCGTAGGACGAGTATCGGCGTCGACGACGCACCAGGCAGACCAGGTCGTGGCGTCGCATCAACGCCAGGACCGTCTTCTTCGCCACTGGCCCGGTCCGGCGGAGCTCGGCGTGGATCCGCCGATGCCCATACCGGCCCTTGGTGCGGACGAAGATCGCGCGGATCGCGTCCGCGGTGTCAGCGTGCCGGTCAGGTTCACGCGAGCGGGCTTGCTGGTAGAAGAACGTGGAGCGGGCAAGACCGGCGATCTGCAGCAGCGTCTGGAGTGAGTGTTCGGCCTTGCAAGCGGCAACGGCTGTGGTCTTCACCGACGCCGTTGCTGCGCCTGCAAGGCCCGCAATTTTCCCAAGTACGCGTTCTCGGCCCGTAAGTACTCGTTCTCCCGCCGGAGTCGTTCCAGCTCGCTGAGCTCGGTGTCCGGCTTCGCTTTCGGGCGGCCCGTTGGGCGCGGCCGGAGGGCGTCCTCACCGTCCTTGCGAACCTGGTTCGCCCATTTGCGCAGCAGCAGCGCTGAGGAGAGCCCTCCCTCGGA
>NZ_SODR01000030.1:0-1235 GCF_004365375.1 Curtobacterium sp. PhB25 | reverse complement strand
CTCGGCATCGCGGCCGCGCTCGTCCTGCTCTGACCACCCCACCGCCACCATCTCAAACAGCCCATTGCCATCACGACGCGGAGGATCCGCCAGGCCCGTCGACCCGCATGACCCGCCGACGCCGGCACCACGCCGGGCTCGGAGGTCGGAGGTCGGAGGTCGAGGGCGCAGACCCCGCACTTGACGCGCTCACGCCGGACGTGCGGGCTCGCGCCGCCGGAGTCGCCGATACCGCCGATCCGCACGGTCGGACAGAGCGACCGCGTCTTCTCGCATAGAAAGACCCAAGATGCCTGGAGACGGATCGACCGCAGGACGGCAGTTGACCAGCCGGCACGGCACGGCCTACCTCCCCGGTTACTCCCCCTGGGTGAGGAGGCGCAGCGTGCGGAGCAGCCCGCTGCGATGGTCGCCGTTGAGCGGAGCGAAGAGGTCATCGAGGACGCTCGACGCCACCATGTGGCCGTCCTGGAGCGCAGTCCGACCGGCGCCGCTCAGCCCGTACTCGCACCGGACGAGTTGGGTCTTCCGACCCGCCGTTACAGTTCCGTTATCTTCACCGCGACCGATCTCTGCTGAACGAGGTGCCCGGCGCACGCCCCGGTCAGGTCACTGCTGCGCGTGGAGGACGCGTTCGGCGTGGTCGGCGATGCGGTCGCTGATTTCGGAGGCGATCTCGTTGCTTGCTGCAGCAGAGCGTTGCTGCAGCGCGCGCATCAGCCACAACAGCTCACTGTCGAGGTCTGTGGCAGTTCGCGCTTCTTCGGTGCAGCGCGCAGCGCCTGCCCGCTCGAGGACGGCACGATCGCGGTGCGCGGCAGCATCGGATCGGCCGACATCGACGACCTCTTGCCAGTGCATGCAGCACCTCCAACCGGATTGCTACTCGAGACGAGGTTGTTCTGTGGCCATGGTGCGCCATTGGTCAGCTCGAGGGAAGCGGATGCCGCCGCCGTTGACCGTCTGGGTCCTCCAGGATGCGGCCGTGCGACACTGGCCGGCATGGGTAGGAGCTGATGAGCGTGGCGGGAGCGGGAGCAGTGCCTGCAGGAACCCTCCCACTCGACGCGGGCCCGGTGGTACCAGGCAGAACACGCCAGGCGATGCCGGCGTCACGTCACCATCACTCATACGCCGGTCTCCCTTCGCCCCGTTGATCGAACCGCGGGGTGGGATGCCGGATCAGGTAGCAGCCCACCCCGCTAGCAACGGGAACCACCCAGCTGCTGCCACAC
>NZ_SODR01000029.1:0-1637 GCF_004365375.1 Curtobacterium sp. PhB25 | reverse complement strand
GCCTCAACCTGAACGGATCTCCTCTCATGCGTCGCCCGAACCGCACCATCGCCCGTGTCGCCACCCTCGCCGTCATCCCGGCTGCCCTGCTCGCCGCCGGTGTCGCCGTGTCCACCGCGTCGTACTCGGCGTTCTCGGCCACCTCGTCGGACGACGCCAACAACTGGTCGATGGGATCGGTGGCACTGAGCAACGACGCATCGAACGGTGCGCTCTTCGCTGCGTCGAACCTCAAGCCCGGTTCCACCGGGACCAACTGCATCGCCGTCACCTCGACCGGCTCGCTCCCCAGCGCAGTGAAGCTCTACGCCACGAACGTGCAGCAGACCAAGGCGCTGGCCTCGTACGTCACCCTGCAGGTCAAGCAGGGCAGCGGTGGAGGCTACGGCACGTGCAACGGCTTCACCGCGGCGGCCGGGTCCGACGGTCTCCTGTACAACGACTCCCTCGCGTCGTTCGCGTCCACCCGAACGAGCTACGCCACCGGCGTCGGGACGTGGAAGCCCACCGGCGACAAGTCGGAGACCAAGACCTACCAGATCACCTACACCGTCTCGTCGGATGCCCCGGCCTCCCTGATGGGTGCCACCGCGAGCCTCGGGTTCACCTGGGAAGCGCAGAACTCCTGAGCGGCCGGGAGGACACGAGAGGAGGTCGGTCATGCGTCCGTCCGTGTGGGGTCGGTTCGCCGTGGTACTCGGCGCCCGGGGGATCCTGGCTGCCGTCCTCGGTCTCGTGTTCTGGGCTGTCGCTCCGATGGTCCTCGGCTGGCACACCACCACGGTGATGACCGGCTCCATGGAGCCGTCCCTGCACCCGGGTGACGTCGTGGTGAGCAAGACGGTCACCGCGGGAGAACTCCGGAAGGGACAGGTGTTGCTCTTCGCCGACCCCGACCACGTCGGCACCCTCCGGCTGCACCGGTTCGACTCCCTCAACAGCGACGGAACCCTCACCACGAAGGGCGACGCGAACCCCTCCGCCGACTCCACACACATCTCCCGGTCCGCGGTCACGGGAGTCGGGTACCTCCGTGTCCCACTCATCGGCACACCCGTCCTCTGGGCTGCGGACCATCGAACGGGCCCGCTCGTCGCCCTCGGTTCGGCCCTCGTCCTCGTCGCTGGACTCGCCGTCCTGCCCGCCGTCGCAGATCCGAGCAGGACGACGGGGGCGTCCCGACGTGGGCCCCGGCATCGTCAGCAGGACCACCGGCCGTGGGCGGTTGGGGCACTCCTCGTCACTTCTGTCTGCACCGTCGCGGCGCTGGCGGTACCTGCTCCGGCGGCCGCCGCGGCCTTCGCCGCCACCGTCACCGCACCCAGCACGATGGCGACCGTGGCCGCGACCCCGGCCACTGCGCTGACGTGCACGTCGAACACGAACGGGTCGGTCACCATCGGGTGGAGCTACGACGGGGTGGCACCCGAGCGGTTCACCACGGTCATCGACGGCGTCGCGAGCAGCGACACCAGCGCCGGCACCGCCCGATCCACCACGATCAGCTCCTCGGACCTCTTCTCCTTCCGCACCTCCAGTGTCACCGTCCGCGCCGACGTCACCTCGACGTGGACGACGACCTCCGCCAGCAGCGTCCGCATCAGCACCGTCCGCTTCCTCGGACTCGGCCGCACCAG
>NZ_SODR01000028.1:0-1845 GCF_004365375.1 Curtobacterium sp. PhB25 | reverse complement strand
GGCGAGCAGGGCAGCCGGGATGACGGCGAGGGTGGCGACACGGGCGATGGTGCGGTTCGGGCGACGCATGAGAGGAGATCCGTTCAGGTTGAGGCATGACTCGAATTTCGAGCTAGGTAGACCTTACACCTACAGATTCGTTCAAGTCAATTTTTGTCCCAAACGGATCTCGTCTAAGATGGGATCATGAGCGCAAGCCCTCCTCCGATGAGTGACGCCGACCAGGATCGACTGCTGGACGAGGCGGTCGCCGCGTTCTACAGCGCTCAGGTCGAGCACGCGCACCTGATGCAGCACCTCGCCGTCACCCACGACCTGAACCCGGTCGACCTCCGCGCGCTGAAGTTCCTCGGAGCGGTCGACGACGACCGCACGCCGAAGGAACTCGGCGGGTACCTGGAGATGGGAACGGGAGCCGTCACCGCGTTGCTCGACCGTCTGACCAAACGAGGTCTACTCGATCGGGTCCGCAACCCGGACGATCGCCGGAGCGTGCGGATCGAGCTGAGTGCCGACGGCTTCGCGGTGGTCGGCGCACTTCGCTCGGCCTACCGGCAAGCGCTCGAGAAATCGCTTCCTGTCGAGAACGTCAACGTCTTCATCCACTTCACCGAACGCATCTCGCTAGCGTTCCGTGAGGACAGCGTCAACTGAACGACACCCCGACGGCAAGCACTCCACCGCCGCCTGAAGCTCGGCATGAACGGACAATGACGTCGAGCTTGGTTGGAACCTCTACCCCAGGACCGCGGAAAAGCAGCGGGCTCCCCGACAGCGCACCCACCTCTGCCCCGCAGCAGAACGCACCGGAAGCCGCCTGAACGTCGGCGGTCAGATCATTTCGGCGGTGACCAGCTACGGCCGAAAGCGCGCATCGACACGACACCCCGATCCGCGTCCGTCACCGCTCCCGTCGACGTCTCGGTACCGAAATCGCCCGCTGGAGAGGAGTAGGTGCCGGGGTGTCGTCCCGGAAACACCCGGTCGGGCGTCCCGCATTGCCGGAAGGGGGCCAGTGTGCCGTTGGCGAGCAAGCTCTACCGGACGGCATCCCACCCCACTTGCCTACGCCGTGGGCACCCGTGCCGTCACTGACGGCAGCGATGGTCGGTCGTCAGGTGCGGTGAAGAAGTCGCGGTAGCGGACGGCGCCGGCGATGAAGTAGCCGTCACCGGGCACCGACCGCACCACACCGTCGGCGATCAGTGCCCGGTACGCGTTCAGGATCGTGTGGATGCTCAACCCGGACGTTGCTGCCGCGACTCGGTACGGCGGCAACTGATCACCCTCCAAAAGGACGCCATCAGCGATGGCGTCCCGGACGAGCTGCTCCACTCGTTCCTGCAACGACCACCCCGACCGACGATCAGACGACAGCACCACCCGGAACCTCCCTACCGCGCTCACGCCGGCAGGATGCTCATGGCGCATTGGGGCGTCCCTTGTCTGTGAGAAGCGCGGGGCGAGACACCGGATCAGGTAGCAGCCCACCCCGCTGAGAGCGGGAACCACCCAGCTGCTGTCCACAGTCTGCCTCAACCATGCCCTCGTACCGTGCAGTCGATGACGAAGCCCTCACCGCGCCGCCGGAAGCCCGCCCGGGAGCCTGCGCATGCGTTGGTGGCAGTGGGCGCTCATCGGTGCCCTCACCTCACTACCGGTACCGCCACGCTGGTCGTCGCAGCGCTGCTGAAGTGACCCCGCTCAGTGCGGTCCGCGGGACGTTGGTGGTTCCCGGGAGCGACGCAATGTTCGGGTCATCCCGCCACCCCCGGGATAGCGCACTCCCCCACCAGCCTCAAGGCAGGAAAGGCAAGTCTCTCGAACGGGAAACGAGTGTCACGC
>NZ_SODR01000027.1:0-2401 GCF_004365375.1 Curtobacterium sp. PhB25 | reverse complement strand
GCAACATCGGCTCGGGAGGTCGAAACGCGTGGTTCTGAGGTGCCGATTCGTCTTTTTGCTACAGGAGTGTGCGAGGGTCTAGGGGTGGTGCAACACAAAACGCAGACCGTCGCCTACGTTCGGGTGAGCTCGATCGATCAGAACCTCGACCGGCAGCTCGAGGCGATCGGGGACGTCGATCGAGTGTTCGAGGAGAAGATTTCCGGCGGCGCACGCATCGATCGCTTTGCCCTGGCCGACTGCATCGGATACGTCCGCGACGGCGATGTCGTCCGGGTCGCATCCATGGACCGGCTCGCCCGCTCCCTCGGTGACCTGCGTGACATCGTCGACGAGATCACCGCCAAGGGCGCCTCGGTCGAGTTCGTCAAGGAACAGCAGACCTACAGCCGCGACACCGACGACGCGATCGGCCGACTCATGCTCAATCTCCTCGGCGCGTTCGCCGAGTTCGAACGCACCCTCATCCGCGAACGCCAACGCGAGGGAATCCGCATCGCCAAAGCGGCCGGGAAGTACAAGGGCCGTTCCCGGAAGCTCACTGACGACCAGATCACCGAAGCTCGCCGGCTCATCGGGACCGGTGTTCCGAAGACCACCGTCGCGCGCGGCCTCAACATCGATCGCACCACCCTCTATCGGATGCTCGCCACGCCCCGCACACCTGCTGCCACCGACGCAGCCGCAGGAGACGTCGCCAGCGTGTAGCGCCTGCTGCCCCCGGATTGGAGGCTTGATCGGACGATGTTTTCCCGTCGGCGTCAGACTTCGGCGGAGGAGAGCCCATCGACGACGAGATCGATGCGGTCCGCGCGACGCCCCGCGCGCAGCCGCCCGCCGCGGTCGAGGACGACCAGGCCGTGCAGAGCCGACCACAGGGTCTCGGTGAGGAGTTCGGACGCGTCGTCATCGGAGCTCGGCGCGAGGGCACCCCGCAGTTCGGCGAACGCGGCGGACAGTTCCGGCACGGAGTCGGAGCCGAAGGACAGCCGTGTGGTGCGGCTGAACATCGCGTCGTAGAGCGCGGGTGCGGCGGTCGCAAATGCGCAATAGCGGTGGGCGACGGCGCGCACCGCATCCCCCGAGGCGGCCGACTCCCGCGCCACGCGCAGGGCATCGGCCAGCTCGGTGAACCCCTCGAGTGCTACGGATTTGGTGATCTCGTCGAGCGAGGCGAAGTGTTTGTAGATGACGGGTTGGCTGTACTCGATCTCGGTCGAGAGACGCCGGGTCGTCACCGCTTCCCACCCCTCTTTCTCGGCGATGGCGCGAGCGGAGGAGGTGATGAGACGGCGGCGGTCGGCGCGCTCGCGCTCGCGCCGTTCGGCGATGGTCATACCGAATGTTAGCGCCGCTAGTGACGCGAGCGCCACTCTTGATTTGTCGGCGCCGAAGCGTTAGCGTTGCTAGTGGTTAGCATCGCTAGCCATTAGAGAGGATCGCATCATGGAGCACCGCGCACTCGTCGAGACCTACCTCGAGATGCTGAACGCGCACGACCCCGACCTTGTCGACCGCTTCCTCGCGGAGGATTACGTCAACCACAACGTCGTCGTCGCCGACGGCCGCGAGGCCAACCGCGCTTTCTGGGCCATGTTCTTCGCCGGGTTGCCGGACGTCACCGCGACGATGGAGGACATCATCGTGGCGGGAGACCGCGTCGTCGGCCGCTTCGTCTACCGGGGCACGCACCAGGGTGAGCTGATGGGGATCCCGGCCACCGGCGCGACGGTCGAGATGCGGAGCATCGACATCTGGCGCGTCGAGGACGGCCTGCTCGCAGAGCACTGGGACGAGCTCAATTTGATGGAGGTCTTCCAGCAGGTCGGCGTGCTGCCGCGCCTCGACGGCGGGGCGGCCCGCTCGTGACCGGTGCCGCGTGGGCCACCGGTCTCGTGACCCTCCTCGGGATCGGGGTCGTCTTCGGTACCGACGCCTTCTGCGCGCTCGTGATGCGGCCCGCGCTCGCCCGCGTGGACGAAGCGTCCCTCACGTCGGTGATGGGGAACGTGCACCGCTACGGCGACGTGCGGATGCCCGCGCCCGGGGTCGCTGGCCTCGTCGGATCCGCCGTCGTCGCCGTGCTCGCCGCTCTCGCCGACCGTGGCAGCGCCGCCGTGCTTGCGGGGATCGCCCTCGTTCTGTTGGTCGTGTGGCTCGTGCTCTACGCGCGGATCAGCGCGCCAATCAACCGCCGGCTGACCGCCGCCGCCGACCGAGGCGAGACGCCCGCCGACGCGCGGGCGCTGCAGGCCGGCTGGGACCGGATCATCGTGCTCCGCGCGGCCCTGCAGGGTGCCGCGCTCCTCGGCATCGCGGCCGCGCTCGTCCTGCTCTGACCACCCCACCGCCACCATCTCAAACAGCCCATTGCCATCACGACGCGGAGGATCCGCCAGGC
>NZ_SODR01000026.1:0-2712 GCF_004365375.1 Curtobacterium sp. PhB25 | reverse complement strand
GCGTCGACGCTGATCCCTGCGGTGTCGGCGATCTGGTCCATGTCGGCCCGTTCCACGCCGACATCGTGCAGCACCATGATCGCGGCGCTGATGATCTGCAGACGCGGCTCGATCGCATCGCCGACGCCCTGGTCGGTCAATGGTGCGAGGGGGTGCTTCCGGAACCAGTCCAGGAGTGCTTTCGCCCGGGAACCACCGCTGCCGCCGGGGACGGTGTCCGGGTGGTCGGAGAATAGGTCGAGGAAGCCCGGGATGTCCTTGATGAGGGGGTCGGCGGATTGGAACGCCATCGACCATTCTGGGAATGCCCGTTCACTGATCTGGTCGGCGGCGACTTCGCGGACGTTGATGTGGCGTGGGTCCTGCCGGATCCCGGTGAACCGCTCCCGGACGACGTCGTCGTCGCCTTCGATGATCCCGAGGCAGTTGCTGCCCTGATGGGCCAGGATCCCGGTGATTCCCAGCTGCAGGTTCTTCTCGCGGGCGATCACGAGGATCTCCGCGAGCTCCTCGTCCGTGACCGGGCGGGCCATCGTGCTCACGTACACCAGTGACAACATCCGGGACCCCTGTTCCCTCGAGCGCGTCCTACCGAGCCCAGACTGAGCCACAAGACACCAGAACAGCAACCCGAACCGCGGACGAGGACGAGACGTCGGCACTGCCGGGTGCGTTCCGCGTCGTGTTGCCATCGCGGCACCGGTCGAGCGGGCTTCTGCAGCATCGGGTCGAGCAGCTCGTCCGCGACGCGATCGCCGACGGCACGCTTCGGATCGGGGATCAGTTGCCGCCGTACCGGGTTGCGGCAGCAACCTCCGGGCTGAGCATCAACACGATCCTGAACGCCTACCGGGCGCTCATCCGCGACGACCTTCTGCGCTCCGTTCCCGGCCGCGGGTACTTCATCGGCGGACCCGTCCGGTACCGAGACTTCTTCGTCGGGTGCGTGGGTGACTGTTCGTGCGGGGCCAGGTAATCATCTGGCGGTAGCCTGCCCCTGTCGTTCGGGAGAGCGTGCTCTCAAACGACACCCGGGCGTTGGGAGTGGTGTGACCGAAGTGTCGGGTGGTGGGCCGGGAGGAAGACGACGGGTGAGTGGGGTGTCCGTTGGTCTCGCGATCGCGGCGCTGGTGGCCTTGTTGGTGGCGTTCGTGCCGTACTTCTTCGGCGGTCTCTTGGCCGGTTACGGGCAGGACGGCGGCGACGGTGGTGACGGCGGCGGTCCCGGTGGGTTCGCTGGCTACGGAGTCGTCGCGATCGTGCTCGGTGTCGGGATCCCCGGGTGGGCGCTCGTTTGGGGCATCGTCGACGTGCGGCGGACTCGTGGGACACCGGGTGCAGCGCTCCTGGTCGGAGCTGTGGCGCTGGGTATCGCTCTCTGCACGATCGTCCCGGGGTCGGTGACGATCATCCGGACCTCGGTGCGGCTGCAGGCGGCGTACGAGCGGGAGAACCCGCGGTCAGAGGTGCTGGCGACGGCGAGAGCCGAGGCCCGAGCATCGGAGACCGCGGCCTCGCCGGCGGGTCGGGCTGCGGAACGCAACGCTCCCGCACGCCGGGCCGCGACGAAGCAGCGACTCGACGCGGTGAGCCAAGCCGTACTGGATGCGCTGGCGATCACACCGGACGACATCGTCCCCGCTGGGCAGTCATCGCCGACGGGTTCGGCTGCGGCGCGGTCTGTCCGCGTCACCCCGTCCACGGGGCACTGCGATGCGGGATACGGTCCGAAGGCGGGCGTGTTCTACCGGTGGGACCTCTTCCTCGATGATTCCGTCGACCCGGTCCGCGCTGCCGCGGCGGTCCGGGCAGCGGTCGAGGCGACCGTGCCGGGTGCTGATCTGCAGCAGCAGAAGGTCGATGCCAGCTCGAGCCGGTTGGAGTTCACGGACGACGTGTCCGGGTCTCCGGACTTGCATGGAAGCTTCACGTGGGGGGACGGCATCGGCTCGACCAGCCGGATCGTCGCCCTCGACACGGCTTGTCACTGAGCGCGTTGCAGTGCGGCACCCGAACCGCGGTCAGCGCAGGTTCGGCGGTCCCTGGTGCTTCGCGATGATGACGAGTCCATAGATGCGTGACCACACGTACGCGATGATCGCCACGCCCAGTCCCACGAGGCCGATGACCCCGAGCGCGGCACTGTTCAGGTGAGCGGCGCCGTTGATGCCGAACGCTCCGCCGCCGACGACCGCTGCGATGAACGCGACCATCTGGATGCGGAGCTTGAACTGCACCCGTTTCTTGTGTTCCCCGACCGCGATGATGTCCGACACTGTGTCCCCCTTGGTGGCAGACCATCCGCCCCAGGGCGATGCTAGCCCGCGGAGCAGCTCAGCACCGAGTGCGCTTCGCCCTCCACCGTCGGCTCGGGGCGCTCGCGCTGGCGCTGCTGATCCTCGCTGCCGCACCTACCCACGTGTCGCAGAGGCCAGTCACGGCGAAAGGAGGCGCGGACTGGGGGGTGCCCAGCGGCGCGCGTTCGGGCGCAGCTGGTCACCGCGAAAGTGACGTTTGGGCTTCGGATGTTGCGTGGGGTCTCGACGCATGAGCAACGCCCCGTCGCGTGCGACGGGGCGTTGGCCGTTCCGGTCTGCCATGCACAGCCGGAGTACGTGGGGTGTTACTTGATCTGTGCGGTGATGGTGGCGGTGCCGACGAGCAGGCCGCGCTTGACGGCGTCGGTGCCGAAGGTCTTGTTCAGCAGGCCGG
>NZ_SODR01000025.1:0-2965 GCF_004365375.1 Curtobacterium sp. PhB25 | reverse complement strand
GAGCTGAGCAGCCCCGCAGACTTGTGCGGTCCTCATCACCAGGGAGCCGCAATGCCTTCACACCGCCCGAGCAGCCACCGCCCGATCGGCACCAATCGCAGGAAGCTCCCCACCGCGACGTGGGTCGGGATCGTCGTCACCTTGGTGCTGGCGCTGATCGCTCTCGCTTCGGGTGGTGTGTGGTCGATGCTGCTGATGACCGCCCTCGTGGTCCTCATTACCGCCGTCTACGGCCTGCTGTTCCGTCGTTCCACCTGGCTCAGGCTTCCCCGGAAGCGTTCCGCAGCGGCGCTCGGGGCAGGGCTCGCTTTTGTTGTACTCCTCGGCTCCGGATCAGCCTTCGGCGCCGCGCACCCGTCGAGTCCCGCAGCCGATCAGCCGGCGGCGATCGCCGCATCCCCCGCCCCCACCAAGACACCACACGCTGCAGCGGCGACCAACACTCCGACTCCGACACCGACACCGACACCGACACCGACACCGACGGTAACGACGAAGCTCGTTACTGAAACCGTCAGAATTCCGTTCGAGTCGACGACCGTCGAGGACGGCACTCTCGCGCAGGGCACGACCACCGTGACGACCGAAGGCGTCCGTGGTGTCCAGACCACGACGTACCGCGTCACGATCACCGACGGTAAAGAGACCGGACGCCAACAGGTTCGCCAGGAAGTCACCACCCCACCAGTGGCGCAGGTCACAAGCGTCGGCACATACGTCGCACCAGCCCCTGCGCCGGCGCCGGCACCGGCCGTGCCCGACGGGGGCGACGGGGGCGGCGCAACCGCTCTCTGTGTTGACGGGTCTCTCTCGTACGCTGCACACCACCAAGGCGCATGCTCACACCATGGCGGCGTCGCCCAGTTCTACAAGTGATTCGAACACCGACGGAACACGCGCCCACGCCGATCCGCAAAACGAAACAGGCCACGGGCTCCCGCCGCCGCCATCGGAAGCCAGCCGTAGCATTCGGGCCAGCTCACGCTTGTGAGCACTGATGGCAAAGGAGCCAATCATGCGAGTTGCCGCGTACCACTCGACGAACGAGTCGGATCCTGACGTCCACCACGTGGACAATGACTGCCCTGTCGGCCGACAGATCCCGTCCTACAACAGGGAGCCCGGAACAAACGGCTGGCGCCGCTGCGAACGCTGCGAGTAGAAGCTGCCCTGGGTGCAGGTGACACCTCACCTGCACCCAGGCGCTCTCTCGAAGACCGGCGCCCAGCGCGACACACCGCGAGAGACCCTCGCCCTTCCGCACGGAACCGATTAGCGATCGCGAGGCAGCGAACTCCGGGCGTTCTAGAGCGTCCGGCGGCTCCGGGAGACCAGCCGATACCGCGCTCTTATGTCAGTTCTGCGGTCGAGCTAGAGCACCGTAAAGCCTGCTTGTGTGGAAGAATGCCTCAATCAGAGCCATCCTTTCATGTCAGCTCAGCAGATTGTCGACGTGCCAGCGGACCGTATATGCCACGTACGGCTCGAGTATATGAATTGTCTTCCCAACGTCGTCTGGCACGTATTCAAATACAGGTTGAGGCAAGCCCGCCGCTGGATCGAGGTCCGCGTCAGCCTCGAAGAGCTCACTAACCGGAACATCCTCGTCATCAGCTTCTCTCAATTTCGCCTTCAAGGGCTTCGACGCTAGCTCGCTCATCTGCGCCAACTTGCCGCCGACTGTCACTTCACCCGACTTCCCACTCTTCAGCATCGAATCGATCTGGGCATTGAGGTTCGGCACCGACAAATCAAGTTCAGGCCCAAGTTCTTTCAGGGCCGCGATGATGACCTGATAGCCATCAAAATTTCTACCATCTTTTAGATCGTGCTTCTTTCGCTTTTGCCCCCTCACGGGCGGCCCACCAATAAACTTTTGAACCCACTTGATAGCACCTTCATCGCGTACCTCTCGATGGAACTCAAGCCAGTCAGACGGCTCCACCAGCGGCACTGGAAGATTTTGCTCCTCGAAAATCTCGTTCACCGTCTCGACCAACTCCAGACAAAGGTGCTGCATAATCTGCGGCGACCCGTAGCTGCTTGCGGCCAATCGGTCACCGAGACCTGAAGGATCGACGACGTTTAATTTCGGGAACCCCAACGAAGCAATTTTCGCAAGCTCAGCTTCCTTCCATGGAGTGACCTCCACCGTGGCGGTACGGCCCTGCATGTCCGAAACAAGGTCGGTAGTCTCTGCTCTCCTATGCGGGAGTGTAATGAGGATGATTGTCGCACCCGCGTATGCGACCGGCTTGAGGGCCTGAACCAAAGATTTCCGGACTTCACGGGGTATGAAGTGGAAATCATCGATCACCACCGTCACTCTACCGCGCTTGCCTACGATGATTTCGACGGCCTCGAGGCTCGCTTGTTCAGGATTTACAGTTGTTGTCGTACCCGCACTCACATCCAGGCTAGTTTCGCCGCCGAAATCGGATCCGGCTTCGCCAATGCCAAATAAACCGAGCCTGGCCATGAAACCCCACTTGCTACGGTCACCCGAGACTGTGGACTGCGACTTTTCACTCGGGATACCAAAGTAACCGGCGAATTTTGAGAAGAACTCATCGACGGATCGAATTGCATGCCCCTGCACAACGAAGGCGTTGGGTGCCTCGCGTTGCGCGAGAACCGTTTTACCCATTTTCGTGGGCCCCACAACAGAAACCAGCCATCCGCCGCGGCGAATATGTTTGCGCAGATCTGCCGCGGCAACATCGTCTCGGCGATCGACGTAGGTGAGCGTGGTGTTCTTGCCGGGCGTGAATACGTCCGAAGTCTGAATTTTGGTCACGAGTTCCAGAGTATTCCTCGGTTGAGCAGCTGCATAGCCCTCACCGATGCGTCGTTGTGGGGTATACCCCAGCGCAACATCGGCTCGGGAGGTCGAAACGCGTGGTTCTGAGGTGCCGATTCGTCTTTTTGCTACAGGAGTGTGCGAGGGTCTAGGGGTGGTGCAACA
>NZ_SODR01000024.1:0-4343 GCF_004365375.1 Curtobacterium sp. PhB25 | reverse complement strand
CTCGGCATCGCGGCCGCGCTCGTCCTGCTCTGACCACCCCACCGCCACCATCTCAAACAGCCCATTGCCATCACGACGCGGAGGATCCGCCAGGCTCGTCGACCCGCATGACCCGCATGACCCGCCGACGCCGGCACCACGCCGGGCTCGGAGGTCGGAGGTCGAGGGAGCAGACCGTGCACTTGACGCGCTCACGCGACGTGCGGGCTCGCGCCGCCGGAGTCGCCGATGCCGTCGATCCGCACGGTCGGACAGAGCGATCGCGTCTTCTCGCATAGAGAGACCCAAGATGCCTGGAGACGGATCGACCGCAGGACGGCATTTGACCAGCCGGCACGGCACGGCCCACCTCCCCGGTTACTCCCCCTGGGTGAGGAGGCCCGGATTCACTTGATCGACGCAAAACCTTCTTCGGAGGTGTTCCCCGTGTACCTGTCTCTGTCGTCTCCGCAAGCTGTCCGGTTCCTTGTCCTGATCCGGGTGGGGCGAGGTCTCAAACCCTCCGCCCGAATCGCTGGCATCGGCAAGGAGACCGGGTACCGGTTCCTGCGCGAGCGGTATCTGCAGCTGCACCGTTCCGGTTCTGATCCTGCAGCTGCGTTGACCATCGTCGGTGTGACGAGCAGTCGCGTGGCTTCCTGGGAAGCGAACGTCGACGAGGCTGCGCCGCGGAACCCTAGCCGCGGACCGGGCGGAACGTTGTTCCTGAGTCGGCGTCGTCGTGCGCGTCAACGAGGACTCCGACGAGTGTCGTAGCGCGAGGGCACCTGCCCCCTGACCCGAACCCGGGCAGGTGCCCTCTCTCCGATTGTGTCTACGCCCCTTCTAGGCAGAGTCATTTTCGGATGTCGATATCTTGCGCCCAGGGGATAGTGCTGAGACATGATCAGGTGCCTGGCGAGGCCGCCCATAGATGCTCCCGGCATGGATAGCCATCGACGGCCGGTCGGAAATGGGCCGCCGCGGCGGGGTACGACTCAACCCGAATGCCTGTCTACGCCTTGGCTGCCAGACTGAACGGTAGACAGAGTGCGCGCAGGCGCGATCGGTGAGTTTGCTGCTGGAGGTTGTGATGGCTGAGGACGGTGAACGGGTTCCGGGTGGGGTGCTGTTGCTGGCATCGGTGAACCGGCTCCGCGTCGCCGAGACAATGCTGCAGAACCGGGCACGCGGGCGAATGGGGCTGAAAGCGAACGACTTCCAGACGGTGCAGTTCCTCGCCGCCCGGGAAGCCGCCGACGCCCCTGCACGTGCAGCGGACCTCGCCGAAACGCTCGGTGTCAGCAGCGCCGCGGCAACCATGACCATCGACCGGCTCGTTGGACGAGGCTTCGCGGTCCGTGAACCCGACCCCGACGATCGTCGCTCCCGCATCGTGCGCCTCACCACAGCGGGACAGCACAGCCTCACTGGAGCATACGAAGACCTCCCCGCAGCTGTGCAGGAACTCCTTGACGCGGTCCCCGCCGAAGAAGCGGAACGCATCGCCGCACTCGCGACCGCTGTGCAGGAGGTCGTGGACCGCACCGCGACGAACAGCAGCACCCCGACTGAGTGACCAGATAACGCTTCTAGTTAAGGAAGTTAGACGCCAGGCGTGCGGGTTCGTAGCCTGATTGATGTCAGGACCCTCGCGCCCCGTCGCGACGACGCCGGCGGCTTGCCCGGCAGCACGATCGGGGTCGCGCCTGACCAGTCGCCATGGCCAGTCTCGCCACGGGAAAGGCCGCTCGGCATGACGCCCACCCTCGTTTCATCTGCTGCTGCACCTGTTCCCGCGCCCCGCGCGGACCTTCTCTTCACCGCACACCCCGGCACACAACGATCACCGATGACCGGGGTGCGGCACACACACCAGAACCGCCACGTCGCAGTCATCGCAGTCACAACCGGGCTTATCTCAGTGACCATCGCGACGGTGGCCATCGTGCTCGCGAGCGCCTGGTGAGCGCCGACGCGACACTGCCACCCACCGAGCCGATCGACATGGGCCCGCTCCTCCAAGAGCCCACGGTGACGCCCTCAGACGAAGTCGGTCCGCGGGCAGACCCGCAGCAGTGGCATCACCGCGGACTCCTCACCCCGGCTGAGATCCACGCGATCGTCGTCGCGCGCGTCAACGACCTCCCCACCATCGTCACAACCACCCCAGCAACAAGCGACGAGCTGATTCCCCCGACCGAGCCGACCTACAGTGACTTCCTCAGAAAGCCCCGCGCATGAGCATCCTGCTGCACCACCCCAAGACCTCCCCCGCCTTGAGCGTCGCCGATCTCCCGACCGTGCTGCGGTGGGCTGCCGCAGATGAGGGCTTCTGGGTCGCCGACAACGACGGCGCGTTCGCCGGCACCATCGACCAGCACGGACGGCACTTCTTCGTCCGCAACGGCTTCGGCGAGTACCTCGGCGACTACCACGCCCTCACCGCAGCGCAAACCGCACTCGACACCCACACCGAGAACAGCCACGCAGAGCCGCCGTGCTGAGCATTCCGGATGGACTCACCGACGCCCAGCGGACGGTGTTCTACCGCCGCGTCGCGCTGAACGCAGAGCTGCACGATTGCGCCACTTACGCAACCCGTTCGGCGGCGGCGCGGAGCACGTTGCGCGGGAGCTCGCCGAACTCGGCCTGGTAAGCGCTCGCGAACCGGCCGAGATGCAGCAACCCGACCGATCGGGCAACCGCGGCCACGGACTCCGCTTCCCCCGATTCAAGTTGTTCCCGCGCCAGGAGCAGCCGAATGCCCTTGAGGTAGAACAGCGGAGACACACCGTGAACACGCTGGAACGCACCCTGCAGCCCGCGGACGCTGAGCCCCGCGGCCGCAGCGACGTCGTCGACGGTGACCCGCTCCGTGACATGGTCAAGGAGGAACGCTTCTGCTTTCGCCAACCGTGTCCGCGCCGGCTCTTCCCGGCCGTGCCCGACCGGCCAATGTGGGACCGCCGTCAGTAACCCGGCGGCGGCGAACTGGGTCAGCTCCCGTTCTCGTTCCGCCGAAACCGGACCGACACGGCCGAGGATCTCCGGAGCGATCGCGCGCACGACCAGCCACCATGCCGCAAGCGGCGCCCCCTCGGGTACGTGGTGTGGCTTGAACTCCAGAGGCGCCTGATTCCAGCCACCACGCTCCGCAGCAACCCGTTCGACCGTGTCTCGATCGATCCGCATGACGTCTTTCTGGAACCCATCCCACCGGAACGACTGCCGGCCCTCCCGGTACAGCACCGGACGGCCGATCAGCAGCCGATCCCCATCGACCGCACCGCGGCCCGCTTTCAGCCACGTCACGACGACAGCGTCGTCAGTTTCCACCTCGCCGCGCACGGTCCCGGTGCACAGCATCGATTCCAGCGACAGCAGCCCCGTCCCGGTGACCGTCTCCTCGAACGTGAACGGCGCACCGTCCGCAGCGACCTCAAGCCCGAACGTGCGATGCGTTCGCGCAACAGCCTTCCGCGCCACCGCAACGTCTCGAGTCCGCACAACTACCCGGGTCCGCTCCACCATCGCCTCATCCACAAGACCGATTCTCCCTACTGCCTACGCCGTCGGCTACCCAGCCGTCACTGACCACACCGATGGTCGGTCGTCAGGTGCGGTGAAGAAGTCGCGGTAGCGAACCGGGCCGGCGATGAAGTAGCCATCACCGGGCATCGACCGCACCACACCGTCGACGATCAGTGCCCGATACGCGTTCAGGATCGTATGGATGCTCAACCCGGACGTCACCGCGGCGACCCGGTACGGCGGCAACTGATCACCCTCCAGAAGGACACCATCGGCGATGGCGTCTCGGATGAGCTGCTCGACCCGCTGCTGCAGGAACCCTCCCACTCGACGCGGGCCCGGTAGTACCAGGCAGAACACGCCAGGCGATGCCGGCGTCACGTCACCACCACTCATACGCCGGTCTCCCTTCGCCCCGTTGATCGAACCGCGGGGTGGGATGCCGGATCAGGTAGCAGCCCACCCCGCTAGCAACGGGAACCACCCAGCTGCTGCCACACAGTCTGCACGAACCGACGCCTCGTACCGTGCAACCGATGAGCCACCCATCTTCTCGACGGCGGAAGCCCGCTCCCGTTCGCCGGCCACGCGGGAGCCTGCGCATGCACTGGTGGCAATGGGCGCTCCTCGGCACCCTTGCCGCCGTCACGGCAACGCTTCTGGTGGCCGCGCTGACGCTCAAATAGGTCCGGCATGCCGCTACCAGCGAAAGTGGGTTCCCGGGAGCGGTGGAACGTTCGGGTCATCCCGCCACCCCCGGGATAGCGCACTCCCCCACCAGCCTCAAGGCAGGAAAGGCAAGTCTCTCGAACGGGAAACGAGTGTCACGC
>NZ_SODR01000023.1:0-4545 GCF_004365375.1 Curtobacterium sp. PhB25 | reverse complement strand
CAGCTCATCCGAGACGCCATCGCCGATGGTGTCCTTCTGGAGGGTGATCAGTTGCCGCCGTACCGGGTCGCCGCGGTGACGTCCGGGTTGAGCATTCACACGAGCCGGTCGATCGTCATCGTCGCCGCCGCACTGCTGACACCGAGCGCCTCCGCGAGGTCTGCTGCGCGCGCGGGGAAGCCGCCGGCTTCTCGCGCGGCGAGGAACTGCACCGTCTGGAAATCATTTGCCTTCAGGCCCATCCGAGCGCGTGCACGGTTCTGGAGCATCGTCTCCGCGACGCGAAGCCGGTTCACTGATTCCAGTAGCAGCACCCCGGCCGGAACGTGCGCACCGTCCTCACCCATCAGGCCCTCCAACCCGCAGCTGCCGGCCGCCTAGCGGCGGCCCGTCCGCATGCCAGTGCGCCAGCCGAGGCCCGGACAGACGTCCGGGCTGTTGACGCCGAAGTAGAACGGACCCCTTTGTGCCGAACTGGGGCGGACCCCTTCTGGGGTTGTTGAGCTTAGTTGTTCTCGGTCTGGTTGATGAGGTCGCGGCGGCCGTGGGTGCGGTAGGAATCGCCGGAGAGGGTGAGGACCTCGGCATGGTGGACGAGGCGGTCGATCATGGCTGACGCGACGACGTCGTCGCCGAAGGTCTCGCCCCACCGGCTGAATGGCAGGTTGCTGGTGACCATGATCGATCCCTGTTCGTAGCGGGACGCGACGAGTTGGAAGAAGAGGTTCGCGGCGTCTTGGTCGAACGGGATGTAGCCGATCTCGTCGACGATGATCAGCTTGTAGCGGCGGATCTTCTTCAGCTCGGCCTCGAGCTGGCCCTTGTGGTGCGCGGCCGCGAGACGGGCGATCCAGTTGTTCGCGGTGTCGAACAGGACCGAGTAGCCGGCGTGGGCGGCTTTCACGCCGAGGCCGATCGCGAGATGGGTTTTCCCGAGTCCGGGCGGGCCGAGCAGGATCACGTTCTCCTGTTTCGCGATGAACGTCGACGTCGCCAGGTGCGCGAGGACGTCGCGTCGGAGCGATGGGAGGTGGTCGAGGTTGAAGTCCTCGATCGTTTTCACCTGCGGGAAGTGCGCGGTCCGGATCCGCATGATCGTGCCAGCGGACTCCCGGTCCGCGACCTGCCGCTCGAGGACCGCGGCGAGGTATTCCTCGTGCGCCCAGTTGCCGTCCCTGGCGCGATCGGCGAGGTCTTCCCAGACCCGTCCGATCGTCGGGGTCTTCAACGCTCGGGCGAGGTAGGCGAGCTTGGAAGCGACCTGCTCGCTGTTCTTCGGGATCGGTGCGTCGGTCTGCGTCGTGGTTTTGCTGGTCATCGTGCTTCTTTCGTCGTGGTATCGGTGGTGAAGTCGACGCCGAACAGGGCGTCGTAGTCGGACAGGGCTCGGATCTGGACCTGGTGCCCGTCCTGGTGCGAGCGGACCGTCTCGGGCTTCGGGGCCCGGTAGTGGGCGCGCAGGCGCGCTGCGACGACGACGTGCTCAGGGTCGGTGATCGTCTGTCCGGTGCGCAATGACCGATCGTGTCGTCCGGCAGGCTCGCCGCTGCAGGTGATGCGCACTTCGTCGAGTGCTGCGTGGACGTCGACGAACCGTCCGATGAAGCGCGGGTCGGCGGAGTAGTCGTTGCCGTCGACGCGGACGTAATAGTCCCTGGCGAGCCGGACCCGCGTCCGCAGCCCCGTGGTCGGCGCGACCGACGGGAGGGACTGCATCCCGGCGCGGTCGAGGGCGTCGAGCTCGACCGGGCGGGCTCCGATCGAGCGGACCTTCCGCTGGTTCGCCCGCTCGGTCAACCAGACACCCAGCTGGGCGTTGAAATCGTGGACGTTCTGGAAGAGCCGGCCGGGTAAGAACGACGTCTCGAGATACCGGTTCGCCCGCTCGACGACACCCTTGGTCTCGGGATCCCTCGCCGGCGCCAACCGCAGCTTCGTCGCGATCGTTCCCGTGAACGTCGCTGCGAGGACCGTCGGACGCCCCAGCCCTCCGATCGCAGCCTCCCGGTCCCAAAGCAGCGACTTCGGGATCCCGCCGAAACGTTGCAGCAGCATCCACATCCCCGCAGTGAGGTCCCCGCCCTGCCGCGACGGCAGCACGAGCGCCTCGATCCGCCGGGAGAACCCCGAGACCATCACCAGCACCGGCAAGATCCGGTCCTGCCCGTCACCGACAGGGATCCTGGTCTCGGGGAACCAGAGATCGCACTGGATCACTTCGCCCGATCTGAACGAGAGCCGGTCCGCCGGGTCCACGCCGAGATAGTCCGGCCGCAACTCCGACACACGTTCCCGCAGCAACGATGGCGAGAACGACCAACCCACCCGTTCCGCGATCACGGACGCCGGCATCCGCGGATGCTCTGCCAGCAGCGCCCGGATCTGCGGCACGAACGGATCGATCTTCGACCCGCGCGGCCCACGCGCACGATTCGGAGGCTCCTCACCCCGCAACGCCCGACGAACCGTGTTCCGGCCGATCCCGAGCTCCCGCGCGATCTGCTTGATCGGCACCTTGTCCGCTCGATGCAGCCGACGGATCTCTGCCCACGTGTCCACTGTGATCACCCTCCTAGCGTCAACCAGGGGGTCCATCCCAGTTCGGCACAAGGGGGTCCGTTCTACTTCGGCATCAACACGGGCTTCCCGCGCCCTGCAGGGAGCACGCGCCACGACGACGTATCCGGACTGCGCAAGAACCGTGACCGTGTGAGGTTTGCTCGGCGTAGGACATGAGGTGTGGGCGCCTGCCCGTGGTTCGGGTCAGGGGGCAGGCGCCCTCGCGCTACGACGTCCGCTGGTGCGCGTGACGATTCCAACCCGAGCAGCAGCTCGGACGGCCAGCGGCTAGGGTTCCGCGGCGCAGCCCCGTAAACGGCACCGAGCACCACCCGGGTTCGGCCAGGTAGTTTGTGAGGTGCGGGATGGCTGTTGTAAGCCATCGCCCGAGCGCCGCGGAACGGCCGAGTTTGTACGGTGGGGGCATGTCGGAGACGCCTGTTGTACCCGTGGCCGCGTTGCTCGATGCGGTCGAGCGATGCCGGTATGCGGCTGCGCGGCTTGAGCGCACTCGGGCGGCCGCAGGACACACGTCGATCACGGAGCGGGAGGCGCTCCGGTACCTCCGGGCTGCGTCGGCGCGGGATGAGCCGTGCACGCCGAAGCAGCTCGGCGAGCACCTCGGCATCACCACGCCGTCGATGACGAGCCTGCTAGACCGGTTGGAGGCGTCCGGATTTCTCACGCGAGTGCCAAACCCCACCGATCGACGCTCCAGCTACGTGCAGCTGACTCTGGCTACACCGGATCGAGACGACACCGACCCACTTGCCGCGCACATCGCCGCCCTCTGTGCCGCCATTCCCCTAGCGGACGCGGAGATCATTACCCGGTTCCTCAACGACCTCGCAGCCCTCCACCCCACCACAACCACCAGCACCGGAACAGTGAAGGAGACACAATGAGCAACATCACCCCACCCTCCGTCCCAAACGATGACGGTGCCCTCGAGGGGCCCGGCGTGGAAGTGCCCACCACCGACTCGGATGGCACGGTGAAGCCCGCTGGTCTCGGTGACGGCAGCACCATCCCGAACCACCCGGACGGGCTCGCCGCCGGTTACTCCGATACCGACTCGCACTTTAACCCCGAAGAAGACACCCCCACGCAGTAACCCGGTTCTGCTGGGTCCGCGATGGTGCGGACTGGTCACAGACCCACAACTGTCGGATAGTGGAAGGTCCGCCGGGCAGTTCGGGTCCGCACGACGCACCGGGGGTACCGCCGAGCTTCAAGAAATCGGCCGTTACCCCGCACCCCTGGAAATTGACCCCGCTCAGGTCCATGCAGACGGTGCGCTCCGCGGCATCGACGCCGCGGATCTCTCATCGTCGTCTCGGTTCGCGTTCTCCGCGGAGGAGAGTTGAGCGGTGTGCACCATCCCGGGGACGTGCGGGATGACCCGAACGGTCCGCACACCTCCGCAAGCACGAGCCGGGGGTGGGTGCAAACTGTGGAGCAGCAGCGGGGTGGTTCCCGTTGCGAGCGGGGCGGCTGCCACCTATCCGGTGGCCGCCCCGCGCCTCCAACGGGAGCGCGAACCTACTGGGAGCCGAACAGGTCGGGGCGTGCAGTGTGTTCGCGGGTGCGGTCGAGTGGGATCTCGAAGAGGTCAGTACGGCGGTAGTCCTCGGACCAGCCTCGGCGCATGCGTGATGCTGCGCGGTCGAAGGCTTCGATGATGTCGAATCCGGGCACGAGGAGCGACTGCACGCGGAGGCCGTCGTAGAGGGCGAGGAGCTGTTCCGTGGCGCGGGCGGGCTCCATCGTGTTCGGTTCTCGGCCAGTACGGATGTCGTGCTCGAGGGCGGTGCGGATGGTCTGCCGGAACCGGAGGTACAGGGTGCGGTAGTAGTCCGCACCCTCGTTTGCTGGGTCGGAGCTTGCTGCAAGGGTTGATGCGAGCAGCCGCATCAGTGCGGGTTCTTCCGAGTACGCGACGATGAGCGCGTGCAGGTATGCGACCGCGCCGTACTGCTCGGCGAT
>NZ_SODR01000022.1:0-4795 GCF_004365375.1 Curtobacterium sp. PhB25 | reverse complement strand
TAGGCGGAGAACCGGCCGAAGTGCGCAATCCCACTCGCCGCCGCGGCCGTTCCGACTGGCTGATACGGGTTCGCGAGGATCATCTGTCGTGCCCGATGCAACCGCAAGGGCCTCTGCTCACAGCAGGCGGCAAGCGAGCCCGTCGTGGACGACGGCTGTCGTGTAGCGGTGGACCACCGGCTATCGAGACTCCTGGAACGCAGCTCGGTAGGCGGTGGGAGAGGTGCCGATGATGCTGCCGAAGTGGCGACGGAGGTTCGCGTCGGATCGCAGTCCTGTCGCTTCGGCGATCTGCGTCATCGTCAAGTCGGTGCGTTCGAGAAGTTCCCGGGCGCGGTCGATCCTGGCGCGCAAGACCCACTGCATCGGGGTGATGCCGGTGTCGGCAGCAAACCGGCGTGAGAACGTCCGCGCGGACACATTCGACTGACGGGCAAGCGCCGCGAGGGACAGGTCGTCGTCGAGGTGGTCGAGCGCCCAGGCGCGGGTGGCGGCGAAGACGTCGCCGAGGGGTTCTGGGATGGTGCGGAGCACGTACTGGGCTTGGCCGCCGCTTCGGTAGGGGGCGCTGACGAGGCGTCGGGCGACGTGGTTGGCGAGCGCGACTCCGTGGTCGCGGCGGATGAGGTGGAGGCAGAGGTCGATGCCGCTGGCGGCGCCGGCGCTGGTGAGCACGTTCCCGGCGTCGACGAACAGCACGTGCTCGTCGACGTCGACCTCCGGGTACCGGTCGCGGAGGATGTCCGTGTAGTGCCAGTGCGTCGTCGCGCGCCGCCCATTGAGGAGCCCGGCGGCGGCGAGGGTGAACGCGCCTGTCGAGATCGCTGCGATCCGGGCACCGCGTTCGTGCGCTGCGCGGAGCGCTGCGATGACCGCTGGCGGTGTGGTGACCTCGGCGGGGTTCCGGTAGCCGGGGACGAGGATGGTGTCGGCCCAGGTAAGAGTGTCGAGGTCGTGGCTGACGGCGTAGGCGAGGCCGTCCCACCCTTCCACGGTGCCGACCTGTTCGGCGCAGACGCGGGCCTCGTAGGGCATGCTCGGCCGCTTCGCGAACACGTGCGCAGCGATCCCGACGTCGAGCGCTTTCGCGCCGTCGAGAACGAGCACCGCCACTCGGTGGTCGCGGTCTGTGCTCACGCCCTCGAACCTAGCGCGCTGCGTCACGTGCACGGGTGGTGACCGCAGCGGCGGTGGCAAGCACGGTGAGCGCGATGATTGCCGCGGCGATGTACACGGCCCGGTACGGGGCGGGAAACGAGCCGAGTGCGGCGATGAGCAGGCCGGCGAGAACGGCTCCGGCGCGGCGGGTGTTGGTGAAGAGCCCCGATGCGAGTCCGGGGCTCGGGAACACGTCCTGGAACACGGTCAGACCGAGGCCGGCGACGGTCGCGAAGAACCAGGCGTTCAGCGGCTGCAGAACGAGGAGCTGCCACGGCTCATGGGCCAGCGCGACGAAGCCGTAGTACGCGACACCGCATACCCACCCGCCAGCGAGGAGGAGCCGGACGGAGCGGTGTTCCTGGAGCCGACCGATGAGCAGCAGTGCGGGGATCTCGAGGAGGGCGGCAGCGCCGAGCGTGATGCCAGCCCAGATGATCGGAGCCTGGAGGTCGCGGGTGACGAACAGGGTCGCGATAGTGACGGTGGCGATGTTCGTCGCCTGCAGGAGCGTGAACGCTCCGACGACACCCCACCGGTTCCACCCGCGGAGCTGCACCAGCAGCCGTGGCCGAGGTGTGGCGTCATCGGTGCGAATTGTCCCGCGTCGGCGGAGGAGCAGGAGCGCGGTGACGACGTTGACCAGGCCGATGCCGGCAAGGAGCGGCAGCGCTGCCGGGGAGCCTGCCGTTCCAGTGACGAGAGTGGCCAGGGGAGGGCCGATGACCCAGGCGAAAGACACGATCGCACGGGTCCGGATGACCTGCGCCGGTGGTGCGCCTTCATGGCGGAGCTGCGCGAACAGCAGCGTCGATCCGACGCCGGGCGGGCCGCCGAGGATGACCAGGGCGAGCACGACCACCGGGAGCGACGTCGTGACTGCGAGGACCGCCACGAGAGCAACTCCGCCGAGCGCACAGAACACCAGCGGCCGCAGGTAGTTCCGGCTCCGGTCCGCGAGAGTCGGGATGAGCAGGGACGCGGCGAACCCGCCAACGTTGTAGAGCCCCAGGACCCAACCGACCTCGGCCGGCGTCGCGTCGTAGAGGGTCACGAGGAGCACTGCGAGCAGCGGGTTCAGCACCGCGAACTGCAACGCCCAGAACCACGCAGCGACCAGCCACAGCGCCTTCCCCTGCCGCTGTACCGTTTCTGTCTTCACGGGTGGCCCACCACGAGGCGCAGCGACCCGTCGAACGTCGGCTGGGCGCGCAGGTGTCCGTGCTGGGCGTCCCACGCGACCGTCTCGAGGTCGGCCCGCAGCGCGCGCTCGAAGCGTGCCTCGACGTCCGGACCGACGAAGCTCCAGGCGGAGTTCGCGCGCCTGGCGCCGGGGTCGAGGAGCGCTTCGGGGCGGCCGTAGTACGCCTCGCTGAATCCGTCGACGCATTCGAGTGGGATCGGTACGGACGCCACGGTGACGGTTCCGCCGAGTCCTGCTCGGAGGTTGTCGATCGACGGGTATCGGCTGGCTTCCGTGGCGATGACCTCGAGTGCGTAGTCGTTGATCCACGACCGGGTGAGCGCGGACGGGTCGCAGGTGAGGATCACGACAGGCCCGCGGGTCACCCGGCGAACCTCGTGGAGCCCAGCCGGCAGGTCCCGCCACTGATGGACGGTGAACGACGCCAGGGCCGCGTCGAAGCTGTCGTCACCGAACGGAAGGTCCTCCGCGGTCGCATCGACCGCGGGCACCGACCCTGCGGGGCGTTGCGCACGCATCGTGGCGCTCGGCTCTACAGCGGTCACGTCGAGGTCGGTCGGTTCGTAGGAGCCCGCACCAGCACCGACGTTCACGAGCGTTCGAGCATTGCCGAGTGCAGCCTGGATCGCCGCGGTGAACGCGGGCTCCGGACGCCGGTACTGCCCGTACCCGGCCCCGATCACGCCGTAGTTCGCATCGCCGGCACTGCCATCGGACCCGCTCGTCACTGAACGCTCATCTGTCATGACATCAGCCAACCGCCGAGCCCAAGGACGCCGCCAGCGGTAATCAGGACGACGGACGTACAGATCACGCCAACCCATGACCACCGGGGCAACCGCATCTTCGTGTTGAATGGCAAAACATCGCCGCATTTGCGGCGCAACCTGTCGAACGGAACCCCGTCATGCCGCACCGCGCCACCCGCCTGCCGACCCTCCTGACCGCGGTCGCCGCGGCGTCGCTGCTGCTTACGGCGTGTTCCGCCGGCAGCACGACAGCCAGCTCGTCGTCGCCGTCGCCGTCCTCGTCCTCGTCCTCGTCCTCTGCGATGGGTTCGATCACAGTGTTTGCGGCAGCGTCGTTGCAGAAGACGTTCACCGAGCTGGGGAAGCAGTACGAGGCCGCACACCCGGGTACGACGATTGAGTTCTCCTTCGCCGGTTCCAGTGACCTCGTGACGCAGATCCAGAACGGCGCACCGGCCGACGTATTCGCGTCGGCTGACGAGAAGAACATGGACAAGCTCGCCACGAACGACCTCCAGGGCTCACCGGCGGACTTTGCGAAGAACACGCTTGAGATCGCGGTCGCGCCCGGCAACCCGAAGAAGATCACCGACTTCAAGGACCTCACCAACGCCGGCGTGCAGGTCGTCACGTGCGCCAGCCCGGTCCCGTGCGGTGCCGCTACCGAGAAGGTCGAGCAGGCGACCGGGGTCACGTTGAAGCCCGTCAGCGAGGAGCAGTCCGTCACCGACGTGCTCGGTAAGGTCAGCTCCGGGCAAGCAGACGCAGGCCTGGTGTACGTCACCGACGTCAAGGGCGCGGCTGGCAAGATCGACGGGGTGACATTCAAGGACGCATCAAGCGCCGTCAACACTTACCCGATCGCGGTGCTCAAGGAGAGCAAGAACCCCGACCTCGCCGCCTCGTTCAGCGACTACGTCCGCTCCGACGCCGGACAGAAGGTGCTCCAGGAAGCCGGCTTCCAAGCCCCCTGAAAACCGAGGCAGGCCGTCCGGTGACCCATCGCCGAGCGGGACAGGCATCCTGCGAGATGTTCGGCTATCGGGGTGCCGGTTCCCATGACGCTGATTACCAGCGATCAGGTCGCTCGTCATGGCCGGTCGCCGCCACAAAGTCGTACGCTCAGGGCGTGGATGCTCGACTCAGCTCCGGGTGCACGGACCACCCTGGCTATGGGCTTGTGCGCTGGACGGCCCGAGAACTGACGCTCCCGGACGGCAGTGTGTTCGCAACCGTCCTTGACACCGCGACGGACAGTGAGGGCATACCCCTCAGCGAAGCGGGCCGCAGCGAACTCATCTTCTGGGAGAGCATGACCGCGTAGCGATCCTCCCAGGGACCCTCACTGCTCCGCGGAAAGGACGACACTGCGGGCTCGCCAACAGCTCCCCCAAGCCCTCTGCCACGCGCTGCGTCCCACAAACCGTCAAGACCACTCGACGAACCGCCAGCCAGGCCCAGACGACATTCCGAGACAAGCGGCACCCGCTTGGATGCTGATGTCACCGACATGGCAATGTGTCTCACGGCTGCATCTCGGAAAACTAAAGCTTTTTAGGACGACAGCCCAGTATTGCCATCAGGCGCAGCTGGTGCGGCCGAGTCCGAGGAAGCGGACGGTGCTGATGCGGACGCTGCTGGCGGAGGTCGTCGTCCACGTCGAGGTGACGTCGGCGCGGACGGT
>NZ_SODR01000021.1:3544-4999 GCF_004365375.1 Curtobacterium sp. PhB25 | reverse complement strand
ACGTTAAGTCCGGCGGCGTCCTACTCTCCCACAAGGTCCCCCTTGCAGTACCATCGGCGCTGAGAGGCTTAGCTTCCGGGTTCGGAATGTGACCGGGCGTTTCCCTCTCGCTATGACCACCGGAACACTTTCGACCATCAATCTGGTCTCAAACATGTTCCGGCTGCTGCCCACGAATGGGCAGAGCGGTGTATTCAGTTTGATTCCCGATCGTCTGTCGGGAACCACAAAGTGGACGCGAGCCCGTGCAACAAGTGCACGGAAATCAGTGTGTTATCAAGTCTTCGGCTTATTAGTACCGGTCAGCTCCACGGGTCGTTAGTCCCCGCTTCCACATCCGGCCTATCAACCCAGTAGTCTGCTGGGAGCCTCTCACACTCAAGGTGCATGGAAATCTCATCTCGAAGACGGCTTCCCGCTTAGATGCTTTCAGCGGTTATCCGGTCCGAACGTAGCTAATCAGCGGTGCCCTTGGCAGAACAACTGACACACCAGAGGTTCGTCCATCCCGGTCCTCTCGTACTAGGGATAGATCTTCTCAAATTTCCAACGCGCGCAGCGGATAGGGACCGAACTGTCTCACGACGTTCTAAACCCAGCTCGCGTACCGCTTTAATGGGCGAACAGCCCAACCCTTGGGACCTACTCCAGCCCCAGGATGCGACGAGCCGACATCGAGGTGCCAAACCATGCCGTCGATATGGACTCTTGGGCAAGATCAGCCTGTTATCCCCGAGGTACCTTTTATCCGTTGAGCGACAGCGCTTCCACAAGCCACTGCCGGATCACTAGTCCCGACTTTCGTCCCTGCTCGACCTGTCAGTCTCACAGTCAAGCTCCCTTGTGCACTTACACTCGCCACCTGATTGCCAACCAGGTTGAGGGAACCTTTGGGCGCCTCCGTTACTCTTTGGGAGGCAACCGCCCCAGTTAAACTACCCATCAGGCACTGTCCATGAACCCGATCAGGGTCCTACGTTAGACATCCAGAGTGACCAGAGTGGTATTTCAACAATGACTCCACGAACACTAGCGTGCCCGCTTCACAGTCTCCCACCTATCCTACACAAGCCACACCGAACACCAATACCAAACTGTAGTAAAGGTCACGGGGTCTTTCCGTCCTGCTGCGCGTAACGAGCATCTTTACTCGTAGTGCAATTTCGCCGAGTTCGCGGTTGAGACAGCTGGGAAGTCGTTACGCCATTCGTGCAGGTCGGAACTTACCCGACAAGGAATTTCGCTACCTTAGGATGGTTATAGTTACCACCGCCGTTTACTGGGGCTTAAATTCAGAGCTTCGCCCAAAGGCTAACCCTTCCTCTTAACCTTCCAGCACCGGGCAGGCGTCAGTCCGTATACATCGTCTTGCGACTTCGCACGGACCTGTGTTTTTAGTAAACAGTCGCTTCCCACTGGTCTCTGCGGCCTTCAACGCTCACGGAGTAAATCCAG
>NZ_SODR01000021.1:0-3449 GCF_004365375.1 Curtobacterium sp. PhB25 | reverse complement strand
CCGGTCACGTGTCCGGCCCCCCTTCTCCCGAAGTTACGGGGGCATTTTGCCGAGTTCCTTAACCACGATTCTCTCGATCTCCTTGGTATTCTCTACCTGACCACCTGAGTCGGTTTCGGGTACGGGCGGCTGCAACCTCGCGTCGATGCTTTTCTCGGCAGCATAGGATCACTGATTTCCCCTTACGGGTACGCGTCGGATCTCAGGCACACAGACGACGGATTTGCCTATCGTCAGCCCTACATCCTTACACCAGGTTCACCTTACGGATACCATCGCCTGGCTCAGCTACCTTCCTGCGTCACACCTGTTCATACGCTAACCGCACCAGCATGGGGTCGAGCGTTAGACCGGCCACCATCACCCCGAAGGGATCCGGTTGTTCCGGGTTAGGACTCTTAGCACCACTGGATTAGCTTGGGCGGTTGTTCGCCGGTACGGGAATATCAACCCGTTGGCCATCGACTACGCCTGTCGGCCTCGCCTTAGGTCCCGACTTACCCAGGGCGGATTAACCTGGCCCTGGAACCCTTGGTCTTTCGGAGGACGGGTTTCTCACCCGTCTTTCGCTACTCATGCCTGCATTCTCACTCGTGTAGCGTCCACGGCTGGATCACTCCGCCGCTTCACTCGCCACACGACGCTCTCCTACCACTCCGCACGACTGAACCACGAAGGCTTGTCTAGTGTGCGAAATCTACAACTTCGGTGGTGTGCTTGAGCCCCGTTACATTGTCGGCGCGGAATCACTTGACCAGTGAGCTATTACGCACTCTTTCAAGGGTGGCTGCTTCTAAGCCAACCTCCTGGTTGTCTATGCAACTCCACATCCTTTCCCACTTAGCACACGCTTAGGGACCTTAGTTGGTAGTCTGGGTTGTTTCCCTCTCGACGATGAAGCTTATCCCCCACCGTCTCACTGCTGCGCTCTCACTCACCGGCATTCGGAGTTTGGCTGACGTCAGTAACCTGTTGAGGCCCATCGGCCATCCAGTAGCTCTACCTCCGGCGAGAAACACGCAACGCTGCACCTAAATGCATTTCGGAGAGAACCAGCTATCACGAAGTTTGATTGGCCTTTCACCCCTATCCACAGCTCATCCCCTCCATTTTCAACTGAAGTGGGTTCGGTCCTCCACGACGTCTTACCGTCGCTTCAACCTGGCCATGGATAGATCACTTCGCTTCGGGTCTAGAACATGCGACTCAAACGCCCTATTCAGACTCGCTTTCGCTACGGCTGCCCCACACGGGTTAACCTCGCCACATATCACTAACTCGCAGGCTCATTCTTCAAAAGGCACGCCGTCACCCCTACTAAGGGGGCTCCGACGGTTTGTAAGCAAACGGTTTCAGGTACTATTTCACTCCCCTCCCGGGGTACTTTTCACCTTTCCCTCACGGTACTTGTCCGCTATCGGTCATCTGGGAGTATTTAGGCTTATCAGGTGGTCCTGACAGATTCACACGGGATTTCTCGGGCCCCGTGCTACTTGGGATACACATCCGGCCATAACACCATTTCGTCTACGGGGCTGGCACCCACTACGGCCCGGCTTTCAAACCGGTTCGACTATGATGCGCTGTAACCGCCCCAGTCCGGCAGAACTGAGTGACGTGTCCCACAACCCCGACCATGCAACGCCCGCCGGCTATCACACATGATCGGTTTAGCCTCATCCGCTTTCGCTCGCCACTACTCACGGAATCACATGTTGTTTTCTCTTCCTGTGGGTACTGAGATGTTTCACTTCCCCACGTTCCCTCTACCCGCCCTATATATTCAGGCGGGAGTCACCAGGTCACAAAAGCGCCCAGCGGGGTTTCCCCATTCGGAAATCCTCGGATCAGGGCTCGATTATCAGCTCCCCGAGGCTTATCGCAGATTTCTACGTCCTTCTTCGGCTCCAGATGCCAAGGCATCCACCGTTTGCTCTTAGAAACTTGACCACAAAGATTAAAATTGCGATCCGTCATCACCCACAACACGAACACCAAAAGTGCCCGGTCGATTGGATGACGCGAATCAAAGATGCTCGCGTCCACTGTGTAGTTCTCAACATACGATCGGCACCACACTCCCCACCGTCCAGTGACAGTGCTTCATGCGGCCCAACGAAGGACCCGTAGGCCCAACCCCCAACCCACCTCACGGCAGATCAGGAAGCCTGGTCCCTCAGGACCCAACAACGTGCACCAGTCGGCAACTCCACCCCAACCCGTCCCAACCCTGCAAGCAGAGCGTACTGAGGTCGGAAGCATCACTCCCAACTGCACTGTCAATGTTCCACCCATGAGCTACCCGTCGGACACGTTCGGTCCGAATCAGGCGCCTGGACCACGCCCACCCCGAAGGGCACACGAGACCAGATGCTCCTTAGAAAGGAGGTGATCCAGCCGCACCTTCCGGTACGGCTACCTTGTTACGACTTAGTCCTAATCACCGATCCCACCTTCGACGGCTCCTTCCACAAGGGTTAGGCCACCGGCTTCGGGTGTTACCGACTTTCATGACTTGACGGGCGGTGTGTACAAGGCCCGGGAACGTATTCACCGCAGCGTTGCTGATCTGCGATTACTAGCGACTCCGACTTCATGAGGTCGAGTTGCAGACCTCAATCCGAACTGAGACCGGCTTTTTGGGATTCGCTCCACCTTACGGTATCGCAGCCCTTTGTACCGGCCATTGTAGCATGCGTGAAGCCCAAGACATAAGGGGCATGATGATTTGACGTCATCCCCACCTTCCTCCGAGTTGACCCCGGCAGTCTCCTATGAGTCCCCGGCATAACCCGCTGGCAACATAGAACGAGGGTTGCGCTCGTTGCGGGACTTAACCCAACATCTCACGACACGAGCTGACGACAACCATGCACCACCTGTACACCGACCACAAGGGGGCGACCATCTCTGGCCGTTTCCGGTGTATGTCAAGCCTTGGTAAGGTTCTTCGCGTTGCATCGAATTAATCCGCATGCTCCGCCGCTTGTGCGGGCCCCCGTCAATTCCTTTGAGTTTTAGCCTTGCGGCCGTACTCCCCAGGCGGGGCGCTTAATGCGTTAGCTACGACACAGAAACCGTGGAAAGGTCCCTACATCTAGCGCCCAACGTTTACGGCATGGACTACCAGGGTATCTAATCCTGTTCGCTCCCCATGCTTTCGCTCCTCAGCGTCAGTTACGGCCCAGAGATCTGCCTTCGCCATCGGTGTTCCTCCTGATATCTGCGCATTCCACCGCTACACCAGGAATTCCAATCTCCCCTACCGCACTCTAGTCTGCCCGTACCCACTGCAAGCCCGAGGTTGAGCCTCGGGATTTCACAGCAGACGCGACAAACCGCCTACGAGCTCTTTACGCCCAATAATTCCGGACAACGCTTGCACCCTACGTATTACCGCGGCTGCTGGCACGTAGTTAGCCGGTGCTTTTTCTGCAGGTACCGTCACT
>NZ_SODR01000020.1:0-10267 GCF_004365375.1 Curtobacterium sp. PhB25 | reverse complement strand
CGCTGGAACGCTTCCTGCAGGCCCCGTTTGCTGTAGCCGCTCGCCGCCGCGATCTCCGGCGCTGTCAGCCGCCCCCGATACCGCGACCCGATACATTCCAACGCTCGAGCCACCGCCGGCTTCTGCGCGCCAACATCGATCCCCACCGCTGCAAGCTCGTCCGACGACGTCGACATGAACCGACCGTAGACCCACGGTCACGGATCGAGGAAGCGTCCTCCGAGGACGGCCGCCGCAGCCGACACGGTTGGCTCGAGGCGGTAGAACGCGCCGACCTCGGTTTCACCGTCGACATCGGTGAGGAAGAACGCTCCGTTCTCGAGAATCACCCGGCCGACGATCCGGTCCGTCAGGCTCTCGATGATGTCCCACTCCGTCTCCGACCGACCCCGCAACCGCAACGCGTTCACACCAACACCCCATCCCTGCCCAGCCGCGCTCTCGGGAACCGGAACAGCATGATGCTCACACACCGTCAACGCCCACCCCGACGGCCCCACCGCGTGCGGACGAAACGAAACCGCGACTACTCCCCGGAGCGGGCAATCATGCCAAGCACACCGCACCTCCCAGAGCACTCCCGTCACCACCGACCCACCCCACTCCCCGTCATGTACGACATCGCACACGTCCCTGACGGACCGTAACGCGCCGCGAGCACTCGGAGCCAACCCGGCAGCACCACACCGACCGAACCGGATACGCCACCACCACCCGTCCCCACCCTCGAGCAACACCGCCCGAAAGCCGATCCGCTACCGCACAGCCCACGGCCAAGCCGAGCTCCTGCGAGAATCCGGGGTTCCCTCCATGAGACACAGCGGGGAGGCTTCTGGTGCACGCGCTCCTGGTCAGGGCTCGAGGGTGTCGGTCTCCGTCGTCAGTGCAGCTGCGAGGTCGACTTCCGAAGGCAGAGCAGCCCGGACCGCGGGTGGGAGGAGGTCGTAGCTGGCGACACCGATCGGGGTCTGGTGCGCGCCGAGTGAGTACCGGACGACGGCGTCGTTCTTGTCCGCGACCAGCAGCAAGCCGACCGTGTCGGCGTGCTGGGGTCGGCGGAGCTTGTCGTCGACGAGTGCGACGTAGAAGCCGAGCTGGCCGAGGTACTCGGGCTTGAACTTCCCGGTCTTGAGCTCAATCACCACGTACCGGAGCTGCTCGACGTGGAAGAACAACAGGTCGACGTAGAAGTCGTCCCCGTCAACGTCGAAGTGCACCTGCCTGCCCACGAACGCGAACCCCTCGCCGAGCTCGCGGAGGGTGTCGATGATCCGGTCGACTAGTGCCTGCTCGAGGTGGCGTTCCTTCGCGTCGCCGTCGAGGGCGAGGAAGTCCAACACGTACGGGTCCTTCGTGATCTGCTGCGCCAGGTCCGAGTCCCCCGGCGGGAGGACCTCGGCGAAGTTCGTCGGCGCCGCCTGCAGCCGCGTGTGCGCGTCGGAGCGGATCTGGTGCTCGAGCACGTTCCGCGACCACCCGTTCGCTGCAGCCTGGGCGGCGTACCAGTTCCGGAGCTCGTGGTCATCGAGTCGGTCGAGGAGGACGGTGATGTGCCCCCAGGGCAGTTGTCCAACAGGCTGTTGGACAACTGCATCCGCCGGCCACTCCCCCGCGAACCGGCGCATGTAGAACAGGTTCGCCCGCGAGAAGCCCTTCATCTCCGGGAACTCCGCCCGCAGATCCGTCGCGAGCCGGCCAATGACATTGCTCCCCCACCCCTCGTCGCCTTGGCGCTGCAGGATGGTCGCGCCGATCCCCCAGTAGAGGCGAATGAGTTCCGTGTTGACGCGGAGCTGTGCCGTGAAGCGGGCATCGCGCACTTGCTGCTTCAGCTCGGTAAGAGCAGCCGTATACCCGGACACAACCGGCAACGAATCAGACATCACCACCCAGTCTGCCCGACCTAGCGCAGCAAGAACCACGAACAAAGCGTTCTACTGATCAGCTATGCCAGGGTGGAGATGACCCCAAGCGAAAGGCGACCTCATCATGGCGCAGAAAGTCACCACGCACCTCGTTGACGACCTCACCGGCGACACCATCGAAGACGGAACCGGCAAGACCGTGCAGTTCTCGTTCGACGGTGGCAACTACGAGATCGACCTCACCGACGACAACGCCGACGCCCTCCGCGAAGCGCTCTCCGACTACGTTGCCGCCGCACGCAAGGTGACGGGGCGCAGTGGGCGTGGCAGCTCGAGCAGCAAGCCGCGCAGCAACCCCGACGAGCTCGCCAAGATCCGCGAATGGGCCGCCGCGAACGGCCACGACGTATCCTCCCGTGGCCGGATCAGCCAGGCCGTCCGCGACGCCTACACCGCCGCCCACTAACACCCTCAGCGCCCGCAACGGGTGGCACTTGTCCGACACCGCAGAAGGAACTCCCCGTATGACTCGCTCTCGCCGTCAACACGTCCGCACCGTTCGGAACATCGGCACCATCGGTATCCTCGCCGGCGGCATCCTCAGCACCACCGGCGCCGTCGTGTGGGGCCTGATCTCCGCCGAGCTCACCGCGCAGAAGATCACCGTCTCCCCCGACAGCAAGCTCCTCCCCGAACGCCCCGTTCGCGGCCCCCTCACCGCCTACGCGCAAGCCGAGATCATCAACACGCACGCAACCGCGATCAGCGACGGGAAAACCTTCGCCGAACTCCCCCAAGACGACCCGAACCGGGCCGTCATCATGAACGCATCGTTCCTGCGGGCATCTCTGTTCACCTCCGTGGTTTCGTTCGGCACCGCCGCATTCGCCATCGGCCTCGGCCTCGTCACCTCCCTGTTCGGCATCGCCCTCCGCCGCCTCGGGAAGTAACCCCTCAACACAACTCACGGCCGGATCGTCATCACGTGACGATCCGGCCGCATCATTTTCAATGCCGCTACGGCGCAGTTATGTCGATGTGCTCCCTCGGGCAGCTCCAAGCGCCGTTCCATGCGTTGAGCTGCGTGACCCGGTCGGTAGCGAGCCGGTGGTCCCGGTGAAGTTGACGCTGACGGATCAGCCACCGCCCGATCGCAATCCCGTCACTATCGACGACGCGCGCAGCGGGCAGCTCTCCCGCGTGCTGCGTCGACCAGGCCTGGACACGGCGCAGCATCTGGGCGAAGTGCACATCCTCGCGGCGCCGCCGCGCGGGGTCATCTGCCGGGAGGCGGAGCCGCCACACCATCCCGAGTCGTTCGAGCTGCTCCACCCGGGCCGCCAGCAGCGCACCCGTGCGGTACTCGACGCGGCGGGAGTCCACCCACCGCCCCAACTGCAATCCGTCCGCGGTTGTGAACCAGTGCGGCACCGCCAGGTCCCCGTGAGCACGGCTGTACTGCGTCAACGCCGCAACGCCGGCATCCCAAGCGGCGTCGCGGTCACGCACCTGCCAAACGAACCCGAGATCCACCAACTCCGGCCACAACCGAACCGTGTTCACCGGATCCTTCGCCCATTGCCGACGTCGGGACTGCACCCACGTCCCTAATGGGAACCCGTCCGCGGTCGTGAACACGTGCGGGACCAACCCATGTCCCTCTGTGCACTGGAATGCCGCGAACGCCGCGATGCCAGTGGTGCGTTCCGACAACGACCAGCGCATCCCGACTGCCTCGAGTCGTTCTCGCCGGTCCGCCGGCAATTCGCCCGCGGCCGCCAACGACCGCTGCCGATGAACCCACGCTCCTAGAGACGCTCCCGCGCCGCGGCAGAACGACCGCGGGATGTCGACGTGCCGGTACTCATCACGGAACGACACCACCGCCGCGAACATGCGCTCCCACCGCACCACCAGCACGTCCACGCTCACGCTCACCATTGTGCCGACCCACGAACGCAAGCGACGCTGGCACATGCTCCAGCCCGCACTCGGTCGACGCTCCCCGAGCAGCAGCCCGCACTCGGGGCGGCTGATCTTCGGCCTGCTGGTCCTCACCGTCGGCGCAGTTGCCGCGGTCGGCCTCCTCCGTGCCCCTATACTCCGGACCGATTAGCGGGCAGCGTGTGGGGCGTGGCTCAGGAAGTGGCGCTTCGTTCAGCGGTACCGGTAGAACCCCTCACCGGATTCGACGCCGTACTTGCCCTTGTCGAGGTACTCCGACTGCAGGTAGGCAGCCCACGCCTGGGCGCCCGCGTCTGGCGAGGCGCTAGCGATGGCGTGGGCTGTCCGCAGGCCCACAATGTCGAAGATCTGGAAAGGGCCGACCGGTGCGCCGGTGCCGATCCGCCAGGTCGTGTCCACGGTCTCCGGGTCGGCGACGCCGCGTGCAACAAGTTGGGATGCTGCGTCGAGGAGCGGAACGAGAAGGGAGTTGAGCACGTAGCCGGGCTGTTCCTTCCGGACTCGGATCGGCACCATGCCGATCTCCTCGGCGAAGGCCGCGACCCGCTCATACACGGCAGGGTCGGTCTGCTCAGTTCCCATTACCTCGGCAGTGTTCTGCCGCCAGACGTGGTTGGCGAAGTGCAAGGCGAGGAACCGGTCCGGTCGCCCAGTGGCGTCGGCGATCGCGCTCGGCAGCAGCGTCGACGAGTTCGTCGCGAACACAGTCTCCTCGGGCGCGACCGCCGCGAGCTGCTGATACACCTCCCGTTTGAGGTCAACACGCTCGGGGACTGCCTCGATCACCAGGCCCGCACGGGCGACCGCCGCCGCGAGATCCGTCGCAAACGCAATCCCGGCCGCAGCGTCTGTGGCCGCATCTCGGTAGTCCTCACCGACATCAGCGACGTACTGCTCAACGATCGCGTCCAAACGCTGTCGTCCCGCGGCGACGGCATCATCGTCGATGTCGTAAAGCGTGACCGGGACGCCGTGCATGGCGGTCTGGAACGCGATCTGGGATCCGAGGACACCGGCACCGAGAACGGTCACCGCACTGAAAGTCGTCATGTCAGCAGTGTCGCACCGCAGTCGGAGAAGACCACCGGGCCCGGGCAACCTCCAGTGCACAGCACCTGGCCGGCGCGCCAAACACAGAGCTCGTGGTCGTAGAGCCAGTTGTGAAGATGGTGATGTCCTCAAGCGCGGCTGCCCAGCAGCTTTTTGGACGACTGCTTCCGCGGAGCAACGGAGTCGAAGACGTCAGGCGTAACCAGAGCAGAGCAGGCTTTGCTAGTGAGCGGCGTCGTACGCATCCTTCACGGCCTGACTGATCCGGCCCCGCGGCGCCACCTCGTGGCCGTTCGCTGCCGCCCATTCCCGGATCTTCGCCAATTCGTCCGGACTGCTGCGCTGCGTGGTGCCGAATCCGCGGCCACCGCGGCCACCGCGGCTGGAGACTTTCCGAGCGGCGGCGACGTAGTCCGAGAACGCTTCGCGCAGTTGCTCCACGTTGTCGTCGGACAGATCGATCTCGTAATGGCTGCCATCGAACGAGAAGGTCACGTTCTTCCCGCCGTGCTCGATGATGTCGCCGGTGAGGTCGTCAACGAGGTGAGTGGTGACTTTCTGTGCCATGCCCTCTTGTGTAGCACTCCGGTGCGAAAACACGATGTGCACGACAGCCACAGAACCGCCATGCTATGACTCGCGCAAGGCCCTGCGCCCTCGACATTCCGCCGTTCTCAGACGGTGGAGATCGTGGATATCCCATCATGAAAGGACGCGACGCGATGAGCGACGCCACGCCCTCCCAGCCCAACCCCTACAACAGCAACGCCCAGCCCTACCAGCAGTCGCCAGGTCAGTCGGACCGGTACAGCGTGCTCGCGATCGTCGGCTTCATCCTCGCGTTCGTGATCAGTATTGGCGGGCTGGTCGTGTCGATCATCGCGCTCACGCAGATCAAGCGCACCGGTGAACGCGGCCGCGGGCTCGCTCTCGCCGGCATCATCATCAGCGCCCTGTCGATCGTGCTGTCCATCGTCTTCGGGATCGTCATCTTCGCCGCCGCCGCGAACGCACCGTCCTACAGCTACTGAACCGACAACATCAGCAAGGCCCCACAACAGCTCACCGCTGCGCCAGGCACCCTTGGCGTGACGGTGAGCTGTTCTGCGGGCGGATTACTTCGGCGGTGACCAGCTGCGCCCGAACGCACGCATCAGCACGACACCCCAGTCAGCATCGGTGATTGTGCCCGTTGAGGTGTCCGTGCTGAACGTGCCGCCCTCGTAATGCAGTGGCGGCTGCCCCACCAGGTGCGCGCCGAGCTGCTCAGTGACGTGCCACGTCTTCCGCGCCGTCTGCGACGGCACCAACTCGAGCTGCAGCCGGTGGCCGTGCACCGAGACCGTGTACGGAAGCTGCGGGATACGAGGCGACATGCGCACAGTCCACCCCCCCAGCCCCAAACCCCCGCAGACACGCGCGCCCGCGCCCTCGCAGCGTGAACCGTCTGCTGCCTCGAAACTAATCACCTACTGCCGGCGGGTCAGTTCCGATAATAGTTCTTCTCGGAACGTCTTGGCGGGGGTGGAAGCGACCAGCCGGCACCGGGTTACGGAATGTCGGCGGTTGTCGGGACGGTGAAGCATGCCTTCAGCAGACACCTCAGTTGATGAACCCGAGAGCCTCCCGATCCCCCGACGAGCCGTGTACGCCATCACTTTGAGCTTCCTGGTCGGCATCTTTTGGATTGGGGGCATGATCGCGGGCAGCCTCCCCGACCAGAGCCGATCGTCAACACCGACGTTTACGTGGATGCCGGAGTGGGGCGTCGCACTAGGCGACACCACGGTGAATGCGTTGCTCACGTACTCCACGGTCACGCTGGTGCTCTACGGCATCTCCATCGGCGGGCAAGCCGCGTTCACCGACAGTGAGCACCGCCGCAGGATCCGTCGGAGCGTCGGAGCATTCGGCGTCCTCCTTGCGGCATCAGCGCTCACACTCGGGACGTTCGCAGTCGCGGCGACCTTCGTTAATCCACACCGTCTGCCGGCGTTGGTCGTGGTGATTCCGATGGTGATCCTCTGCTGGGTGCTCGGCCTCGAGGTCGGCCGCTTCATCGTCCCCGCCCACCATGTTCAACTCGGCGCCGCACGTCAGGCAAGAGACATCACCGTTCAGCGTCTCGGTGCGCTTCCGCGACCAAGCAAAAACATCTGGACCGCCCACTTGGTCACCATCGGCTACGGCGTCGTCGCCGGGATCGTGACCGGGTGCGTCGTGCAACTCATCGTCGGGCGAGGCTTCATGGCTGGGTTCCTCGTCGGAGTGATCGGTACGTCAGCCGGACTGCTGATGCTTCTGCAGATCAACGCCGGCACCATCGAAGCCCCGACCCGTGCAAGCCGGCTCTGGACTCGCGGACTCTCGTTCGCAGGTTACGTTGCCCTTGTGCTCCTCGTGAACACCGGGCTCGCGATCGCGGCACCAGCAGCGACATACGGCTTGCTCGCCGTCACCATCGGTGAGCTACTGCTGCCGGCCCTGTTCCACCGTCCGCCCGCTCGACTGCCCCAGTGGGTGGTCGAACTCTCCTTGTCAGGGGCGATCGCACGCGTCGCCGCAGACGACCTCACGCGGGGCCTGAAGACCACGCAACGCCGCATCGACGACCTCGAGGCGCTGCAACACGGGAAACGCAGCATGTCTCTGCGTGCACGGGTCGCCGCAGCTCTCCGTGCGCTGCGCTAGATCCCACCCTGGAGGCGACGCCTTCGTTCGGCTCCGCGCTCCGCTTCCCAGTCAGTCGTCGACGCCCGGTGCAACGAGAGCCATCGTCAGCCGCTAAGCGGCGTCGAGCGCCAGCCGAACGGATCGGGAGCGCAGCATCTCGAAGGTCGTGCAGTAGGGCACACCGAGAGCCTCGCACGCATTCGGGATCAAGATTCGTTTGCGGGCGTTTGCTTGGTAGATCTCGTGCGTAACGACGGTATGGCCATGGGCAGCGGCGTGGGCGACCAGGTAGTAGTCAGCCACGTCCAGGAACTCGTCAACCGCAGCTTGCGTGAACTGGCCGCCGTTGGCCCAAACCGCGAGCTCGCGAAGATCCGCGAGTGGGCCAACGCGAACGGCCACGATGTCTCCTCGCGTGGCCGTATCAGTCAGGCCGTCCGTGACGCGTACGACGCCACACATTGAGGCCACTCCCCCAGGCACAGAATAGCCGGCCACCACTCGGGTGGCCGGCTATTCTCGTCCATGGCCGATACCGCGCTCTTATGTCAGCTACGCGGCCCTAGATGCGACGCGCGTCTTCAAGTCGGCTAGTTCTGGGCAACCAGTCGACAGTGAGCTCCACCCCTGGTCTATAGACATGCTGACCAAGCGTGTTCTGCCCTGTCCAGGCTGCCTCATGTCTCCCCGTGTCACGAATGGGTCGAAGTAGCGTTCTTTACTGTCACGCTCTCCGCGAACCACCGCCCAGGAGTCTTTGATGTCCGATCGCACACCCCATAAGGCCCACACTTCAGTTTCCTCAACAGCCAGAACCACTTCAACCTTGCTTCGGATCGCTGGCTCGAGTGAAGCGACCTTCGCCGAGAAGCTGGCGGCACGATCTCCCCGACCGCCCTGCCCATCCAAAGCATCACGATCAAGTGCAAATATGACCATGTCATTGATTGCAGAATACCTAGTTGCAATCGCTTCAAATTCAGTCTCGACATTGCTGATGCCACGCAACTGGGGACTTGTGACGACACGCACAACCGCCTGCGGCTTACCGGCAGCGCTCAAAACCGCTCGAATGATAGGCACGACGACATACTGATCAAGAGTGTGATCCTCACAAACGACAGCTACCTTGAAACTCATTTCAAAGACCTGCCGCTTCCTGGAGCCATCCTTCTTCCTGAAGGTCCCCTAATCGAGCACCCTTAGTTGCTTCCTTGAGCCCTGGCAGGTCTCCGAGACGCCGTACTTGCGAAGAGGAAGTTGCAGGATTCCAACCGATTACGACCGACCGAACGGCAGCGTCATGGTCCAGATAGTCAAGAATTGATGGACTGTGCGTCGAGGCGAACACCTGAACATTCGAATCCGAGGCCGTTACCTGCTCCAGCATCGACACAAGCAGTGCAATGCGAGACGGGTTAATTCCATTCTCAACCTCCTCAATTAACAGCGTGCGTCGTCCGCGCTGGCCTACAGAGGCTAGGGCGAGTGCGGCGAAGCGCAGGGTCCCGTCAGAGAGCGAAGGCGCCGCAATTGGTTGCCGATACGGTTCTTCGTGGACAGTTACCACGACTTCGTTAGTCGGCGAAGCCTCCGCTTCGAGAGCTGTGATCGGCCGCGGCGTGACTTGGTTCAGCCAAGCGAGTACAGCATCACGCCGTGAGATCGCGTCTTCATCGTACTCGTACTCGTGGCCGGCCTCGTTGTTTCCATCCAGATAAAATCGTGGAGTTTCCGCGTCGTAGTTGAGCTTCCATACCGCGGCGGCGAAGTTCTCACCATGTTCTCCCATCTCGAAGCGACCAATCGGCGCGTAACGCCGGAGCACATCGGGTTGCAATTCGAGCGGAGAAATCGACGCCAACTCAGTCCGTAGGCGATCAGCCACCTCCTCATTTTGTCGACTTTCCGCACGTCTACTGACAAACTGCGATAAAATGAAATCATTTGGCGAGAATTCTCGCTTGGGATTTAGGCCTGGCGAGTTTTTATGGAATCTAGCAGCAATCGACGGAGCGTCTGGATTGTTTTCGAGAGGACCAGTCTCGGGCTGTGTGCTGAAGACATACTGACCCGGGTGAGCACTGGACGACAGATGTTCGTTAACGACACGGTGTCGCTGCGCATCAACTTCAATCATATAAAAAATGGTCTCGTCAGGATCCTCCAGCTGGACCTCTACCTCCATGAGGAAGTTCGGCTTGTCCGCAAGGAAATGCGTTGCGTTAGCTCCCCCTCCACGAATTCCAGAGATAGTTGGTGTAATAGCACCCGGAGGAGCGTGACCTTCGATGGCGTCACGGATCGGACGATTCTCGCCGATTGACTTCAAAAAGCGTAGCGCGTCAAAGAAATTACTCTTGCCGGCCCCATTTCCTCCGATAATCATCGTGAATGGAGAGAGTGAAACCGACTCATTGACAAAACTTTTGAAATTTCGAATGCGTAGCGTAGTGATCATGGGTCTCTTTCTTGAGATGGATTCAACATAGCGGCTCACATCTCCATGCACCACCGCAACGCCGGGTCGTGATCGAAGGTTCGCCTCCATGCTCGAAAGCTCGGGTGGTCGGATACCCCTCGGTCGGCTTCTGATGCGGAGCTGGGGTATACCCCAGTGCAACATCGGCTCGGGAGGTCGAAACGCGTGGTTCTGAGGTGCCGATTCGTCTTTTTGCTACAGGAGTGTGCGAGGGTCTAGGGGTGGTGCAACA
>NZ_SODR01000019.1:0-16645 GCF_004365375.1 Curtobacterium sp. PhB25 | reverse complement strand
TAGGCGGAGAACCGGCCGAAGTGCGCAATCCCACTCGCCGCCGCGGCCGTTCCGACTGGCTGATACGGGTTCGCGAGGATCATCTGTCGTGCCCGGTGCAACCGCAGCACCCGGACTACGAGGGAGGGCGGCATCCCCAGGTCCCGCTGGAACGCTTCCTGCAGGCCCCGTTTGCTGTAGCCGCTCGCCGCCGCGATCTCCGGCGCTGTCAGCCGCCCCCGATACCGCGACCCGATACAGACCAACGCCCGAGCCGCCGCCGGCTTCTGCACGCCAACATCGATCCCCACCGCTGCAAGCTCGTCCGACGACGTCGACATGAACCGACCGTAGACCCAGCCCACCAACCACGGTCACGGATCGTGAAAGCGTCCCCGAGGACGGCCGCCGCAGCCGGCACGGTTTGCTGGCATCCCCCTTAGTGAAGCGGGCCGCAGCGAACTCATCTTCTGGGAAAGCATGACCGCGTAGCGATCCCCTCAGGGACCCTCACTGCTCCCGCGGAAAGGGCGACACCACGGGCTCGCCAACAGCTCCCCCAAGCCCTCTGCCACGCGCTGCGTCCCACAAACCGTCAAGACAACGCAACGAGCCACCAGCCAGGCCGAGACGACATTCCGAGACAAGCGGCACCCGCTTGGATGCTGATGTCACCGACATGGCAATGTGTCTCACGGCTGCATCTCGGAAAACTATAGTTTTACGAGGCGGACGACGTGCTGCGTTTGTCGCACCCTCACCGGGCAGTTTCGCGGGACACCTACACGGGATTCCCCGGGTCAAGCAGGACAGGGGCAAGTTGTCGCGGTTGATGCCGCCGAACGTGCACCGGAAGGCGACCGGCTGGCGGGCAGCGCAGAAGCCGCCGCAGGGCGAAAGGCAGCTGCTGCCTTTCGCCCTGCGCGTGCTAGCTTCCGTATTCGCGGATGGTGATGTTAGAGAAGGTGGCGGGACCGCCGTCGGAGTACAGCGAGATACCTGTGTCGCCGGCGTCGAAGTTCACCTGGTTGGACAGGACCGTGTAGCCGGCGTTGACGAACACCTCGACGCTTTGCGTGTCGACGAGGATGCGGAGATGCACGGCGCGGGCGGCCGGATCGATGGGCGCTGCAGCCCGCGTGTAGGGCGCCAACGCGAATCCTGCACGGTCGGACGGCGCGCGGTCGACGTACAGGTCGCTCCCGTACTTACCGATGTTGGTGTGCCGCGCCCCGTCCGTCGAACGTCCGACCGAGACTCCGACGTTGGTGGCATTGGTCCACGTGACGTCGAGCTCGATCTCGTACGCGCGGCCGTTGTAGGGCAACACCACCGAACCGTTCACGGTCTGGTTCGCAATCGGCACGGTCCGCTTCGCGGTGCCCTTGAGCGCCGCGATCGGTGCACTGAGGAGGGTGTAGCGACCATCGGTCTGCTTCTGCAGCGTGATCTCGCGGACGATCGAGTTCTGGCCGTTGTACCCATCGGATGCGTCGGTGGGTACCTGCCGGTTCGCGTACTTCCAGTTGTTCATCCAGCCGAGGCCGTACCGCTTTGTTGTCGGCGCTTCGTTGGCAGGCCAGGTGACTGCAGCGTACCAGTCCCACCCCCAGTCGAGCCATTGCGGGGTGAGGTTATCCGCCGTGTACGTGGTGCCGTTCCAGGAGCCGGTCCAGTACGCGTACGTGCAGGGCAGCCCCTCGTTGTAGGCGTCCATGCTGCCGGCGAGGACCCAGTGTTTGGTGCCGTCATTTGCTGTGATCTGGAAGAGGTCGGGGCATTCGATGCCGCCGAGGTTGTGGTCGGGGTAGTCGAAGTTGTGCTGCAGCGTCCAGTCGATGAGGTTCTTCGATGTGTAGAACGCGGCGTAGCGCTGCCGGCCGATGACGCAGACCCATTCGTTGCGGGCGTCGTCCCAGGCCACCTTGGGGTCGCGGAACCACTCGGCGTTGGAGATCTGCGCGTCGGTGGTTGCGGCGCGTCCGTCGGTGTTGACGATGACGGGGGTCGGTCGGGCGGTGAAGGTGAAGCCGCCGTCGGTGGAGTAGAAGAGGTACTGCTCCTGATACTTCCGAACGCCTCCAGTGGGGCGGGTGGCTAGCGCGATGACGGCGCCGGCGCCGTAGCCGGCGGTGTTGTTCGTGTCGATCAGGGTGCAGCCGGTCCAGGTGGGCAGGTTGGTCTGCAGGGGGATGACGGTGCCCTGGAAGGTGAAGTTGATGCCGTCGGTGGTGGAGACGTGGTCCCACCCACCGTCCCCGTTGTCGACATCGGAGTGCAGGTAGTAGAGCTGGTAGGCGCCCCGGGTGAACACCGGGCGCTGCGGGTCGGACAGCCATCCAGCCGGCGGGGTCATGTGGTACTTCGCGCGGAATGATGTCGCTGCGGTGGCTGACGTTGAAGCGGATCCGGCGGTGGCGGCCTGGGCGGCCTCAGCGGGTGCCGCGGTGGCGAACAGCGCCAGGGCGCCGATTCCGGCGCCCTGGAAGAGGGCTCGGCGGTGAATTTCAGAGGTCATCGTTGACTCCGGTTCGAGGGTTGGTTGGTCCTGCGGTGTGGGTGAGCGCCGTTGGTTGGACGGCCGGTTCGTGTGGTGTCTGGGGTTGCGTGAGAGCGTCGCGGATGATGCGGCGCGGGTCGTAGCGGCGCGGATCGAGTTCGGACCAGTCGATGTCGACCCCGGTCTGCTCTTCGATCTGCGCTTTAGTCGTGTCAGCCCATCCCCGGAGTTGACGCAAGAGAGCGGTGAGCTGCTTGGTGTGGGCAGCTAGCCGAGCCGGTCCCAGACATAACCCTGCGATGGCGGCGATGACGAGCAGCTTCTCGAGGTCCACGGTGCTTTCCTTTCGTCAGCCCGCCAGGGAGCAACTCACTCGTGGGACGGCACGGTGCCGTCGTGTGTGACCGGGGTGCTGGCCGGGTCTGCGCTCTTCTTGTTGTCGCCGGCGTGGATCTCGCTGCGGAAGATGTTGAGCGACTGTCCCAGCCCCTTTGCCAGGGCGGGCAGCTTGGTGGCGCCGAAGAGGAGTACGACGATGCCGAGGATGATGAGCAGGTGGATGCCGGTGAGGTTGCCGAGCATGATGAGTCCTTCGTGTGCAGGCGGCGCAGCGGACGCTACGTCACGGGGTGGTGGTTGAGGAAGCCGTCGAGAGGCGCCGGGCGAGACGGCGGTCGTGTAGCCAGGCGACCGCGCACGCTGCGAGGTAGAGCACGCCCATCGGGATGGCGAGCAAGAACATCGACGCGATGTCAGCGGACGGTGTGACGAGTGCAGTGAAGATGAGGATGCACAGCACGGCGATGCGCCATGCGCCGAGGATCGCTTTCGCGGTGAGGACCCCGACGAAGTTGAGCAGGACCAGGAACACCGGCAGGACGAACGCGATACCGACGGCGAGGACGAGCTTCACGGCGAAGTCGTAGTACGCCTTCGCGTCGACGATCGAGGTGTCCTGGTGGGCGACGAAGCTGCCGAGGATCTGCACGATGTGCGGCAGGACGTACCAGCCGAACCAGCATCCGCCGAGGAACAGGGGAATCGCGGATCCGAGGAACCCGACGGCGTAGAGCTTTTCCTTCCGCACCAGGGCAGGAACGACGAACGCCCAGACTTGGTACAGCCAGACGGGGCTGGCGATGACGACCGCGATGGTGATCGTGATTTGGAGGCGCAGGTCGAAGGCGCCGCTGATCGCGGGGAAGTTCAGTTCCGCGGTGTGACCGCCGCCGGCGTTTGCGAGCTCGGTGACGGGTGCGCGGAGTTGATCGAGCACGAACGGTGTGAGGAACCAGCCGATGACCGCGCAGACTGCGATGGCGAGCACCGCGCGGAAGAGCCGCTTTCGGAGCTCGTTGAGGTGCCGGCCGAGTGACATCGTTCCGGCGGCGGGGCGCTCATGCCGCGTCGTCCCTCCGGAAATGGACGGGGCGCTCATCTGGTGGGCGCTCCCCGCGCTGCGAGCACGTTATCAGCGGTTGGTAGGTCCGCACCACGACGGCTCACGGTGATCGCCGCGGCGGTGGCGCTGACCTGCCCGAGTCTTGTCAGAGTGCTGGAGTCCAGGGCGTCGAGCGTGATGGTGGTGTCCTGGAGTTGCCAGATGAGGGTGGCCATATACGTGTCGCCGGCCCCGACCGTGTCGACGACGTCGACGCGTTCGCTGGGCACGGCGATCCGCTCTCGTGCGGTGGTGAGCGTTGCGCCGGCGGCACCGGTGGTGATGGCGGCCAGCGTGACGCCGAGCTCGAGGAGCCGGTCGAGGACGACGTCGGCGCTGTCGCCTGGGTAGAGCCAGGCGGCGTCCTCGTCGGAGAGTTTCAGCACAGTGGTGTCCGCAGCGAGCTGCTCGAACCGAACCCGTTCTGCTACCGCATCTCCGAGGAGCGCGGGTCGGATGTTCGGATCGAACGAGACAATGCCACCGGCGGTTGCGGTGCGTCGAACGAGCTCTCGCACTTTGCCCGCTCCGGGCTGCAGGAATGCGCCGATCGATCCGATGTGCAGCCATCGAGGCGTGTCCTGCAGGTGCGGCAGGTCCCATTCGATGCCGAACTCGTAGGTAGGCTGACCGTCCGGAGCAAGCAGGACTGTCGCCGCGGAGGTTTTCGTGGCACCGAAGACGCCTGGCACCAGCTCGACCCCTGACGCCTCGAGGTGATCTGCGACCTGGTTGCCGCGAGCGTCGTTCCCGAGCCACGTGGCGAACTCGACCGGCGCGCCGAGCCGTCCGAGCCCGAGAGCGACGTTCGCGGGGCTCCCGCCGGGGATCTCCCGTGTGGCGTCGTCGTGGACGATGTCGACGAGGGCTTCTCCCGCAACGGTGATTCGATGCACAGTCATCTCCTTCGATGATTGGGAACGAGGTGGTGTCGGCGAACCTGTCGGCGCCGCTCCGCTAGATCGAGGCGGATCCAGCCGTGGCGTCGGCGGCGGGAGCTGAAACAGTTGTGACGCTCGGCTTGAGATGCCACGCCAGCGCCTGGTTTGGGGCTTCCACGCTCCACGGCGGCGCCTGCGTCGGGTAGACGCGCGTGGTGACGGAACGTCCTGCGCTGGTGAACAGTTCGAGAACCGAACCGTCTAGCAGCACTCGGACTGCGGGTCGGTCCGCGGTCCGGTCGAAGGGAGCACGAATCACCGCGGGGCTCGGGTCAGCGCGGTAATCCGTGCTGGCGTGCGCCCGGTCGACGGTGAGGGTGTCTGCATCGACGTCGACCGTGATGTCGAGGTATTCGGCATCGGAGAAGCGCAGCCGGATGCAGCCAGTGATGGCGACGGGCAGCACGATTTCGGCTTGCGCGCCGATGCGAGCACCGTTTGCAGCCTGCGAGCTGCCGACGCGAAGGGCGTCGATTGCGGGGTGGGGTTCGGTGCCGAGCCGACCGTTCGTGATCCACGCCCGGCGCGGTAGAGAGATCGCGCCGGACCAGCCTGCTTGCTCGGTCCACTGCTCGGTTCGGCCTTCGGTGACCCATCCGAAGAGCACCGGCCCCCACGAGCTGGTCCGCATCACGGAAGCTGCGTAGAAGTGCTGCCCTTCATCGACTTTGAACGGCGAAGGAGACACGGCCAGCGGGATGGCGACCACCTCGCCCGGGCCGGCGGCGTGGGACCAGGACGCCACGATCGCGATGTCGATGCCGTCGACGGTGAGAATCTGTGGGCACTCCCACCCTTCGCCGGTATCGATGCCGTTGACCGTGTCGCGTGCCATCGACACCAGATCGCCCGCGTGGCTCCAGCTGATGCCGTCGACGGATCGGTAGTGGCGGACAGACGCGGTGTGATTCCTGGCCGCCGCGCCGACCGCCATCGACCATCCGTCATCCGTTTGCCAGACGAATGGGTCGCGGAACATGGTGATCGCCTCGTCAGCAGACGGGTCGGCGACGACCTGCACGGGAGGGCCGAACGTTATCCCACCGTCGGTGGATTCCGCGAGGAGGACCGACTGGAACGGACTGTGATCGACTTTGCCGGAGTAGTAGGCGCGGACGGTGCCGTTGTGCAGGACCGTGTTACCAGACCATGCGCCGCCGGAGTCGGCGCCACCGGGGACGGGGACGATCGCCGGCCGGTGGAGCGTCCAGTGCACGAGGTCGTCGCTGGTGGCGTGGCCCCACTCGACGGGGATCTCGAGGTCCACCCGCGGCCGGGACTGGAAGTACAGGTGCGCCTGCCCGCCGATGTCGATGGGGCCGTTCGGATCGTTGACGTACCCACGAGGGAGTCGGACGTGGAACTGCGGAAGGAGGTGGTCTGTTGCGGTCACGGCGGGTGCGGCTTCCTGGGGTGCTGGTGGCAGGGCGTGGAGGTCGGTCATCGGGACGACCCCGCGGTGACGCCTTCGATGAAGTACCGCTGCGCGAAGATGAACAGCAGCACGCTCGGAATCATGGTCAGCACGACGCCTGCGAGGACGACTGAGATCGATCCGGTGCCGAGGTTCCCCTGCAGGCCGACAAGCCCGAGCGGCAGGGTGAAGGTGTCCTGCTGGTTGAGGAAGATCAGCGGCCGGTAGTACTCGGCCCAGAAGCCGGAGAAGTTGAGAATCGCCAGCGTCGCGATCGCCGGGCTGGCCATCCGCGAGTACACGTGCCAGAACACCCCGAACTGGCTCGCGCCGTCGATGCGGGCCGCCTCCCCGAGCTCCTTGGGCATCTGCATGAAGTACTGGCGCATGAGGAACGTCCCGAACGCGCTGCCGAGCGCGGGGACGATCAGGGACGCGATGGAACCGGTCAGCCCCAAGTCCTTCAGGATGACGAACACGGGGATGATGATCGTCTGGATCGGCACCATCATCGTGGCGAGGAAGATGCCGAAGATGGTGTTCTTCCCGGGGAAGCTGATCATCGCGAACGCATACCCGGACAAGGTGCAGGTGATGGTCTGTCCGACGACGATGAGCAACGTCACGAGAACGCTGTTGACGAAGAACTGCCCGATCGGGATCTGGTTGAACACCGCCGCGTAGTTGCCGAAGTCCCACGAGAGCGGGATCCACTGCGGCGGGTTCTGGAACGACTCCGCCGGGGTGCGCAGCGAGGTGGTCAGCGTCCAGAGCAGTGGCCCAAGGGCGAACACGGCGGCGATGATCAGGATGATCATCCCAAGGATGCTTCCCACCTTGGCGACGGGCTTGCGGCGCCGAACGATGTGGCTTACGGCCGGCTGCGCGACGGTTTCCGGGGCGTGCAACGGGTTGAGGGTGTCAGTGGTCGTCATTGGTAGAACACCAGCTTTCGTGCGGCGATGAACTGGATCCCGGTGATGATGCCGATGATGACCAGCAGCAGGATCGCGATGGCCGAGGCAAACCCGAACTGCAGGTTCTGGAAGCCGGCCTGGTACATGGAGATCGTCGCGGTCGTCGTCGCGGTGCCGGGGCCGCCCTTGGTCATGATGAACGGCTGGTCGAACAGCTGCATCGCGTTGATCATCGCGATCACGGTCGCGAACAGGATCGTGGGGCTGATGAGCGGGATCTTGATCCGGAACAGGGTCCGCCAGGGGCCGGCACCGTCGATCGCTGCAGCTTCCTGCACGTCGACGGGCACCGCGAGCAGTGCGGCGACGAAGAGCACGAAGGTGAAGCCGACCTGCTGCCAGACCACCACCATCACGACCGTGACCTTCGCCCAGAAGGGATCGTTCAACCAGTGCGCCCCGGGGAGTCCGATCTCGTTCAGGTAGTAGTTGATGAGGCCGAACTTGGTGTCGAAGATGTAGCCCATGAAGATCGACACGGCCGCCGTCGACGCCAGCAGGGGCAGGTAGAACGACGTCCGGAAGAACACACGCGTGGCGTTGCGCTTCCGGTTGTTCGCCAACACCGCCAGGAGCAGGCCGAGCGAGATCTGCAGCACGACGATGGCGATCGCGAGGGCGACGGTCACACCGAACGATGCCAGGACCGGCCCGTCGGTGAAGAGCCGCTTGTAATTGTCCAGTCCCACGAACTTCGGGCTGCTGATGACGTCCCATGACGTGAACGAGAGCCCGAGGGAGGCGAGGATGGGGATGAGGGTGAACACGGCGACAAAGAGCACCGCGAGCCCGATCATCAGGAACCCGAACGTGGACTCACGTCGGCGGGCGCGCTTGGCCGCCGGCCGGCGGGCTGCGACCTTGGCAGCCCGCCGGATTGGTGTTTCTGTTGCTGCTGTCATCACGAAGCCTGCGACGCTGCCTTCTCGATGTCTGCCTGGAGGCCGTCGAGCGCCTTCTTGGCGTTCCCAGAGGAAATCGCCTGGGTGGTGCGCTGGTTCAGAGCCGTGGCGAGGGCGTTGTAGTACGGCGGTGCGGAGATCGGCACCGAGTTGTCGAGCTGGTCGTAGAACACCGACCAGTGCTCCGGCCCGGTTGTCTTGTACCGCTCGGCGGTCATCAGCGACTTCTGTGCCGGTGTAGTGACGTTGCCGGGCCAAAGGGCGTCGAAACTCTCCGGCTGCACCATGACCTTGATGACCTCGAACGCGAGTTCCTTGTTCTTGGAAGAGTTGAAGATGCCGTAGCCGCCGGCGCCGAAGAGCGACTTGTTGCTCTTCCACGTGGGGAACTCGACGACATCGAAGCTGCCGTTCTTCATCCCGGCGTTGTGGAGGCCACCGGCCCAGAAGCCGCCACCGATGGTCATACCGATCCGTCCGGATGCCATCAGACCCTGCAGCGTGGCGCCACCGCCAACGTCGGGCGACGGGGACGCACCGGACTTCTGCAGGTCGATGACGTACTGCAGCGCCTCGATGGCGGCATCCGAGTTCGCCGTGGGGTCGCCCCACTTCCAGCCGCCCTTGCGTCCGGAGACACCGATCGGGTTGTCGGAGAAGGCCTTGCTGTTCCACAGCCAGTCGCCGCCGGAGTACTTGCCCTCCTCGAGCAGGTTCCCGTCGTTGGCGTAGAGGAACGAGGTCCAGCTGCCCCAGAGGCGAACGACCCAGTCGAAGGCGTAGGTGCCGCCGCCGACCTTTGCGATGCTCTCAGCCGAGGAGTGGAAGTCGTCCATCGACCACTTGCTCGTCGGGCGGGACAGGCCGGCCTTGTCGAACAGGTCGGTGGAGTAGAACATGCTGCCCGCGTTGAAGCTGTCGGGCAGCGTGTAGAGGTGCCCCTGGTACATCGTCGACTCGAGCAGCGCCGGGTGGGCCCCGGTGAAGTAGGTGTGCAGGTCCGAGAGGTTCTTCGTGACGTAGTCGTCGAGCGGGGTGAGGAGGTTCTTCGACGCCAGCAGCTGCTGCCCCTCGGTTGCCACGCTGACGATGTCTGGCACGTCACCCGAGGCGATCTGCGTGAGGACCTTCGCGAGGAAGTCGTTCCAGTCGGTCCCGTTAATCGCCGTGACCTGCAGGCTCGCCTTCTTGTCGAGCTGCTTGATCTTCGGCTCGATGGCTTTCTGCAGGGCCGTCGCTGCGCTCTGCTCACCGAAGTAGAGCATCTTCACCGTGCCGGAGGTGCTGCCTCCGCCGCCGGTGGTTGAGCAAGCAGCCAGCGATCCGATACCGGCCAGCGCGAGGCCTGCGCCACCGAACTTGAACAGCGTGCGCCGGTCGATCGGGGTGCTGAATCCGTTCGCCATGGGTCGCTCCTCTCTGAGCGATAGTGACCCCGCTAGGTCGGGGCCAATACGTATTTGCATGGCGAGCGTACACAGCATGCAGAGCGGACGCAATACGTATTTGCTTCTGGCATGATGATGGCAACGGAGGAGGCTCAATGGCGAACCGCAAGCGCACAACGCAGTCACAGCGCGTCACCATGAAGGACGTCGCGCGCCACGCTGGCGTGTCCCAGCCGACGGTGTCGTTCGTCCTTAACGATCGCCGGGACGTTTCAATCGCTGCTGAGACGCGCACTCGTGTCCTCGAGGCCGCGAAGGAGCTGAACTTCCAGCCCAACCGGGCGGCGCAGTCGCTGCGATCGAATCGGTCCTACACAGTTGGTGTGATCGCCGACCGGCTTGTCTCCCAGCCCTACGCCGGTCACATCGTGCTCGGCGTGCAGCAGGCCGTGCAGGAGGCCGGGTACGTCTGCTTCGTAGTCGAGACCGCGCAAACCACCGACGGCGGCAAGGCCGCCGTTGAGAACCTCGTACAGCAGGGCGTCGCCGGCTTGATCTACGCAGCGCCTGGGCCCGAGTACGTCACCCCTGTCGACGGACTGGACACGGTCCCGACAGTCTTCGTTAACTGCTTCCCGCCCGGGGATACGCCCGCGGTGACCGTACTCGCTGACGAATACCAGGGCGGGTACGACGTCGCCGCCGCCGTTTTCGCAGCCGGCCACACCAATGTCGCCTTCCTCGGCGGCCCTGCGGACGACTACGCCTGTCAGGAGCGCAAGCGTGGACTCGAACGTGCCACCGCCGATTCGGGCATTCCCTCGACGCAGATCAGCATCACGTTCGGCACCTTCCAGGTGGGATCCGGCTACGACCTCGCGGTGGAGGTCCTCGACGACGCTGCCACCCGTCCGACGGCGATCATCTGCGGCAACGACCGAATGGCGGTCGGTGCGCTGATGGCGGCCCAGGCGCTGGGAATGCGCTGCCCGGAGGACATCAGCATCGTCGGATTCGACGACCAGCCCGACCTCGCCGACCAGATGCATCCACCGCTCACCACCGTCGCACTCCCGCACCAGCAGATGGGCTTCGAAGCCGGAACGCTGCTCCTGGCGGAGGCGGAACAGCCCGGCCGACACCTCGTGCCCTGCGAATACGTCTCCCGCAGCTCGCTCGCGGCCCCACGACCCGAAGGAACCTAAGTGACTCCCCCGCCCAGCACCCACTTCCAACCCCCGAATGGCTACGTCGGCGACGTCATCCCGTTCGAACACGACGGAACCGCGTGGCTGTTCTACCTCCTCGACGAACGACCGGACGCTCCGCCGCTCGAACGAACAACGGGGATGCCCTGGGCGGCCGTCACCACAACCGACTTCGTCAGCTTCACCAACGAGGGCGTCATACTGCCCTCCGGCGGCCCCGACGCGAGCGACTTCGACTGCTACACCGGCAGCGTCGTCCGCGATGAAGAGGGAACGCTGCATTTGTTCTACACAGGGCACAACCCCCACATCAAGACCGGATCCGATGGCGGCGGCAAGGACGCGCAGGTCATCGCGCACGCGACGTCGTCCGGCGACCTGACCGACTGGGTCAAGCACCCCGACTGGAACTTCCCGGCGCTCGCTGGCTACTCCCCCGAAGACTGGCGAGACCCCTTCGTCTTCCGCCCGGCGGCCGACCGGCCCTGGCAGATGCTCCTCGCCACGCGGCGACTCGGCGAGCCGTACCGGCGCTCCGGCCTCGTTGCACGCCTCGAATCCGATGACCTCGTCACTTGGCGGGACGCCGAGCCGATCTGGGAGCCGCACCGCTTCATCACGCAAGAGTGCCCGGACGTGTTCCAGTGGGGCGACTGGTGGTACCTGGTGTACTCGGAGTTCTCCGACGCCTTTTGCACCCGATACCGTATCGCGAAGTCACCAGACGGCCCATGGCTCGCGCCCGCTGATGACACAGTCGACGGCCGCGCCTTCTACGCAGCAAAGACAGTTGCCCTTGGCGATCAGCGGTACTTCGTCGGGTGGATCGCGTCGAAGGAAGACGAACGCGATGGCGGCCCGTGGCAGTGGGCGGGCACCATGGCGACGTTGCAGGCCCACCAGCGTGCCGACGGGTCGTTGCGGTTCGACCTACCTGACGGGGTGAAGGCTGCGTACCCGAACGAGGTCGACGTCACCGCGGAGCTTGAACCGACCAACGGTGCGGAGGCAACCGTCGGCGCTGGCGCAACCACCCGATACGCATCCTGGGTTGGCCCGGAGCTACCAGAGGAAGCGCTCGTGGCTGTGGACCTCACCCTGGAAGCAGACACCCGCTCGCTGGGTTTGCTCCTGCGCACCAGCGACGACGGGGAAGAGGGCTACGCGCTCCGCCTCGAACCTGACCGGAACCGGCTCGTGTTGGACCGGTGGCCACGTGGCACGACTGGCACCGAGCAGTGGCAAATCCTCGGCGATGTGCCGCACGCCGTCGAGCTCGAGCGCTCGGTAGAGCTCGCCCCCGGCAAGCACCACATCGAGGTGCACCTGGACGGGGACATCTGTGTCGCTGTCATCGACGGGGCCGTCGCGCTGAGCACACGCCTCTACGACAGCCCTGCCGGCCGCGTCGGCGTGTTCGTGCAGGACGGCGCGTTCACGCTTGACCGCCTGACGGTCCGCACTCGCTAACGCTGGCACGGACGAAGTGCGCCTGCCCCGGACGACGGGGCAGGCGCACTTCGTTTCCGCGTTACTTCCAGATCGACTTCAGAGTTCAGGCTCGGAGGTCATCGACGCGGGCGGTGCCGCCCGTGGCGAACGCGCTGACCCCGGTGCTGGTGGAGTCCGGGAAGATCTGATCGGTGAGAACGACCTGGCCGTCGGCGCCGAACACTTCGATCGAGGAAGCGTCGACCAGGATGCGCAGGTCCAGGCCGCCGCGGGCAAGCTGCAGGGGCGCCTCACTGCGTGATGCGAACACGCTGCTGAAATCTACGTTCCAGGAATGGGTGCGGTCGATGAACACCGTTCCGGTGCTTATGTCGTACCCAACCTGCGTGTACCGGATCAGCGCTAGGAGCGCGATGCGGGTGTTTTCGTCCTGCGGCGGATCGAAGCGAAGGGTGGCGCGGAGGCCGCCTTCGGGTGGGGTGTCGAGCTGGAGGTGGGTGTGATGAACTGTTGCGATCCACTCCACGATCGCAAGCCCGGTCCCGGTGCCCTCGCTGGAGCCGTACCCGGCTTGCCGGACGAGGCGTCGCTGCGCGGTGGGTACCCCCGGTCCGTGATCCGTGACGGTGAGCGTTGCGTCGCGGACCTGGACCGACGGGGTGTCGCCGCTCTATTTCAGGGCGTTGTCGACGAGGTTCCGGGTGAGAAGTTCACCGTTGCCGAGGACGACGGTCGGTGTTGTCTCGAGGGGGATGTGATGGTCGGGGTAGTCGTCGAGGGCGACGTCGACGAGCTGATCGAGACGGATATGGGTCAGTGGCACGGGGTCGTGGCCGGCGTCGGCGCGAGCGCGCATCAGGAGCTGTTCGGGATCGGACGCGCGACGGTGTACCGGGCGGGCGACCGGAACCCGGTCGCCGAGGCTCCCGACCCCACGCTCCCCCGCGTCGAGGCTTAGTCGATGAGTGCAGTTACGCCAGCGGCCTACTGTGCCCGGCTACTCAAACGGACTCGAGAAGACGTCGCCGCGGCCATTGTCGAAGCCGTGGAGCGTCGGGATGAAGGCGAGGACTCGTCCGGCCGTGGCCGGCTCATCCACTGGGTCGCCGGCATTGACGACCCAGACACCGCGGGATTCTTCCGATTCATGGCCGACGAGTCATTGGAGGACGCCACCCGCCTCCTGACCGCGATCGACGAACACGCGCATGCGATGCAGCTCGTCATGGAAGCCGGCGCGGCGTCAACGTCGCTCGTGACGCTCCAGCGTGCGCTGATCGAGGCCGTTCTGACGCTTTGCTACGTCCATGACGCTGACGCAGCCCCGGCGCGGTCCATGCTCCGAATCCTCGCCCGGCAGCTCGATGCCTTCGAAGGGTCGGAGCGCAACTCCGCGGCATTCCCTCGTTCGGTCATCGGCGACCGTGCCGCTGAGATTCGCGAGGGCGTCGAAGGTTTCCGCGCCATGCTCGTGAGGTACGGCGTCGAGCTCGCTCCGCTCCACAAGGGGTCCACGCCGTCGCTGGCCTACGACGGCCACCGCGAGAACGTCATGTTCAACGCTACCGACGCCGCCAAGCGGTACCTCAAAGCCGACGCACACCACTGGAACATGGGAAGCGGTGGCACTCACTCGAAGGCGTGGTTCCTACCGAGCGTGCTGGACGGGCTCACGGACGAGAAGCTGTCGAGCGAAGTGGAGCAGTTCGGTGCGCCAACGTTCGCGGTCCTCGCGTCGGCACGGGTACTGCTGGTCGCGGTCGCCGCGCACAGCGGGGTGTCCACGACGCCTCCGCGTGAAGCGGTGTTCATGCGGGAGAAAGCGTTGATGGCCTTCGTGCAAGGCAACGACCCCAGCCCCATGTCTCTGGCCGAGTTCGAGTCGCGACCGGCTGACTGGAAGCCGGAGGCACGAGACCTCTCGGCATTCCAGCTGCGGCGGCCGCGTTGAAGAACGAACACAACCCAGGCAGCCACAGCGCAGCGAAGACCAGCAGCTAACCACGCTCAAGGTTACTAGTCACAAGTTATAAACTGCAAACTGCAAACTCATTTGGGCAGGGCGTCGTCGGTGATGCCCAGGGACGCCCGCAGCTCAGCCTCGGTGGTGCCCTGCAGCCGCTCGCCGTTCACGATCAGAAGGTCGATGGCGACACGGATCAACGTGTTGTCAGTCAGCCGCTCTCCCGCGCGCCCCCGGAGCGCATTCAGCTCCTTGCGCTTTGCCTCGACCCAGTCGAGTTGATCGCGGCGCTGGCGCGTGGGCTTCGGCTCGAACGTGAGCCACTTGGGCACGTCCGAGTCGGGCGTCGAGGGCGCCGGCGTCGACTGCGCCGCAGGCCTCGGCGGTGCCTTCGTGTCCGCCACCGGAACGGTCTCTACCTGCTTGCCGATGATGCCGGCGAGGTTCGCGCGTGCCATCACTACTTCCCTTCGTTGGCCCAGATTGTTGTCAGCTCGAGCGCTGCTGACATGAAGTCGTCCACCGCGAGGCTCGTGTTGCGGGTCGACGCGTAATTGGTGACGACTTCGCCGGTTCCTTGTGCATCCGAGTGGGCGATGTACTCGCGGATCCAGGTGTTCAGATGCGGGATCCCGGCGCCATCGAGGGCTGTGAAAGTGTCGTCCTTCCGCGCGTAGGACGCCTCGTTGCGGCCCACACGGCTGATGACAGCGCGATACGGGATGCCCCGCGGCTCCACGAGGGATTTGATCGTCCGGAGCAACGGACGGATGCTCGCCGGCTGAGGCTCAAGTGGAAGGACCGCGAAGTCGGTCGAGTCCAGCACCAAGCCGATGCGCTCCGCCGCGGAGGGTTCAAGGTTGCCAGGCGTGTCTACGAAGATCGTGTCCCAGCTGTCGGCGGCGCGAAGCTGACGAAGCACTGCGGGATCGTTCTCGTCTGTGAAGTCGAACGGCAATGCGATCCCCTGCTCGTCGGCGGTCTCCGCCCAGTCAGTGAGCGTGCGCTGAGACGGGTCAAGGTCGACAACCAACACACGAGAGTGCTTTGCGGCAATGGCCGCCAGGTTCATGACGACAGTGCTCTTGCCGACGCCGCCCTTTTGGTTGAGCACAGTAACGATGCGCATCTGATCCTCCAACTTGCTACTGCAAGTTCGTAGTTGGGAGTTCGCAACTCCTAAGTAGAGTGTACTTGACAGGTCAAAACTGTCAACTAGCAACTCGCAGTTGTTAGCTGCCAAGTAGATCCTACAGGCCGAGCTATAAAGTAGCAACTACTAGTTTGGAGTTGTTAACTTGGAGTTGATACGTTCAAGCTGCCAACTCCGTGTCTCGTAGCTCCTGCAGGATCCCGCGTCGGACGAACCGCATGGCTTCTTGGTGGTCGGCTCGGCCGTCGCTCGAGCATGGATATGACGGGTACGCCTCGGGACCGCCGTAGTCATCGACGGATCGGAACATGACGACCTGCGTGGTGGGAGTGCGGTCGCGGCCGCGGCGGCCGGCCTTGCGGATGAGGTGGTTCTGCCACCAGGCCCAGAGGTCGCGCTCGTCGGTGTACTGCTGTTCCCGGCGTTGCAGGACCCCGTCGACGCCGAGCTGCTTGGCCGCGTGTGTGCGAAAGTCCTGGAGTCGCCGGCGCCAGCCGGTGGGTGTGACGATGGCGAGGGTCCAACGGCGCATGCGTGCGAGCGCTGCGCGTGCGCGGCCGCGGGGGAGTCCTGCACGGTCAGCGACGACCTCGGGGGCGTTCTCGTCGGTGGTCAGGCTCTCGTAGACACGGCGGGCTGTGGGTCCGAGTCCTGCGCGAGTGAAGACGTCGTGTCGTCCAGCGTCGAGTCGGTCTTCCAAAGCTTCCAGGAGGGTGACTCTCGTGTCGAAGAGGTCGGCCGGGGGGCGGGCGGTCACATCGTGAAGTGGCCCGACATGTAAGAAGGGTGTGGAAAACCGGTCTGTGAGTCGCCAGACGGCGGCGTTGGGGCCGTCTGCCTGGCGTCGGCGGGTGATCCATCCGGCCGCCTGGAGGCGGCGGAGTGAGCGGTCGGCGGTGCTCGAGGGGATCCCGGTGGCGATCGCCACGGACCGGAGTGCGGCGCCGACGTCGCGAGAGCCGGAGCGCAGGGACAGCCAGGCGAGGTGGGTCAGGACGGTGCTGTCGTGCAGGTCCGCCTCGGTGCGGGTCCAGCGGCCGGGGGAGGCGGTGAACGCCTGCAGCATGGCATCGACGATGTCGACGATCCCGGTCAGCTGGGTCAGGTCGCGCTGCTGGCGTTCCTCGGGCGCGTACCGGTACAGCACGGCCCGCTCCTGCGCCTTCGCCCACTGCCGCTCGAGGCGCGCGGCAGCCTCCGCCGCGGTGCGGGGCTCGCGGCCGCCGGTGGGGCGGTTGCGGGTGCGGTAGTGCTCCATGCCGGGTGCGGTCTTCGCGGCGTGCTCGACGTCGGCGAGGGTCCACCCGGACACCGCGGCCGCGAGCAG
>NZ_SODR01000018.1:0-19763 GCF_004365375.1 Curtobacterium sp. PhB25 | reverse complement strand
CTGCTCGCGGCCGCGGTGTCCGGGTGGACCCTCGCCGACGTCGAGCACGCCGCGAAGACCGCACCCGGCATGGAGCACTACCGCACCCGCAACCGTCCTGCCGGCGGCCGCGAGCCCCGCACCGCGGCCGAGGCTGCCGCGCGCCTCGAGCGGCAGTGGGCGAAGGCGCAGGAACGGGCGGTGCTGTACCGGTACGCGCCCGAGGAACGGCAACAACGCGACCTGACCCAGCTGACCGGGATCGTCGACGTCGTCGAGGCCATGCTGCAGGCGTTCACCGCCTCCCCCGGCCGTTGGACCCGCACCGAGGCGGACCTGCACGACAGCACCGTCCTGACCTACCTCGCCTGGGCGTCCCTGCGCTCCGGCTCCCGCGACGTCGGTGCCGCGCTCCGGTCCGTGGCGATCGCCACCGGGATCCCCTCGAGCACCGTCGACCGGTCGCTCCGCCGCCTCCAGGCGGCCGGATGGATCACCCGCCGTCGCCCGGCCGACGGCCCCAACGCAGTCGTCTGGCGTCTCACCGACCGGTTTTCCACACCCTCAGTACAGGTCGGGCCACTTCACGACGTGACCGCCCGCCCCCCAGCCGAGCTCTTCGACGTCAGAGTTACCCTCCTCGATGCTCTGGAAGACCGAATTGACGCCGGACGGCATGACGTCTTCACCCGCGCAGGGCTGGGGCCCACTGCGCGCCGTGTCTACGAGAGCCTTACCACCGACGAGCACGCACCCGAGGTCGTTGCAGAGCGTGCAGGACTCCCCCGCGGCCGTGCACGAGCAGCCCTCGCGCGCATGCGCCGCTGGACCCTCGCGATCGCAACACCCACCGGCTGGCGCCGACGACTCCAGGACTTCCGGACCCACGTGGCCAAGCAGCTCGGCGTCGACGGGATTCTCCAACGACGGGAACAGCAGTACGTCGACGAACGCGACCTCTGGGCCTGGTGGCAGAACCACCTCATCCGCAAGGCCGGCCGACGCGGCCGCGACCGCACCCCCACCACCCAGGTCGTCATGTTCCGATCCATCGACGACCACGGCGGCCCCGAGGCATACCCGGCGTACCCATGCTCGGGCGACGGCCGAGCCGACCACCAAGAGGCTATGCGGTTCGTTCGACGTGGTCTGCTCCAGCAGCTCCGTGACCTCGAGCTAGCTGCTTGAACGCCTGCGTGCCTTCCTTCTTTCATGCATGAATGAATGAATGACAGCATGCAAGATTGTTTGACAGACAGCAAGCATGCTGACATGCTTTCTTGCATGCAGACAGTCATGGTGTACAGCGAGTCCGGTGGGGTGTCGAAAACGACGACCGCAGTGTCCATCGCGATGATCGCTGCAGAACGAGGTCTCAGGACGCTCCTTGTCGATTTGGATCCCCGGGCAGCTTCAACGAAGTGGCTCAACGTCGAACCATCGGGGGAGGGGCTGCACGTTGGTGCGATCCTCGGTAATGAGGAGCCGGAGGGGTGGGCAGAAGACCTGGCAGTGTCTACCGCCTGGTCGCCGAACCTCCGTGTCCTGCCGAGCGCGCGCAACGTGTCGAACCGCGAGGCAGACCGGGCCGACCACGCCGAGCTCCGCCTTCGCATGTCACTCGAGGGCGTGCAGGCTGACCTCATCGTCATCGACTGCCCCAACCGTCAAGGCGGCCCGTTGACCCTGGCGGCCCTCAACGCTGCCGACACCGTCATCTATGCCGCTAACGCGACGAACGACGGCATCGACGGCTTCAACGGCGCCCGGAAGACCGTGCAACAGTTCCGACACAGTAGAGAGCGCATCGCCGCTCCCGTGACTCTGACCGAAGCCGGCATCGTCGTCGGGGGAGTCCGGGAAACGATCATGTCCCGACCTGCCGTGGCGAGCATCGACGAGCTCCGCGACACAGGCATGCTCTTGCTGCCCCTCGTCCCAGAACGAGCGATCGTGCAGGAAGTACGCCTCACGGGTGAGTGGTACGGCAACTACAGGAAGGGTGCACCAGTGCTCGACGCGTACACCGCCATCGTGGATCAAGTGATCCGATGAGCGACCAGAAGCCAGAGCGCCCCGGCGACCTCAGGACCCGACGCCGACCCCAAGCCGCCGCGGACGAGCGCGTCGACCCGGTCGACTACCGCCAGACCGAACCTGCTCCGACTCCTGTTCCGGCCCCGGCGTCGCCGAATGCGACTCCGCCGGCGCCGCGCCGCGGGCGCCCTCGGCGCGAGGTGACGGTCCCGTTCAGCACCCGTCTCGCACTCGACGTGCAGGACCTGATCGATGCAGCGGTCGACGGCGGCGAGGGGACGATTCGCAACGTCGTCGAAGAGGCGATCCGCGAGAAGTACGGACAGCAGTACGGCACGGAGGCGAAGGACCGGTAGGAGTTCAGCGTCACTGAACGCGTCGTTCGAGTGGCTGTACACGAGAACGGGCGGGACAACCGCGGTGGCCCCCTTTTGTGGGGGGTGCGGTGCTGAGAGATGCTCCGTAATGTGCTGTGAAGTTGCGCAGTGCAGCCATGGGGGCTGTGCGTTGGTGCGACGTCTTGAGGGGTTCTACGCGTGTTCGCTGCGTCGTTGTCTGGTCGTGTTCGTGGAGTGGTCCTGGCGGTGGTGACGTTGGTCGCGCTGCTGGGTTCGTTGTTGGTGGTGGTGTCGCAGCCGGCTCCGGCGCAGGCTGTGGTGACCGGTACGGGCGGGCAGTACGTGCCGATGCCCTCCAACGCCCGCGTGTTGGGTGGTGCGACCGAGAAGGGCGTGTTCCGCACGGTGAAGGTCGCCGGCGTAGCCGGGCTGCCATCGTCCGGGATCGGCGCGGTGACGATGATGGTCACCATCGCCGATCCGTCGGGGTCGGGTCAGTTGCAGATGCGCGCCGACGATGACGACACGACGACGCTGATGATGATCTACAACTCTGGTGTCGGCGGGAACACGTCGAACACGGGTCTGCTCGCGGTCGCGGATGACGGCACGATCCAGGTGCGGACCGAGACGGCGCAGTCGAAGGTGATCATCGACGTCACCGGTTACTACACGTCGACGAAGAACGGCGTGTCTGCCGGTGGGTTTGTGGCGATGTCGCCGTCCCGAGTGCTCGATTCCCGTGGCGGCATCGGTGCCGCGCAGGGGCAGATCCCAGCAGGTTCGCAGCGCACCATCCAGGCCACCGGCTCGAACGGCATCCCGGCGGGTGCCGCGGCGGTCGCGGTGAACATCATCGTGATCAACCGCGAGGCCAAAGCGGGCTACGTCCGTCCCACCCCGACCGGTGAGACCCGCAGCACGGGTGTCCTGAACTACAACTCCGTCGAGGGCCAGTCGACCGCGATGAACGCGCAGGTTGCGTTGAACGCCGATGGGAAGTTCAGCATCGACACGGCCGAGGGCGGGGGGAAGATCGACCTCGTCGTCGACATCCAGGGCTACTTCCTGAAGTCGAACCCGGGTGGCGGCTTCACCCCGTTGAACGGTCGACTCATCGACACCCGCAACGGTGGGAGCATCGCTTCGGGTGCATCGTTCACGGTGCAGGTCGGCGGTGTCCAGGGAGCTCCGACCGTCGAGGGCGGCTTGTCGGCTGCCGCGGTGACGTTCACCGCGGTGAACGACAGTGGTGCTGACTCGTACGCGAAGATGTGGGCCGACGGTGCGGCGGAGCCGGAAGCATCCGCGATCAGCTCCGACCGGACGTCGAAGATGACGAACACCGTGGTCGCGCCGGTCGGTGCGAACGGCAAGATCCGGATCAAGAACATGGGTACGGCGGCGATGAACTACCTCGTCGACCTGCAGGGTGCGTACAACTCGCTCCCTGGTGGCCCCGGCAACACGAACCGCACCGGTCAGCGGACCTCGGCGACGACGCTGCCGTTTCCGATCACGGACCAGACCAACGCCTCCGTCGACGTCGGAACGGGCAACCTGCTCGTGACCACGTCGGCGATGAGCTTGCCGGGTGTGACGCAGAACACCACGATCGGCGCCGCGTACAACTCGCGCAGCACCACCGTCGGTGATGCGAACACGATGGACGCGAACCGGTGGCAGTACGCCCTCGCTGGCGCGGGTGATCTCACCGCGAACGCGGACGGTGTCATCTACACGGACGCTGTCGGGACGGCGTGGCAGTTCCGTCCGTCGGGGGCGCAGGGTGCGTTCATCAGCCCGGCTGGTTTGCAGCAGACCCTGACCCGTGTCGACAACAGTACGACGCACGAGTACACGCTGAAGGGGTGGACGTCGAACTCGACGACGCACTTCAACCTCGCCGGCCAGCCGACGTCGATCGTGGACCGGAACAAGAACCAGATCAGCTTCAACTCCGACGAGCCCGGCTTCACGCTGAAGTCACTCGTCTCGACCGCGGGTGTCTCCGGGGCGCGGACGGCGAACTCGTCGTACGCGAACGGGGTGCAGACGTTCTCGCAGACCTCCGGCTCGAGCAAGCGGAGTGTGTCGTGGACGAAGAACAGCACCGGTGACATCACCACGTACACGGACGCGCTCGGCAAGAAGACCACGTTCGGGTACACCAGCGGGGATCTCACCTCGATCACGGCGCCCGAGGGTGGCGTGACGGCGTTCACGTACGACTCGTCCGACCGGATCACGAAGGTCGAACAGCGCAACACCACCGTCGGTTCCCCGGGGACCGCTGTGACGCGGTTCTCGTACGCCTCGGACACGTCGACGCTGGTGGCGGACCCGCGGTCGAACCAGTCGCAGGCAATCGCGGACGCAGCACACACGACGTACACCCTCGACGGCAACGACCTCGTCACGAAGGCCGTGGACGCGGCCAAGCGGGAGCAGTCCCGGACGTACAACTCGGCGAACAACGGGGTCGCAACGTCGCAGGTTGGCGCGGCCGGTGATGCCGGCGCGAGCAAGACCACGAACACTTACGGGGCGAATAACGGGCAGTCGCTGACGCAGTCCGAGTCCGGTTCGGGCACCAAGGGGACGGCAACGTATGGCTCTGCTGCGCCGACGGCGTACCTGCCAGCGTCCACCACGGACAGCTCGAAGAACAAGACGGGCTTCAGCTATGACGGGCCCGGCAACCAGTCCGGCACCGACACCGGTACCGGTCCGGAAGCAGCAACCGCGACCTTGACCTACAACGATAAGGACAAGGGCGACAAGTACGCCTGGGGTGCGGTGAAGACCGCGGTCGCCCCGGGGAACACCGCCGGAACGGTGTACGCGTACGACACGAACAACCAGCTCGGGTCGATCACGGCGCCGGCGAACACTGTGGGTGTGCAGAAGTACTCGTACGACGACTTCGGCCGCGTCCGAAACCACACTGATGGTGGTGGCGGTGTCACGACGTACACGTACGACAACGACGACCGGCTCCTGACGACCGCGTTCGATGACGGCACCGCGACCGTGACGAACACGTACGACGGCAACGGCAACCAGCTCACCGAGCAGTCCGCGACCGGCACCATCACCAACACGTACGACCAGCGGAACCGACTCACCTCCACGGTCAACACCGCCGGCGGCGGGCAGGTGTCCTACGGCTACGACCTCGCCGGCAACACGGCCAAGGTCACCGACGCCCACGGCACCGTCACCCACGACTACGACGTCGCCAACGTCCTGACTCGCACCACGTACCCGACCGCCAACGGCGGCACGGCGAAGCAGGTCTACAAAAACGACGACCACGGCCGCCGCACCGACACCTGGCTCGGTGCTGTTGAGAACACGGACCCGACCAAGGACCCGACGTCGTGGCAGGCGCACCAGACGATCACCTACGGTGCGTCCGACCACGTCACCGGTGTCAGGGCTGTGAACGCTGACGACCCGACGAAGCCCGTGGTGAGCTTGACGTACTGCTACATCACCGGGATCGCTGCCGGTGGTGACTGCTCGGCGGTGAAGAGCGCCAACGCGACGGACAAGATCCAGTGGGTCAAGGACAACATCACCCAGCAGACGACCACGTACACGTACGACTCCAACAGCCGCCTCACCAAGGCCGCACAAGCCGGCGGTGCGACGAACATCACGTGGGCGTACACGTACGACGCGGCCGGGAACCGGCTCACCGCCAAGCGCACCGGGGATGTCACGAGCTCGCAGACGCTGACCTACAACACCGTCGGGCAGATCACGTCTGACGGGTACGCGTACGACGGTGTCGGCAACATGGTGAAGGCGCCCGGGCAGACGTTCACCTACAACGGTGCGCAGCAGATGACGTCCTCGACGAAGGACGGCGTCACGACCAGCTACGAGTACGCCGGTGGCGACATGAACAAGCTGCTCTGGCAGTCCACCGACGGGGGAGCGGAATACGGTTACACGTATGGCACGTCCGACTCCAACGGTGCTCCCGTGGTGACCAGCCGCAATATCGCCGGCACCGGGACCGCGTCGGTCATCTCCGACCCGTCCACGGGGCAGCCGCTGGACCTGCAGACCACCGACGGCACCACGAGCATGTGGGTCATCGACGGCACCGGGAACCCCGCCGCCGCAATCGCCGACACCGGCAAGACCGCGTACACCGTCTCCTACGCCCCCTACGGCGTCGAAACCGTCGATGTTGGCGGGAGCAGTGCTCAGTGGCAGCAGAACCCGTACGGGTTCAAGAGCGGGCTCCGCTCGTCTAGCACCGACAACGGGCTCACCAAGTTCGGGTACCGGTGGCAGTCCAGCACCACCGGCGGGTGGGCTGAACGTGACACTTTTGACGCTCCCCTGAGCCCGTCGAATGCCAACCGCTACGCATACGCCGGGACCGATCCGATCAATAGCAGCGACTCGACCGGTCGCTGTGCATCAATTCCGGGCAACGGTGTCTGCACGGGGACTTCGGGTGCCTATGATGCTTCTGAGGCGCTGCCCTATGTCGTATACGGTTGTGGGTTCATCGATGTTTGGGCCGGAGCCTCTGTGCTCATTCCGCCTCTGTCTGCACCGGGGGGCATCCTGGTCGTCACTTGTGCAGTAGCAGTTGGAATCGACGTTGTGGAGAATCAGCCGTGGAACGAGTAGTTGCTGGCCTCGGGTTGGCTCTGGTTGTAGCCGGCATCGTTGTGTGGTTCTCATCTCACGGGCTGGGGGTAACGCTCGCCGGAGCGGGATGTGTGATTTCGGCCATCGGCTATCTGATCAGTATCACTCGAAAGCGAAACCGGGATGCCGGTAAGTCGTCTCAGTAATTTGCCAACGGTGCGACCGTGGGAAGGAGTGCGGCCCGAGCAGCGATCCGACCCGCGCTGCGTAGTGCGCGCAGTCGTGCTGGTCTAATGGTCGAGTGCTGCCTGCGCGGCCCTGCAGTTTCGTCAACGCCCTGTCCACCGGAGACTCTCAGACCATCGCCAAGCTCGCGGTGAGTACGGTGGTCGGTACGATCGCCGGAGCAACGTGCGAATGCATTGCCGGAGTGTCGACAGGCGGCGCAGGGGCAGTGCTGGCTGCCGAAGGCTGCAACGTCGTCGGCGGTGCTGTCGGCAACGCCGTGGTTGGCGAAAACCCCTTCGATCCGCCGCTCATCTAACCGAGGATAGATGTATTGCTCAATGTCAAGAAGCCCAAAGTTGCCATCGGCTTCGGAGTGTTCTTCGTTCTCTTCGGTATCGCAGGACTGATTTTCAGTCCTGGCGAAGGCGCCGGAAAGCTGGTCTACCTGATCGCTCTCGTCGTCCCAGGAGTGATCTTCATCATTTCCGGGGCACGAGCCTTGGGTCGAGGTAACGGTTCCTAGCCCGAAGTACGACGTATGAGAAGGACCGTCATGCTTGCCCAACTGGGCTACGCACGGCGGTCCTTCCGTGTTCCGGTAGACAGTCCCCGATGCGATCCTGGAGACGTGTCTGTCCCGCTCAGCTCCGAATGACGTTGGGTGCGAACCGGCACCAGTAGTCGGTGATCGGCCCGTCGGACTCGCGGATCCCGACCCCGTAGGATTCGCCGTTCACGACCCACGAGCCGAGGACCGGGTGGTTGTGGCCCCGCGACCCGGGGAAGTTGGGCAGCTCGTGGTAATGCTGCCACACCTGCTCGGCACCGGTGCCGGCACGCCGGTACTCGGTGCCGTTCGTCGTCACCGAACCGTCGGCGCGGTGGACCGCGATGCCGTCACCCTCGCGACCGAAGACCGGTTTTACGACGAAGTCCGTCATGCCGTGGGGTCCGTCCGCGTACGCCGGCAGCAGGTTCTCGTGACCGGGGAAGAGCCACCAGAGCGCGACGAGCAGCAGCTTGTTCGACAAGAACATCTTCCACACCGGTTCGTACCATCGGCCGAGCCGGCCACGATCGCGGACGAGGAACGCGCCGAACTCTTGGTCGCCCTGCGCACGGTCGTCGCCCGAGACGAGGTCCTCCCAGGGATACAGCTTGAACAGGTTCCGGATCACCGGGTACTGCGTGCCGTCCTCGTCGCCGGGCAGCGTGAAGACGCTCCGCGACGACCCGGCGGGCTCGGGGTTGCCGACGAACTGGCGTGCGGCGCCGTGCCACCCGATGTCCTTCATCTCGATGCCGGTGTGTTCCCACCCGGCCTCGGCGGCGAGGTCGCGCATGTAGGCCACCGTGTTCCAGTCCTCGCCGGCGGTGTCCACGTCGGAGTGCGCGACGAAGAGGCGGCCGCCCTCCTCCGCCCGCAGCGACTCGTGCAGCAGGGTGCGCCAGCGGGCGACCATCGCCTCGTGGATGCCGTTCCACTGGTCCGTCCCCGCGGGCAGCGAGCCGTCGGCGAGACGGTCCTGCAGCCAGTGCCACTGCGTGACGGATGCCTCGATGAGCCCGGTCGGGGTGTCCCCGTTGTACTCGAGCATCTTGGCGGGGGAGCCGTCACCTGCGTACGCCAGGTCGAACCGGGCGTAGACGTCCGGTTCGCCCTGGTCGAGCGACCATGCGGCGAGCTCGAAGCCCTCGCGGGTGAGCCCAAGGGTGCCGAGCGCGCCGGAGGCCAGGTAGTGCGCGGCCTCCAGCGACATCCGGTGCAGTTCCTCGGTCTGCTGCTCGAGCGCTTCCACCTCCGGCAAGGTGAAGACGTAGGCTGCGCCGTCGTTCCAGTACTCGACCTCGGTGCCGTCATCGCGGACGGACCGCGAGTAGATCAGCCCGGTCTGCTGGATGCGGCGCTTCCAGTCCGGTCGTTCGGTGAACTCGACGCGTTCCATCAGCCGCCAAACCCGCCGTGCTCGCCCGAGCCGCCGAACCCGCCCTTCGTGACGGAGCTGCCGCGTGACGAGATACCCGACTTCGCGGTCTTCCCGGACGGCAGCGTGCTCGTCCCGCCCGACGCGGTGTCGCCCACGGCCGGCACCTTCGTCGCGCGGTTGCTGCCGATCGGCAGGTAGTACCAGCCGGCGTGACCGCCGTGGTTGTTGCAGTCGTCGTCCGGCAGACGCTTCTGCGTGCTGTTGTCGCGGCAGATCTTGGCGTAGTCGCTGTCCACGCCAGCGCCCTCGCCGCAGCCGGTCAGCGACGCTGCCAGAGCGGCCACTACCCCGATGGAGACGACCCGAGACGCGCGACGACGAACACTCTTGAACTCGACACTACCGATGTGTTCCGCCCTCCCACGACGGTCACGGGCCGCCGCGAGCATCACCTCGAGACGCCGCCGTCAACATCGCGGCCTATCCCGCTTCCACCCCCGCCGATACGCTCCGAGAAGCACCATTATCGGAACTGAGGCGAGGCGTGTGCGTGTGCGCTGAGCGCCAGTAGATGGCTCGCTGGTGGGGTGTGCGAGCGTGTCTGCGGCGGTTCGGGGCGGTGCGGGAGTGAACTGTGCCCATGCCGCCTCGTATCCCGCAGCTCCCGCCCACGGTCTCGGTGCATGGCCATCGTCTGCAGCTCGTGCCGGTGCCGTCGGAGACGGCGCGGAAGACGTGGCACGTCACAGAGCAGCTCGGCGAGCACCTGGTGGGACAAGCGCCTCTGCAGTATGAGCATGGCCAGTTCAGCACGGAGACGTCGACGGGAATGATCACCGACGCAGACTGGGGCGTCGTCTTGCAGCGAGCGTTTGGGCGGAGCTGGTCACCACCACGGTGAACCGTTGCCGCAGGCTGGCTGGAAACCGTGGGATGGTTAGCTCGGTTCACCGGCGGGCGCGCACAGTGGACGGGGTTAGAGGATCCAGGCGGGGTCGGGAGTGGCGTCGTTGTCGGGCCACGAGCGGCGAAGCCGTGCGGTTGCCCGGTCGAACGCGTCGAGGGCATCGAAGTCGAGCATCATCGCTTGCAGCTGGAACCCTTGGTAGATGGCCAGGAGTTGCTCGGCGCCGTGCACGGGTTGCATTGTTGCGGGTTCTCGGCCGGCGAGGATGTCTTCGGTGAGGGCGTGCTGGACGTACCCGAGCAGGGTCATGTACTGGTGGCGGATGTAGGAGTGGCCTGCGTAGTCCGGGTAGGACGCGGCGCTCAAGATTGCCAGCTGCAGCCGGCTCAGGGCGGGTTCGTTGATGTTCACGGTGAGGAGCTCGCGGAGGAACGGAACTGCTCCGTGGGTGAGGGCCACATCCCAGGTGGCGGCTTGGCGTCCGCTCATCCACCGTTCCATTGTGGCGATGACCAGGCCGTCCCAGGATGGGAAGTGTCGGGTGACTGCGTCGACGTCGACGCCGAGTTCCGCGGCGACGTCGATCTGGGTTGCTGCGTGGTAGTCCAGCTGTTGCAGTACTCGGATGGTGGCTTCGACGATCTTGATGCGGTCTGCGACGAGTGCTGGTTCGCCGGCGAAGTTTGAGGTGGGGGTCTGGAACGGTGTGATGTGCATGCGTGTCGTCCTTGTGCAAGCGTGAACGGTGTGCGTCCTGCGCACCGCGACCGATGGTCGGCCGATTGAGTGCGACTATGCGCCCCCGGTTGCGGCCACGTCGCGCCCCAGTCCAGGGGTGCAGGCGCGCTGCGACGAGACGCCCCACCGTTCCACGGGAGTAGCTGCTGTGCTGACCCGGGTTGTCCACTTTTTAACTGTGGAGAACCGCGCTTTTTTCACCAGAGGTCGACGGGCCTGACGCGGTGTGTGGGAGTGGGCGAGTCGGAAGAGGGGTGAGCTCGATTCCGACTCGCCGGATCGCAGCGGTGCTGCGTTCCTCCCGCGCCACTGTTCTGACCCGAACAGTCCAGTCACGCGGTGAACGGGACTCTCCTCGACGGATGGTGTGTGTTGATTCAGCTGCCGGCCGGGTCGAGTCGGTTCAGTTCGAGCGCAGCGGGGCTTCGCCGAAGTAACCGATGTACGTGTCGGTGAACCGGCGGAGATGCGCGAATCCCCACCTGCGGGCAATGACCCCGACGTCGGCACCCGTGGAGGTCGGCCCGAGTTCGGCGCGGACGCCTTCGAGTCGGAGCTGCCGGACGTACTGCATCGGTGAGACGCCGAAGTGGGTGAGGAACTACCGTTGCGAGTCTCGGACGCTCAGGTCGGCGACGGAAGCGATCACGCCAGCCGACAGGGAGTCGGCGGCGTGGGTGTAGATGAACGCGACGGCGATGGCCAGGCTTGCCGGCGCTGGCGGGTTGCTTGGGGTGGTGAGACCGGTCGAGTGTTCGTTCGGGTCGACACCCGACCGGTGGTTCGGGGTGTCCGCTGACGAGACGTCGAGGGGAGAACGCTGCGGGTTCATGATGCTCTCCTGGTCGTCATCGGAATGGGGTGGTGTTCCGGCGACCAAGGGCTGGGGCAGCTGAGAGGAAACGTTATTGGTCGGCTCCCCGGAGCACAAGACCTGCGTCGCGATCAGCGGAGTCGGATGTCGTCACGCGTGTTCGTTGATGGTGGGGATGACCGTCTCGCGGCGCACGACCGACCGGGCGAGGTCGGCAAGCCGGATCTGGTGGGAACGGGCGTAACCGCGGAGCAGCTCGAAGGCGGTCTCCATGTCGACGTGGTGTGTGTGGGAGACGAAGCCCTTGGCTTGTTCGATGACGACGCGGCTGTTCAACGCCTGCTGCAGTTGCGCCTGCGCCAGCGCGGCGTGGTCGACGTTGCGCTGTTGCAGGATGCTGATCGTTGCGACATCGGTGAGTGCCCGCGCGGCGATCGCGTCGTCTTCGTTGAGCGCGCCGGGTGTCGCCCGGAACAGGTTCATCGATCCGAGGACGGTGTCGCGCAGCCGCAGCGGGATGGAGTGCACGGAGGCGTAGCCGGCCCGGTCCGCTACCGCGACTTCTTCACCCCACCCGGCGAGACGCCGCCTGCGTCAGCGTCGGCCGGGGAGGCAAGGGCGTAGGTAGCCCCAGTGCAAATGTTGTCGGCTACAACTTGCTCGCGAACGGCACAAGGCCCCTTCTCCGCAGCGCAAGGGTGCCCGGCGGCGGATCGGCATTGGACACATCCTCGGGGGTTTGGCGTGCGTATCCACTTCGCTGGTGCTGCGCGTCCACGACCGATAGACAAGGAGCCACGGCCAACGAAGGAGTTGTCGATGCTGGTTCAGGTTTGTGGTCTTCCCGGTGCAGGGAAGTCGACACTGTCTGCTGCGATCGCGGAGCTGATGCCCTCGCTGACGCTCCGCGTCGATGCGATCGAGGGTGCGATGTGGAAATACCAAATACCGCGCGAGCGGTCCGGGATCGCCGCGTACTCGATCATGCATGCCATCGCGGTACCGAATCTGCGGCGAGGACAGACGGTCATTGCGGACGCGGTGAGCGGCGTTGAGCCCGCTCGGGCTGGATGGGCGTCGACAGCGGATGCCGCCGGGGTACCGCTGCGCGTGATCGAGGTCGTGTGTGCGGACGTCGGCGAACACCGTCGCCGCGTGGAACAGCGTGCGAACGACCTGCCCGGGTTCATCTTGCCGACGTGGGACGAGGTACAGCGCACCGCCGACGAGTACGAGCCCCGCACGGACGATCGGCTCGTCATCGACAGCACCCGCCCCCTCGAAGAAACGGTCCGCCAGGCCCTCGACTACCTCGAACTCCACGCCCGGTAGGCGATCGACAACCGCGACATCGACGCAGCAGACCTCGCGGAACTCCTCGCCGTCCCTGGCGCCCTCGAAAAAGCCGGTGCGACGACCGAGAACGTCGCCTAATCGCGACCAGATCGTGCCGGAACGCTGACCGGTCGCGTGGCGCGTCGGTGGTCAGTCGGTCCAATGGAGGAGCCGAGTTGGAAGTGTCCCGTAAGACTCGCCAGCTAGACCCTCTATTGCAAGCCAGTCAGCAAGTGGAGTACGCTGCGTTGTAACAGAAGATCGACTGGAGGCGACATGCCAACTACGTACATCCCCCACCTCATCCCCGCCGAACACTATGGCGACATCGTTGACCTCATCGAAGAACGGCTCGATGCTCTCGGGTTCGAACCGACCCCCGGAGCTGTAGAGATCAGGCTGACGACGGATGCGCCCGGAACTGACCAGGCCGTGCACGGGACCCAAGCAGCCCTCGATGAGCACACGCCGTGGTCGGTGGAGAACCTCACCGCGCTGATCGAGAATCCGACCGCAACCTCGCAGCGCTGGAGAAAGGCGATCGATGTCTGCGCAAGCCACGTCGGGAAGTTCCTTCCGACCGAAACGATCGCAGCGGAATCGGGCATGTTGGTCAACGTGTGGCGGTCAGCGTGCCGAAAGATGACGGTCCACCAGCGCGCCACCTACCCGGACGAGGCGTCCTGGCCGCTCGCCACAGCCAGCGGACGAAACATCGGCGAGCCGGTCGGCCCCCTTTACGTCGCGATCACACCCGAGCAGGCCAATCGTTGGGCTGAAGCGAACGCTCGAATCAGTCAGCGCTAGACAATCTCAGGCGGCGCACCACTCGATCTGCGGCTTGGGCCTGCGTTCCCCGAGGCGCTCCGCGGAGCTTCGGAGCGCGTCCGGTAGCCGGTCGATGACCGGACGGGCGCTGCCATGGCCCCGCCTGTGCTCAGCATTGCGGCCGCCCGACGCCCCGAAACAGGGGTATTGAGCGCCTGTCGCGTCTCTTAGGCTTGCACGGTTCCCTCTGTGAAAGGCTCCTGTGCACGACGACGATGCCCCACCTGCTGCGCCTGCTGGCTGGTACCCCTCAGTGGTCGCTGGCCGCGAACGTTACTGGGACGGCTCGGAGTGGATCGTCGAGCGCGCCATTCGGGAGGACGTCGAGACGATCGGCGCCGAGGTGTCTTCCGTGGCAGAAGCAACGGTGGCCGCACCGCGCGAGTACCCAGCCCAGGCGGAGCCGGCCGCGGTGGCATCCCCTGATCCTGGCGCGACGACAGCGGCGAACAACAACGTTCGCCGTGTCGGCTGGCACGAGCACGGGTGGAAGCGAAACACGTGGCGGTACTGGACCGGCCGTACCTGGTTGAACGAGGGTGACGGCGGGTTCGAGGCCATCGAGCAGCCCCGCCCGGTGAGGAAGTCCCGTCAGATCCTTCCCGTGGGCTGGTGGTTCACCATCATTGCCATACCCACCCTCGCCCTCATCGTCACAATGGTCGCCGTGAGCGTCGACTCTCACAACACGGAGCCCCGCACCGCCTCCGAACCGGACGACGACACGGCTCTGGTGGAGGCCGCCCCGGACCTGCCGGCCGGGTTCAAGGACGCCGGGTCCGGCATCGCGCTGAAGTGGCTCAGCCGAGGCGACGACGGCTTCGAGGGTGGCTGCGAGTACTCGTTCGGCTCCTGCTTCAAGGCGAAGGTCTACGCGTACGACGCTTGCCCGTCAGGCGTCTATGTTGGCGTCAACGGCCTAGACAGTGCAGGCACGGTCGTCGCGTCGTCGAACGACACCCTCTACGCCCTCGGTGAGGGCGAGACGGGTGCGCTCGAGTTCACGTTCACCCGCAGCGGCGTCTCGAGGGCGAAGTTCACCCAGGCGACCTGCCGCTAAACCTGACCGGGCCGGCCGAGCCGAGGGCGCCGTGTAGCGCGAGCAGCCTTCCCCTTGCGTGACTGCGCACGACTCGCAGCCGACCGCTCACCGATTGGCTGACGGACGCTTCGTTAGATTCGAAACATGCGAGCGACCAGAGCCGAGCGGCGGCTGCGCAACTTCCAGACCCTACTTCTCGTCGGCGCTCTTCTGGCAGCGCTCCTCGCAGCGGTGGCACTCGTGCTCGTCGGCGCCCCGCAAACGATCGCCATAGCAATCGGCCTCGTGGTGTACCTCACCAGCTGGAGAGCGGTTCTCCGAGCTATCCGCCGTCGCAGAGATGCGCCAGAGGACACCGACGTCCGGTAGCCGATGGTTCGCCGGACGGTCACGGCCCGTGGCGGATCCTGCCCCACGCCGAGGATGAAGCTGGGCTGCGTGGGAGGACGGTGCGCTCGACAAGACCTTGGCAATTGCGACGTTCAGCAGCAGCTCACCGAGGAATGACTGACCAGACTGCTGCGAGCGTCACCAATGCGGCGACCGTGAGCAGGGCGGCGGCGTTCAGGCGTTTGTGTTCGACCATGATCGCGGTGTACTCGCGGAGGAACGCGCTCGGGATGTAGTAGGCGGCCGTCGGGGAGCCGATCACCTGCGCATCACTGGCGACCGATCGAGCGAGCAGGGCGGCCCGCAGCACGTGGTAGTTGTTCGTGACGACCAAGGTGCTGCCGGATCGTCCTGCAGCGCGCTGGACCTCGAGGGAGCGGAGGAGATTCTCGCGGGTGTTCCGGGAGGCGGTTTCGGGATGGACGTCCTCCGAAGCGGCACCGTGAGCGAGGAGGTACTCCGCCATGGCGTCTCCTTCGGCCCTGGGCTCATCCGAGCCCTGCCCACCCGACGGGATGAGGATCGGGCGGATGGCGTCGTCGGGGACCGATCGGTAGACGGCCAGCGCCTTGTCCAGCCGGCTCCGCAGGAGCGGGGGCACCTCGCCGCGGATCAAGCCCGAACCGAGCACCACCAGCGCGGCCGGTCTGTCGGTGTGTCGGTAACGGCTGTAGACGAGCGAGTACACGGCGAACGCGGTGAAGGTCGCGGCCGCGTACCCGCAGGCGAACAAGAGCAGGAGGCCGAGGCCGATAAGCAGGATCGTGGCCCATCCGGGCAGACGAGTCGGTCGGTCGAGGCCGAAGGCCGGGACCGCAGCCAGGACGGGGAACACCAGGATCGCCACGCCCGCGACGAGGGAGAGCAGGTTGCCGAGGCTGTGGCCCTCCAACCGGAGCATCGTGACGCCGTTGCCGATCAGGAAGACCGCCAGGATCGCGATCAGCCCTAGGCCTGCGACGACGCCGAGCAGCACCAGGCTCTCGAGGAACGGTGTCGCCCGTGATGCCTCGACGGCGACCGCGAGGAGGACGCATGCGGCGGCGGCGACGAGGAAGACACCGTTCCGCAGGCGGCGCACGTCGCGCCGCCTGCTGGTGACGTAGAGGGCCGCGAAGACCGCGGCCGGGAGCAGCAAGATCACGGGGTCACTCTGTCGGTCTCCGGCGACGGGACCACGACGGCTCGCCGACGCAGGGGGCGGCGGTGTCCCCAGGTGCCCCAGCGCCACAGCCATTCCAACGGCCCCTGCGTGCAGTACCGCAACCACAGCGTGCTCGCGACCCACTGGACCAGGAGGATGACGACGACGGTGGCGAACAGTGGCGTCCACGAAGTGCTGTGCGTCAGGTCCAACAACGCCGCCGCGGCGAGCATCAGCGGGGCAGCGCAGACGTAGTTCGTGAGCGCCATCGTGCCGAGCGGCGTGAATGCCGTCTGCAGCACACGCGCCGCGCTGGTCGTCATCAGCAGTGACAGGAGCGAGACATACACACCTGCGATGGCGAGGCCCGCAGCGGCGGACACGACGTCGAATCCGGACGACTCGATTGTGGTGATCTGCCACGTGGCCAGCGGGACGGCGACCACGGTGAATGCGGCCAGGGCGATCAGCGATCCGCGTCGAGAGCGACCGATCGCGCGGACCAGCCCGTACCGGGTGAGGCATGAGCCCAGGAGGAACATCCCGGGGATCAGCGTGAGACCGCCGCCGGCGAAGCCGAGGCTCGCGAGGATGAGCACGACGGCCGCGGCCGCAGATGCCCAGCGCGGGAGCCATGTGCTCGGCAGGAGGACGACGAGGCCGACCACCGCGTAGGGCAGCAGCGCAGAACCGCCCTGGAGCATCTCGAAGAGGATCCCGATGACGAGCAGGATGAGCAGTCGGCGGAGCAGGAGGATCCTCGGTCGTGCAACCCGGCGGGCGGCCGATTCGAGGAAGATCGAGAAGCCGATGCCGAACAGGAGCGAGAAGATCGGGAAGAACCGCTGCTGCACGAGCAGCTGCAGCCAGCCGCTCGGATCCCCCAGGGTGAACGGACCGTAGAACCCCGATTCCATGCCGAAGCGGGTCAACGGCCCGATGTTGACGAAGATGATGCCGCAGAGAGCGACCCCTCGGATGACATCGAGCGCCACCACCCGACCTCCGGTGCCGGTGGTGCGTTCTCTGAGCTCGGTGGTGGTCACTGTTCGCCTCTCGGAGCACGGCCCGGATCTCGGGCGGCCTGCCCGGTACCCATGGTCGAGGCGGGCGGGGGCGTCGACATCAGCCGTTCGGCTGGTACGGCCGGGTGGGGTCGGGTCGCTCAGGGGCGGAGCAGACCCGAGCTCCAGGCCCATGCCGCGATCTCGACCCGGTTACGGGCGTCGAGCTTCGTCTGCAGGGCCGAGAGGTGAGACTTCACTGTGCCGAGTGAGATGAAGAGCGCCTGTCCCACCTCGGCGTTGGTCAGTCCCCGGCCGACCAACGCCGCGACCTCTTCCTCGCGCGGCGTGAGGTCGGGGTGCAGCGTGGTCGCGGATCGGGGTGCGAGGTGCTGGAGCAGGCGGACCGTCACCGAGGGGCTGATGAGCTGGTCGCCGGAGTGTGCAGCCCGGACGGCCTCCACGAGCAGGCTCGCGCCGGCGTCCTTGAGTAGGAATCCGGATGCTCCGGCACGCAGCGCCCCGTAGACGTACTCGTCGAGGTCGAAGGTGGTGGCCACGACCACCTTCACGGGGACGCGTGCTCGTGGTCCCGCGAGGAGCCGGGTCAGCTCGAGGCCGTCCATCCGCGGCATCCGGATGTCGACGATCGCGACGTCCGGGGCGAGCCGCTGGGCGACCTCGAGCGCCTCCAGGCCGTCACCGCACTCGCCCACGACGTCGATGTCGGGTTCCTCGGTGAGGATCCGGGCGATGGTCGACCGGACGGAGGGGTGGTCGTCGGCCACGAGGACACGGATCGTCATGCCGCACCGTCCAGCGGGATCACTGCGCGCACCGACCAGGTGGAGGACCCGACAGGGCCCGCCTCCACGGTCCCGCCGAGCAGGCGGGCCCGCTCCTGCATGCCGGTGATCCCGAGACCGGCGGACCCGGGCACGGAGTCGACCGCCGGAGTGCTGGTGACGGGGTTCAGGACCTGGACCACGAGGGTGCCGTCGTGGTCGGCGATGGACACCTCCAGCCATCGGGCATCGGGGGCGTGTCGGGAGGCGTTCGTCACGGCCTCCTGCACGATGCGGTAGGTGGTCGTCTGGATCTCCTCGGGAACGGCGGAGCTGGTCTCGTCGATGTACCGCGCGTGTCCCGTCGGCGAGGTCGCCTCCCACTGCTCGAGGATCAGCGGGATCTCGGCGAGCGGTGTCGTGCCCAGTTCGTGGTTGCGTTCGACATCGCTCGCGCGCAGCGTCGCCACCCATCGGCGCATCGAGCCGAGCGCCTCCGAACCAGCGGCCTCCACCTTCGCGAGGTCGTCATCGAGGTCGGCAGATGGCGAGCCAAGCGAGCGGCGGGCGGCTTGAACCATGAGGATCATGCTGGTGACCCGGTTCGTGAAGTCGTCGTGGAGATCCCGCGCGAGCTCGTCACGCTCGTGCTGCGTCGCGATCGCGAGTGCCAGGCGCCGTTCGCCGTCCATGTTCCGCAGCACTGCCCCTGCTGCCAGGGCGCATCCCGCGCCGGCGACGAGCACGATCACGAAGACGAGGACGTCGGGAGACAGGACACGGACCGGCACGCACACCAGGGCACCGACGACGAGTGCCACGCCGGCCCAACCCCGCGGGCCGGCAGCCTTGCGGGACCGGACGATGATGACGATCAGCAGGACGAAGCACTCACCGAGACCGAAGGTACCCGCGGCCCCGGTCGCGTCGCCCACCGTCAGGAACGTCGCTGTCACCACCAGTGAGACGAGCCCGAGCGCCCACGCGGGGAAGCGGCCCCGCAGCGCGAGCGTTCCCAGCACCGCCACGACGACGAAGGACAACCACTGCCAGACAGCCGCGGACGTCAGGATGTCGAAGAGCGTCAGCAACGTGACGCCGACCGTGTAGACGGTCCACTCCATCCACGTCCTGGGCGCCGCGGCAGCTCCGGACAGTCGAGCCGGACGGCGGAGGCGATCACGGTGCACGGTGCACGGTGCCGATCGTTAGTGGCGAGAGGGCTGAGAGCGCAGCGGCATCCGGCGCGAGAGACGGGCCGTCTGCACGGGTGAGCACGGCGTCGGGATGCATTGCACCATTGTCGCGTCGTCTGCGACGAGGCCAGGGCGCGATCCTGCTGCCAGTCCCGACGCAAGGATAGATCCAGGGCACCCGATGAGCGTCCGATAGCCGGTCGTTCACTGGTGCACGTCTGGCGGTGACAACCATGTCAACTTGACCGTGTCCTGCTTGACCTGGGGATTCCCGTATAGGTGTCCGGCGAAACTGCCCGGTGAAGGTGCGGCAAACGCAACACCCCTGTCCGCCTCGGAAATCTATAGTTTTCCGAGATGCAGCCGTGAGACACATTGCATGTCGGCGACGTCACCATCCAAGCGGGTGCCGCTTGTCTCGGAATGTCGTCTCGGCCTGGCTGGTGGCTCGTT
>NZ_SODR01000017.1:0-22266 GCF_004365375.1 Curtobacterium sp. PhB25 | reverse complement strand
AGCCCGGTTCAATACCGAGCTCACGCCCTCGCGGCCTAATCTGACTTCACGGTCCAACAAACCGGGACCAGTTCACAGGTACCGCGCCTCCCGTCCGTCGTCCGGTCGCGTCCACTGCCGCGGCCAGCGTTTTGCGGTGAGCGACACCTCGCGCGTTCCAGCACGCGTGAGGTGTCGCTGAGCGCGTGAGGTCGCGCGACCGGGCGCTACGCGCCGGTGCTCGCGCGCCGGACCAGGCGGGTGGGGAGCGCTACCGGCTCGGCCGCGGTGCCGTCGAGCGTCGCGAGCAGTCGTTCCGCGGCAGCGCGCCCGAGGTCGGCGCCGGGCAGGGCGACGCTCGTCAGGGCGGGGGCCGTGACCGAGGACGACGGCAGGTCGTCGAAGCCGGCGACCGCGAGCTCCCCGGGAACCGCGATGCCGAGCGAACCGGCGACGCGCAGGACACCGTAGGCGAGCGTGTCCGCTGCCGCGACGACCGCGGTGACGTCGTCGTCCTGCCAGGCCTCGATGACGTGCTCGGTGGCCGAGGCTGCGGCGTCCACGGTGAGGTCGGCGCGGGCGGTGACCTCGGACACGGTGATGCCCGCGGCGGCGCACTCCTGCTCGAAGAGTTCGCGGCGGACGCCGAACGTCGTCGCGCGCGAGGTCCCGTCGAGGTACCCGACGCGGCGGTGCCCCTGTTCGTGCAGGTGCGCGACGAGGTCGTGGACGCCGGGGGAGAGGTCGTAGTTGACCGCTTCGGAACCACCGGGGGCGTCGAGGAGCACCACGGGCACGCTCGCCGACATCGACTCGCCCGCGGCCGGGGCGTCGACGAGGATGCCCGCCGGACGGAGCCGTTCGAAGCGGCGGACGTCGGCTGCCAGGGGCTGCGCGCCGCGCTCGGTGACCGACAACACGAGCTGGAACCGGTCGCCGATGGTGTCCCGCACGCCGCGGATGACCTCGGCGAAGAAGGGGTTCGACAGGTCGGGGGCGATGAGGACGACCAGGTCGCCGCTGCCCCGCGCCAGGGAGCTCGCGGCGTGGTCGACGACGTAGCCGAGCTCGTCGACGGCATCGCGCACCCGCGTGGCGATCGGGACGGACACCCGGCCGCGGTCCTTGCCGTTGACGACCAGGGAGACCGTGGCGATGCTCGTTCCGGCGCGCTCGGCCACCATGGCAGCGGTCACACGGCGGCCCGGAGCGACGGATGAAGGCACGGGTCGATGCTACCGAGGACGCCTCGACGACTTGACGTCAAACGCTTGACGTGTTTCGATGTCAAACGCTTGACGCGCTGCGCGACGACGTTCTGTCGGACCGCGGATCCCCACCGCGTCGAGCACAGACCCCTCGATTCCCCGAAGAAGTGGAGCGCCCAGCGTGCCCAGTGCGACCCAGCCCGCGAAGATCATCCTCGACTGCGACCCCGGCCACGACGACGCCGTCGCCATCCTGCTGGCCCACGGCAACCCGGACATCGAGCTCCTGGCCGTCACCACCGTCGTCGGCAACCAGACGCTGCCGAAGGTCACCCGCAACGCCCTCGCCGTCGCGCGCATCGCCGGCATCACCGGGGTGCCGTTCGCCGCGGGCGCCGATCGTCCGCTCCTGCGCCAGATCGAGGTCGCCCCGGACATCCACGGCGAGAGCGGCCTCGACGGGCCGATGCTGCCGGAGCCCTCGTTCGAGCTCGACCAGCGGCACGCCGTCGACCTGATCATCGAGACGGTCATGGCGCACGAGCCCGGCACCGTCACGCTGGTACCGACCGGCGGTCTGACGAACATCGCCCTCGCGGCCCGCAAGGAACCCCGCATCGTCGAGCGCGTCAAGCAGGTCGTGCTCATGGGCGGCGGCGTGCACGTCGGCAACTGGAGCCCCGTCGCCGAGTTCAACATCGTCATCGACCCCGAGGCCGCGTCGATCGTCTTCGACGCCGGCTGGGACGTCGTCATGGTCGGACTCGACCTGACGCACCAGGCCCTCGCCACCCCGGAGGTCGCCGCACGCATCGCCGCCGTCGGCACCGCCCCCGCCGCGTTCGTCGGCGAGCTGCTCGACTTCTTCGGACAGACCTACAAGGACGCGCAGGGCTTCGACTCCCCGCCGGTGCACGACCCCTGCGCCGTCGCCTACGTCATCGACCCGACCATCGTCCGCGCCGTGAAGGTCCCGATCCACATCGAGACCCAGGGCACCCTGACGCTGGGCATGACCGTCGCCGACTTCCGTGCGCCCGCGCCGGAGGACTGCCGGACGAGCGCGGCCATGGAGCTCGACCACGAACGGTTCTGGGACCTGGTCGTCGACGCCCTCGAGCGCATCGGCGAGACCCCTGACACCGGCTGGACCCCGCGCGCCGCCACGACCACCACCACGACCCCGGAGATCTGAACACCATGACCACCACATCGACGAAGAAGTCGATCGGCGCCCTCACCGCGGCGCTCCTCGCAGCGTGCATCGCGTTCCAGCTCAACGCGAGCATGCTCAGCCCCGCGCTGGTCACGATGGCGCGCGAGCTCAAGACCGACGACGCCACGATCGGTCTCTCGCAGACCCTGTACTTCACGCTCGCGGCGCTGTTCTCGCTGTTCCTGCCGCGCCTGTCCGACATCGTCGGCCGCAAGCGCGTCCTGATCGGCATGCTCGCCGTGATGCTCGTCGGCAGCATCGTCGCCGCACTCGCCGTGAACGTGCCGATGCTGTTCGCCGGCCGGATCATCCAGGGTGTGACCGGTCCGGTCGTCCCGATCTGCCTGCTCGTCCTGCGCAACGAGATCGCCGACCCGAAGCGCTACGGCGCCGCGCTCGGTCTGCTCACCGCCGTGAACGGCGGCATCGCCGGGGTCGATGCCCTGGCCGGTGGCTGGATCGCCACGAACTTCGGGTTCCGCGGGATCTTCTGGGTCATCGCCGTCGTCACCGTCATCGCGCTGGCGCTCGTCGCCGTGTGGGGCGTGGAGTCGAAGCCGTCCGCCGGTACCCGGATGGACTGGATCGGTGTCGTCCCCCTGGTTGTGAGCGTCGGCGCACTGCTCACCGCGTTCAACGAGGCCGGCAAGCTCGGTGCCGCCAACCCGGCACTGGTGATCGGCGGTGCCGTCGTCGCGCTCGCCGCCTTCGCGGTCTTCTGGGCGGTCGAGTCACGCGTGAAGGAGCCGCTCGTCGAGACCCGGTTCCTCAAGCGCCGTGCCACGTGGGCGCTCCTCGCGACGACGTTCCTGACCATGACGGGCGTCTTCGCGGTCGTCAACGGTCTCGTCACGTCGCTCGCGCAGAACGGCGACGCCGGCTTCGGCATGGAGCCCGACCTCGCCTCGCTGGTGTTCCTCACCCCGTACGCGCTGGTCGGCTGGATCGTCGGTCCGTTCGCCGGACGCCTCGCGCCGACCATCGGCTACCGCGCCGTGCTCCGCTTCGGCCTGATCGGCAGCATCGTCTCGACGGTCCTGATGGCACTGGTGGGCGTGCACTCGCTGCCGGTCCTGGTCACCGCGACCGTCCTGATCGGCATCACGTACGCCGGCATCGCGAACATCATCCTGAACGGCCTGGGCATCGTGCTCTCGCCGGAGTCGAACCCCGGCTTCCTGCCCGGTCTGAACGCCGGTGCGTTCAACCTCGGTGCCGGGGTCAGCTTCGCCGTCCTGCCGGCGCTGCAGATCGCGCTCGGGGTCGGCGGGTCCGCGGGCACCGCCGGGTACTCGGGTGGCATGCTGCTCGGTGCCGTGATCACGACCGCCGCGCTCGCGATCTCGTTCCTCATCCCCCGCCCGGAGAGCGCCGAGACCACGTCCGTCGCGCCGCAGAAGGAGACCGTCCGTTGACCCAGACCATCGTGATCGTCGGATCGCTCAACGCGGACCTGGTGGTCCGGACCGAGCGGTTCCCGAAGCCCGGTGAGACCCTGCACGGGTCCGACCTGGCGATCCTGCCGGGTGGCAAGTCCGCCAACCAGGCGGTGGCTGCCGGGAGGCTCGGGGGCACGGTCCGCATGATCGGTGCGGTCGGTGACGACGGGAACGGTGCGCTGCTCCGCGACTCCGTCGCGGCTGCGGGTGCGGACACGACGCACGTCGCCGTCCGGGAGGGCGTGGCCACCGGCACCGCCGTCATCACGGTCGACGGCGCCGGGGAGAACACCATCGTGATCTCCGCCGGCGCCAACGGCACGCTGACGCCGGACGACGTGCCCGCCGACGCCTTCGACGACGCCGGCGTGCTCGGCCTCTGCCTCGAGGTCTCGATCGACGTCGTCCTCGCCGCAGCCCGGGCAGCGCACGCCGCCGGGGTCACGGTGCTGACGAACCTGTCGCCCTTCGGCGACGTCCCTGCCGAGCTGCTCGAGCTGACCGACGTCCTGCTCGTCAACGAGCACGAGGCCGAGTCGCTCGGCGAGCACGGTGTCGCCCGCTCGATCGTCACCCGCGGCGGCTCGGGCTGCGTCGTGCACGACGGTGAGGCGGACCCGGTGTCGATCGACGCCGTCCGGGTCGAGCCGGTGGACACGACGGGCTGCGGCGACGCCTTCATGGGTTCGGTGGCCCTGCGGCTGGCGGCGGGGGACTCCCTCGTCGACGCCGCACGGTTCGCGGTGGGGGTCGGGGCGTACGCCGCGACGAAGGCGGGCGCGCAGGCCTCGTACCCGACCACGGCGGAACTCGAGGCGTTCCTGCGGGCGTAGGGCGGGCCTCCAGGCAGCTAGCGTTGTGGCATGCGCGTGGGAGTCCTCGACATCGGGTCCAACACCGGCCACCTGCTCGTGGTGGACGCCCACGGCGGCGCCGCGCCGCTGCCGGCGTCCTCGTTCAAGCAGCCACTGCGGTTGGCCGAGCACCTCGACGACGCCGGGGCGGTGACGCCCGAGGGCGTCGACGCGCTGACGCGGTTCGTCGCGGACGCCGTCCGCGTCGCCGAGGAACGCGGCTGCGAGGACATGCTCGCCTTCGCGACCTCGGCCGTGCGCGACGCGGTGAACTCCGACGAGGTGCTCGCCCACGTCGAGGCCTCGACCGGGGTCGAACTGGCCGTCCTGTCCGGTGGGGACGAGGCGCGACTGACGTTCCTGGCGGTCCGGCGGTGGTTCGGGTGGTCCGCCGGACGGCTCGCGGTGTTCGACATCGGCGGCGGCTCGCTCGAGATCGCCGGGGGCGCCGACGAGGCGCCGGACGTCGCGTGGTCGATGCCGATCGGCGCTGCACGCCTGGCCCGGTCCTACTTCGCAGCCGGCACCCCGACCGAGGACGACGTCCGCCGCATCCGGCACGAGATCCGCGTGGAGATCGCCCGCGACGCCGGCAAGTTGCTCCGCGCCGGACGTCCGGACCGTGCCGTGGCGACCTCGAAGACCTTCCGGTCGATCGCGCGGATCTGCGGGGCGGCGCCCTCTGGTGCCGGTCCGCTCGTGCCGCGGGTGCTCGACGGCGACGTGCTCCGGTCGAAGCTGCCCGCGCTGCTGACGATGTCGGTCGACGAACTCGCGACGCTGCCCGGGGTGTCGGCGAGCCGGGCGCACCAGGTGGTGCCGGGAGCGCTCGTGGCCGAGGCCTGCCTCGACATCTTCGACCTGCCGGCGCTGGAGATCTGCCCGTGGGCCCTCCGCGAGGGCGTGATCCTCGAGCGGCTCGACCAGCTGTCGGTGCTGGGCAACTCCCAGTAGTGACCGTTATGGTCAGTACATGACCAAAACGGACACATCCCGTGCGCTCGTCCCCGGCGCACTCTGGACGGTCGCGGGAGTCGGATGGCTCGTCGGCGAAGCCGTCTCGGCGTCGGCGTTCCCCGGCTACAGCTACGCGACGAACTACATCTCCGACCTCGGGGTCCCCGACGTCGGCGCGTTCCAGGGGCGGTCCATCGACTCACCGCTGCACGTGCTCATGAACACGACGTTCATCGGGCAGGGCGTCCTGTTCGGGATCGCAGCGGTGCTCGCCGTCGTGGTGTTCCGTGCCGCGTCCCGCCGTGCGCGGGTGGCGACCGCGGTCCTCGCCGTGGTCCACCTGGTCGGGATGGTCCTGGTCGGCTCGTTCCACGGCAGCCAGACGAGCACCGACGGCGGCACCATCGTGTTCCACGTGCTCGGCGCGGCGGCAGCGATCACGACCGGCAACCTCGTGGCGATCACCGCCGGCATCGGGTCCCGGGCGCTGCGGGCGCCGGCGGCCTACCGGATCGCGAGCGTCGTGCTCGGGATCGTCGGCCTCGTCTCCCTCGTGATGCTCGTCGTGGACTCGTCGTCGACGGTGATCGACGTGCTCCCCGACGGCTTGTGGGAGCGTGCATCCGTGTACACGATCGTCGCGTGGGAGCTCATGACCGGGATCACCCTGCTGGTCGCGGGGACGCGGCGCCAGCGGGCGGCACGAGCCACGGTGGTCCGCGCATGATCCGCCCCGCGCGCCGTGCTCGGCCCTCTGCCGAGGAGATCAACGGGGACGTCCTGGACATCACCGCCGGACTCATCGCCCGCCGCGGCATCAAGGACACCGCCGTGCAGGCCGTCGCCGACCAGGCCGGCTACTCGAAGGCGGGCATCCTCGCCCGGTTCACGAGCAAGGAGCTGCTCGTCGAGGCCGCGCTCGCGCAGTGCGCCGTGCAGACCGAGGCGATCCGGGCAGCTGCCTCCGACGCCCCCGCGGGGGAGTCCCGCGACGCCGCGGCGCTCGCGGGGATCGCCGACCTCGCACTCGCCCGGCCGGGGTGGGCGGAACTCGCCCTCGCGGCGTTCACCCTGCGGCGCGGGGACGACGTCGGCGTCCGGCTCGAACCGGTCGCCGCGACGCTCCTCGACGTGTTCGGCATCGACATGGCCGACGCCACGGCCACCCCGCTGGACCGGCGGGCGCGGGTCTCCGGGGCGTTCGGTGCGATCGTGATGCTCGCGCTGACGTACGAGACCGAGGCCTCCGCCGCCGAAGCCCGGCCGCACATGCTGCAGATCGGGTGGGACGCCCTCGGCCACGGTGGGCCCGTGCCGCTCGGGTTCGTCGGTTAAGCCCGCTCGGACCTCGGCGGAGCCAGCAGCCACGGACGGATCAGCTTCGTCACGAAGGGCAGCACCCAGAACGTCATGATCGGTGTGAGCACGAGCGTCGTGATGAGCACCCGCGGCAGCGCTGCGAGTCCCGCGAACGACGGCACGAGCAGCCCGACGACGATCGTGAACGCCAGGTTCACCGGGAAGAAGCCGAGCCAGATGCTCACCGCCTGCTTCCACCGCGGGGGAGCGCTCGAGGCCGGGGCGTCCTGCGGGACGTCGAACCAGCCCTCGATGCCGGTGCGTTTCTCGACGCGGGACTCCACGACCAGGTCGCGACCGAGGTCGAGCCAGCGCAGCCGGTCGTCGGAGTTCTCCCACGTGGCCAGCGAGTCGTGGTCGGCGAAGCGGTAGAGCATGTGCCACTCGCGGGACTGCGCCCGGGACCGCACCCACCCGGAGCCGAGGAACCCCGGGTAGCGGTTGGCGAGGTTCACGCCGGACTGCACCCAGTGGGTGACCTCGGGGATGCGGTCGGGTTCGACCAGGCGGGTGATGGACACGGTGACGGGCGGGCCGGCGGTCTCGGGTGACGACTGCAGGCTCCCTGGCTCTTGTGGAGTCATGGGTCCAGTCTCGCGGACGCGTGTTACCGGCTCGTGTCGTGTCTCCGTCCGTGCTTGACTGGTCCGATGACGCCGCAGCGAATCATCGGGATCGGCTACGAGGGATCTGACCTCGACGGACTCATTGCAAAGCTGCGCCTCCGCGGTGTAGACCACGTCGTGGACGTCAGACTGAACCCGATCTCACGAAAGCGCGGCCTCTCGAAGACGGCGTTGCGGGCAGGGCTGGGCGCGGCGGGCCTCGGCTACAGCCACCTCCGCGCACTCGGAAACCCCAAGACGAACCGCGATGGTTTCGCAAGCACGACCGGCCCCGCGGCGGATGCAAGCCGGACTGCGTACCAGCAACTCCTGCGATCGGAAGCAGCGCAGGATGCACTCTCACAGATCCGGGAGCTCGCCACCGGCCATCGCGTCGCGCTGATGTGCTTTGAGGCCGACGGATCACACTGTCATCGGGAACTTGTCCTGGAGGCGCTCGGCGTCGGGGCGCTTGCCCTCGTGGTCTGACTCAGAAGAGCGTCGAACCCCAGTCCGAGTCCCTCGGTACGTGGTGGATTCCGAGCGCCGAGAAGCTCCTTCGTTTCGGAGGGTCGGCGATGTTGCCGACGAACAGCGATGTGCGCCGGTCGGAGCTGAACTGCTCATCGCCGAACTTGCGCTCGATCTGGGCTTTCAGCGCATCGTCCGAAAGGTGCCGCTGATGGTACTGCAGCGCCGACAGCTCGAAATCGAGCAGAGACGGTTCGTGACCGGGGCAACTCGCGGTGTCGCACCGGTACCGGATCTTCACCACGAACCGCGGCGGCTGCAGCGGCGCTCGTGCAGAGCCCGGATCGTCGAAGAGCGTCGGCTGTGAAACTGCGGCTTCGACCGCCCGCTGTTGCGATTGCGACCAGCCCTTGTGCCGGCTGATGACAAGGCGATCGAAGCGAGCCACATGCACAAGGCCGAGGGACTGAGAGTCCTGATGGCGGTGCACTCCCGCAATCAGATCGCACATGCTCGGGCCGATCAAGGTCGAGAGGACGCGTTCGCGTGCGGCTTTCTGTTTGAGGTTGGTCGTGACGCGAAGTGAGTCCCAGATCGGTCGACGACTCTCGTGGCGACTGTCTGACTTCGCGGGGATCGTGTCGACCTCGATCACGTCGTACTTCTTGAACTGCTGATCTGTCGAGAGATGCCGGAAGGGCACCGGGTACAGGCGGACCCAGTCGCGCCGGTCGCCATCGACGCGCACGCCGGCAACGCAGACCGTGTCGATGTAGGTGTTCGAGGGCTCGGGTGCCGCCTTGACCGTGACCAGCACCTGCATCCGTTCCGGCATTCGCCACCCCTCTCGCCCTGAAATCTCAGCATACTGGGCTGCGAGGCCGTCCGCATCGGGCGGCTCGGGCTAGCTCGCCTGCTTCTTCTCGGCGGGTGCCTTCTTCGCCGGGGGCTTCTTGGCGGGCGCCTTCTTCGTGGACCCAGACGCGCTCTTGTCCGAACCCGACGACGAACGTGAGCTCGACGCCGAACGCGACCCCGAGCCTCCTGTCCGCTTCTTGTCCACGGACGCACGCAGGGCGGCCATCAGGTCGAGGACGTCACCGCCCTCGCCCTCGTCGTCCTCGTCCTCCTTCGCGCCGAACGTCTTCTCGGTGTCGATGTCGTCACCGGCGTCGAGCTTGGCGTCGATGAGCTGCTGCAGTTCCTCTTGGTAGGAGTCGGTGTAGCGGTCGGGATCGAAGTCCGTCGACATGCTCTCGACGAGCGACGAGGACATCTTCAGTTCGTTCGCGCTGACCTTCACCGACGAGTCCAGCGCCGTGAAGTCGGCGGCTCGGACCTCGTCGCCCCACAGCAGCCCCTGCAGCAGGATCACGTCGTCGTGAACACGCAGCACGCCGAGCCGGGTCTTCTGGCGCAGCGTGAACTGCACGATCGCGAGCCGGTCGGTCTTCGCCAGGGTCTCGCGCAGCAGCACGTAGGCCTTCGGCGAGCGCGAGTCGGGCTCCAGGTAGTACGTCTTCTCGAACATCATCGGGTCGACCTGGTCGACGGGCACGAACTCGAGCACCTCGACCTCGTGCGACTGCTCCTCGGGGAGCTGCTTGAAGTCGTCCGCAGTGAGCACCACGGTCTTGTCGCCGTCGTCGTAGGCGCGCTGAATGTCGGCGTACTCGACCTCGTGCCCGAACTCGCAGACGCGCTTGTAGCGGATGCGGCCCTTGTCCTCGTCGTGGACCTGGTGCAGGGACACGTCGTGCGTCTCAGTGGCCGCGTAGACCTTGATGGGCACGTTGACGAGCCCGAACGCGATGGAGCCCTTCCAGATCGACCTCATGCGCACATGATGCCCGTGTCCGCACGGGAGCGCCCGCAGTGTCGCTGGATGCGACGGGATGTCCGCGGTCGCTGGTACCCATGACACATGTTCGAGGGGATCATGCGGACGGTGCAGTCGCTGACCGGAGCCGGGGTCGTGGTGGCGGTCGGGACGCTGCTCGTGTTCGTGCGCGGAGCGCTGCGACCGGCCGACCTGCAGCAGCGGATCGACGACCGGACAGCACGGTGGCTGATGCCCTTCCTGCGCTCGGGCGGTGCGGTGTCGCAGGCGCAACGACAGCAGATCGCCGCGCTGCTGCCGGCTCGCGACGACCCGACACCACCCGGGACGGAGGCGCTCGTCGCGCTCGAGCCATGGCTCCGGGACCCCGGTCGGACGCGTGCGGAACTCGTCGTGCGGTCCAGGGCGCACGCCGTCCGGCGGCTCGACGCTCACGACCGTGCCCTGAAGGGGGCGCCGACCTTGCGCGCGGCGCTCTGGAGGACACGGCTGGCCGGGTGCACGGACGAGCTCCGATCGCTCGTCGACGCCGCTGTGTGGCTCGTCCGCGCCGCCACCGACCGACGACGTCTCCGTCTGTCCGGGCATCTCGCCGCCTGGGTCGGTGGCGGCGGTGCGTTGCTGAGTGCGGTCGTGGTCGCCGGCGGCACGTCGCGGGGTGTGGCGGACGCCGCCGGCGAGATCAGTACCTCCGCGGCAGTCCTCGCACTCCTCGCCGCGCTGGTCGGCCCCGCGCGGCATCGGTTGTGCGCCGCCGCGGCGGACCTCCGAGCCCTCCCACCGCGCTTCCGCGTCGTGATGACGCTCGGAACCTTGGTGGTCCTCGCGCTCGTGGCCCTCTGGCAGACCGGCACCATCCGTGCCCTGTGGGCCTGGACGGCGCAGCTCGCCGACGACCTCCCGACCTCCTGGTCCGTGCTGCTCGGCGGAGCGGTGTCCGGGCTGATGCTCCTGGCGGTGGTCATCGGTGGGGTACGGTCCGCACTCACGCGTGGCGTCCCGCTGCACGACCGGTTGATGACCATCGGTGCGGTCGTCCTCCTCGGCGGCGCTGCCGTCGTCGGTGTCGTCGCTCTCGTACCGGTCGCGGCTCCGTTCCTCAGCGTCGCGACGATCGCATGGATCACCACGCTCGTCGGCGTCACCGTGGCGGCCGGTGTCGTGCGGATCACCGATGACCACCGCCTGGCGACTGGGCTCGCGGCGGCCGGCCGTCCGGTCCGTCGCGGCAGCTGGCCGTACGCGACCGCGTCGGTCGTGATTGCGTTCACGGCGGCCTGGATCCTGACGAGCGTGGTCGGCACGACGACCACCTCGGTGGTCGCGCAGCTCGTCGGGGTGGCCGCGGGACTCGCGCTGGGGCCGCTGTCCGTGTGGGCCGCTGTGTGCCTCTGGCTTGCCGATCGCCGCATCCGGCGGGCGGACGAAGCGTGGCGACTCGCTGGCGCGCCCGGCCGCACCGTCGCCGGCGGAGGCGAGAGTGCAGCCGCGTCGAGTGAGTCGTCCACAGATCCGGGTTCGCTGGACCGTCGACCGGTCGACGCGAGCACGATGGGCGCATGAGCCAGCTCGACAAGCAGGACCCGCGCTCGCAGTTCGCCAGGCCGCCGTTCCCCGCGCAGACGCAGCAGGGGTCCGGGCTGGCCAGTGCGATGGACCCGCCGCCCGACCACGGTGAGGTCTCCTACCTCGGCACGGGGCGCATGCGGGGGTACCGCGTGCTCGTCACGGGTGCCGACTCCGGCATCGGCCGAGCCGCGGCGATCGCGATGGCGAAGGAAGGGGCCGACGTCGCACTGAACTCCCTGCCAGAGGAGATCGACGACCTGACCGAGGTCCGTGACGTCATCGCCGACCTCGGTCGCAACGCCGTGATGCTGCCCGGTGACCTGACGGACGAGGGCTTCTGCGACGAACTCGTCCGGACGGCGGTGCGCGACCTCGGCGGGCTGGACGCCCTCGTCCTGGTCGCCGGACACCAGCTGGTGCACGAGGACGTCACCGAGCAGTCGACCGAGGACTTCGACCGCACGATGAAGGTCAACCTGTACTCGCTGTTCTGGCTGGTCCGGGCTGCCGTGCCGCACATGGCGCCGGGCAGCGCGATCGTGACGACGAGTTCGGTGTCCGCGTACCAGCCGCAGGACCGCATGATCGACTACGCGGCGACGAAGGCCGCGATCACCACCTACACCAACGGCCTCGCGCGGCAGCTCGCGGCGAAGGGCATCAGAGCGAACACCGTGGTGCCCGGGCCCGTGTGGACGCCACTGCAGCCGATCAGCTACCCGGGCGACGAGATCGCACGGTACGGCCAGGACACCCCCTTCGGCCGGCCGGCGCAGCCCGTCGAGCTCGGCAGCGCCTACGTGTACCTGGCGGGGCCGGAGTCGTCGTACACCTCGGGCACGACCCTGACGGTGGCGGGAGCGACCGGGGTGGCGCTGTGAGTCCGGCGGCCCGCAAGACCGTCGTCCTGGTCGGCGATCGGCGACTGGCGCTGACGAACACGGACAAGGTGCTCTACCCCGAGACCGGCACGACCAAGGGGCGGGTGATCGAGTACTACGAGCGTGTGGCGCCGTGGATGATCCCGCACGTCAAGGACCGTCCAGTGACCCGGAAGCGGTGGGCGAACGGCGTCGACGGCAAGGTCTTCTTCGAGAAGAACCTGCCGGACTCCGCGCCCGACTGGGTCCGCCACCACACCATCCACCACTCCGAGCACGACAACGAGTACCCGATCGTCGACGACCTGCCGACCCTCGTGTGGATGGCGCAGCAGGCCGCGCTGGAGCTGCACGTGCCGCAGTGGCGGTTCGGCCCGCGCGGTGGGCAGCAGAACCCGGACCGGCTCGTGCTCGACCTGGACCCCGGCGAGGGCGTCGGCCTGCCCGAGTGCGTCGAGGTGGCGGTCGCGGCACGCGAGATCCTGCACGGCATGGGGCTCGACCCGTACCCGGTGACCTCCGGTTCGAAGGGGATCCACCTCTACGCCGCCCTCGACGGCCGGTCGACCACGGCGAACGTCTCCGACGTCGCGCACGAACTCGCGAAGGCGCTCGAGCACGACCTGCCCGACCTGGTGCTGTCGTCGATGAGCCGGGCCGAGCGGACGGGCAAGGTGTTCGTCGACTGGTCGCAGAACAACGGCAACAAGACGACGATCGCGCCGTACTCGCTGCGCGGCCGCGAGCGGCCGACGGTCGCAGCACCCCGCACCTGGAAGGAACTCGAGGAACGCGGGCTCGCGCAGCTCACGTTGGACGAGGTCCTCGAACGCCTGCAGGCGCACGGGGACCACCTGCACCCGGTCGCCTCCGCCTCGCTTGCCGTCGGGCGCGACGACCACGGTCACTGGGACAGCGACCGGACCGAGCGTGCGAACGAGGCCGAGCAGCCGGCTCGCGACCGGCTCACCGCCTACCGCGCGAAGCGCGACGCCTCGAAGACGCCGGAGCCGGTGCCCGAAGGAGCCCCCACGGTCCGGAAGGACGGCACCCCGACGTTCGTGATCCAGGAGCACCACGCCACCCGCGACCACTACGACTTCCGGCTGGAGCACGACGGTGTGCTGGTGAGCTGGGCATTGCCCAAGGGCGAACCGACCGACCCGGGCAAGAACCACCTGGCCGTGCAGACCGAGGATCACCCGCTCGAGTACGGCGCGTTCGAGGGCACGATCCCGAAGGACGAGTACGGCGGCGGCACGGTCACGCTCTGGGACGACGGCACCTACGAGCTCGAGAAGTGGCGCGAGGGCGAAGAGGTCATCGTCACCCTGCACGGTCGGACCGGCGGCGCTCGCCGACTGGCGCTCCTGCACACCCGCGGCCGGGGCGGGGCGGGCGACGAGAAGAACTGGCTCATCCACCGCACGAAGGAGCAACCCGACCGGCTGGCGGACGCCGGCGGCGCGACGGACGCGGGGCGGGCCTCCCGTCCCTCTGCCGCGCACCGAGACGGACAGCGGCGCATCAGCGGAGCCAGCCCCGCGGACACCGCTCCAGGGGACCGACGGACCATGCAGGCCACCCTGGCGAAGGACGCACCCCGGCTGGACCCGGCCGACTGGGCGTTCGAGATGAAGTGGGACGGCGTCCGTGCGCTCGCCACCGTCCGGGACGGCTCGGTCACGCTGCGGAGCCGGAACGACAACGACCTGACGGAGCAGTACCCGGAACTCCAGGAACTCGGCGACCGTGCCGGGGTCGACGGCGTCTTCGACGGCGAGATCGTCGCGTTCGACGACCGGGGGCGCCCGAGCTTCCAGCTCCTGCAGAACCGGATGGGCCTGACGAAGGCGCGCGAGGTGCGGGCGGCGCAGCAGACGACCCCCGTGCGGTTCCTGGTCTTCGACGTGCTCGAGGCCGACGGGCACGAAGTCACCCGCCTGGCGTACGACGCCCGGCGGCAAGCGCTCGAGACGGTCGTCGAGCCCGGCGGGGCGATCGACGTGCCGCCGGCCTCGCAGGGTGACCTCGACGGCGTGATGGCGTCGTCGCAGGAGCAGGGCCTCGAAGGGGTCGTCGCGAAGAAGCGCAGCTCGAAGTACGCCGAGGGCAGGCGGTCCGAGGCCTGGCTGAAGCTGAAGCACCACGCCACGCAGGAAGTCGTGGTCGGTGGGTGGAAGCCTGGCAGTGGTCGTCGAGCGGGTGGGATCGGCTCGTTGCTGCTCGGCGTGCCCGGTCCGGACGGTCTCGAGTACGTCGGCAAGGTCGGCACCGGGTTCCGTGACCGCGACCTCGACGAGATCGCCGCAGCGCTGCGACCGCTCGACCGGAAGGCCTCGCCGTTCGTCGACGTGCCCCGGATCGACGCACGGGACGCGCACTGGGTGACGCCGAAGCGGGTGGGCGAGGTCGAGTTCGCCGAGTGGACCGGTGACGGACGCCTCCGGCAGCCGTCCTGGCGGGGCTGGCGGCCGGACAAGGACCCCGAGGACGTGGTGCGCGAGCACTGACCTGCTCGCCGGACCGGCCGCCCTGTGCCAGCTCGCGAACGCGCTGATGCGTGCGCATGGGGTCCGCCCGTGGCGAAATTCCGTCCCCCGTCCGGCGCCCGGGCGGGGGACGTTTCCACCCGTCCGGCCGCCGGTCCGCCGCCGACTGTTACGTTCGCCGGGACGAAAGGGCCTGGGGATGAGCTCGAGCAAGTACCTGCCGCCGTACACGGCCGAGGAACGCGTCGCGATCAACGGGGATCGTGCCGCACGGATCCCGGTCGATCCGGGGGCCGTGGTGACCGACACCGAAGCGACCTACGCGGACTTCCTCGCCGACGAGACCGACGAGTAGCCGCCGGGGCGGGGGAGAAGACGGCCCGTGCACCGGATCAGGGAGCGCACGGGCCGCCGTCGAAGCACCGTGACCGACCCTTCAGGGATGGCCGGCCACGGCGCGCTCGCACCAGGCGCGCGGAGGCGTACCTGGTAGGCACGTACTAAGGACGTGACGAACACCCGATTCGTCACACGAGAATCCGAGATCCGCGAAGAGGAGCTGCTCCTGTCCAGCGACGAAGCCCTCGCGGCGTTGTCCGACGCCTCGCTCGTCGAGCGCAGCGCCGACGGCGACACGGCCGCGTTCGGGGTGCTGATCCGTCGGTACGGACCGCACATGCGGGCCTACGCGGCTCGGATCCTCGGGTACGGCGACGGCGAGGCCGACGACGCCGTCCAGGAAGCCGCACTGCAGGCCTGGCAGCGCATCGACCGGGTCGAGGACCCGGAGCGGGTGCGCAACTGGCTCTTCCGGATCGCGGCCAACAAGGCCCTCGACCGGCTCCGCGGGCGGCACCCGCACGCCGACCTCGAAGCGATGGTCGACGCCCCGGACGAACGACCCGTCGACGAGGTGGTCGCCACCCGGATGCAGGTGCGGGAACTCGCGCGTATCGTGCAGGCACTCCCGGATGCACAGCGCGCCGTCTGGGTGATGCGCGAGGTGGGTGGGGCGCCCTACGCCGAGATCGCCGAGGCGACCGGGTTGCCCGCGCCGACCGTCCGCGGGCTGCTCGCACGTGCGCGGCGACACGTGCTCGAACAGATGGAGGGGTGGCGATGACCGACGACGTCGACGACCGTCACGGTGCCTTCACGCTGGACGAACTCTCCGACTACCTCGACGCCGACCGAACGCCTGTCCGGGCGGACATCGAGGGTGATCCCGAAGCCGTCGCCGCACTCGAGCGGCTGCAGGCCCTGCGGGTGGCATCACGGGACCTGCTCGACACCGAGGCATCGGCGGACGGCGACGAGCGCTGGATCAGCTCGGTGCTCGCGTCCATCCGGACGACCGCCCACGCCGGACGGGACATCCCGGTCCCCGACGACGACCCGGCCGCGCACCTGGTCGTGACCGAGGGGGCTCTGCGCGGACTCGTCCGCACCCTCGGTGACGACGTGCCCGGTGTCGTCGTCCGGCGGACCCGGTTCAGCGGGGACGTCGGAGTCCCCGGCGGCGCCGTGGACGTCGACGTCACCATCGTGGCCACGCTCGAGGCATCGGTGTCGGACCGTGCCGAGGCGCTCCGGGCGCACATCACGTCGGTGCTCGGCGCGCACGCACCGTTCCGGATCCGCAGTGTCGTCGTCCGCGTCGCCGACGTCGTGGTCGGGGGCACATCGTGACCGCGGACGTCCGGGTGCTCTCCCGCGAACTCACCTCCGTCGTCCTCGCGGTGCCGGGCGTCCGGTCGGTCCTGCCGCCCGGACCCGGGCTCGCCACGCTCGTCCGCGACGTCCGCTCCGTGCTCGAGATCCCGCGGGACGGTGGGGCCGTGCTCGTGCAGGACCGCCCGGACGGGGCGCGGATCCGCGTGGTCGTCACGACCGACCGGGCCGTGCCGACGATCACGGTCATCCGGGCCGTGCGTGACGCCGTCGTGACCGCAGCGCGCCACTCCCTCGGGGCATCGCCCTCCGACGTCACGGTCCGCGTCGTCGAGATCGACTGAGCGTCAGGCGGCCGGTGCCGGTCCGTCCGACGGCTCGGCGTCGTCCGCGACGGGGAGGTCCTCGTCGACGAGCTCGTCCTCGCCGGGCTCGGACACCTCGGCCGCAGCGGCCTTGGCCTCGTCGATGGACTCCTGCGAGCGGCGGAGGAGGTCGTCGTCGTGTGCAGTCTGGTCGCTCATGCTCCAGGAGGCTACGCGGGCGTGCCTGTGTCGGCGTCCCGGCGTCCGGCCGGGCGGTGCGATCCCCAGTGTGTCCTGCCCCGCGGATCAGTCCTCGGGTGGGGCGGTTCGAAGTCGACCGCTGAGGTCGGAGCTGGAGACGAGGGCATCGCCGGTGCGGCCGGTGCGCCGTACGCGTCCGCCGCATCGAGCACGGCGCGCGTCGCCGCAGCGGCCGTCCGCAGGGCGTCGCCGATCGGCATCGCCCGGTGGCCGGGGGTCCGGACCTCGACGCCCCACGGCTCGTCGAAGCCGAGCTCCCGGACGGTGCGCACGAGCCCCGGCAGGTCCCACGCGCCCGCTCCGGGCAGGTACCGTGCCTCGCGGGCCTCTTCGGACAGGGTCATGCCTGCCGGGGTGTGCAGGAGCCCGTCGCTCAGTTCGACCGCCGCGAGCGTCGCGGGCGCGACCGCCTGGCGGATCGACGCCAACGTGGACCCGCCCCGCAGGGTGTGCATCGCGTCGAGCAGCAGCCCGCCGTTCGGGTGACCCGCCGCCACGACGAACCGCGAGGCCCGTTCGATCGTCGGCAGGTTCGACCACGGCTCGGGTTCGAGGACGAGCTGCGCGCCGACGGCCGCGGCCTGGTCGGCCAGCACGGTCCAGTCGTCGGCCATCGTGATCGGTGAAGCGCCGGGCAACGTCGTGTCGGCACGAGCGATCACCTGCCAGGCCCGGAGCGCCGCGGCGGCCTCGAGGACCACCCCGCGGTCGGCGGCGTCGTCGTCGGTCCGGCTCGTGCACGTCCACCAGCGGTCGAGCGGCCCCAACTGGACCCAGACGATCCCCGCGCCGTCGAGCATGCGGCGGAGTTCGGCGAAGCCCGTCGTCGCACGCACCTCGTGCAGGTCGTCGAGCGACAACGAGAGCCCGGCGAACCCAGCGGCACCGACCACGTGGACCCGTTCGCTGATGGGCTCGTCGCCCGCCCACGTCCACGACGTCGCCAGCAGATCGTGTTCCATCACGGCCGTACCTCCGTCATCCCGGAGCAGCTGCAGACGCCCGTCGCGATGGTCCTGCCCCGTGTGTGCGACGCCGCGATCCCCACCTGGCGTCGCACCAGGGATACCCGGCGTGTCTGCGAGCCCTCCCAGCGGCGCGTCACACTGCGGAAACGCCGGTCAGACGATGCGGGTGCGGACCGTGCCGATGCCGGCGATCGTGCCGACGACGAGTTGTCCGCGTTGCAGGACCCCGACCCCCTCGGGCGTCCCCGTCATGAGCAGGTCCCCTGGGGCGAGCGTCACCGATCGCGACAGCGCCGCGATCGTCTCCGCCACGGACCAGATCTGCTCGGCCAGGTCACCGACCTGCCGTCGTTCGCCGTCGACGACGAGCTCGATCGCACCAGCCGTCGGGTCGATGCCCTGCGCCGGGACGATCGCGCCGATCGGTGCCGAGGCGTCGAACCCCTTCGCCGTGTCCCAGGGCCGACCGAGACGCTTGGCCTCGGCCTGGAGATCGCGTCGGGTGAGGTCGATGCCCACCGCGTAGCCCCAGACGTGGGTGAGCGCGTCGTCGACGCTGATGTCCGCGCCGCCGGTGCCGATCGCGACGACCAGTTCGACCTCGTGCTCGAGCTGCGCCGTCTGCGGCGGGTACGGGGTGTCCGCGTCGTCGACGACGACGGCGTCCGCCGGCTTGGTGAAGAAGAACGGCGGCTCGCGATCTGGGTCGTGACCCATCTCGCGTGCGTGCGCCGCGTAGTTCCGACCGACGCAGAAGACGCGTCGGACGGGGAAGCGTGCGCCCGTGGTCGTGGGGACGGTCGGGAGGCTCGGGGCCGGGATGACGAGGTCGGTCACGGTCTCAGCGTGGCAGGCTCGCAGGGCGTCGGTTCAGCTCTCACCGAAGGACGCCTCGTACTTGAGCTTCCGCGCGCGGGCGCGCTCCTGCCGTTCGCGCCACTCGATCCGCATCTGCGCGAGCTCTTCTTCGGCGCCCTTGGCGCGCATCAGCGGACCGTAGTGGGGGCTCGCGAGGAGCCGTGGTGTCGTCATCTCGCGGTTGTCGAGCCATCGTTTGAACTCTTCATCAGTCAGCGTCGAGATCATCTGCGTGCACTCCTTCCTGTTGTCTCCGGGCTTCCGCTCGTGCTGCCTCGAAGTCAGCGAGCGCCGTGGACGTCCATGTGTCGTCATCAGTCGTCCAGCTCCGGGTCACCAGTGCCGCGGACATCACGGCAGCTGCCGCGCGCCTGTCCTCGTCATCCGAGGTTGCTCGGTCAGCGACCCACGACCAACGCTGCCACCAGAGGTCGCGATGCCCCAAGAACTCCGTATTTCGCCGACCGGCGCGCCCGTCGAGCACCGAGGCGACGAGTGCGCCCACTGCGACGGACGCGCTCGTGACCGACACGAGTGCACTGATCCAGCCGATGTCCATGCCCGCCACCCTGACGCCACAGGGCCGGCCACGCGGCGGGCGTGACCGGTTCTGTGGACGGTGATCCGGGCCTCCCGGCCTGTGCAGGAGGGATCAGGCAGACGGGCCCTGCGGCCACCCCGAGAACTCCCACCCGTCGACGGTCGGGTGGTCCTCGCCCCGTGAGTAGGCGTACTCGCGGGCCGCGTCCCGTGCGGCGGACAGCCGGTCGAGCAACTCGGCGTGTGCACCCGCATCGACCCGCGTCAGGGCGTCGTGCGCCAGCGCGAAGCGGTCCATCTCGTTCCGCATGAGCATGTCGAACGGCGACGTCGTCGTGCCCTGCTCCAGGAACCCGTGCACGTGCAGGTCGTCGTGGCCGTTGCGCCGGTAGGTCAGCTGGTGCACCAGCGACGGGTACCCGTGGAACGCGAACACCGTCGGGGTCCCGGGCAGGAAGAGCTCGTCGTACCGCTCGTCGGGGATCGGGTGCTCGTGCTTCCGGGGATCGCCGAGGGCGAGCAGGTCGACGACGTTGACGACCCGGACGCCGACCCCGGGAGCGTGCTGCCGGATGATGTCCGCGGCGGCGACCGCCTCGACCGTGGGGACGTCCCCGGCGCAGGCGAGGACGACGTCGACGCGACCGACGGACTGCTCGGTACCGGCCCAGTCCCAGACCCCGAGACCTGCGTCCGCGTGGGCGACGGCGTCCTCGAGGGACAGGAAGACGGGCTCGGGGTGCTTCCCGGCGACGATCACCTCGATGCGGTCGGTGGTCTCGAAGGCGTGTGCCGCGACGGCGAGCAGCGTGTTGGCGTCGGCGGGCAGCTTGATCCGGACCAGGTCCTGCTGCTTGGACGCGACGACGTCGAGGAACCCGGGGTCCTGGTGGGAGAACCCGTTGTGGTCCTGCCGCCAGACGTGCGACGACAGCAGGATCGACAGGTTCGACACGGGCGCACGCCAGTCGATGTCGGTCGAGGACTCGAGCCACTTGGCGTACTGCCCGACCATCGAGTCGATGATGTGGGCGAACGCCTCGTAGGTGTTCAGGAGCCCGTGCCGGCCGGAGAGGACGTAGCCCTCGAGCATGCCCTCCAGCAGGTGCTCGGACAGCACCTCGGTCACGCGTCCACGGGCAGCGAGGTGCTCGTCGCCGACCGCGCGTTGTGCCCGCCACACGCGCGAGGTGACGTCGAAGACGGCGTCGAGCTTGTTCGAGATCGTCTCGTCCGGGCCGAAGAGCCGGAACGACGACGGGTTCTTCGTGATCAGCGCTGCGAGCCACGGGCCGAGCGTGCCGGTGGCCGAGGCCGTCGAGCCGGCGGGGACCCCGTACGCGTTGAGCGCGGGCCGGTCGAGGGCCGTCCGGATGCGCCCGCCGTTGGCGTGGGGAGTGGCGCTCATCCGGTCGTCGCCGGTGGGACGGATCGTCGTCATGATCCCGACGGGGTTCCCGTCCGCGTCGAAGAGCTCCTCGGGTCGGTAGGACCGCATCCACTCCTCGAGCTGGGCGCGGTGTGCGGAGTTCTCGCGGACCTCGGACAGCGGCACCTGGTGGGCGCGGAACGTCCCCTCGACCTGCTGGCCGTCGACCTCCTTCGGCCCGGTCCACCCCTTCGGGCTGCGGAGGATGATCATCGGCCAGCGCGGGCGCAGGTCGGCGGCGCCGGCGGGTTGCCCGGCAGCCGCACGTTCGGCCTGCGCCCGAGCTGCCGCCTGGATGTCGTCGATCGATGCGAGCGCTCGACGCAGAGCACCGTCGAACAGGGCGTGCACGGCGTACGGGTCGTCGTCGACCCGCTTCGAGTCCACCACGATCGGGTCGTACCCGAGGCCGCGGAAGTACGCGGTCAGGTCCTCACCGGGGATGCGGGCGAGGACGGTGGGGTTCGCGATCTTCCACCCGTTGAGGTTGAGGATCGGGAGCACGGCACCGTCGGACACCGGGTCGAGGAAGGTGTGTGCCTGCCACGACCCCGCGAGCGGGCCGGTCTCCGCCTCGCCGTCGCCGACGACGCACGCGACCACCAGGTCGGGGTTGTCCAGGGCCGCTCCGTACGCGTGGGCGAGGGAGTAGCCGAGTTCGCCGCCCTCGTTGATGGACCCGGGTGTCTCCGGTGCCGCGTGCGACGGGATCCCGCCGGGGAACGAGAACTGCCGGAAGAAGCGCTGCAGGTCGTCGTCCGCGTACAGCTCGCCCCACGTGCCGTCGAGCCAGGCGTTCGCGTTCATCGCGGGGCCGCCGTGGCCCGGGCCGCAGACGTAGAGGAACTCATGTCCGGTCTCGGCGATCAGCGCGTTGCAGTGCGCGTACACGAGGTTGAGGGCGGGTGAGGTGCCCCAGTGTCCGAGCAGCCGGGGCTTGATGTCGTCGGGCTCGATCGGCCGCCCCAACAGCGGGTTGTCCAGCAGGTAGATCTGCCCGACCGTCAGGTAGTTGGCGGCACGCCACCAGGCGTCGACCGCCCGGAGTCGGTCGGTGGTGGAGAGCTGTACAGGAGCCATGCCCCCACGCTACGAAATGCCGGCCCCGTGAACCTCAGGAAACCCGTTCCAAACCGATCGCGGGGGTGCACCGAATGAGTTGCACAGGGCAAAAGCCCAGGGCGCTCTCCGGTCAGACATGGCCGTTGTTCAGCGTACGCACAGGAGCATACGTCGGCCGTCGGCCGGGTGCCCACACAGCAAAGGACAGATCACCATGCGCAAGAGCCTGAAGACCTCCATCACCCTCGCCACGACCGGCGCCCTCGTGCTCGGCGGTGCCGCGTTCGGCATCTCCTCCGCCC
>NZ_SODR01000016.1:0-28660 GCF_004365375.1 Curtobacterium sp. PhB25 | reverse complement strand
CACGACTCGAGGGCATGAGCCCGGTTCAATACCGAGCTCACGCCCTCGCGGCCTAATCTGACTTCACGGTCCAACAAACCGGGACCAGTTCACAGCTGGCACCGGGCCTCCCGTCAGGTGGTGGGTCGCGTCTCGGACGCGCCCCGACTACTGCTCGAACGTCGCGTCGAGCGTGATCTCGACGCCGGTGAGCGCCTTGCTGACCGGGCAGGTCGCCTTGGCGTCCTCGGCGGCCTTCAGGAAGGTCCCCTCGTCGATGCCGGTGACCTCACCGTGCACGGTCAGGGCGATGCCGGTGAGCTTGAAGCCGCCAGCCGAGTCCGGGCCGAGCGAGACGTCGGCCTTGACGTCGAGGGCCTCGACCGTGCCACCGGCCTCGCCGAGGACTGCGGAGAACTGCATGGCGTAGCAGGCCGAGTGTGCGGCGGCGATGAGCTCCTCGGGGCTGGTGCTGCCACCGGCCTCGTCAGCGGCGCGCTTCGGGAACGAGACGTCGTAGGTGCCGACCTTCGAGCTGGAGAGTTCGACCTGGCCGGAACCGTCGTTGAGGCCGCCGTTCCAGGCGGTGCGTGCGGTGCGCGTGGGCATGGCCGCTCCTTTCGTGTGGGGGATCGGACCCGAGCGGGACCGTCGCAGCCGAGTCAAGCGGAGAACGCGCGTTCTCGCAACCGGCTCACGGCGAAGACGCAGGCTTCGCGGTTCTGAGCGACAGGTGTTGCCCACAACAACAGGTGTAGCGTGATGGTGTTCAAAGGAGACCCACCATGCGCGCCGTCGTGTTCGAGCAGTACCAGACCTTCCCGTCCCTGACGGAGGTCCCGAAGCCCACCCCGGGTCCGGGGGAGGTGCTCCTCAAGGTCGCAGGTGCCGGCGCGTGCCACTCGGACGTCGCGGTGTACCGCGAGTTCGCCGCCGGTGCTCCGGGGTCGCAGCAGCCCCCGTTCGTCCTCGGGCACGAGAACTCCGGCTGGGTCGAGTCCGTCGGTGACGGCGTGACCGGGTTCACCGAGGGCGACGCTTACCTGGTCTACGGGCCGGTCGGCTGCGGGCACTGCTCGTACTGCTCGAAGGGGCAGGACACCTACTGCGAGAACGCCGCGACGAACCCGTACATGGGCATCGGTCTCGGGAGGGACGGCGGCATGGCGGAGTACGTCAGCGTTCCCGCTCGCAACCTCGTGCCGCTCGGCGATGCCGACCCGATCGCTGCCGCACCACTCAGTGACGCCGCACTCACGCCGTACCACGCGATCAAGAACGCGCTGCCGAACCTGGCAGGCGGGGGCAAGTACGCGCTGGTCGTCGGTCTGGGCGGCCTCGGGCAGATCGCCGTGCAGATCCTCACCGCGCTCACCGGCGCCACGGTGATCGCGACCGACATGAAGCAGGACGCCATGGACCGCGCTGCCGCCCGTGGCGCGATCACGGTGCCCGGCGGGCCGGACCAGGCCGCTGCGATCCGCGAGATCACCGGCGGCCGCGGGGTCGATGCCGCGTTCGACTTCGTCGGAGCGACGCCCACCATCAAGGTCGCTCAGGCGTCCATGGCCGTCGGTGGTCGGTTCACCGTCGTCGGGATCGCCGGCGGTACCACCGAGTGGAACTTCTTCGCGACGCCGTACGAGTCGACGATCACGAACACCTACTGGGGCACGATCGAGGACCTGCACGAGGTCGTCGCGATGTACCGCGCCGGGCAGATCGTCCCCGACGTGGAGCGGTACGCGCTGTCCGACGCACTCGAGGCCTACCGGAAGCTCGAGGCCGGCGAGCTGTCGGGCCGCGCGGTCGTCGTCCCGACGCTCTGACGCTCTGACGCGGGGCGCCTCGCGGCGTAGCTGGTCGAATCGGGCGTACCTGGTCGGAAGTTCTGACCAGGTACGCCCGATTCCGCTTTCCAGCGCGGGTGTCCTGGGAAGGAACCAGCGCGGGTCAGCGGCCGGCGGCGTAGCCCTGGGCACCGCGTGGGTTCGCGGCGGCGCCGAGCACGCCCGTCGCCGGGTCCCGCGTCACGCAGGACAACCGTCCGAGGCTCCAGTCGCCGGCGCGGGTCACGACGTGACCGCGTGCCTCGAGTTCCGCGATGACGTCGTCGCCGAGGCGGTCCTCGACCACGAGCCCCGCCGGCTCCCACGTGCGCGGCCAGAACGACCCCGGGAACGACGTCGTGTGCAGCGCCGGGGCGTCGATCGCCTGCTGCGGGGTGTACCCGCCGACGATCCACCGCAGCAGGAACAGCAGCTGCCACTGGTCCTGCTGGTCGCCGCCGGGTGAGCCGACCGCGGCCACGGGGACGCCGTCACGGAGCACCAGGGTCGGCGTCAGGGTCGTTCGCGGGCGCTCGCCGGGGCGGAGCGTCGACGCCGTGCCCGGTTCGAGCCAGGTCATCTGCAGCCGGGTGCCCAGGCAGAACCCGAGCTCCGGGATCGTCGGCGACGACTGCAGCCAGCCGCCGGACGGCGTCGCGCTGACGATGTTGCCCCAGCGGTCCACGACGTCGATGTGGCAGGTGTCGCCCCGGGTCTCGCCGTCCGGGGCCACGAACGGCTCGCCGCGGTCCTCGACCGGGGCAACGGGAGCGACCGGCGCGCGCTCGGCGACCGGCGCGCGCTCGGCGTCCCGCGCGACCTGCACCGTGGGTTCACCGAGACCAGCGCCGTCGCCGGCGGAGTACGCCGTCCGGGCCGGCGGCATCGTCCGCTCGACGCCCGCGATCGTGCCCGGTCGCAGCTCGGCCGAGGCCCGTTCGCCGATCAGCGCACGCCGCTCGTCCGTGTACGCGTCGGACAGCAGCACGTCGAGCGGGACGTCGCCGTCGCCGTAGAACGCCTCGCGGTCGGCCATGGCGAGCTTCTGCGCCTCGACGATGGTGTGTGCGCCGACCGACGTGGACGGGTCGAGCAGTGCGTCGTCGAACGGTTCGAGCAGTCGCAGGGTCTGCAGGAGCGCCGGACCCTGGCCCCACGGCCCGGTCTTCGCGATCGTGCAGCCGCGGAACTCCGCCGTCGCCGCCGGCTCGTACGACGCCCGGAACGCAGCCAGGTCCGACGCACGGATGACCCCGGCGTGGTCGCTACCCGACGCGTGTCGGTGGGGCTCCCGCACGAAGCGGTCGATCGCCCCGGCGACGAAGCCCTCGGCCCACTCGCTCCGTGCGGCGTCGATGCGGGCGGTCCGGCTGCCGGAGCCGTCACCGGCGTCGAGGAGCCGGTCGAGCACTGTGGCCAGCGCCTCGTTGCGCACCAGGTCCCCGGCGACCGGCGCCGTGCCTCCTGGCAGCCACTGCGTGGCGGACGTGGGCCAGTGGTCACGGAACAGGCCCTGCACGGCGGTGATCGTCCGGACCACCCCTGCTGCGACCGGGTGTCCGTCACGGGCGTACGCGATCGCCGGGGCCAGGACGTCGGCGAGCTCCCACGTGCCGTGGTCGCGGAGCAGCAGCAGCCACGCGTCGACGGCACCCGGGACGGTGGCGGCGAGCGCGCCGGAGCCGGGGACGAGGTCGAGGCCCTCGGCGCGGTAGTGCTCGGGCGTCGCACCGGCCGGTGCCGGCCCCTGGCCGACGAGCACGACCGGGGTCGGGTCCGACGCCGTCGCGAACACCGCCGTCAGGTCGCCGCCCGGGCCGTTCAGGTGCGGCTCGACCACGTGCAGGACGAACGCGCCCGCGACGGCTGCGTCGAAGGCGTTGCCGCCGCGTTCGAGCACCGACTGCGCGGTGGCGGTCGCGATCCAGTGCGTCGCAGCCGCCATGCCGAACGTGCCCTGCAGGTCCGGGCGCGAGGTCTGCGTAGCGGGCGGGACGAAGGCGGGGTTCGGCGTCGGCATGCACCCATCCTCTCCCCGGGGCTCGCCGCTCAGCCCAGGGCCACGACGATCCCCGCGGCGACGAGCAGTGCGACGTACCCCCAGGCGTGCACGACCTCGGGCAGGTGCGGCGGGCGACGTCGGAGCAGCACGATGACCGGCATCGCGCCGACCAGCAGGGCCACGGCTGCCCGGATGTCGACGGCGCCGACGAGTCCGGCGGCGTGCGGGACGACCGCCGGCAGCAGCATGGTCACCGCGGCTGCGGGCAGCGTGATCGCCAGCGTGAGGGGGTTCGCCAGCGTGGTCGCCGCCGTCATGGTGGCACCGGACCGGCGCAGCATCGGGACCGTCACCACGCTGCCGCCGACACCGAGGAACGCCGCGACCGCACCGATCGGGAGGCCCGTGGCGGTCGGGACGCCGGTACGGGTCGGTCCGTGGTCGCGTCCACCGCCGCGGGTCACGACCGCGCGATCCGTCGCGGAGCTGCGCAGGAAGCCCGGGCGCAAGAGCAGGTCGGCGACCGTGACCCCGAGGTAGACGACGAAGCCCCAGCGCAGGAGCGCGTCCGGTGCCTCTCGTGCGGCGAGCACCCCGACCGTGCCGCCGACCCCGAGCAGGACGAACAGCGACGAACGGCCCCGGAGCGGTGCGAGTGCGCCGCGCCGGGCCGAGACGGTGGCCACGGCGGCGTTCACGAGCATCACGAGGGCTGAGGTCGCCGTGGCCACCCGGACGGCGTCGCCACCGAGGGCTGCGTCGGCGACGGTGATGATCGGCACGGTGACGAAGCCACCGCCGAACCCGAACAGGACGGTGGTGACCCCGACCAGGACCCCGATGACCACGAGCACGATGAACGACATGCCTCCATCCCAGCGGGGATCACCACGGCGGACGATCGGGTGTGCGGCACGTTCCTTCGAGACCTAGCCTCGACGTGTGCGCAACGTCCCGGTCTCCGAGTTCGACCACCAGCCGTTCGACGTCCTGCCGATCGGCACCGACTACCCGCCGGGCCACCTGCTCGCCCGGCACGAGCACCGACGGGCGCAGCTGCTCTACGGAGCGAGCGGCGTCATGCTCGTCGAGACCGACGACGGCTCGTGGACCGTGCCGACCGACCGGGCCGTGCTCATCCCGCCCGGGGTGCCCCACGAGGTCCGGATGCTCGACGTCAGCACCTGGAGCCTGTACGTCGAGCCGGACGCCGTGCCCTGGTGGCCGACACGGTGCACCGTCGTCGAGGTCGGGCCCCTGCTGCGCGAGGTGCTGCGCGCCGCCAACGCGCTCGACGTGCCGTACGACGACGGCGGCCGGGACGGCACCCTCGTCCGGCTCGCCCTGCACGAGCTGCAGCGCGTCGCACCGATCCCGCTGAGCGTCTCGCTGCCGCCACGGGGTGTCCTGCGCGACCTGTGTCGGGCGTACCTGGCCGAGCCCGACGTCCACGTGACGAACGCCGACTGGGCGCGTGCGGCGGCCGTCTCGGAACGCACCCTCGACCGCCACTTCCGTGCGGCCACGGGGGTGGGGCCCGCGAGCTGGCGGGTGCGTGCGCGACTGTTGTCGAGCCTCCCGGCCCTGCGACGCGGCACCGTGACGGAGGTGGCGGGCCGACTCGGCTACGCCACCCCTGCGGCGTTCACCGCCGCCTTCTCGAAGGCGTTCGGGGCTCCGCCGTCCCGGTTCCGGTGAGGCCTTGCGCCCCCGCGGAAGGGCGCGCATACTGAACGCATCGGTTAATTAACCGGTTGGTTCACCGAGGAGGCGACGATGGATCCCGACCACACCGACGTCGTCCTGTCGGCGCTCGCCGACCCGATCCGACGGCGCATCGTCGAACGGCTCGGCAAGGGTGAGGCGACCGTCTCCGAGCTGTCGGAGCCGTTCGACGTCAGCGCTCCGGCGATCTCGCGGCACCTCGGCGTGCTCGAACGCGCCGGCCTCATCACGCGCGAGCGGCACGGCACGTGGCGCACGTGCCGTCTTCGGCCCGAGGCCGTCGACGAGCTCGGCGCCTGGCTGGGCCGGTTGCGTCCCGACTGGGACCGCCGGTTCGACCGCCTGGAGGCCCTGCTCGCCGCCCAGCGCACGCCCGCCCCGGTGGGCAGCCCGTCCACCGCCCCACCCGCCAGTTCCACCAGTTCCGCCAGTTCCGCCAGTTCCGCCTTCACCGTCGATCCGCAGGAGCAGTCATGACCGAACAGTTCACCGCCCACGCCACCCACCGCTTCGCCCACCCCGTCGCCGACGTCTACCGAGCGTTCGTCGACCCGGCGCTGCTCGCGCTCTGGTTCGGGCCCCTCGGCTTCCACGTCCCCGTCGCCACCGTCGAGGTCGACGCGCGGGTCGGTGGCGCCTGGAACCTCACGATGGTCAGCAACGACAACGCCGAGTGGTCGTCGCCCGTCACCTCGACCCTCGAGCAGATCGAGGAGAACCGGATCATCGTCGGCACCTCCACCGCGCACGGCATCCCGGGGGTCGAGGACGGCACCGCGCTGTCCCTGACGCTCGAGTTCGCCGAGGACGGCAACGGCACGATCGTCACCCTGACGCAGGGACCCTTCCCCGAGTTCATGCGCGACATGAACATCGCCGGCTGGACGCAGTCGTTCCACAAGCTCGAAGCACTGCTGGCGACACCGAAGGAGTTCTTCCAGCAGCCGTAGCCGCACCCCCCTGTCAAGGGGTTGTGCGCCCCGCGCAGAAAAGCGAACATCGTTCGGTGACTCGTACAGGGCGAGCGCCGAACGACCGCGCAGGGGCGTGGTCGGTTCCGAGTCAGGGGATCCATGACCACCACTCCGTCGACCGTCGCACGTGCGCGCCGACTCCCACGCTTCGCCGGCGCCCTCACGGTGCTGGCCCTCGCGGCCGGTGCCCTCGTCGCGACCGCTGAACCCGCCGCAGCATCGGCGGTGTGGGTTGGATCGGCACCCGCCGGCACGAAGATCAACCCCGGCGACCAGGTGACGTCGCCGAACGGCCAGTTCAAGCTCATCATGCAGGGCGACGGCAACCTCGTCGAGTACGGCATCGGGAACCGCGTGCTGTGGGCCTCGAACACCGCCGGTTCCCCCGGTGCGATCGCGGTCGTCGGCAAGAACCGTGCCCTCGACATCACCAAGAACGGCAAGCGACTGGCCCGCTGGGCCTCGGCCGGCACCGTGAACTCGACGGCGCTGAAGATCCGCGCCGACGGCACCATGGCGCTGCTCGCCGGCAGGTCCGTCGTCGTGAACTGGACCACCTACCAGGACCGGGTCGCCTCGGGGAACACGCTCCTCGGCGGCACCGTGCTGCGCTCCGACACCACGAACACGCGCATCCTCAACATGCGCACCGACGGCAACCTGGTGCAGAAGGTCAGCGGCCGCGTCGTCTGGCAGTCGCGGACCGGCGGCCACCCCGGCGCCTGGGCCGAACTGCAGCCCAAGGGCAATTTCGTCATCTGGACCCGTGACGCATCGCGCAAGAAGGTCGCGCTCTGGACCTCGCGCACCGGCACGGCCGGCTCCGGCAACCTGCTCGTGCAGGTCGACGGCAACGTCGTGCTCTACGGGGCCAAGGACACCCGCGTCTGGTCGAGCCGACCCGTCACCGGACTGGCATGGCCCGTCAACGGGACGAAGATCACCGGCAAGTACGGCGACGACCGTGGCGCCGGACACGTCCCGCGCTACCACCAGGGCACCGACGCGCCCGTGCCCGTCGGCACCCCGGTGTACGGCTCCGGCACCGGCGAGGTGACCAAGACCGTGGCGAACGACGCCTCGTACGGCAACTACATCGTCGTGACCTACGGCATGACCGCGGTGCTCACCGCCCACCTCAGCAAGATCGAGGTGAAGAAGGGCCAGATCGTGAAGCTCGGTACCGAGATCGCGAAGTCCGGCAACACCGGGCAGTCGACCGGCCCGCACGTGCACGTCGAGACGCGGCGCAACGGCACGCTCGTCGACCCGTTGAAGAACATGCACTTCCGCTGATCCGGGAGCGCCGGCGGCGTACCGCTTCGTGAGCAGAAATGGTCGGGTCGCCTTCGGGCACCCGACCATTGCTGCTCACGAAGTGCGGGCGCCCCGCACCCGGCATCGCAACTCATGCCGCTTCGTATATGTTGCTTGACCCGAACGATCAAGCGCCCTAGACCTGGGTTTTAGAGCGGAGCACGATCGGTCGGCACTCCGAGATCGCAGACGGCACGGCTCGTGCGTTCTTCAAGCAGTACGAGCAGGAGCTCGGAAAGGGGCGGTGGCGATGACCTACACGTCACGTGCACATCGTGAGGGCAACTGGTGGATCGTGCAAAACGATCAGTTCCCCGGCGCGATCTCACAGGTCCGCCGGCTCGACCTCGCTGCTGATGCCCAGCGTGAGGCAATCGCGTTCGTCGCCGAGGTCGACCAAGACGAGGTCGTGGTCGTCATCCGAGTGGAACTCGAACCGGCGCTCGCCCGGTCGCTCGACGAAGCTGTCGCACTCCGCGCCGAGGCCGAGGTCAAGGAAGCGAGGGCGCTGTCGCTTCGGCGGGCCATCGCGATCTCGCTCAAGGACGACGGCATGACGCTGCGCGACATCGCGGTCGTGCTGGGGGTCTCGTACCAACGGGTGCACCAGCTCGTGCGCGAGGGTGAACCTGTGGCGCTCGCGGCCTCCTGATTCTCAGCGATCCGCCTGGGAAGTACAGAGGCCCCACCGAAGTGGGGCCTCGCGCCCGGTAGTCGAGACATCCGGGGTGCGGTCCTAGCGTAGTGGGTCCAGTCGTGTGCAATGCTGATGTTTCGCATGCCGCGACGGGCTCACCACCCACGAAGTGGGGTCGGTGAACCATCGATTGATGACAGGTCGTCAACTAGCGTTGGATCGATCACAGGGGAGAAACAATGGAGTTCGAAGAACGCTTCGCTGCGCTGGCGACCAAGGTGCAGAACCAGCGCGAGGCCATCCAGACCGAAGAGGCGACAAAGAACGCCTTCGTCATGCCGTTCATCTCGACGATCCTCGGGTACGACGTCTTCAATCCGTTGGAGGTCGTGCCCGAGTTCACGGCCGACGTCGGGGTGAAGCGCGGCGAGAAGGTCGACTACGCGATCATGCGCGACGGCGAGGTGCAGATCCTCATCGAGTGCAAGAAGTCGACCGAGCCGCTGAAGATCGAGCATGCTTCGCAGCTGTTTCGCTACTTCTCGGTCACGAACGCCCGGATCGCGGTCCTGACGAACGGCGAGGTCTACAACTTCTATACGGACCTCGATGCGCCCAACAAGATGGACGATCGCCCGTTCCTGGTGTTGGACCTCGCCGACATCGACGAGACCCTCCTTCCCGAGCTGAGCAAGCTCACGAAGGACGTCTTCGACCTGGACTCCGTCATCAGCGCTGCGGAGGAACTCAAGTACGTCGGCTCGATCAAGCGGGCGATCGCCGCGCAGTTCCGCGAGCCGGAAGAAGACTTCGTGCGTCTCTTCACGTCACGTGTCTACGACGGGCGTTTCACGCAGGAGGCGCGGACGCAGTTCACGGCGCTCGTCGCGAAGGCCTCGAAGCAGTTCCTCAACGAGCAGGTCAACGACCGCTTGAAGACGGCCCTCGGCGCCTCGTACAGCGCGCCCATCGGCGCAGAGGTGCCGGCGGAGACGGTCACCAGCGCGGCTGTGGCGGAGGATGACCTCGACCGCGACACCGAGATCGAGACGACGCTCGAAGAACTCGAGGGTTACCAGATCGTCAAGGCCATCGCCTGCAGTGAGGTCAAGCCGGATCGCATCGCGCACCGTGACCAGAAGTCGTACTTCGCGGTGCTGCTCGACGACAACAACCGCAAGCCGATCGCCCGCCTGTGGTTCAACGGCAAGAAGCAGAAGTACCTCGGGCTCTTCGACGAGGCCAAGGTCGAGACGAAGCACCCGATCGAGAACCTCGACGACATCTACCTCCACGCTGCAGCCATCCGAGTTGCCGTTTCGCGCCATAAGGAAGGCAAGTAAAATGAAGCTGACGGTACAACTCCTGAGAGTCGATATTCAGCTGCAGGATGACGTTTTCCGCTCGACAGCGACGCCGATCGATTTGAAGCCGGTGGGGTCAGGCCTCACCGGAGCTCGTGCCATTCTGGTGAAAGGAAAGGAGAAGCCCCCGGGTTGGGCTGGGGAGGTGCAGGACGTCTTCGACGTCATGTCCTTGGTTGATGATCAGCAATCCGCTGGCGTCGTGATTCTTATCGAGAGGTCTTCGCGAGTATTTGCAGTCACGTTCGGCATCGGGTTCCAGGTCATCGAGTCTGTCCACATTGAGCAAGGGTTTGGCCTACGTGTTGCGGCAAACGTGATCGCAACAGGCAAAATCCGAGGCGCGCAGACCCGAGGAATTGCTACTAATTCGCGCGATCAACGCACAGTCCTACCGAAGGATGGTGAGTTCGGCGACCTCGATATCGAAGTTGACGATGACTGGATGCGGCAGATCAACGGACGCGCGGAGGACGGTGGGTTCGCGTCGACTCTCGTTGGAGGCGATTCGCTGCGCCTGACTGTTCCTGACTTCAGATTGTCCGCTCTGCCTGGCAAAATCGACGAGATTCATGCCGCTTACGAAAAGGACGCATTCAAGACGAAATTCCCGTTCCTCGATCAGATGCAGCCACTTGGAAGCGGAGATGAACGGATACCCGCCCTGACGGCGGCTTTGAAGCGTCTTGCGCAGGCTGGGGAAGTGACCTATGCGGCACCGGATCCCTTCACGAAGGACGAGGAGAACTTCCATCATTATGAGCTCATTATTCGCCGATCTCGGTGGATGTTCGCTGATCTCGATGCGCGTGAAATTCTGCTGCTTCTCAATGAAGAAGCAGCTGGTTTGAACTGGCTTGAGGATGTTAAGATCGCGGCGGTGGACATCGATGGCGATTTGGTTGACCGCATTCGTCCTCTATTCGCGTATGTGGTGGCAGAGGTAGAACTTGGTGAAGATCGCTACTTCGTCACCGCAGCGAACTGGTTCAAAATCAGCCCGGACTTTGTGAAGCAGGTTGAGCAGGCGGTAGCGCGAATACCTGAAGTAAGTGGGCCGCTTAATCTCCCGGTGTGGGATGTCGCTGTTCTGCAATCCCGAGCGGTTGGTAATCATCGAGAGGAGGTCTACAACCGTGATCTCGCTGATGATCGGGGATGGATTTTGCTGGATAAGAAGCTTGCTCGTTATGGAATGAACAATAAAATCGAAGTTGCCGACGTTCTGACCGACGACGGCAAGTTGCTTTGCATCAAAACCGCGAGCAACTCCCCGGCCCTATCCCACCTAGTCGCTCAAGCTACTGTGTCAGCGAGCCTCTGGGGAAGTGAGCCGCATGTTGCAATGCTTCGAGATGCTTGGACGAAAATGCATGGGGCGGACGAGCCTCTACTGCGACGCGACCAAGCGGAGTACGTGCTCGCAATCGCGACTGAACGCGAGGGGCCGCTCCATGAATCGCTTTACTTCTTCACAAAAGTCCTGTTGGCAAATGCTTTACGAGTCGTGACAAGTGCGGGTCTGAAGGTTGCACTAGCGCGGATCGAAATGGTGGTTCCTCCCAAAGAGAAGAAGATTCGAACCCGTAACGCCAAGTCCCGCGGTGGAGTGCGCTTCGAGTGACGAGGTAGCCTCCGGGGGATGAGGAAGCGCGGCGGAACGGGGCTCGTGTTGGTGGCGATCGGGGTCCTCGCGGGGTCCTGTCCGGGCTGTTCGGTGTCGGCGGTGGGGTCATCGTGGTGCCGGCGCTGATGGCCGTGGCGCAGATGGACCAGCGCCGTGCTTCGGCCACGTCGCTCGTGGCGATCGCCCCCGCGGCCGTCGTCGGTGCGATCACCTACGCCGCCCAAGGTGAGGTGCACTGGCTCGCCGCCCTGACCCTCGCGATCGGCAGCGTCATCGGCGCCCCGATCGGTGCGCGGCTGCTCCGAGGCCTGCCGCTCCGAGTCCTACCGTGGATCTTCGTCGGGTTCATCGCCGTCGTGCTGGTGTCCCTGTTCACGACGGTGCCGAGCCGTAGTGGCGAGGTGCACTTCGGCGTCGTCGAGGCGATCGTGCTCCTGCTGATCGGGCTGCTGTCGGGTGTGCTGTCCGGGCTGGTCGGGGTCGGCGGTGGAGTCGTCATCGTGCCGGGCCTCGAGGTCGTGCTCGGAGCCGGCGACCTGCTCGCCAAGGGCACGTCGTTGCTCACGATGGTGCCGACGTCGGTGTCGGGAACGGTCGCGAATCTCCGGCGGCGGGTGGTCGACCTACGCGTCGGGCTGACGGTCGGTGTCACGGCCGCGGTGTGCTCGCCGGCGGCTGCGTGGCTGGCTCGCCTCGTCGACCCGCAGGTCGGCACGTGGTTGTTCGCCGCGTTCCTGGTGGTGGTGGCGGTCATCGTGCTCAGCCGCGGACGTCGGACGGCACCACGGAACGGCGCGACCGACGGGGAGGTCACATGACGGGTCTCCCGGGTGGGAGCGGGGCCGACGCGGAGGCCGTGCTCGTCGCCTTCGCGCGCACCAGCGGGGATGTCGCAGCAGCGCGCCGAGTCGCACGGCGGTTCGAAGGCCTCGACGACGGCGAGCGCTCCGCGCTGCTGTGGAGCGACGACGACGGCGCGAAGCTCATCGCCGTGCTGCTCCTGGTGCAGGCGATGCGCGAGCACCCCGATCCGGAGCTGACCGACGAGTACCTGTCGGCAGCGAAGGCCGAGCGGTTCGACGACCCGGCGCTGGTCGACCTGGCAGCCGAGGAGCTCGTCGGTGCGCCGCTCGTGGGCGGCTCGACTGGCCCACTGTTCGCGCTCGTGAAGTCCGACGTGGCGATGGTGCGTCGGATCGCGATCGTGGCGACGCTGGCGTTCGCGAAGCAGGGTGACGCCGAGGTACCACTCGGGATCGCTGGACGCCTGGTGCGGGAGCGGAGCGACACCGTGCAGTCGGCGCTGGGGTGGGTCCTGCGCGAGACGGGCAAGCGCGCGTCGGAGCCGGCGCTCGTGGCGTTCCTCGAGAAGAGCGGACGGTTCTTGACGCCTGCGGCGCGTCACACGGCGACCGAGCACCTGCCGCCGGCGGATCGCGACCGCCTGCGGGCCTGAGTGCGAACGACGCTGGCAACCAACTGTGCAGTCGGCTCTACCGACCATGTGGTCGGTTAGGTTCTCCGGGTGACCGAAACCACCCCGAGCACCAGCACCGCCCCGATCCACCGCGCCTCCGTCCGTGAATGGGCGTCCCTCGGTGTCCTCACCCTGGCCGTGGTGCTGCTGGCGATCGACGGCACCGTGCTGGCCCTCGCCGTCCCGTCGCTGACCGCCGACCTCGACCCGACCGCGACGCAGGTGCTCTGGATCGGCGACGTGTACTCGTTCGCGCTCGCGGGGCTGCTCGTCACGATGGGCAACGTCGCCGACCGGATCGGCCGGAAGCGCCTGCTGCTCATCGGCGCGGTCGCGTTCGGCCTGGCCTCGGCCGCCGCAGCGTTCGCGCAGACGCCCGAGCTCCTCATCGCCGCGCGGGCACTGCTCGGCATCGCCGGAGCGACCCTGATGCCGTCGACCCTGTCGCTGGTGCGCACGATCTTCCGCGACGCCCGGCAGCGCACCACCGCGATCGCCGTGTGGTCGGCGGGTGCGACGGGTGGTGCCGCCGCCGGTCCGCTCGTCGGCGGTGCGCTGCTCGAGCACTTCTGGTGGGGCTCGGTCTTCCTCATCAACATCCCCGTCATCGTCGTGATCGTCATCGCCGGAGCGATCCTGCTGCCCGAGTCGAAGGGCGGCTCGCGCACCCCGGTCGACCTGCTCTCCGCCGTCCTCTCGGTGCTGGCGATCGTGCCGCTCGTGTACGCCGTGAAGCACGTCGCCGGGCACGGGTTCGACTGGACGGTGCCCCTGACGGCACTCCTCGGCATCGGCGCCGGCTGGTGGTTCGTCCGCCGCCAGAAGCGCCTCACGACGCCGCTCATCGACCTGCAGCTGTTCCGGATCCCGGCGTTCTCGGGCGCCGTCGTCGCGAACTCGCTGTCGGTCTTCGCGCTGAGCGGCCTGCTGTTCTTCTTCTCGCAGTACCTGCAGCTGGTCCGCGGGTTCACGCCGCTGCTCGCCGGAGCGGCCGAGCTGCCGGCGACCCTGGCCTCGATCGCGGTGATCGCGATCATCGGGCTGCTGTCCCGGCGGGTCGGACCCGGCCGGTCGATCGGTCTCGGCCTGGCGGTCGCCGCCGTGGGCATGGCCGGCCTCGCGTTCGCCGAGGGGCTGCCGACGTACTGGGGGATCGCGATCGCCCTCGCCGTGGTCGGCCTGGGCGTCGGGGTCTCGATGACCCTGGCCACCGACGCAGTCGTCGCCGCGGCACCGCGGGAGCGTGCTGGTGCGGCCTCGGCCATCTCCGAGACCGGCTACGAACTGGGTGTCGCGCTCGGCATCGCGGTGCTCGGTTCGTTGCAGACCGCGTTCTACCGGTCGAACCTCGACGTCACGAGCGGCGCGGTCAGCGGCGGTGTCGGCGACCGGATCCGTGAGTCCCTGGCGTCGGCGTCCCAGGTCCTGCAGGACGGCGACCCGATCCTCGAGCACGCTCGGCACGCCTTCACCGGCGGCATGCAGCTCGCCTCGATCTGCGCGGCCGTGGCGCTCGCCGTCGCCGCAGCGGTCGCACTCCGGGTGATCCCGAACCGGCAGGATGGACCGCATGAGCACTGAAGGTCGTCATGAGCACTGAGGGTCGTCATGAGCACTGACGGCACCCGCGATCGTGAGCGCACTCGCCAGGCGGTCCTCGATGCCGCCGAGCGGCTGCTCGCCGAGCGCGGCACCCGGGTGAGCGTCGCCGAGATCGCGGCGGACGCCGGCGTCTCCAAGAGCGGCCTGCTCCACCACTTCCCGTCGAAGGACGAGCTGCTCCTCGCCGTCGCCGCGCACGGTCTCGCGACGTTCAAGGACGAGGTGCTCCGGCACGTCGACCTGGCCGAGAACCGCCCCGGCAAGGTCCTCCGCGCCTACGTGCGGACCCTGTGCGGCGGCAGCCAACGCGCCATGGAGGTCTTCTCGCCGACGGCGCACTGGACCGGTCTGATGGCGGTGCCGGGGGTCGAGGCGGTCGTCGCCGCGGACGCCGAGGACTGGCGCGCGGTGTTCGCGCGCGACGGCCTGCCCGAGGACCGCACGTTGGTCGTCCGGCACGCGGCCGAGGGGCTCGCAGCAGCTGTCGCCATGCCGCCGTACCTGGACGCACGCGAGCTGGCGGTCACCCGTGACGCGCTGCTCACCCTGGCAGAACCCGCCTGACGACCCGGCCAGGAGGCCCGGTGCCGGCCCGCCCCGCCGGTCACCAGGGCAGGCGGCCGGCCCGACCCCCGTGGTCCGGTCGGCGGTGTCGGCCTACCCTGGGGCCATGCACACCGAAGTGCCCCGGATCGACGTCGCACTCGTGGAACGACTCGTCGCGACGCAGTTCCCCGAGTGGAACGGCCTGCCCGTGCGCGAGGTCGACCACCAGGGCTGGGACAACCGCACGTACCGACTCGGCGACGCGCTGTCCGTCCGGCTGCCGAGTGCCGCCGGCTACGTGCCCGGGGTCGAGAAGGAGCAGGACGTCCTGCCGTACCTGGCACGCCGGTTGGACGTCGCGGTCCCCGAGCCGGTCGGCTTCGGCGAACCGGGCGAGGGGTACCCGTTCCCGTGGTCGGTCAGGCGGTGGCTCGACGGGACGGTGGCCGCGCGTGCGGTCGACCTCGACCACGAGCGCTTCGCCGCCGACGTCGGCGCGGTGCTCCGGCAGCTCCGGAGCCTCCCCGCCACCGGGGGCCCGACCGCCGGCGTGCACTCGTTCCACCGTGGCGAGCACCCCTCGGTGTACGGCGCCGAGGTCGTCGCGGCGCTCGACACCCTGGGCGCGCAGGTCGACCGTGCCGCGTGCGAACGCATCTGGGACGACGCGGTCGCCACCGCGTGGGACCGTCCGGGGGTCTGGTTCCACGGGGACGTCGCGCCGGGCAACCTGCTCGTCGACGGCGGGGGACGGCTCAGCGCACTGATCGACTTCGGCACGTGCGGGGTCGGCGACCCGGCCTGCGACCTCGTGCTCGCGTGGACGTTCCTCGAGCCGGCGGCGCGCCCGGTGTTCCACGAAGCCGTGGGGCTCGACGCCGACGCGTGGGCCCGGGCGCGCGGCTGGGCGCTGTGGAAGGCGCTCATCATGCTCGCGGGCAGTGCCGGCCCGGGCGACCGTGCGGAGCACGAGCGCGTGCTCGCCACGGTGCTCGCGGATCCCGTCGTCTGACCGGGCGGCGGAGCCCCGAACCCAGGCGGGGCTGTGAACGCACCACGGGGCGGGCGCGTACCGAGGAGGGGGAAGCGAGCCGCGCCTCCCGGCCGGCCCGAAGTGACCACGAGAGGAACGCGACGTGCGCGCACTGACCTGGCAGGGCACCGAGAAGGTGTCCGTCGAGACCGTCCCCGACCCGACCATCCAGGAGCCGACCGACGCGATCGTGCGGATCACGTCCACGGCGATCTGCGGCTCCGACCTGCACCTGTACCGGGTCCTCGGCCCGTACATCGACAAGGGCGACGTCCTCGGCCACGAGCCCATGGGCATCGTGGAGGAGGTCGGCAGCGCCGTCACGAACCTCAAGGTCGGCGACCGCGTCGTCGTCCCCTTCAACATCTCGTGCGGCCACTGCTGGATGTGCAAGAACGGCCTGCAGTCGCAGTGCGAGACCACCCAGGTCACCGAGTACGGCTCGGGAGCGGCGCTCTTCGGCTACACGAAGATGTACGGCCAGGTCCCCGGCGGCCAGGCCGAGTACCTCCGGGTCCCGCACGCGGACTACGGGCCCATCGTGATCCCGGACGACGGCACGCCCGACGACCGCTGGCTGTTCCTCAGCGACATCCTGCCCACCGCGTGGCAGGCCGTGCAGTACGCGAACGTGCCGGAGGGTGGCACGCTCGCGGTGCTCGGACTCGGCCCCGTCGGCCAGTTCGCCGCCCGCATCGGCAAGCACCTGGGCTACCGGGTGCTCGCCGTCGACCCCGAACAGGTCCGCCGCGACCTGGGGGCGAAGCACGGCGCCGAGGTGTTCGACCTGACCAAGGACACCGTGCCGGAGCTCGTCGACCTGACCGACGGCCGCGGCCCCGACGGGGTCGTCGACGCCGTCGGCATGGAGGCGCACGGCAACCCCGTCGCCGGCTTCGCGCAGCGTGCGGCCGGGTTGCTGCCCGACGCACTGGCGCAGAAGGCGATCGAGGTCGCCGGCATCGACCGGCTCGCAGCCGTGCACGCCGCGATCGACCTGGTCCGCCGCGGTGGCACCGTCTCCCTGAGCGGCGTCTACGGCGGCATGGCCGACCCGATGCCGATGATGACGCTCTTCGACAAGCAGATCACCATCCGCGAGGGACAGTGCAACGTGAAGCACTGGATCGACGACATCATGCCGCTCGTGCAGGACCCGTCGGACCCGCTCGGGACGCTCGACCTGACCACGCACCGGGTGTCGCTCGAGGACGCCCCGCACATGTACGAGGTGTTCCAGAAGAAGCAGGACGGCTGCGTGAAGGTCGTGCTCGACCCCGCCCTGGCCGCCGCCTGATGCGGATCGTCGTCGTCGGCGGGACCGGCAACGTCGGGACGGCGGTGCTCCGTCGCCTCGCGCAGGCGCGGGTCGCCGCGCGGGCGGACGGGGCTTCGCCCGGTGCCTCCGACGGCGACGGGCGCGGCGGCAGCGTCGAGATCGTCGGGGTCGCGCGGCGGCTGCCGGACGTGCACGCGGAGCCGTACGGTTCCGCGGTCTGGCACGCCGTGGACATCGGCGCGTCCGACGCGGTCGGCCAGCTCACCGCGGTCTTCACCGGCGCCGACGCCGTGATCCACCTGGCGTGGGCGCTGCAGCCGACGCACGACATCCCGCTGCAGTACCGGACGAACGTCACCGGCACCGCGAACGTGCTGTCGGCCGTGGCGCGAGCAGGGGTGCCGCAGGTCGTCGTCGCGTCGTCAGTCGGGACCTACCGGGGCGTCGACGCCGCAGGCAAGCGGACCCCGGTCGACGAGAGCTGGCCGACCGACGGCATCCCCACCGCGACGTACTCGATCCACAAGGCCGCGAACGAAGCGGCGATGGACGCGTTCGAGGCAGACCATCCGTCCGTGGTCGTCACGCGGCTGCGCCCGGGGCTGATCTTCCAGCGGGACGCCGCCGCCGAGATCCGCGGGCTGTTCCTCGGACACCTCGTGCCGATGTCGATCGTGCGGTGGATCCGGTGGCTCGTGCTGCCCCTGCCGTACCCGTTCGTGTTCCAGGCGGTGCACGCCGACGACGTCGCCGACGCCTACTGGCGGACCGTCGATCAGCGGGCCGGCGGAGCGTTCAACATCGCTGCGTCGCCCGTGCTCAACCCGCCGCGGTTGGCCCGGGCCTTCGGCATGCTCGGTGCCGTGCGGATCCCGCTCGGACTGCTGCGCGGGATCGTGACGCTGACGTGGCGGCTGCGGTTGCAGCCGACGGACGCCGGCTGGATCGACATCGCGGCCGGCGTGCCGATCATGCGGACCGACCGTGCCCGGTCGGTGCTCGGATGGGAGGCCCGGCACACCTCCGAAGACGCGTTGCGTGCGCTCGTGGCCGGGTTCGCGGACGGTGCGCACGTGGCCGCGTCGGATCCGTTGCGGGGGTAGCTGGGCTGGGGCTGGGCTGGGCTGGGCGGGGGCTGCCGGGGCGTTGCGGGTGCTTTCGGGCGTACCGGGTCGGAAGTTTCGACCAGGTACGCCCGATTCCGCTTCCCATCGCGGGTGTTCTGGGAAGGAACGGGCGCTCGGGTCGCGCTACGCTTCGCTCGTCGTTGTGAGAAGGGGGAGCGCGATGGTGCTCAGTTGGTCGGCGTTCAGCGAACTCGAGGGACCGGGCGGCTCGGGGATGCCCGACCTGTTCGGCGGTTGGTTCGGCATCGCGTTCGGAGTCGTCGCAGCCCTGACGATCCTCACCACCCTGACGATCGTCGTCCTGACGCTCTACCGGGGCAAGCGGATGGCCGATCGCGGTCAGAACCCGCTCACCATGCAGGAGGACATCGCGTACCAGGCGATGCAGAGCCGGACCCTCGCGCCCGAGAAGCCGGTCGAACAGCGGCTCGCCGAACTCGACGACCTGCACGCTCGCGGTGTGATCTCCGACGAGGAGCACCGGGCGGCGCGAGCCGAGGCCCTGCGCGGATGATCGCCTCCGAGGAGCTGCACAACCCGCTCATCCCGCCGCTGTACGACATCGTGTGGAGCGTGGCGATGGGGCTCATCGTGGTCGCCGTCGTCGTCACCGTGTGGATCGCGGTCGTCCGGAGCCGTCGCTCGAACGGTGCGCCCCGGACGCTCCGCGAGCAGCGGTTGGCGGAACTCGACGACCTGCACGCTCGCGGTGTGATCTCCGACGAGGAGCACCGGGCAGCGCGAGCCGAGGCCCTGCGCGGTTAGCCTGGGGCGGTGCTGTTGCCGACGGACCTGCTGGGGGAGTGGGTGCTCCGCCGGACCCTGGACGACTGGCGTGCCGGCGTGCAGGGCATCGTCACCGGCACCACGACGCTGACCGCGGTCGGCACGGACGAGGTGCGCTGGGACGAAGCGGGCGTGATGACCTTCGGCGGCCGGACCACCCCGGTGTCCCGGACGCTGACCGTCCGGCGGGACGATGACCACGCGTGGACCGTGCACTTCGCCGACGGCCGGGTGTTCCACGACTGGGTGTGGGGAGCGAGCGTCGCCCACGCCTGTGCACCGGACGACTACACCGGGGCACTGGACGGCGACGAGCAGCGGTGGACCGTGCGCTGGGAAGCCCGGGGCCCGGCGAAGGACTACCGGCTCGACAGCGTGCTGGAGCGTCACCGGCACGCGCCAGACTGAGTCCATGGCACGTTCCTCCGGCACCGAAGCCCCGCGCATCACCCTGACCGAGCCCGTCGACCTGCAGGACTGGGTCCCCGGACCCGGCGACGTCCTGACCGGCGACCGCATCGAGGGGAAGCGCATCGGCGTGCTCGACCTGGCCGGTGAGCGGCTGCCCGACCTCGAGATCGAGGAGTGCGTCATCGACACGCTCCGGGGCGACGGCGCCGACTTTCGTGGCCTGCGGGTGCACGACTCGATCATCGACACGCTCGACGCCCCGGTGCTGCGGGCATCGAGCAGTTCGTGGCGCGAGGTCCGGGTGTCCGGCGGTCGCATCGGTTCGGGCGAGCTGTACGACTCAGGGTTGAACGGCGTCGAGTTCGTCGGGATGAAGTTCGGGTTCGTGAACCTGCGCGGATCGACGCTCACCGATGTGGTGTTCCGCGACTGCGTCATCGACGAACTCGACATCGCGGACGCCAAGCTGCTCCGGGTGTCGTTCGAGGGCAGCAGCATCCGCGACGCCGAGGGGTCCAACACCCGGATCGACCACGTGGACCTGCGGGGTGCGGACCTCGACCGGGTCGAGCGCCTCGAGGGGTTCCGCGGTGCGACGATCGGCGCCGACCAGCTGTACACGCTCGCCCCGCTGCTGGCGGCGCAGGCGGGCTACCGCGTCGACTGACGTCTGCCCCGAGTCTCGGGGTGGACGACACTCCTCGCGGCTCCGAGCGCGAGGACTGTCGCTCAGGCCGAGACTCGCCCAGAGCCCGCCGCCGCGGCCAGCGCTGCCGCGAGGTCGGCCTGCACCAGGTCGCCGTGGGCCGCAGCCCCGGCCTGGACCCCGGCGGCAGCGGACGCGATGACCGTCGCCATCGGGGCCGCCACGTTGCCGGCCGCGTACACACCGCGCACCGAGGTCTGCCCGGCCGGGTCGACCGTCAGCGCGCTCGCGTACCGGAAGTCACCCATGAACTGGTCGGTGGCGACCAGGCCGAGCCCGGTCAGGAAGTCCACGCGCGCCTCAGCGGTGCTCGCCGCGGCCAGGGCGTCGAGTTCGACGACCTCGCCGGAGCCGAGCGTGACCCCGGTCAGCGTGCCCTCCGACGAGCGGACCTGCGTGACCGTGTCATCCACGACCTCGATACCGCGGGCCTGCAAACCGGCCAGGGCGGTGTCGTCGACGAGTGCCGGATCGGTGACGAACGCGGTCACGTGCTCGCTCAACGCCCGGAACATCAGCGCGTGGTGCACGCCGTTCGGTGTCGTCACGAGCACGCCGATGCGCTGGTCGCGGATCTCCCACCCGTGGCAGAACGGGCAGTGCACGACCCCGCGTCCCCACTGTTCGGCCAGGCCCGGTACCTGCGGCAGGACGTCCACGGCGCCGGAGGCGACGACGAGCCTGCGGGCGGTGACGACCGTACCGGGGTCCAACGTGACCGAGAAGCCGACCGGGTCGGTGCCGTCACCCGTCGTGGCGGACGCGGCCACGATCCTCCCGGCCGTCACCTCGACTCCGTAGGCGGCGACCTCGCCGCGACCGATCGCGGACAGCTCGGCGGGGGCGACGCCCTCGCGCCCGAGGTAGTTGTGGGCGCCGGCCGACGGCGCGTTGCGGGGCTCGCCCGCGTCGACGACGAGGACGGAGCGGCGGGAGCGCCCGAGGGCGAGGGCGGCGGAGAGGCCGGCGGCTGCTCCGCCGATGACGATGACGTCGTAGTGATCACGCATGCAAGGAGCATGCGGCCGATGGGTCGCGGACAGCAAGGAACCTTGCTGATGTGGCAAACTGGACGGCATGTCCCACGGCCCGCAGGAACCAGTCGCCCCCCGCACGACCGCCCAGGTCGTCGACGGGGTGGGGCCGCGGTTGCGCGCGCTCCGTGCCCACCGGGACGTCACGCTCGCCGCCCTGTCGGAAGAGACCGGGGTGTCGGTGAGCACGCTCTCGCGGCTCGAGTCAGGGCAGCGCAAGCCGACGCTCGAGCTGCTGCTCCCACTGGCGCGGGCGTACCAGGTGCCGCTCGACGACCTGGTCGGAGCGCCCCAGACCGGCGACCCCCGGGTGCACATGAAACCCGAGGTGCACGGCGGCCGGGTCGTCGTGCCGCTGACTAAGCGAACCGGCGGCGTGCGGTCGTTCAAGCAGCTGTTCCCGCCGAACACACCGGGCGGTGAACCGTCGCTCAAGACGCACGAGGGGTACGAGTGGCTCTACGTGCTGTCCGGCCGCCTGCGCCTGGTGCTCGGCGAACACGACCTCGACCTCGGGCCGGGGGAGGTCGCCGAGTTCGACACCCACACCCCGCACTGGATGGGCAACGTCACCGATTCGGTGACCGAGGTGCTGTGCCTGTACGGGCCGCAGGGGGAGCGGGCGCACGTGCGGTCGCGACCGACGCGCTGACCCGCTGGCCCGCGGGCCCGCTCGATCTACGCCGTGAAGACGTGGTCCATGACGTCGTCGAGGAGACCCGAGGTCTCGATGTTCGACTGCTGGATGTGGATGCCGATGTCACCACGCGTGAAGTAGGTGTCCCCGTCGGTGACGGGGTACTGCTCGTTCTTCGACACCTTCTGGCACTGGTAGCCACCGGCCTCGTTGCCGCAGTCGTAGCCGTCGTCCGGCAGCTTCTGCAGCGCTGCGCTCGCGGTTGCCGAGTCCACGACGTCGACCGCGATCGACAGGTAGGAGATGTCGGCCTGCGGTTCCCGCCACACGCAGTACAGACGCTTGCCGTCGGCCTGCAGGACGGGGGTGAAGGCGCTCTTCGGGATCGCGACCGGGTCGCCGACGACCGAGGGGTCGTTCAGCGGAGCGGAGGCGAACGCGTCGTCCCACTTGCCGGCGGTGATGAGATCGGTGCAGCTCGTCGGCACCGTGCCGCCGTCGTAGTCGACCCCGGGGACCTGCGTGATCGTCGATGTCGGCTCCGGAGTGCTGCTCGGGCTGGCGCTCGGTGTGCCGGTGCTCTCCGCCGTCGTCGCGGACGGCGTACCCGGCCCCGCTGGTGCGCTCTGGGCGCAGCCCGTCAGGGCGAGTCCGACCGCCAGTGCCGCCGTCAGCGTCGCCGTGATCCCGGATGTCGTCGTGCGCGCTGATCGCCGCATCGTTCCCCCTCGTTCGTCGTGCGGACGTGCCCGCACAATAGAACGTAGGCGGACGCGCTGACGGCGTCCGCAAGCGTCACCGTTCCGTGACCCCGTCAGCGGGTGCGCCACCCGCGCCGCACCCGCAACCCGGCGCGCACCCGCCGCGCCCACCGACGCACCGGGTTCGCCCGCCGGCCGTTCACGCGGAACGTGTGGAAGGCGCGTCGCGTCCGCAACAGTGCGGACGGGAGGCCCGACAACGGTCGCGCGGACACCTGCACCGTGAGCACGGGGTCGGCCACCACCCGCCAGGCCGGGTCGAGCTGCATGCTCAGGTCGACGTCGTCGTGCACCTCGGGGTCCTCGCGGTGCGCTCGGCTGCGGACCGCGTCCCAGGTCCACCGCCGCATCGCCATCGCGGAACCGAACAGCGGTGGGCGGCCGAGCGCGGCCCACATGAGCGCGAAGTACGGCCGCATGTAGACGGCGTCCCACAGTCGGCCGATCAGCGGTCCGCCGTCGTGCGGGCATCCGGGCCCGGTCACCGCGACGACCGACGGATCGGCCAACAGCCGCACCGCGTCGGCGATCCACCCCGGCGGCGGGACGGAGTCGGCGTCGAGCCGGACGAGGACGTCTCCGGAGGCCCGGTCGTAGCCGCGCGCCGAGGCTCGGGCGATGCCACGGATGCGTTCGGTGAGCACGATCGCCCCCGCTGCCTGGGCGACCTCGGCACTGGCGTCCCGGCTGCCGTTGTCGACCACGACGACCTCGTCGGCGAGCAGCGTCTGGCCTGCGAGGGCGTCGAGGCAGCGTCGCAGGTGCGCAGCGTCGTCGCGCACGGGGATGACGACGGAGACGCGGACCATCCTCCGATCCAACCGGAGGTCCGCTGTGCGGCCACGCGGTAGCGTTCCGGGCATGGACCGGACCGACGAACTCGCCGTGGAGCTCCGGCACGCGATCGGTCGCGTCGTGCGCGCTGCGAGACGGGAGGCGGACTCGCTGCCGACCGCCCACGCGACGACCCTCGGGTTCCTCGAGCGCGAGGGGCCGATGCCGATCGCCGAGCTGGCACGTCGCCGGGCGGTGAAGCACCAGGGGCAGTCGCGCACGGTCGGGGAGCTCGCCGACCTCGGGTACGTCGAGCGGACGACGTCGGACACCGACCGCCGCGTGTCGGTCATCCGCATCTCCGACACCGGCAGCGAGGTCCTCCGCCGGGACATGACGGCGCGGGCCGACTGGTTGGCGACGGCGATCCGCGAGGAACTCGACGACGAGGAACGCGCGGCCCTCGAACGCCTGCCCGGCATCTTCGAACGGTTGGCCCGGCGCGTCGACTGAGTGCTCCCTCACCCGGATCGGCCACCAGAAGTACAACACAGTTGTAGTGTTGTCGCATGGAGCTGACGAAGTACAACCACGCCACCGTCGTCCTCGAGCAGGACGGCACCACCCTCGTCATCGACCCGGGTACCTTCACGCCCGAGGCTGCTGATCTTGCCGGCGCTGCCGCCGCGGTCCTCATCACCCACGAGCACGCCGACCACTTCGACGTCGACGCCGTCCGTGCCGGGCTCGACGCGAACCCGTCGCTCGTGGTCCGCGGGCCGGCGGCGATCGTCGAGCAGCTGGGTGACCACGACGGCCGCGTCGCTGCGGTCCGTGCCGGTGACGCGTTCGAGGTCGGGCCGTTCTCCGTGCAGGTCTTCGGCGAGCAGCACGCCGTCATCCACCGCGACATCCCGACGATCGCGAACGTCGGGTACCTCGTGAACGGCACCGTCTTCCACCCGGGCGACGCCTATCTCGTGCCGGGGGTCCCGGTCGGCACGCTGCTCATCCCCACGAGCGGCCCGTGGGCGAACACCGCCGCCGCCGTCGACTACGTCCGCGAGGTCGCGCCGCAGCGCGCGATCCAGATCCACGAGCTCCTGCTGAGCGACGCGGGACAGCAGATGAACGTCCGCATGCTCGGGACCGACGGTCTCGGCGGCGTGCCGACCACGATCCTCCAGGCGGGTGAGCACGTCACCGTCTGACGGACGCGACCGTGCTCCTGGGAGGCGATCCGCGCCTCCCGGGCAGCATGGAGGGATGTCCGACGCTCCCTCGACCGCAGTCCTCTTCGACATCGACGGCACGCTCGTCGACTCGAACTACGCCCACATCGATGCCTGGTGGCGCGCTGCCCGCGCAGCGGGTGAGTCCGTGGACGCCTGGCGGATCCACCGCGCGATCGGCATGGACTCCGCGAAGCTGCTCGAGACGCTGCTGCCGGACGCGTCCGACGAGACGCGCGACACCGTCAAGCAGTTCCACACCGCCTACTTCGCCGAGCACATGCCCCAGCTGCGGCTGCTGCCGGGCGCCCGTGACCTGCTCCGTGCGGTCGCTGAGGCCGGGCACGCCGTCGTCCTGGCGACGAGTGCTCCGGAGCACGAACTGACGCGGCTGCGCGAACTGCTCGACGCCGAGGAGTGGCTCACCGCGGTGACGAGCTCCGAGGACGTCGAACAGGCGAAGCCGGACCCCGGGATCATCCAGGTGGCGCTCGACCGGGCCGGTGTGCGTGCGGACGCTGCCGTGATGGTCGGCGACGCGATGTGGGACGTCGAATCGGCCGGACGCGTCGGCGTGACCTGCGTCGCGGTGATGACCGGCGGCATCGGCGGCGACGAACTCCGCGGCGCCGGCGCTGCCGAGGTCCACGACGACGCCGCTGCCGTGCTCGCCGCGCTGCGGTCCGGGGACGGCGCGATCGCCGCGCTGGGTGGGCGCGCGTGAGCGTGCACCGCTGCCGGCATCCGTGACAGGATCGTCGACCGTGATCACGATCGAACGCGTGTCCTGGGACGACCCCCGATCCGTGGTGCTCCGCGCCCGCATGGACGACGAGATGCACGAACGCTACGGTTCGTCGAACGGCGACGAGGACCCGGCGATCACGGCCGAGCGGAGCCGCGCGCTGTCCGTCGACCCGTCGACCGTGGTCGCCTCGGTCCTCGCCCTCGACGAGTCCGGCGAGGCCGTCGGGCACATCGCGATCCGGCGTCTCGGTGACGAGGTCGAGCTGAAGCGGCTGATCGTGCTGACGTCCGCCCGCGGCAAGGGAGCCGCCACCGCACTGCTCGACGAGTGCGAGCGCATCGGCCGCGAGCTCGGCACGCCACGGCTGATCCTGCAGACCGGTGACAAGCAGCCCGACGCGGTCGCCCTGTACGAGAAGACCGGGTGGAGCCCGATCCCGGTCTACGCGCCGTACGCGGCGACGATGCCGTGGTCGTTCTGCTTCGAGAAGGCGCTCTGAGGCTTCCCGCCCGTATTGCACTCTCAGGGAGATAGTGCAATTCTTGCTCGGTGAGCACCACCGAACGCACCCGCGCACTGCGCCGACGCATGATCGTCGAAGCGCGTCGGGCGACCGTCGAGCACGGGTTGAGCGGTTTCACGATCGAGCAGCTCTGCGAGACCGTCGGGGTGTCACGGCGCACGTTCTTCAACCACTTCGCGTCGAAGGACGACGCCGTGCTCGGCATCGAGCTGCACGCCGACGTCGAGGCGATCGACCGGTACGCCGAGGGCGGGATCGTCCCCGGCGGACTCGACCCGCTCGACTCGATCGTCGCGCTGGCGATCGACCAGTTCCACCGTGTCGGCATCGACCGGTCGGACGAGGTCCTGGTGCGCCGGGTCTTCGAGCGGGAGCCGGCGCTCGTCGCGCGGTTCCTGTCGGCCACCGATGTGCAGCTCGCTCGGATCACGGACGCCGTGCGGCTGCGGTTCGGATGGGACGACCCCGCCGACCGCCGTGCGCGCCTCGTCACCGAGGCCGCCGCCGGGCTGCTCAAGGTGACGGCGGAGACCTACTTCGACGACGCCTTCGACGAGACCACCGGCCCGCCGTTCGACGAGCTGCTCACCCAGAACCTCCGCCTGATGAGGGCGGCCATCACCACCGGACAGGACTCCACACCATGAGCGCAACCGCGCCGGGCACCACCAAGCGTGCCCGCCCCGGCACCGACGGGCCGCTGCTGCTGACGCAGCGCCGGATCTGGATCATCTTCTCCGCGCTCATCGCGGGGATGCTGCTCTCCAGCCTCGACCAGACCATCGTCTCGACGGCGATGCCCACCATCGTCGGCGAACTCGGCGGCGTCGCGCACCAGGCGTGGCTGACGACCGGGTACCTGCTCGCCTCGACCATCGTGATGCCCGTCTACGGCAAGTTCGGTGACGTCCTCGGCCGCCGCAACCTGTTCCTCATCGCGATCGCCTTGTTCACCATCGCGTCGGCCGGGTGCGCCTTCGCCGGCGACTTCACGCAGCTCGTCGTGTTCCGCGCCATGCAGGGGCTCGGCGGCGGCGGCCTGATGATCCTGTCGCAGGCGATCATCGCCGACATCGTGCCCGCCTCGCAGCGTGGCAAGTACCTCGGCCCGCTCGGTGCGATCTTCGGCCTGTCCGCGATCGGCGGCCCGCTCCTCGGTGGCTTCTTCGTCGACCACCTCACCTGGAACTGGGCGTTCTACATCAACATCCCGGTCGGCATTGCGGCGTTCTTCGTGGCGTGGTTCGCGCTGACCCTGCCGAACAAGAAGGCGACGAAGCGCATCGACGTGCTCGGCGTGCTCTTCATGTCCGCCGCGACCACGTGCCTGGTGTTCTTCTCGGAGTTCGGCGGCAGCAAGGACCACGGCTGGGACGCCCCCGAGACCTGGGCGTGGTTCGCCGGGCTCGTCGTCTCCGCCGCGCTCCTCGTGCTCGTCGAGTCCCGTGCGCAGGACCCGGTCCTGCCGCTGTCGTTCTTCAAGAACCGCACCTTCCTGCTCGCGACCGGCATCGGCCTGGTGCTCGGCATCGGCATGTTCGCCGCGATCGGCTTCGTCCCGACGTTCCTGCAGATGGCATCAGGCACCTCGGCCGCGGTGTCGGGTCTGCTGATGCTGCCGATGATGGTCGGCCTGATCGGCACCTCGATCGCGTCCGGCAACCTGATCACCAAGACCGGCCGCTACCGGATGTTCCCGATCATCGGCACGGTCCTGGTCGCCATCGCGATGCTCGCGATGACCCAGCTCGCCGCGGCCACCCCGATCTGGCTGATCTGCGCGTACCTGTTCGTCTTCGGCGCCGGGCTCGGACTGATCATGCAGGTGGTCGTCCTGGTCGCGCAGAACGCCGTGCCGGCCGAGCAGGTGGGCACCGCGACCTCGACGAACAACTACTTCCGCGAGGTCGGCGCCTCCCTCGGGACCGCCGTGTTCGGTGCCCTGTTCACGGCCCGGCTCACGACGTCGCTCACCGACGTGTTCACCGGGGCCGGCGGTTCGGCGACCGATGCGGCGTCGTCGGCGGGCAGCATCGACCCCGCGACCGTGGCGAAGCTGCCCGAGGCAGTGCAGGACGGCATCGTGAACGCGTACGCCGACTCGCTGGCGCCCGTGTTCTGGTACCTGCTGCCCTTCATCGCGGTGGCGTTCCTGCTCGCACTGTTCCTGCCGCAGATCACGCTCTCCGACACGGCCGGCATGGTCGCCCGTGGCGAGGCCGTCGGTGGCGACGAGGCCGACGAGCTCGAGCGCGCGCAGCGCGCGAGCCGGGCGGAGTCCGTTTCGGCGGAGTCCGGGTCGTCGAGTAGTGAGACGCCGGCGTCCCGCCGGGACGCCTCCGACTGAGCGAGACGCCGCCGAATCCGGCGGCGTCCTGCGGATCGCGGGGCGCGTTGTGGAGACGACGGCGTGCTGACGGGAGGCGCGGTGCCAGCTGTGGACTGGTCCCCGGTTCTTGGACTGATTAGTCGGTTCGAGATCCGGGGATGGTTCGTGTGGGTGGTACCGCGTCGTCGTTGACGAGTGCGC
>NZ_SODR01000015.1:0-28787 GCF_004365375.1 Curtobacterium sp. PhB25 | reverse complement strand
ACCGAAGCCCACCTCGAAGACGTCGACCAGGCGCAGATCGACGAGTGGAAGACCACCCTCGGCATGAACGCCCCCATCGTCATCACCGACACGGAAGTTGGCGCATGGTCTGGGTTCCGCCCCGACAAGATCGGCGAACTCGCCTCGAGCGCGGCCGCGTGATGTCGATGACCCTCGAACGTCCGACCACCGTCCGCCCCGACGTCATCCAGCCGGCGACCCGTGCCGCCGTCGACGAGCTCTACGCCGGCGACACCGTCACCGCGTTCCGCGCCATCGACCAGGCCACCGCCGACCCGACCGAGCACGTCCACGGATGGGAACTGTCCGACGAGCAGCGGCAGGTCTACGAGGCCGGGTTCATGGTCGGGTTTCAGATGGCTGCGCCGGAGCTCATGGCCGAGGTCGCCTCGCTGCGGGCCCGCCTCGAGCAGGCCGAGCACGACGCCGACCGGTACTACGCCGAATTGTGCCGCCGACCCGCACCCGCGGAACCGTTCGCATCGGACCCGACGTTCGCGGAGATCTCTCAGTTCCGCGGCGAGCACGACCGCGCCGCCCGCCACGATGCAGCGATCGACCGGATGTTCCCCCAGTACGCCCGCGCATGAGCAGGGACACTAGAACGATGGTGACAAGCGACGACGACGAGTGGCTGCGTTCCCGGCCGGTGTCGCGGGAGCTGCAGCGTGCGTCTGCTCGTGCGCGGCCACCGCACATCCGGGTGCACGACGCGGAGCAGTTCCGCCGGGACGTGCTGCAGCACATCGACGCCCTCGCGCGCCTCGACGTGACCGCGGCCGAACGCGCCGAGACCGCCGCATGGCGGCACCGCATCGAGGCGGCACCCTCCCACCGGGTGTGGGTCGAGTACCAGCACCCCTCCGCCGACGACCAGGAAGCACCGCGGTGAGTGCCGGACGGAAGCGAGTCCGCGTGCAGGGGTTCGAGATCCCAGCAGGGGAGATCATCGGACTGATCCGCTGGTTCCCCCTCGAGGGGGAGTGGCAGCACGAACTCGTCACCGGCGCCCTCCACGGCCTCACCGCCGACGGCCGAATCGAGCTGATCAACGGCGACGAGCTCCGCGCCTACGACGCCGACGTGTGGGCCGTGTGCTCGGCCGTCCCGGAACCGCTCCACGGTCTCGCGTCCTGATGTCAGCGCAGCCCACGTTCACGTTCGCACGGCAAGCCGAGACACGGGAGCCTCAGCCGTTGGTTCCGGACGTGTTCGCGGCGCCGGCGGATCTCGACGAGTTGGCAGCACCGCCCGCGGATCGCGGTTCGGGTGAGACCCCGATGGGGGAGTTCACCGCGCGGGAGTGGGCGATCTTCCGGCAGGGGCAACGGTGGGGGTATGAGTCACGGCAGGCGGAGGTGGACGCGGCGTGGAACGCGTTCAACGCTGCGGACTTCGACGCCGACCGGTACTACCGGGCCGCGTACGACCACGACAACCATGACTGCGCCATCCATGCGAACAAGGGCCGCTACCAGGGTGCGTCGATGCGGCTACTGCACTGGGTGGATCCCGACGACGCTGAACCGTCCGATTCTGCGGGGCGCGCATGAGTGGTGATCGTGGTGGTGTGTCCGCGGCCGAGGTGGACCGGCGGGTGCAGTTCGCGGACGCGGCGCTCGGCGCTGCAGGCCATCAGGTCACGGACCCGGTACTCCGCGAGTACGTCCGTCGCGTCGCCGCCGAGACGATGACAGTCGACGCCGCACTCGCAGCCGGGCTCGCGCACCTTGACGCCGAACAGGACCGGGGCGGGGCCGACACGTGACCAGGTCGACGTCGGCCGCTCCGGAACGGTTCTGGTCGCACGTGGTCAAAGGGCCGGGAGCGGCGGACTGTTGGATCTGGACGGGCGCGATCGGTGACGACGGGTACGGCCGCTTCTGGGTCCCGCAACCCGACGGTGGCCAGCGGGCGATGCGGCCGCAGCGGTGGCTGTACGAGCATCTGACCGGTGTCGCGCTTCTGCCGGAGGTGTTGCTGCTGCACGCGTGTGACGTGCCGTTGTGTGTGCACGTCGACGTTGACGCGGAGTGGTCGCACCTGGCGACGGGAACGCATCGGGGGAACATGCTCGAGCGGGTGCAGCGCGGACGGCACCGCAACGGGTCGACCGCGATCCGCACGGCGGGCATCGCGCGTGCGGAGCGGGTGCGGTTGTCGCGTGCGCTCCGGGCGGCGTTCCGCGAGCACGGCTGGGATCCCGCCGCGATCGCCGCGCACAAGACCGGGATCGAGTCGGACACACCGACTCTCTGGTGAACGCAGCCCAGCCGCGTGCGTTACCCGACGCGTGGGGTGGCCGCGTGTGTGGGGCAGAGATCGGTGTAGCTGCTGGAGGTGTCCGCGGTCGACCATCCGTGTTCGCGTGCGAACGATCGTGCTTCGGCGCGACTGCTGGTGTCGTCGGCCGTCGCGATCGGAATGATGACGCGATCGCAGCCGAACGCGTCGCAGCTCACGATCATTGCTGAGCGGGCAGCCACCGTGCGCCCCGCTACCTGAGCGGCCCGGCGAAACCGCACGCGGCGAGAGTCATGATCACGCGGCCGGGTCTTCGCCGCGATCGACGTCGCACTCGTCCGCTCGTGCGCTGTCATCGACCGCCGGCAATTCGTCCGGCCGCTCAGCAGTGGACGTGGCCGTGCCCCGCTTGGGGCGCTTCACCTCGCGCACGGGCAGGCCCAGGCGTTCGGCGACCTCGTCGCGGGTGACCTTGGTGTCGAGCATCTGCCCGACGACGTCGGCTGCGTCCGCGCGGGACGCTTCGACCTGCTGCTCGGTCTCGGCACGGATCGCGGCGATGCGCTCTTCCGCGGCCGCCTCGATGCCCGCGACTGCGTCGACGGCAACGAAGTATTCGACCGCGAGTTCTTCAAGCTGCTCCTGCCGGCGGCGGAACTCCGCGGCGCGCTGCGCTGCCTGTTCCCGCGCCGCCTTACGGGCAGCGGTCTGCTTCGCTGACTTCCGGTTCTCGGCCATGTCGATCTCTCCCAATCATCCGCCCGGCCGCCCTGTCACGACCTAACGGCCACTACACCGACCGTGAGCGGCCGGAAGCGGACCGGCGGTCGCCGGGCCGTGTTCATCCGAGCCAGAACCGGACTGCGGTTCTGGCTCGGATGCTGCCCTCGACGCACTCCCAACCAGATGCAACGACAGTCTTCGTTCCTCAGCCGTCGAAGCATCTGGTTTTCATGGTCTCAACCAGCATCCGCGCTCACTCTAGCTCGCGTGCAAGTTCCCCTCATCCTTCGGTCCACTAGCTGTCACACCATTGGCATTATGAATGAGTGGGGTACCCTTGCCGCATGTTCGCCGCCGCATACCGTCCCGCTCTGGGGGCTGCTGATGACGATGAGCTTGCACGTTCTGTCCACGGGTGACGGCTACACGTACTACACGTCGGAGGTCGCGACCGGCGACGTGCGGCGTGCGCAGGGCCGGGAGATCGGCGACTACTACACCGTCGAGGGGAACCCTCCGGGGCAGTGGGTCGGTGGCGGGATCGGTCTGCTCGGCATGGCCGGTGAGGTCTCCGAGGCGCAGATGAAGGCCCTCTTCGGTGAAGGTCTGCACCCGGACGCGGAGGCGATGGTCGCGAGCGCTATGGAGGCGGGGAAGAGCTACGAGGACGCGGAGAAGGACGCCCGGCTGGGCCGGGCGCCGCACCGCATGTCGGCGTCGTCGACGAAGCTTGCGGCCGCGATCAAGGAGGCCGAGGACCGGTTCGAGCGCACCCGGCACCGGGAGCCCGACGCGTCGGAACGCGCGCAGTTGCGCACCGCTGTCGGTGCGCAGGCGTTCCGCGAGGCGAACGGCCGACCGCCTGCAGACGGCGAAGAACTCGGGAAGTTCATCACCGCCGCGACCCGCTCCGACCGGAACACCGTCTCGGGGATCGACTTGACGTTCTCGCCGCCGAAGTCGGTGTCGATCGCGTGGGCTGCCGCGATCGCGCAGGACGACCACGCCACCGCACGGCTCATCGAGCAGGCCCAGGAGCGCGCGATCGCTGACTCGATCGCGTGGCTTGAGGAGAACGCGATCGCCACCCGCGCCGGCGTGAACGGCGTCCGCCAGCTCGACGTCGAGGGTGGGCTGATCGCGACGAAGTTCCGCCACCATGACTCCCGCTCCGGGGACCCGCAGCTCCACGACCACGTCGTCGTCGCGAACCGTGTCCTCGGCTCCGACGGGAAGTGGCGGACCCTGGATTCGAAGCTGCTGCACCGGCAGGCGATGGCCGCCGCGGCGATCCACAACCGTGCCGTCATGGACTACGTCTGCGAACTGACCGGCGCCACCACCCGCGCCCGTGTCCTCCGCGCCGGTGACCCCCCGGTAGTGGAGCTCGCGGGCGTCAGCGACGACCTGATCGCCGAATCGTCCACTAGATCGCGTGACTCCCGGAAGGTCGCCGCGGACCTCGAGCGGGACTACCGACGCGACCACGGCCGTTCACCTGACCGTGCCACGAGGCGCAAGATCGCCCAGCAGGCGGTGCTCGCGACGCGGCCGAAGAAGGAGCACAGCCGCCCCGTCGCCGAGGTCGCGAAGACCTGGTTCACCGCCGCCCGGAAGAGCACCCGACGTCAGGACCTCGAGGTCGGTGCGCTCCTCGGCCGCGGTCTCGGCTCTGACCAGGAGACCCCGTTCGACCCGGAGGACGCCGCACGGGCGATCCTCGCGAGGGTGTCCGAGGATCGGTCCATGTGGGGCGTCAACAACGTGCAGATCGCCGCCGAGCAGTGGGTGAACGAACACCGCGGCATGCCGGGCCTGGACGGCAAGACCGGTGCCGCGGTCATCACGAAGACCGTCATCGACGGCCACTCCATCCGCCTGACCCCGCCGCCGGCGCACGGCGCGTTCCAGCCCGTCGCGATGCGCGACGGATCCTCCCCATACGCCTCCAAGGGTGCCGTGGTGTTCTCCTCGCAGGCCGTGTTCGACGCGGAAGCGATCATCCTCGACGCCGCAAAAGATCGCACCATCGGCCCCGTTCGCGCGGAGACGTTCGCCGCCGCACGGGCGGAACACGGAGCGCACCTCGACGACGGGCAGGCCGCTCTCGCCGCGGCGTTCGCATGCGACCCCCTGCGGGTCTTGGTCGGTGTCGGGCCCGCCGGCACCGGCAAGACGACCGCGCTGAAGGTCGCCGCGCGTGCGATCGAAGCCGAAGGCGGCCGCATGATCGGTCTGACCCCGTCCGCCGCGGCGGCCGCGGTCATGTCCGACGCCGTCGGCATCCGCGCCGTCACGCTCGACAAGTTCCTCGTCGGCACCACCCTCGAGCAGCTGCTCGAGGCGAAGTCCATCACGGGCGACATCGACCTGCTTCGTGGGGACGTGATCGTGGTCGACGAAGCCGGCATGGCCGGCACAGTGAACCTCGCCAAAGTCGTCCGCATCGCCGAGCTCACCGGCGCGCACGTGCGGTTCATCGGCGACGACAAACAGCTCGACGCCGTCGCCTCCGGCGGCATGCTCCGCCTCCTCGAGCACGAAGTCGGCGCCACATACCTCGACGAGCTCCACCGGTTCAGCAACCCCGACGAAGCCGCCGCCACCCTGCTCCTGCGCGACCCGACGGTTAAGGACCCGTGGGCGTGGCATCTCGCCAACGACCGCGTCGTCGGCGGGGACGCGGACCGGATGGCCGACCACGTCTTTGGCGGCTGGCAGCAGGACATCGACCAGGGGCTCGACGCCCTCATGGCCGCCCCGACCCGTGTGCAGATCGCCGAGCTCAACGCCCGCGCCCAGGCGTACCGGTTCACTACCGGCGAGGTGTCCGGCCGCCGTGGGGCGAATCTGATGGACGGATTCCAAGCCCACGCCGGCGACCGGATCGTGACGCGGAAGAACGACTACAAGCAGCGCACCCTCCGGGGACGGGAGTTCGTCAAGAACGGCGACCGCTGGACCGTGAAGCACGTGAACCAGGACGGATCCCTTGACGTCGTCCACGCCGGCCACGGCGGAAAGCTCCGCCTCCCCGCCGACTACGTCAAAGACCACACCCAGCTCGGCTACGCACGCACCACCCACGGCGAGCAGGGCAACACCGGCGACACCATGTGGCAAATCGTCGACGCATCCACCACCCGGAACGCCGCGTACGTCGGCGGGACCCGCGGCCGCCACAGCAACACCTTCGCCGTCATCACCGAACCCGGCCAGGACATGCGCGACGTCCTGACGAAGATCGCCGGGAACGTCGACCCGAACCTCACCGCACGCGAACAGCTGCGGATCACCCACCGCGACGCGGATCGCATCGTGACCCTCGCCGACCAGTACGCCGACCTCACCCAGCAGGCCGACCGGATCCGCTTCACCGCAGCCGCGGAACAAGCGCTCGGCCCCGACGTCACTAACACCCTCGGTGGCGAGGACACCTGGGGTGTCACCGTCACCGCAATGCGCCGCGCGGAGCGGGCCGGGCTCGACCCAGCCGACGTGCTCTACCGGGCATGGACAGAACGTCCCGTCGACGACGTCGACAACGTCCCAGCCGCACTCGGCTCCCGCATCACTGCCCTCACGAAGCAGTGGAAACAGGAACACCCACAGCCCGCCGTCGAACGGGCCGTCCCGACGTGGATCGCCGACACGGCACCCATCCGGTCGCCCCACCTCCCGCAGGCATGGCGGGACGAGCTCCAGGAACGCCACGACCACCTCCGCGCCCGTCTCATGGAGCGCGGTGAAGCGATGGCCGCTGAGCAGCCCGCTTGGGCAGCGCAGCTCGGCTCCGTGCCCGCCGAGCCCGATCGGCGAGCGGCGTGGGTGCGGCTCGCCGCGGAAGTCGACACCTTCCGCGACCGCCACAACGTCCCCCTCGCGGAGACCCAGGCCATCCCCGTCGGTCGACGCGATGAGGGCGTCGGGAAGGACCTGCAGGAACGTGTTGTCGCGTCGCACAAGTCACAGAGCCTTCGTGAGCAGGCAGCGGACCGGAAGGACCGCCTTGCTGCGATCCGTGGCCGCAACGCCGACGACGCTCGGCGACGCCGCGAGGCGTGGGAACAGGCTCACGGCCGGCAGGTGCCGACCGTTCGGCCGGACGACAGCACGACGAGCCGCGACCTCCCGAAGCCGCCGAGCCGCGACAATGAACGAGAACGCTAACGCGGACCGGGCAGTTGGGTTGGCGGGTGGTGCCAGAATGCTCGCGTGGGGGTGTTGTGGTCTGTCCTGGTGGGTGTGGGTCGGCACGTGCTGAGCTGGTGGCGCAGAGCCTTTCCGAGAACCCCTGAGCATGTCCACTCGGATCTGCGGGCGTTCGAGCAGCGCCTCACGGCGTATCGGGCCGCAAGCGACTCCGCGCGAGCTGAAGCCCGCGCGGTCCTCCGAAACAGAGCGGTCGCGGCTGGGAGCGCCCTTCCCGGCACAGTCCTCGGCGCGGGGCTCACCGCGATCGTTGCTCTCACCGGCTTGATCGGCACCTACACGATCTTCCTCATGCAGTCCGGCGTCTCCGCCGCGCGTGACGCGCAGGTCCGATCCGACGCTCTCAACGACGTAGGCAAACTTGATGACGCCAAGACAACCCTCAGCGCAGCGCTCACCGGCATGGACAGCCTGCTGCACAGCGGCGGCGAACTCCTCATCACCATCGGTGCGATCGTCCTCGGTGCGATTTTCCTTGCCTGGGTGATCGCCCGCGATCGAGCCGCGCTCCATGCCATCGCGAGCGCTTGGCTCGAGGCGTATCTCGAAGTGGAAAACCCTGCACCGGCTCCCCTGCAGCGTTCGCGCTGGCTACGCCGATAATCGCCGTTATGTCAGATATGTATGTGGACAGCGCCTGGGTCTCTCCTACGTTGCCCCAGGGCTGGTACCAGCCGTAGCCGGATATCGATGCTCCCGGGTCAGGACTTCGCGCATCGGATGGTGGGAAACCGCCACCAGGTCATGCGGCCACCACCGTCGAGGGTTGCTCGAAGTCGCCCCTACTGTGAAGGCGTGCAGAAAGTGATCGCCCTCTGGAAGTCCGCGGTGGACCTCCTCTTCGACGCGTTGCTCGGGCTGATCTGGGTCGCCCTGTTGGTGACACTGTTCGTCACCGCTGTCGGGACGATCCCGGCAGGCGGGGTCGGTGTGCTCCTGCTGGTAATCGCCAGTGCGGTCGCGCGCGGTGCCGCGCAGTCGGAGCGGCTCCGCGCCGTCGCGCTCCTCGATCTGGCGATCACCCCGCCCACCCGGAAGACCACCCGGGTCACCGGTCTGCGCCGACCGTTCGCGCAGGCGTTCGTTGACATGGCGGATCCAGTGACGTGGCGGGCGCTGACCCATCACCTCGTGTCCGCGGTCCTCGGGTGCGGCTTCCTCGGCATCCTGGCCGCAGTGCCGTTCTTCGTAGCTATCGTTCGCACCGCGAACCTGCCGGGCTTGCCAAGCGGCACCGCAACCTGGGTGGTCGCCGGTGTCGTGGTTCTCGCCCTGGCGCCGCTGTACGTGTTAGGCGCTGGCATGCTCGACCGGTTACTCACCGTCGCGCTCCTCGGCGCGAGCCGAACCGTGGCACTGCAGGAACGGATCGATACCCTCGCTTCCGCTCGACAGGGCGCCGTCGATGCCGCCTCGACCGAACGGCAGCGGATAGAGCGCGATCTGCACGACGGTGTGCAGCCCCGACTTGTCGCGCTGGCGATGACGCTCGGTATGGCTCGGTCACGTTTCGACAGCGACCCCGCGGCCACGCGGGAGCTCCTCGACCAGGCGCACCGCGATGCGAAGGAATCAATCACGGAGCTGCGGCAGCTCGCACGGGGCATTCATCCTGCGATCCTCACTGACCGGGGGCTTGATGCTGCCCTCTCGGCGGTGGCGGCACGAAACGTCATCCCTACCACCGTCGACGTCGCGCTCATCGGCCGGCCACGGCCCGAGATTGAGGCGGTGCTGTACTTCGCGGTAGCCGAGGCGCTCACGAACGTGGCCAAGCACTCCGGTGCGTCGCAGTGCACGGTGACCGTCGCTCAGGTGCGAGACGGCGTCCGGACCGTGGTGTGGGACGACGGACACGGCGGCGCCGGCTCCGAGGGCCACCCTGGTGGCGGGCTGAGCGGCATGCGCGACCGCGTCCGCGCCGCTGGCGGCACCCTGTCCACCGACAGCCCCGTCGGTGGGCCAACCCTCGTGACCGTGGAGGTCCCGTGCGCATTGTGATCGCCGAGGACGCTGTCCTCCTCCGTGCAGGCCTTGTCAGACTCCTCACCGATGCCGGACACGAGGTCGCCGCCGCAATTGACACGGCACCCGCGCTGCTCGACGCCGTCAACGTCACCTCCCCGGACCTTGCGATCGTCGACGTCCGAATGCCTCCCACCTTCACCGACGAGGGGGTGCGCGCGGCGGTCCTCATCCGCGCGCAGCACCCGGGCGTCGCCGTCCTCGTGCTTTCGCAGTACGTCGAGGAGCGCTACGCGGCGGACCTCATCACGAGCAACACCGCGGGACTCGGCTACCTACTCAAGGACCGTGTCGTCGAGGTCGACGAGTTCCTCGGCCACGTCGCAAGAGTCGGCGCCGGCGGAACCGTGTTCGACCCTGAAGTCATCGCACAGATCCTCGCCAGGTCGCGCCGTTCAGACGGCATGGAGACCCTATCTCCGCGGGAACTGCAGGTCTTGCAGCTCATGGCCGAGGGCCGCTCAAACAGCGCTGTCGGCAACGAGCTGCACATCGCCGAGAGCTCGGTCGAGAAGCACGTTTCCGCCGTATTCACCAAGCTCGGCGTCCCCACCGAGGGATCCAGCAATCGGCGTGTCCTTGCAGTGCTCCGCTACCTCTCCGAAGCCACCGGCGCCGGCCGCTGACCTCCACACACATCCGCCTTCACCCCACAGATCGAGGACCCCATGACCACCTCCTCCGCGCCCTCCCCGGCCCCGCGACGCCCGCGCACCCTTCGCATATTCCTGCTCATAGTGGGATCGGTACTCATCGCGTCGCTGCTGGCGCTCATCGCCGTACAGCTACTCGCGTCGTCCGACCAGCAGGGCCAATCCCAGACCAGCTCGATCAAGGGCGACTTTGACCGGGTGACACTGCAGACGGCAGCGACAGACGTTGTCGTGGAGCACGCCGATATCGACCAACCGCAGCTAGTGTTCGTGCCTGGAGACACCAAGCTGCGCGAAACACACGAAGTCACGGATGGTGAGCTGACCGTTGCTATCGACGGACCCGCATGGAGCTTCTCCGAGCTATCCGTCGTCCGACAAGGAGCCCACCTCACTCTGCGCCTCCCGACCGCCGACGCGAAGCCGTCGGTGACGGTTACCGCGACCGCGGCCGACGTTAATCTTCGCGGCAGCTACGCAGACGTGACGGTGACGAGCGCGGAGGGTGATGTCACCATCGTCGGAACCGTCAACACAGTGAAGATGCAGAGCACGCAAGGAGACGCCGCCCTGAATCTGTCTCGCGCACCGTCAGCGATATCGCTCGAAAGCACATCGGGAGATCAGGACGTGCGTCTGCCCACCGGCCGATACGCGATCACGACCGAAACGACCGCCGGCGATGTCACCAGCGACCTCGACAGCTACCCGGACGCAGCAAACCGGTATCGCTTCACCACAACCGTCGGCGACATCGAACTCCGCACCCGCTGACACACCGGTGTAGCACGCTCGGTGTGGGCGCATTTGAACCGGCCCGAGAATGCTGCCCGTGAAGGTTGTCAGATGACGGTGGCCTAACCCGCACGGCGGATCCACTGCTGCTCTTCGAGCCCAGTCCCTGGGTCGATTTGGCGGTGGCCGCTCTGCAAGAAACCGTGCCGGGCGTAGAACCGCTGCGCCCGCTGATTGAACGAGAACACGAGCAGGTGAGCGTCTTCCGCTCCGACTGCGGCATACAAGAGGTCGTCCGCGATGCCGGTCCCGTGCGAGCCCTGATCGACGTATATCGTGCACAACTCCAGCGCGGGAAGAGCGCTGCTCGCTGATAGCGCTCGAGCGGTACTCGCCACCCCAAGCAGTTTCCCACTCCCCGAGCGAGCCATGAACACATTCCGGGACGAGGATCTGATCCGATTCGCCCAACGCCGGATACGCGCTGCAACGGTCGTTGCGTCGAGCGACTCATTTGAGATCACACCTCGGTACGTCTGCTCCCAGCACGTTGTCTGGAACTGGCCAATCGCCTCCGCATCTCCGGAGGTTGCACGAACGATGTGCGTCATCGGCTCGCCCGATCGATGTGATTACGGCGTTCAGCAGGAACACAACCGCTTCCCTGGCCGGTTTTCACCGAACGACCGTGCCGGTCGTCTGTTGCGTCGCCGGACGGTGCATCGCGTATGGGTAGCCGCTTGCGAGGAGCCCCATACTTGCTTGATCGGTGAACCCGAAGCGCTTGTAGAGACGACGGCTTCCCGGCGTTGTCGCTTCCAGATAGGCAGCTGCGTGCTCTTCATCAATTGATCCGAGCCGGTGCTGAAGAAGGTTGGAACCGATCCCCTGTCCGGCGGAGCGTGGATCCACCGCGATGTCCGCCAGGTACCAGTGCGGCGTCTGAGGGCGGTTCTCGCTGTAGACACGGGAAGCGCGCGTCGTCGCTGGCAAGTTCCGCAAACCGATCGCGCGAACGTACGTCGGCAAGTAACGAAGCCGCCTAAACAGCGACGTCGTCGCCCCAGGCGCCTCCCACACTGCTACCCCGATGACGTGCCCGGCGGCGTCCTCAACGACATCGACGAGACCGTTCCTGAAGGCACCCGCGAGAAGGCTGGCCGTGTAGGACAACACCAGACGCTCCTCGCGCCGGCTCCGGCCCGGAATCAGCACACGCACAACTTCGTCAGACTGCAGCGCCCGTGCCAGCAGCCGAGCACACGTCGTCACCTCAGAGCTAACAGCTGTCCGAATCAACACCCGACGATTCTGTCAGCCGGCCAGACACCACACGGAGCGAAGATCACCCGTGACCGTCGAAACGCCTCTGACCAAGCCCGACTGTCGCCACCGTCGTCGACTAGGTGATCAGCATGAGGCAACGCCCGTCGTCGTCAGAGATGCGTGGCTACTGTTCTGGCGGTCTCGCGGGTGTGATCGCGTTGATCTGGCCGCGGTCCTCGTCGTAGAGGTGTCCGCGTTGCATGCTGCAGTCCCGGAAGGGCCCGGTGGCCGCGTCGAATAGCACGGCACGGTGCGGGTCCCAGTGCCGGATCCACCAGTCCGAGAGCGCGGCCATGTTCCCGTTCTCGTCCTCCTGCTCCGCCTCCGCGGCGATGTGTGCGGTCCACAGCGCCTGCAGCCGGTCGACGACCTCGGGATGTTTCCACCACTCCGGGCACCAGGTCGCCCGCTGCGCTGACCCGGTGACTTCCACCCGGGCGAATCGTTCCTGCACCCAGTCGTAGAACATCGACTGGAACGGGTTCCCGCCCTCCGCCGCCGATCCGGTGTCGACGTCGTCCGCCCCGTCCACGTCGACTGCCTCGATCTCAGACATTCAGGGCCTTCTTCCCGCCGTTGATGCGGCGGCGGAGCCGGAGGTTCCGAAACCACGGCTTCGTTCGAATCAGGATCGGGTCGACGCCGCTGGCGAAGACGACGGCCCGCCACTTCCGCAGCGATCCCAGCGCCCCGGCGGTGAGGATCGGACGCAACCGGGTGGCGCCGGTTGCGCTGTCGATGACCTCTTCGTACTCACCGATCAGCGCGGAGAGCTCCTGCAGCCGCGGCTGGTCGACCACGCCCCCGCCGAACACCCGCATTGGGGCGGCGGACCAGATCGCTTCCCACCCTTCCTTCCCGTACGCGGTGATCGCCTGTGCAGGGGACTGGAAGTACGCGTTCAGCACGATCCCGAGGGAGCCGTAGTACGAGTACACCTCCGGCAGTTCCGGCCACTTCACGACGTTCGCGCACTCGTCGAGCTCGACCACAAGGGGCACCCGCAGCCGCCCACCGTTGGCGTGGGCCTGCTCCTCGGCGGCCTTGCACACCGCCCGGACAAGCGCGGTCACGAACGCCGCCGCGGACCCGCCCTTCTTCGACAGCAGCACCAGCGTGTCCTTGCTCTGAGCGAGCGTGGCCGGGTCGAACTGCCGGATTCCCGTCGTGGGCACCGTCCACGCCATCATCGCTTCATTCGACAGGGCGCCGGCCATGCGCTGCGCGGTGGCGTACATGCCGGAACGGGTCTTCTCCGTCCACTCGGCGAACCCGTCGAGGGTCGCGGCAAGCCCGACAACGTCGTGCCTCCGGAGGATGTCGGCGACGGTGGTCACCTTCTCCCGGGTCAACCACCCGTACACGTCTCGCAGTTGCCGCTTCTCGAGCGCGGCGGCGAGGAAGCAGCCGGCGAGCATCTTCCGTCCTGACTCGTCGAACTGCGCGTCCCCGCCGCGGTCTGACGCCTTCCGTGTGGACGCCTCGAAGATCTCCGCGAGCTCGTATGCGTCGTCGTCGGTGCGGATGTCGGTGAGGAGGTTGAACGTGAAGTCGGGCGTCGACGAGCGGCGCACCACCTGGTTCGGGTCGAGGACGTAGGTCTCGCCGGCGCCGTGGCGGGCGGCGAGGATCTCGCGGATCCCGTCCGGCTTGTTCGAGGTCACCATGACCCCGCCGGGCGCGACCGCGCAGTGCGGGACGACCTCGGACGTGGTCTTGCCGCGCCGGGTGCCGTGCAGGTGCACGCCGGCGTCCTCCCACGACTGGAACACCTTGTGGCGGCCGCGGGTCGCAACCGCGCCGATCGGCAGACCCGGGCCGATGTCCGGTTCATCCTCGTGCAGGTCCTCCCGGGCCTGCTCAAGGCGCGTCTTCTCCAGCAGCGCCTTGTACTCGTACGGTGGTGCCATCCGGCGGACGGTCTGCCGCTCCTCGCGGCGGATCCGGCCGAGCCGTCCGACGGCGATCGCGGCCGCCACGACAGCGGCGGCGACGACGGCCAGGATCGGGATGGCCGCACCGGGCACGCGCGCGCCGTCGATGAACTGCCCGATCAGCTCCACGACGTTCCAGGAGTATTCCGTTCCCGTCGGGGTGAACACGGCGCCGATGTGGATGCTGAGGTACGCAGCGGCCACGACGACCGCGAACAGCGCCACCGTTTCCAGCGTTGACCGCACCTCGGTCATCGCTTCAGGCCCCGCTCCCCCAGCGTCGGGCTCATCGCTGCTGTTGCTGGGGTTGTGTCATGCGTGTGGTGGCTCATGCGACGTTCTCCGTCGATGCGCCGGCGTCCATCGTGCCGGGATCCGCGAGCAGCTCGGGAAGGTCCGCGGCGTCGGCGTCCTTGTTGTCGATCCACCACCGGGCCCGGTCCAGCGGCCGCGCCGTCACGAGGACTTGCTCCTCGAAGTCGGCGTCGGTGAGCTCCCCGCCCTCGACGAGCGCCTCGTACGCGCCGCGGATCAGCTCCGCGCGGATCCGCAGTGCCCACGGCACCTGCTTCTCTGTGCCGACGAGATCCAGCGGCAGGCCGTCGCGGTTGGCGTCCTCACGGATCTGCTTCGCTTCCTCCTTGTGGCGGGCGTTGCGGTCGGCGTCGGATTCGCCGGAGCCGTTCTGTTGCTTGAAGCAGCGGCCGCACACCAGGTGCTCACCGAACCACTTCGCGGACGCTGCCCGCTTCCCGGCAGGCTTGTCGGACAGGTCACGGTTCTCGATGTGCCCGCACGTGTATTCCACGGGCCAGATCGTCTTGACAGCCATGATGCGTTCTCCTTCGGTCAGCGGGCCCGCGTCGACGTCGACGCGCCCTGGTTGCGGTTGGTGACGAGCTGCTGGATGCGGGACATCGACAGTCCCGACGCCTCGGCGACGGCTTCGCGGCCGACAGCGATCGCGGCGGCCGCGATCGCGTCATCCCGTGCTTGCCGGGACGCCTGGTACGCGGCGACGGCGCGGCGCACCTGGTCGATCGGGTCCGTGTGCGGCTGGGTGGTCGTCATGAGCGGGACTTCCCCTTCGCAGCGGACAGGGTGAGCTGCTCCGTGGTGCTGCCGAGGTCGACGTGCTGGTGCGAGCACGGGTCGGAGAATTGCCGGAAGTTCGACAGCGGCGTGTTTGGCCGGCACTGCACCTGCCCGACTTGAGAGCCCTTCGGCATGATCGTGTTGAGCCAGGTGAGGAACTCGATGTCCTGCGGGCCCGAGCCGAGGAGCGGCTTCCCGCCGACGGCATTGAAGTCCACGGCCACGGCCGGGTTCTTGCAGTGCAACGACCCGGACGTGCAGTGCGTGCCGATCCCGACGCAGGGCCGGTTCATGTCGGAGATCTGTACGGACCCGTACCGGTTGAGGGCGGCGACGAGGATCTGCAGGATGCGAGTGTCGACCTGGCAGCCGGGCTTGGTGGTGCCGTCGACGATCGGGAGGATCTCCTGCTCCACCATCTGCGGGTGGTACGTGTCGGTGAAGGTGCCCTTCTTCCACGCCGCCGCCAGCACCGACGCGAGCTCCTTCTGATCCCCGGAGACGTCGCAGCCCGACGTCGTGGCCGTCCCGGTGAGCGCCCTCACGACGTCTTGGGCTTGGGAGAAGAACTCGGCGTAGTGGTACGGGTCGGCGTTGCCCTGCACGGCATGCGCGGCGAGAGTCGGCTCCATCGACTCCCACCCGTCGACCTGCAGCAGCTTCGTCAGGAACGCCTTCGCCGCGGTGGGGATGTCGAGGCGCTGGTCGCGGGTGCCGTAGGCGGCGTTCTGCTGCAACACCCCGATCGTGGTGTTGTCGACCGCGTCACCGTGATTCGGGTTCGACAGCGACGACTCCCCCATCGCGGTCATCACCACGATCGTGGTGGCCTGCTGGTTGACCTGCATCTGTTCCGCTGCGGCGATGAGCTGCGCGGCCACCGTCAGCTGGTCATGGCCCCACTGCCCGACCTTGTCCGGCACCTTCTTGGTCACCGTCCCGGTCGTCCCGGACGCGGTGCCGCATGCGGCTGCGGCCGCGGCGGGCGGGTTCGATGACGCGGCGACTGCGAAGTAGATCCCCCCGACGATCAGCAGGATCGGGGCGAGGATCAGCGCGATCGCCGCGAGGATCCCGCCCTTCACTGCCCACTCCTGGGCAGTTGCGCGGAGACCACCAGCCACCGGCCGTCCTGCTGCTGCAGGTTGACCGTGTACCGACCGGCGTCGGTCGGGACGGTGACGATCGCGGGCACCGGGTCGGACTCGCCGTCATCGTCCGCACTACCCGGCACGGGAGCGGCGGACACACCAGCAGTGACGACCGCCTTTCCTGTCACCCGGATTCCGGGCACCTGGGTCCGGTCGGTGCCGGCGTAGGCGGTCTTCGCCTGCTCGGTGAGGTAGCCGCTGAACGTCTTCTCCCACGCATCCGCCGGCGCCTGGTGATCCGTGAACGCGGTCACGAAGCCGGCGGCCGCCGACTCCGGCGTGTCCGACGGCGCCGACGGTGGTACGGGTGCCGTCGACGCTGTCGTGGTCGGTGTCACGGCGGCGCGTTCCGGTGCGGGCACCGACGTCTGCCGGGCGATGCCGAGAGCAAGCCCGGCGCCGAGGATGATCACGACGGCGCCGAACACGACGGTGAAGACCACCCATGCGGGAACGTCTCGGTCCTGCCGGGCGCTCATGCCGCCACCAGGCTCGGCAGCTGCGCGTTCTCGTCCTCGAGCATCCCCATCGCGTAGTTCGTCTCGGTGATCTTCTTCTCCAGGCTCGAGCGGATGTGCGCGACGCGGGTTTCGGCGTCGATGCCGACCTTCTTGAAGTGGTGTCCCTGCGGCAGCGTCATCAGGTAGTCCGACGCCCCCGTGCGCAGGCCCGCGATCGCGGCCGCCTGCTGCGCGTCGTCCTGCCGTGCCTGCCGGAACAGGTGCAGGGTGCCGGCTTCCTTGATGAACGAGATCGCCGGGTCATCGGTGGGGATGTCGGCGACGTGGTGAATGTTCACCACGTTCGACAGCCCCAGCGCGCGGGACAGCTTGGAGTTCGACCGGATCACGGCGCCCATGGGACCGCCGACAAGGAACCAGCCTTCGTCGACGCAGAAGTTCGTCTGCTGCTGCTCCGTGGAGGTGCGGATCGCGCCGATGGTCCACGCGTTGGCGAGCATCATCCCGATCGACCGGGCGGGCCCGTCCTCGGGCAGCTGGCTGAAATCGAAGAACGTCGCCTTGTCATCCAGCGCCACCGACGAGGACGTGTCCCCGTCGAACAGGCCGGGCATCTCTTCCGGGATCCGCTCGAGCAGGATCCGGGCGCCGTAGCCGGCGAGCTCCTGGTGATCTTTCACGAACGAACTGAGGCCGGCGTACTCGGGGACGTCCATGTTCCCGAGGTGCTCGAGCACGTCGAGGATGTTCGCCGACCGCCGCTTCTGCTCCGCCGAGCGGAGCGCGTGCAGGACCGCGACGCGGACGGCCTTCTTCTCGAACCGGTTCAGCTCGATGTTGTCGTTCAAGACCGCGGCGGCCTGCTGCACCATCTGCACCATGCCGGTCGGGCCGGGCACGAGCTGCGTCTGCAGCAGCCGCTTGTCGAGCAGGTTCAACGTCACACCCTCACGGGCGGCGGACGTGGACGTGTCAGCGATGATGAACCGGATCGGATCGACCCCGATCGCGGCAGCGACGGGGGTGTACTCGCCGAACCCGGAGTCACCAGTAAACGGCTTGATGTCGATGACCACCACCCGGCGGCCCTTCAACACCAACGGGCGGAGCACGTAGTCGCACTTCATCAGCGTCGACTTCCCCACCCCGACATCGCCGATCGTGCACACGTTCGCACTGGTGACCTTCCCGGCGCGGAACGCCGCGAACTGATCGTTCGTCGCCGGCGTCGACGACAGCGTCTCGATGCCCGACAGCAGCCCCTGGAACTCCATCGGCGACGCGATCGGTGCGGGGTTGAGGATCTCCACCTGCCGCGTCGTCGACGGCGCACCCTTCACCAGCGGGCCGTAGTAGCCGATCCGGGTCAGCAGCTTCCGCCGCTTCGGCTGATATCCGCCGTCCGCGGCCACGGGGAACCCGTGCGCGTCCTTCCCGGGGGCGAGTTCGTCGGTGACGTCGTCGACGACGACCGGCGCGGACCGGATGCTCCGCTTGACCCGCTGCTTCGCGGACAGCAGCCCTGCGCGCCGAGCACGACGAGTCGGCTCGTACGGCTCGTCCGTCTCGTTCGGGCTGTTCGTCGTCGCGCTCATCGAGTTGGTCCTGTCTGTTCGAGGGTGGTGGTGTTGAGCTGCCGGATGCGGCGCCGGAGCAGCCACGCAGCGAGGGCTGTCACGGCAATCAGCAGCACGCCGGCGACCGGACCGAGGGCGTTGCTGATAGCCAGCGCGGCGATGGCGACGACCGCGAGGCCGAACCCTTGGAGCACGCGGACCTGGTTGCCGGTGAAGAACCCAACTGCGAAGAGGGCCGTGCCGGTGAAGATCAGGACGACGGTCCCGGCGAGGAGGATCCAGCCAATGACAATCACAGCGACTCCGCCGCTTCCTGATCATCGGTGTGGCGCTGCAGCCGTCGCGTCGCCCGACGGGACCACCCGTACAGCACCGCCAACGGGAGCAGCACCAACACGCAGATCCCCGCCACCGGCCCCACCAGGGTCGCAGCCGGCATGCTGAGTGCGATTGCGGTGAGGAACGTGATCGCAGCGCCCATGGTCGGTCGCACCGCCGACAGCAGCGCTGTTCCCAACGCGAGGAAGAACACCGCGCCGAACACGGTGAAGAAGATCTGATCGAGGGTCACAGCGATTCCTTCGCTTCCTTGCCGGCGGCGAGCTTCTCCACGCGCGTCCCGATCGACGCGTTCGACGACGCGATGCCACGGCCGACGGGCCACGTGTACGCGGCGACGGTCTGCTGGTGCGGGTCGAGCCAGGTCAGCTTGCTGATCCCGGCGTTCGATGCTGCGGCGGTGATCTCCTCGACAGCGTCGGAGAGCTCCTGACGACTCCCCGCGGTGACGGTGATGTAGCCGACCCAGTTCGCGCCGGCGTACCCGGTGCCCGGGGTGAGGTCGGCGATGCGCCGTTTCGCGGCTTCCTGCTCGACAGTAAGGGTGGTGTCTTCGATGCCGCCGCCGCGGGCCCGCCGGTTCGCGTCCGCCATATCGGACACACGGTCCTTCTCTGCGAGGAACAGGGCGTGATCCTGCGGGGTCAGCTCGAGGTGGAAGCTGATCGTGCGGACGACCTGGTGTTCCATCTCGCCGAGCAGCGGCGCCATCCACAGCGACGTGCGGTGCGAGATCTTCACATCCTTCGCCGTCACCCGGCACGTCCGCGACAGCGACTGCGACAGCCGCCCCTCGGGGGCGCCGACGTAGGTCATGTAGGACCAGTCCTCTTGCGAGGGCAGCCACGCCCGGTCCGGGGTGATGTCTCCGGCCTGGTCCATCGGGAACCCGGGGTGCTGCAGGTGCCGCAGCACCGCGGCGGTCTGCCGCGCTGTCATGGCGTGCACGTTCCGGAACCGGGCCGCCGTGAACGCCGCCGTCACGGACCGGATTTCCCGGTCCATGACCGCCAGCCAGCCGTCGATGCCGTCGCCGGCGCGTTCGGCGCGGGCGACGAACCGGTCCGTGACGGGCCAGCAGACGACGAACATGGGCCGGTTCACCAGTTGCGCGGCGGAGATGTCGTCGACGACTTCCCGGTAGGACTCGTGGATCTCATCCGGGACCCTGTCGTCGCCGTGCTCGGCGAGCCACGCCTCGTGCGGGGCGGGGTCGGAGGGCAGGATCCGGGAGATCGTCTGCACCCGGTTCGGCAGCGTCAGTGCCGCACCGAACTGGGCGAGGACCTGCTCGTAGCCGGCGGCGGAGGCGTCGAAGACGGCGTCGGATTCGATGCCCTCGACCTGCCCGGTGGTGCTGAACACCACGGCGAGGTACTCCTGCCCGAACGACGGACGGTGCCACTGAATGCCGGGCATTCGGTTCCGCTCCCGCAGCCACAGCATCCCCTCGACCCCGTCAGGTGTGAGCCGCATCGCGTGCATCTGCCGCTCCGCCGCACGGCGGGCCCTCCGACCGCGTGCGGACGCCCACGCGTCGGTGAGTGCGTCCCACCCGTCCGTGTCGTATGGGACGAACGTCGTCAGACCACGCTGCACACGGTCGCGGTAGGAGCGTTTGTCGATGTTCCGCTGCAGGACGGTGTTGTTCTCGGTGTCGATCGTGACGAACCACGCCACCAACGGCAGCACCGCCAACGCGATCAGCCCCCACAGCTGCCAGAACGCGGCCGCGGCGAACCCGGCAACCAGTGCGACGGTCAGGGTCCAGAGCCGGGTCTTGGAGATCCGTCCGCCGAAGAGGCCACGGTGGGTGACGTCGCCGCCGATCAGTGAGGTCCGCATCAGCGCACCGCCCCTGCCTGCGGCACCCCACGGGGGTCGTCGACGCTGAACCGCCCCCACCCGACAACGAGCAGCGACACGAACACGGCCATGACGGAACCGGCGATCAGCTGAATGTCGAGGGTGGTCATCTGCTGCCCGGCTCGAGCAGCGGTCCACCCGAACACACCGGCGATGTACCCGACCGACAGCAGGAGCACCAGGTCGGTCACCTTCCGCCGCACTGCACGGAGCGCCGGTGTTTCGAGGAACACGGCAGTCCAGGTGGGGCCGGTGAACCGGCCGGTGCGCTGCCGCCACCCCTGCCCTTCACCCCACAGACCCCAGCCCTCGGACGCGACGACGGTGCCGGCGGTGACGGTGGATGGGTCCGGCAGGTTCGCCGGGTAACGCTTCGCGGTACGCATCAGGAGCACTCCTTCGATGGTCAGAGCGGGTTAGTCGTGGGAGCCGGCGTCGCCGGCCTGCTCAGCGGCCTGGTGGCCGGCACGCACCGCGGATGCGGCAGCTTTGAGGGCAGCGTTGGCGAGGACCGCGCCGACGGCGACGGGCGCCCCGACACCGGTTGCTGCGGTGCCGGCGGTCGCGGCCTTGCCCGCTGCGGTGGTGGCGCCCTTCTGCGCGGCCGCCTGCGCGGTCTTCCGTCCCCCGGACTGCGCTGCCTGATTCGCCGCACCACCAGCCCCAGCGCCGCTACCGCCGATGGCGTTGATCGTCGTAGAACCACCGCCCCCGCTGGCCTGTGCGGGCTGGGTGGACGGTGTCCACCCGCTGCCGCTGCCGCTGCCGTTCTGCGCAGCGTCGTTGGGGCTCTGCGGCCCCGCACCGCCACCGCCACCGCCACGACCCCCACCGTTGGTGGGGATCTGCGGGACGGAGTTCCCGTTCGGGCTGTTCAGCCCGCCGTCGCGGGACTGCCCGCCGCCGCCGACTGCGGCGGTTGCTGGGGAGGCGATCTTCATCAGCGCCATCGGGGCGAAGACCATCATGCAGATCAGTACCGCGGGCAGGGCGAGGTTGACGAACACGGCGAAGTCGCCGGCGTCACCGTTCACTGCCTTCATCTGCAGGCCGCCGACGGCGCGGAACACGATGCCGACGAGGAGGATCAGCAGGGCGTGGGCGAAGTTCAACGCGATCCACACCGTCGGGCCGATCTTTCCCAGGTGCCGGGTGCGGGCGTTGATCAGCCACACCAGGAACAGCGACATCAGCGCGCCGGTGAGGTACATCGTGGCGAGCTGGATCAGCAGCACGAACACCACCACGATCATCCCGAGCAGCAACCCGATGAGGGTGATCTGCGAGATCAGCGCGGTCCCCCACAACGCTTGCGCGTTGTCGGACGCGGCGGCGTCGCCGAGGCCGGTGAAGTAGTCCTTCGTCGACGACGACACCGACCACAACGCGATCGAGTCCTCGAGCTGGACGAACACCTTCCCGACCAGCTGGCCAACCAGCGGCCCGAACGCTGCGGAGATGACGAACCCGGGCAGCGCCACGAACAGGGTCTCGGCGAGCTCCTTGCCGGAGTTCTTGCCCTTCTGGGTCTGCACGAACGAGATCACCAGCAGCACCGCGGCGACGAGGAACGCCATCCCGAACGACACCCGGTACGACGAGATCCACCACTTCGCCGTGTAGTCCGGGTGGAGCGCGTCGATCATCGGCGGGACCAGCTTCGTGGCGACCACGTACACGCCCTGCTGCAGCAGCGACGTGATGTATCCGGCGGGGTCCTTGGTGAACTCGACCGCTTTCACCACGTCGGATGCTGCTTTCGCACCGTGGCCGACGATCCCGGCGACGATGCCCGTCAACCCGCCCGCGAGGTTCGCGCCGGCGTCCTGCCACCAGGCCATCAGCAGCCTCCAGTGAACGTGGTGCCGGTCTGGGTGGCGTTCTGCCGCCAGTCGCCATCACCGGACGCCCCCGACACGACCCAGCCGCCGTCCGTGGCGGTGAGGGTGAACTGCCCGCCCGTGTAGTTGGTCTGCCCGTTCCGCACGTCGGCCTTGCCGTCCGTGGTCGTCGCGGCGGCGATGTCGATCGTCACCGTGTGGGTGGTGAGGTCGACGACCTTGAACGCGCCCTTGGACAGGTCGGCGGTGTGCTGCTGCGCGTCCGCGTACGGGGTGCCCTCGGAGACTTGGTTCTGCAGCAGGTCGTGCGCTGCGCCGGTGGTGGCGATGTTCACGACCTGTTCGATCCCGGACCGCCACTCCGGGTCGGCCGCGGATGTGACCTGTAGGAACCCGCCGAGGAACTCCGCGGCGCCCTCGACGGTGAAGTCCTTCGTCCGTCGCAGCTGCAGCAGGTCCTTCCCGGTGATCTCGACCCCGGCGACGCAGCCCGACACAGTGCGCCGTTCTGAGGTGCCGAGGCTGTCCACCGTCGGCGCCGAACCCGGCGTCGCCGACGACGTCGTCGCCGGCGCAGAGGCGGACGCGGCGGGAGCGCTCGTCGGTCGGGGCAGCAATGCCACGACGATCAGCACCACCAGGGCGGCCGCAACAACTGCGGCGGCGAAGATCAGCGCAGCCTTTCGGACGCTGACCCGCTTCGGATGTCCGGTGTTCGTCTCGTGCTGGTCGGGGGTGCTCATCAGGCGCCTCGCTGCGCGGCGGTCGTGATCGCGACGAACAGGGTCGGGGCGAGGATCACGCCCGCGATCGCCAGCCCGGTTCCGAACGCGACGTTCCGGGCGTGCTCGGCCTCGTTCGGCTTCTTCGCATCGAGCGCTTTCCGCAGACCGAGCAGGGCCTTGATGAAGAAGAACGCCAGGATGATCAGCGCGATCCCGAGCGCACCGCCAAGGGCCGGCACCCAGACAGCGTTGAAGCCGTCACCGAGCCAGTCGAAGTTCGGCGTGACACCGCAGAAAGGGTTCGTGTTGTTCCCCGAGCACGCTGCGACGACGCGCGTCGGCACCGGGGCGGTGGGGATGGGCAGAACAGACATGGATGGTCCTTTCGTGGGTTACGCCGACACCCGGCCGGAGCCGGAATCGGAGTCGTCGTCGGAGTCGTCATCGGTGGGGACGGGCGGGAGTGCGCGCAGCTGCTCGGGGAGGTCTTCCGCGGGCTCGGCGTACCCGGAGGCGCGTCGGCCGCGGTTGTAGAAGCGCTGCAGGTTGACGTTGTCGGTCAACTGGTGCTTGCAGAACGAGCAGTACGTGTAGGGCGGGGTCTGCTTGCCGCACTCCGAGCACGTCACCCAGTCCTCACGCGGATCCGACGCCACTGCCGGCACCACCGACGCCCGCGGTGCGGCCGCTGCCGACACCGGCGCCGGCGTAGGCGCCTCGTCAGCGTTCGGCGCGGACTCTGCCCCGTCGGGGTCCTCGTCATCCTGCGGCGACGTTGCCGCAGTGGGTGCTGCTTCGCTCGGCCGTGCAACGGCCGTGCTGGGGGCCTCGCCTCGCACGACGCGGACGATCTCCGCGGCCGCGAACGTGAACGCATCCTGCGTCTGCTGGGACACCTTCGCCCAGGTGATGTCCCGCCGCTCTGCGATGTGCGCATCGAACGGGATGTCGAACTGCCGTGCACCGCCGCGCTCCTCGAGGTAGCGAACGACGTCGTCCCGGTCGACGCTGTTCTCCGGCCGCCCATCCGTCATGCGGAGGATCACGGCGTTCCGAGCGAGCTCGGCAGCGTGCCCGCCAGTCGCGATCAGCCCGTCGAGCATCTCGATCGCTTTCAGGCCGGAGTCGCGGGCCATCATCACCGGCACGACCAGTACGTCCGCGACGTCGATCGCGCCGAGGAACGGCCCCGTCGTGACGACGTTGCCGGAGTCCATGAACCGGAACCGGTAGTACTCGTCAATCACCCGGGACACGTTCACGACGTCGTCCGCGGTCAACGCGGGACGGGACTCCCCCGGCCGGGAGCCGAACACGTCGACGAACGAGGACTGCTGCACGGCGTAGCCGGCGAGCTGCCCGGAGGATCGGATCGACGTGATGTCGCGCACCAGGTCGCCGAGGTCGAGCTGCGGAACACCCTCCGCACGCAGTGCAAGCGTGCCGGAGTCATCCGCGACCTCGAGCGCGCAGATCCCGTTGCCCTTCACCGCCGCGAATGCCGACGCCAGCCCCAGGGTCGCGGGCGTCTTCCCGGACGTGCCCTTCGGGTTCGCGATCAGCACCCCCACCGGGCGGGTAAACGCACTATGCAGGATCACCGCCCGCGCGCTCTCGAGCGCCGCGCGGCGCTCGCGTGCCTGCTGCTCCGCCGCACCTGGCGGCAGCTTGAAGCCGATCCGGTTCAGCCCGCCTCTCAACCCGGTCTTTGCGAGCCCGGCGGCGTCCCCTTCCACCTCCACGGAGCGGAACAGCGTGTGTGCCGGATCGGGGGCGTGATGCACGCTGGTCTGGTGCTGAGTCTCCAAGAGAGCCCTCCAACTTAATAAGTTGTGTCCCCCACCCCTGCGGAGGTCGCGAACTGCGGGGGCAGTGGACCCCCATTTAGGGGCAGAATGTGCCGCTAACAGTAAACTACTGTGCCGGCGGCGGCGCAAGCCGTTCGAGGCTTTCTCTGTGCCGCTAGCGGTACGTGCCGCTAGCGGCACACTACATACTTCCCTGGTGGGAGTCCCTATCCTGGGTGGATGCCGGATGTACCCCAAGGCGCCGCGGACGAGTTCTCGCAGGCGATTGCGCGAGCGATCGAGGACGCCAAAGCTGCCGCGGGACTGACCACCCGAGACCTCATCAAGCGCTCTGGTCTGTCGGCGAACTACTACTACCGCCGGGCCCGCGGTGAGCTGCCGTTCACGACGAACGACATGTCAGCCCTGGCAACCGCGTGCGGTGTGACCGTCGGCGACCTGTGGTCTCGCGCGCAGGACTCCCTCACGCCCAAGGTGAAGAGCCCGGAAGAGGTCGTGTCGGAGCGCGTGCACAAGCTGCTCGCAGTGGCGCAGGCTCAGTTCCCGAAGCTGGACGTCCAGGGCGCCCTGCTCGCTAGCGACGTCGCGCAGGAGTCCCACCTGACCCTCCAGCGTTGGCAGGCCGTGCTTGCCGGCGAACACTCGGATATCACCGCTGAACAGCTCGTCGCGATCGCAACGTTCTTCGGCGTTGATGAGTCCTACCTGACGCAGCTCGAGCTCTCCGGCACCATCGACGACATCGACGCGCGCCTAGACGTGCAGCAGGCGTTCGCGCAGACTGAAGCGAGGGGCGCGTCGTCACGTGGGGTCGCCGGCGCCAGCCCCGCATCCCTCCGCGCACTCGCGCGCGCGATCCGGGAGAGCAAGCGGGCAGAGGAGTAGATGTACGTGAGTCAGAGCGACCAGGTCGAAGTCGCCGTCGACGAGCAGCTGCAGGGGATCTTGGATCGCCTCGCACTCCCGGACGATGACCGCAGCTTTGACCGTTTGTTCGGCATCGTCGAGTCCCTGTACGGCAAGCGCCTCAACATCAGTTCGATCAGCAGCCCGGATCAGCACCACACCGGCTACTGGATTGACCATGACGACTACGGCGTGATCATGTACCGCAAGGCCGATACGGCCACGGTGCGGCTCCACACGCTCCTGCACGAGTTCATCCACGTCGTGGGACGCCACAGCGGCTGTTCCGCACGCCCGGAGGCGGCAGACGCGATCCGGAACGCCGGCGGCGGCAGCATCATCTCGATCCGAGGCCGGTCGGTCACCGACGGGCATCTCAGCGACGAGCTGCAACTTGAAGAGGCCGTCGCAGAGCAGGGCGCCTTCGCGCTCGCGAGGTGGCTCCGTGGCGCTGGTAGCGAGGCGGCGGCGGACATCTTCTGATGCCCGTCGTGCTCTCCGCGACCGCACTCGCGCTCGCGCTCGCGGTCTTCATCGGCCGCACTCCACGAGCACTCCGCCGGCGATTCTCCACTGGTGAGCAGCAACCGCTCCCGCCGGCGTGGGTGGCGTCCGGCTATGCGATTCTTGGCCTCCTAACCCTTGGTCTCCTCTGGCCAGCAACCACCCTGGACCAGGCGCTCCCCTTGGTCGGTGGGCAGAACTTCCTGAACCTCATCGAAGCGCTGACCGCGACCGCCGGCTTCTGGTACCTCCGCGACGCGATCCGTCTCTACAGCGGAGATCGAGAACCAGGGCAAATCCGCTACCTCGTTCTCATCGCCGCGGTCCTCACCGGCTTCTTCATGGCCATCCCGAATCGGGAAGGGCCAACAGAGACGTTCATCGACGAACACCTCGCGTCCCTCGCCTGCTGGGTCTACATCAGCCTGTACATGATCGGGTTGCTGTGGATCTCGCTCAGCTCGCTCTTCTCCGCACTGCCACGTAGGAACGCCGTCGCGGGACGCCTGTTCATCGCCGGGTTCTCTCTCGTCATCGCCGCGGCGATCGCCGACCTGGTGTACACGGCCATCGGGCACTTCGCCGGCGAGCTCACGCCGCTCGGGAGCGCGTTCTTCCTCGCCTTCCAGCTGCTGTTCTACCCCGGAATGATCACGATCATCGTGGGCTACGTGCTCGCCGGCGTCAGCCGCACCCTGTGGCGATACAGCGCCTGGCAGCTCGAACGGATGCTCGGCACACCGAGCTCGCTCAGCCTCATCAAGCGGATGGTTCAGGCCCCCGACCCGCTCGACCATGCCTACGGCCTCACCATCGAGATCCAGAACCGACTCATGAACGAGACCCTGCAGCTCACCGGCGCCGAAAGCCGGCGGTTCCGCAGGACCGAGCGTTGGATCGCCCGCACCACCCTGAACCCCTCCGGAAGGACCTGGAACGAATGACCGGATCAGCAGCACTCACCACGGGTATCGCGATCGGCGCCGGCCTCGTCCTGGGCGCCGCAGCGCTGGGCGTCGTCGGCGGCCGACGGGCCATTCACCCTCGGCCGAAACGACGCCCCGTCGTCCGATCCGTCGACGTGCAGCAGATCCGACTCGAGCGCACCCCCGCCACGAGTGCACCAGGTCAGTACCGCATCCGCTTCGGGGCGCAGGACGCCCTCAGCGCCCTCGTCGGCGACATCGAGGGCCAGGACGAGACAACGGTCACGCGCGCGCTCGTAGACGCCAGTCAGGGCCTCCCGGCCGTTGACGACGCTGTTCTGTGGACCGGGTACGTCTACCCGGATCCTGCTTCGGTGGACGCGCCGTACGAGGAAGTGCAGATCCACGCCCCCAGCGGCCCGCGGAAGGCGTACCTGTTCCAGAGCGGCACGCCGACCACTCGTTGGGCTATCCACGTCCACGGCATCCACTCGTCCCGCACCTCCGCGCTCAGGAGCGTGCCCGGCGCACTGTCGGCCGGGCTCACCTCCTTGGTCGTCTCCTACCGCGGCGACGTCGAGGACGCCGCCGCACCTCCCGCGACGCTCGGCCAGGAGGAGGCGCACGACGTCGAAGCTGCGATCCAGTACGCCGTCGACCACGGCGCGAAGGACGTCGTCCTCGTCGGCTGGTCGATGGGCGCCACCATTAACCTGATCCTCGCCGCCACCTCGAAGCAGCGGTCGCGCATCGCCGGCCTGATCTTCGTCGGACCCGCCCTCGACTGGCGGTCCATCATCGGCGCCGCCGCTCGGCGCTCCGGGATCCCCGGATTCCTCGCACCGCTGTTCACCACCGCGCTGACAGTGCCCGGTCTCGCACAGGCTGCCGGCCTGCGCCGGCCGCTCCGCGCCGCCCACCTTCGCCCGTCCCTTGACGGCACAACCGCGCCAGTGCTGATCCTGCACTCCGAGGGCGACACGGACGCCCCGATCGGGGCATCCGAGGACCTGATGCGGACTTACCCGGCCCAGGTCACCCTCGAGCGGTTCGAGCCCGTCCCGCACGGCATGGAGTGGAACAGCGACCCGGAACGATTCACGACGCGCGTCCGCCAGTTCGTCGAGTCTCTGCCGTAAACGGCACTACGGTGTGCCCGCTGCGGTAACCTATCGAACATGCCAACCGCTCTGTCTACCGCGAGCCCAGCCAGGACTCTTCTGACGAGCGGTATCCGACACACCGTCCCGGCCTCCCCGCATAAGCCACCCGTTAACACCACACTCGTGCGTATGACCGGATCCAACGCAGGTGTGAAGCGCAATCGTCTTCCCCGCGGTGTGAACGCCGCGCGCCCGGATATCGCCCTGCACCCGGACACGGGGCAGGACTACCTCGATGCCGCTCGCGCATCCGGGAATCTGAGCGTCTCGCTCTACCTCGAGCGGCTTCGTGCCCAGCTCGTGGCGGAGTACGGCGCCCTGCCGATCCTTGACGACTCGCTGGAGGTCGCCCACACAGCCGCTTAAACGACAAAACCCCCGCCGAAGCGGGGGTCCGGGGCTAGGCCCCAAGTCATGTGTCTCACTGCCTGTACAGGACGCCAATCAGGTCAGGTTGTGAGGTTCCGAGAGAAGAAGCCCGGTTGGAGCCGGGAGCCTTCGTCGTACCGCCACCCCGAGAGGAGGAGGTGTCGCCATCGTAACGCACGTTGC
>NZ_SODR01000014.1:0-31960 GCF_004365375.1 Curtobacterium sp. PhB25 | reverse complement strand
GCGTCGACGCTGATCCCTGCGGTGTCGGCGATCTGGTCCATGTCGGCCCGTTCCACGCCGACATCGTGCAGCACCATGATCGCGGCGCTGATGATTTGCAGACGCGGCTCGATCGCATCGCCGACGCCCTGGTCGGTCAATGGTGCGAGGGGGTGCTTCCGGAACCACTCCAGGAGTGCTTTCGCCCGCGATGTGTTGCCGCCGCCCGGGACGGGGTCCGGATGGTCGGTGAACAGGTCGAGAAATCCCGGGATGTCCTTGATGAGAGGGTCGGCGGATTGGAACGCCATCGACCATTCTGGGAATGCCCGCGCACTGATGTGATCGACGGCCACTTCACGGACGTTGATGTGGCGTGGGTCCTGCCGGATCCCGGCGAACCGCTCCCGGACGACGTCGTCGTCGCCTTCGATGATCCCGAGACAGTTGCTGCCCTGATGGGCCAGGATCCCGGTGATGCCCAGCTGCAGGTTCTTCTCCCGGGCGATCACGAGGATCTCCGCGAGCTCCTCGTCCGTGACCGGGCGAGCCATCGTGCTCACGTACACCAGTGACAACATCTGGGACCCCTGTTTCCTTCACGCGTGTCTTACTCGCCCAGACTGGGCCACGCTTCCAGGAAACAGCAACCCGCGACTGGTTGCTGCGTCAGATGGATCACGGACAGTACCGGTGCAGGAGCAGACAGTGGTCGGTGAAAATGCCGACATCGCGGTCGCATCAATCGGAGTTAGTGTCTCAGGCAACCCGGTTTGAGCATGCTCCTGGGTCAACAGGGCGCCTGTTGCTGCACGCAACGGCGTCCAGCCGGGATGGTGTCGCAGGGGCACCATCCCGGACCCCTGCGGGCTGTGCGCCGTTCACAGCGGGTCGGGAGTTGCATACCATCGAGCAGGGGGAAGCAGATGAGACGACGCATCGCGTGGGTGAGATGACGACCGCCACGCGCGCCCCACGCGAGGACGGTGACGACGAACTCGACAGCGCTGACTCCTACTGGATCGACGCGGTCCAGCGAGCGATGCGTCCTGCTCCCGCCGTGCTCGACGAGTACACGATCGCGACCACGGCACGGTCTGCGCGAGGGATCTCCGGAGACCTGTCTGATGTCACTGTGGACAGCCAGCGCGGGTACGCCACGGTCACGGTGGGCGACGTCATGGGCAAAGGCCTCGCTTCAGGGGTGCTCGCTGCGAACCTCCTCGGCAGCCTTGAGGTGTTCCGCCAGGAACCACCCGGCGAAGCCGTCGACGCTGCGGAGACCGCGACCCGGGACCACTTCGAACGCGCGTCTGCGTTCGCGACCTTGTTCCACGCCCGGCTGCGATTCCGGGATGGACGGATCGAGTTCGTCGACGCGGGCCACGGCCTCACCGCGCACGCCCACACAACCGGTGCCGTTGAACGGATCCCATCGGCGGACTTCCCGATCGGCCTGCAACCCGGCGGGATACCTCGCCTGCCCCGTATCCTCCATCTCGCCCCCGGGGAGCTGCTCCTGATCGTCACCGATGGCCTGTTCGAGCTCCCCGACGCGTCCATGCACACACTCACGCAACTCGCCATCGAACTGCGAACAGCGACGCACCTGCAGCTTGCGCTCACCGCCTTCCTCGAAGCCGCGGGCCCAGACCTCGACGACGACACCACCCTCACCGCGATCCGCCGCCACCCCTGACACAGTGTTGTGGCCATGCGGCGCGTGATGCCATCGCCTCGCTGAGAGATCGATCGGTGCAGGGCAGTGCGCGAACGGCAGGTGCCTGAAGAGGCGTCGGGCTCCAGTTCGACCGCGGAGTACCCGGACGACGTGCGACGCGGTCCCCGGACTGGGGGAAACCGGTCGTGATCCGAACGCCTACGGTGAACCCATCACCAGTAGAAAGATCGGTACGCCCCACATGCCCGGCACCCAACCAACAGCTATCGACCCGTTCACGGCCGCCTACCGGCAGCACGCGTCTGGGTTGCGCGGTTTCGTGGGAACGATCATCATCGACCGTCACCTCGCTGAAGACGTCGTCCATGAAGCGTTCCTCGAGTGGTGGCAGCACCCGGCCCGGTACGACCCGACTCGCGCCACGCTCGAGTCATGGCTGCGCACAATCGCCCATCGACGAGCCATCGATCGGATCCGTAGCCGTGAAGCGTCCCGCCGCCGGGACTTTCGCCTCGGGATCCGCGATCACCACAGCACCGACCACAGCCTCGACCAGTTCGACGCTCACTTCTCACGGGCACGACTCCGTGGAGCGCTGGCAGAGCTGACCGAAAAGCAACGTGAGGCCGTCATCCTCCGCTACCTGGGTGAGCGCAGCACCGAGGAAGTTGCCCGCGACCTGCACACCACCGTCGGAACCGCGAAAACCCGAGTCCGAGACGGGTTGACCGCGCTCCGTCATCGGCTACAACCCCAATCGTCAACCACCTGACCACTCACGCGCCACGCCACCAGCACATCGACCGAAAGGCACCTCTCATGTCCAGCAACGCAGCAGCTCCGCGCACCGGCTTCGCCGCCACCCTCACCCAGAAGGGCGCCCTGCTGTTCGGCGTGGTCTTCCTGATCGTCGGCATCGCCGGCTTCATCCCCGGACTCACCATGGACATGGGGTCCATGTCGATGGCCGGTCACGGATCCATGGCCCTGCTCCTGGGCCTGTTCCAGGTATCCGTCTTGCACAACATCGTGCACTTGCTCTTCGGCATCGTCGGCGTTGCCGCAGCCCGTTCTGCCGGCGGCGCACGGCTCTACCTGCTGGTCGGCGGCATCATCTACGCGGTGCTGTTCATCTACGGCCTCTTCACCGCCAGCATGACCGGCGCGGCGAACTTCGTTCCGCTCAACAGCGCCGACAACGTGCTCCACGCCTTCCTCGCCGTCGCGATGATCATCCTCGGCATCGTCCTGCCCCGAGTCAGCGCACGCGAACGAGCTTGACTTACAAGCGATGATGTGAAGGGCACCGATCACACGATCGGTGCCCTTCACGGTCCCTGGCATGAGACACGGCGCATCTGCTCAACCCGTCTCGGTGAACGATCGGCTACTCAGTCGGACTGTCGGAATTGGTGAACTGTCGGATCCATCGTTCTGCGTTGAGTCCGGTTCCTGGGTCGAGCTGCCGTCTGCCGATGCGCTCGAATCCGTGCTTCGCGTAGAAGCGCTGGGCGCGCAGATTGAACGAGAACACGAGCAGGTGCGCGTCGTCTCCGCCGATCGCGGCGTGGAGGAGATTCGACGCCAACCCTGTTCCGTGTGAGCCCTGATCGACGTACAGGGTCGACAATTCGAGTGCGGGAAGGCCGTCCCGTGCTTCGGATGTGTGCGTCGTGCTGGCGACGCCGAGGAGCCGGCCGTTGGCCGACTCGGCCACGAACACGTGCCGACTTCCGGCACGGACGCGGCGGTGGCGGTGGCAAGGGTCGGACAGGCTGAGATCGCACCCTCGACGTCTGGCGCTGGCTAGCGTGGTCGCATGAAGAAGGCAAGGTTCTCCAGGGGCCCGATGCTCAGGTTGCGCGCAGCGTCGGGGCGTCAGCGCTCCGCGAACGCGACCGCCTCGCTCCCCGTCCTCGTGTTCGCCGTGACCGACGGCACCTGCAGCGTGGACGCGACCCCGGTGCCGAGGTGGACGAGGGCGGTGCCGGGCTCGATGCGGCTGGAGATCGAGGACCGCGAGATCCGGACGCCGATGAGGTCGCCGGCAAGCGTGTCCTGCGGGGAGAGCAGGGCACCGCGACGGTTCTTCTTGGCGTCGACCTGCCAGCCGCCGAAGCCGGCTGCGAGGCCGGTGGTATTCCCGCCGAGCAGGAGCCCCTGCCGGTTATCCGCGGCGGCTCGCCCCCACTCGCGGAGCCACTTCGCGGCGGTGCAGTCGATGAGGAGCTCGCCGTCGTCGACGACGAGGACCGTCGGTCTCCCGGACGCCGTGAGGACGGGGGACAGGTCCTCCACGGTGACGTCGTCGCCGGAGAACACTGCGCGGACCCCGGGCAACCCGTCGAGGTCGCGGACCGCACCCTGGCGTGGCGCCAAAACCACGAGTTCCGTCCCGCCCGCGAGCAGCGACCGCGCCATCGACGCGAGCATCGTCGACCGCCCGGACCGCGACGGGCCCGCGACAATGAAGGTCCCGCCACCGGTCGACAGGTCGACGGTCTGCAGCTCCATGTCGTCGCCGCCGATCCCGGTCACCGCGACCATCGGCGACAGCGACGGCGCTGACTCGAGCGCGAGTGCCCCGTCGAGGTCCAAATCCTTCGGCAGGGCGTCGACGCGGAACGGTCGCGGAGACGGCGGCACGGCGGCACCGGCACGCAGTGACGTCGCGAGGTCTCGGACGGCGGCGGTCTGTCCCGCTCCGGACACGTCTGATCCGAGCGAGGCGAACTGCACCTCGATGCCGGAGTCCGCCCGGAAGCCGCGTCCCGCAGGGATCGTCGCCGGGAGCTTGCGGTGGTTGATGCCACCGAGCGAGTAGTCGAGCCGGTCGGTCAGGCGCAGCACGATCTTGTCGTCGGTGAGCGTCGACATCCGGGACGACAGGAGCGTCCGGTCGCCGGAAACGACGACGTGGATGCCGGCCGCGGCGCCGTCACGCAGCAACGCTTGCAGCGCGTCGGTGAGGGCACCGCCGTCGACCTCGCCGAGCGACGTCGTGAAGTTCTCCCACCGGTCGACGAGCACCAGCACGTGCGGCAGGCGTTCGCCCGGATCGGCGAGGAGCCGCTGCTCGGTGATGTCGGACGCGCTCGCGGCGGCGATGACGTCGTGTCGCCGGGCGGTCTCGCGCGTGAGTCGGTCGATGAGCCGGGTCGCGCGCTCGACCTGGGTGCGCTGCACCACCCCGCCGCAGTGCGGCAGCGTCTGCAGCGACGCCATGGCGCCGTTGCCGCAGTCGATCGCGTACAGGTGCAGTTCGGTCGACGGGATGGACGCAGCGGCGGAGGCCGCGATGGTCCGCAGCGCGAGTGAACGGCCGGAGCCGGGTGCGCCGACGACGTAGAGGTGGCTGAAGCGATCGAGGTCGATCTCGGCGGCGCGCTGCTCCTGGGTGTCGGGGAGGTCCTCCGTGCCGTAGGGGAACCGGAGCACTCCGTCGATCGCGGCGCGGGTCCGTTCCGCGCCGACGGCTGCCGTACCGACGGCATCGAGCGGGAGCAGTTCGGGCAGCGGTGGGAGCCACGGACTGTGCAGGGGACCGATTGCGAGCCGGTCGCGCGCGTCAGCCATCGCGCCGACGAGGACCGACAGGTCGGTCGCAGCCGTCGCGCGGTCGCTCCGGACGGGGCGCGCGGGCGGTGCGGTCGCGAAGTCGCGCCAGTCGAGCACGCGGACGAACGGGAGGCTCGTGGCCGGGTCCTCGTCGCCGGCCCACTTCCCGCCCACGCGAGCGGACTGGAAGGGCACCACCGAGGAGTGCCCGAGGCGCGCGAATGCGCGCCCCGGCACACTCTTCGGGATGCGCGCTGCGTCCGCGATGTCGATGACGTCGGTGCTCTCACCCGAGTCGGTCATGCGGAGGGCGACGCGCAGGTTGGTGTTCGCGCGAATGTCCGGTCCGACCACGCCGCCGGGGCGTTGCGTCGCGAGGATGAGGTGCACGCCGAGCGACCGGCCGCGCTGCGCGATGCCGATCAGCCCGGCGACGAAGTCAGGCAGCTCGGTGACCATGGCCGCGAACTCGTCGATCACCAGGACGAGCCGCGGCATCGCCTCGCCGGCACCGCCGCGCTCCAGGTGCGCCTGGTGGTCCTCGATGTCCTTCGCCCCGGACGCCGCCAGGACGTGCTCGCGACGGGTGAGTTCGGCGCGGAGCGACCGGAGCGCGCGCTCGACGAGGTGCTGGTCGAGGTCGGTGACGAGCCCGACGGTGTGCGGCAGGTCGGACGCCACGCTGAAAGCAGCGCCACCCTTGTAGTCGACGAGCACGAAGGTCATCTGGTCCGGATGGTTCGCGAGCGCGAGCGACGCGACGAGGGTCTGCAGGAACTCGGACTTGCCCGAACCGGTCGTTCCTGCGACGAGACCGTGTGGGCCGTCCTTCACGAGGTCGAGCGCGAACGCCCCGTCGATCCCCACGCCCACAACCGCCGAGGTCGTCGCTGGGCCGCGCTGCCACCGCTCCGCGACGATCGCCCCGGACGGCTGCGGCAGGTCGACCACGTCGAGCAGCCGCGCAGCGTCGGGCACCAGGCCGTCCCCGTCCGAGCCGCTCGTGTCCCGCAGCGGGGACACGGCACGGGCGACGTCGTCGAACCAGTCGTCCTCGACGCGGTCGGCGAGCACGAGCTCCACGGGCGCGGAGAGCTGCCGCCGCAGGACCAGCTCGGTCTCGGTCCGGTGCGTGACGGTCGCGACGCATTCCTCGGGGAGCTGCCACTCCTCCTCGTCGATGCACACCAGTCGGATGCCGCACGCCGGCCCGTCGCGGAGCAGTCCCACGACGCCCGGCATCGCACGCAGCCGACGGGCGCCGTCGAGCACGACGACGATCTCCGGCAAGAAGCGCGCGCGCATCGAGCCGTTCTTGGTTCGCTCGGCCCGGCGCTCGGCGAGCACCTGGGTCAACTCGGCCAGTCGACGACCGATGGTCTCGCCGTCCGCGCCGATGAGGGCGAGAGCGTCCTGCCCGCCGGTCGGCCGCAGGTGCGGGAGCCAGAGCGTCCATGCCCACTGCGGAACGTGCTGCTGCGCGGTGAGCACGACGAACTGCACCTCGCGCGGACTCTGCGTCACGGCGAGCTGCCCGAGCACCCACCGGCCGAGTTCGCGCGGCGACGCTCCGGCCCCGGCGATGCCGAGCACGCCGACCTCGGCGAGCGGCACGGTTACTGGGACGCCCCTGGTGATCCGGTCCTCGTGCGCGAGGCCGTCGAGGTCGCGGTCGTCCTGCACGGTGACCGTCGAGGGCAGGTCACCGATGCCGATCCGGACGTGCAGGTGGTCGGCGTCCGAGGGGCGCCGCTCCCAGAGTCGACGCCCCGGGGTCGTCGCGACGACGCGCAGCGACCCGGCGTCGGACGATGACGACCTGCGCTCGTCCCGCTCGGCGAGCACCGCGGCGTCGATCGCACGCTCGAGCGCCGAGACCCGCTCCCGGTGCTCTGCGGTCTGCTTCCGGTGGCTCTTCTTGCCCGTCCGTCTGGCGGTGACGGTCTGCCCGATGACCATGATCGGCGTCATCGCGGCGAACAGCAGGTAGAACGGCGAGTGGAACACCGTCGCCATGACGATGCCGAACATCGCCGGGACGAACACCATGATCCACGGGATCGCGGACCGCTGCGGCGGCACGGGCGGCTTCGGGATCCGGAACTGCGTCGTCAGAAACGGGGGCAGTAACCGGGGAGGCCGGTTGAAGTCCAGCTGTCCCGAGTCCGGCGGCCGGAGCAGCATGCGATCCACGACCTCGACCGGGCGCACCGTGAGGACGGTCGAACCGAGGCGCACGAGCGCGTCGGGGACCCATGCCATCCACTCGTCGCCGATCTCGTCCTGCTCGATCGTGACCGAACCGGCTGAACCGATTACCGGCTCGTCCGTCGGTGCCTGCCGGACCGTCACGCTCCCGTCGAAGGCGATCCGGGCCTCCAGTCCGGGGTGGTCCGCAGCGTCCGCGCCGACCGTCGGCGACCCGTCGTCAGCGGCTGCGATCCGGAACGTGCCCGGCGAGAGCCGACGCGTCCGGCCTGCGTCGACACCACCGACGACCAGCAGGTGGACGACCCCTCGCTCCGTCTCGGGGCGGTCCGTGCCGCCGACGTGCAGCACTGCACCGTCGACCAACCCGCTCCTGGCGAAGGGGACGTCGCCGTCGGGTGCGTCCTGCGGCATCGCTGCGCCGCCGGTGCGGCGAGCGAGCGCGTCGACGACACTGCGCATCGGGGTCTGGCCCGGTGCGTCGACGAGCACGTCGGAAGAATCGCCTGTGACGTCGTCGACGACGGTGACGACGACGCGCATCAGGCGTCCGCCTCCATCGGGAGCACTGTCGGATCGAGCTGCGTTGATGCCGCAAGGGGCATGGACAGGCCGACGTCCATCCACCGGACCGTCCCGAGGACGTCCGAGACGTGTGTGCCGTCGCGGCGGGCCTCGACCGTCCACCGGGCGAGCGGGTGCGGCGCGGCCGCGACACAGGCCCACCGGCCACCCGGCCGCTCGAGGAGCCGGGCGAGCTCGCGACCGTCCTCCCCGGACGGCACCTTCGCCACGACCAGGAGGCCCGGGGTTGCGTCCGCCGCGACGGCCGCGATCGCGTCGTGCACCGACACGGCCACACCGAACGCGGAGCCGGTACCCACGCTGAGCAAAGCGGTCCCCGTGGCCCACGGAGCGGTGCGAACCTGGTCGACCACGCGGCGGAGCACCGCGTCCCGTGCGGCCTGCTCACCCCGGAGCGCGACGATCCCGCGCACACGACGCAGGTCGACGAGGACGTTCTCGTCACCATCGGTGCCTAGGGAGACCACCGTGGCGAATTCGCTCGGGGCCGGCGCGGTGAGCGGCACGGCCCGCAGCGCCCACATCGGGGCCGACCACGAACGGCCGTCCGGGGTCGCGGCCCATGGCTGCGGCGGTGCGATAGTCGGGGAAGCGAGGTCGAGCCGCACGGTCGTGCCGACCAGGATGCGGACCGCGCCGGGGAAGACGACCCCGGCGGCTGCGCACGAGGCGTCCACCGCGCGGAGGACCCGGTCGATGCCCCACGGCGCGGCCGGGTCACGGCGGACCTGATCGGCCCACGCGAGCGCGTCGGTCGCCGTGCGCCGACGGACGGTGATGATCGTCGGGATCACGAAGGCCAGGGTCCCGAGGAACAGCACGACCGACATCGTCAGGAGCAGGTGCGACTCGGGGTGGGCGAAGGACCAGGTCACGCGGCTCCTCCGAGCTCGGCCAGACGGCGTTCGAGGGTGGTCGGTTCGGCTCCGGGGACGTCGGTCCACCGGAACGTGGTCATGATCGCGTCGAAGAGCGAGACGAGCGCATCGGTGAGCCGCTCGTCGGTGCCCGGGAGGCTGATCGCCGAGAAGGACATCACGACCCATCGGCCGGGCCGATGCGGGACCGGGATCGTGTACACGACCTGGCGGTCGTCCACGACGGGCAGGTCCTCGCCGATGCTGGGGAGCTCGGCGCCGGGGTCGGCGCGACGGACCACCGTCTCCGTGCGAGCGGCGATGCCGCCGTCCACCTCGCGGATGCCGGGGTCGTCCTGCTCCCGACGGTCGGGCAGGGCATCGGCGAGGATCTCCGCGATCACCTGCTCCGGGGCCTCGTCGGACTCGTCGTCCACCTCGGTCTCGATGACGGACACCGGGGGCGTGAAGCTGTCGACGGGCTGCACGGGCAGGTACACCGCCGTCGCGCCGTTGTCGCCGGCCTCGACCACGGTCGCGGTCAGGCGCTTCCGCATCTCCTGCCGCAGCGGTTCGGCACGGTCGCGGGGCAGGTCGTCCGGGAGCGCGTTGGCGATCACCTGCCGGACGATCTCACCGAGTTCTTCGCGATGGGGCACGTCTGCGGGGAGCCGAGCCCACCCCGGCGGGACGACCATGAAGAAGGACGCGGTCGGTTCGGTCATGCGGCCACCTCGTTCCGGATCGCAGCGAGCAGGTCGACGACCTCTGGTCCGAACACCGGGACGACGTCGAGGTCCCTGGTGCGCCAGAGGACGCGGGTGTCGACGGCGGGGCCGTCTCTACCGCCTTCCCGCCGGACCGCACACACCGTCGCCCAGATCGCGCCGTCGTCGTCGAGGTCGTACCGGGTGACGACCGGCCCCTCGCCCCCGACGTGCTCGGGGAGCTCGTCGACCGCGGGCTGCTCCACCGGGAGCCCACCATCGGCACCGGCGAGCTCGAGGAGCGCGCGGGTGCCGCGTGCGTCGTCTCCGTCGGTGACCCCGACCGAGACCACGACGGGGAGCGGCCACCGGTTCGGGACACCGAGACCCGCGACGAGCCGGTCGCCGCCGTAGAGCGAAGCGCGGAACTCGAGCAGGGTGTCGAGTGCCGTCTGCGGGTCGACCTCCCGCCCGTCGTCGAAGATCCGCTGCTCGCCCTCGGCCTCGCGGTCCACGTGCACGATCGCCTCGAACAACCGCAGCACCTCGGCACGCCACTCGGGGGTCGCGTCGGCGACGTCCGGGATGACGAGCCACTGCGGGGACTCGACGTCGATGCTCGACGTGACGGCGGGTGCTGCTGTGGTCATTGCGCTGCTCTCAGACGGCGATCGGGTGCTTGATCGCGTTCCAGTCGTCGGTCCACGGACGCTTCTTGTCCGCGCCGTCGCCGATCGGGTTGATGACGAGCCCGGCGATGGAGTAGTTCTTGCCCCACACGGCCATCCCGCCGTTGACGTAGGTGTGCCACTTCGGGGCGTTCCCGACCAGCGTGCCGAGCCCGTTGGCGCCGCCGAATTTGCCGAGGTCGTTCCGCAGTAGCTGGAAGTCGACGCCGCCGATCCGTTCCGCCCAGCTCGTGAAGCCCTGCCTGGTGAACCGGTCGGCACCGAACTGTTTCGAGATCGTGGCCCAGTCGTTCTTGATCGTCGTGCCGACCTTCGGGATGTTCCACCAGTTCGGGTTGTCCTTGAACTTGCCGGCGAAGTCGTCCAGCTTGTTCAACCCGTTCGTCCTGACCTCGTTGCCCAGCTGGTTGGCGTACCGCACCTTGGTTGCCGACCCAGCGCTCGTCCAGTCCTTGATGGCGGCGTCCCGGATCTTCGAGATCTTCCCGAGGTCGACCTTCGTGGCGTTCTGGATCGCAGTCTTGCCGGCGGTGACGCCCTTGCCGACCGCGACGGAGGTCGCCTTCGTGATCCCGGCACCGACCCCGAGCGTGACCACGCCGACGACCGCCATGACCAGGTCGAACACGTTCCCCTCACCGAGCGCGGTCAACCCGATCTGCGCGACGAGACTGACCCCGGCCGCGACGGCGCCCATGATGGCCAGCACACCGACGCCGGGGATCAGGATCGCCAGCGCAGCCAGGGCTATGCCGATGTACGTGAAGATCTTGACGATCAGCTTCAGCAGCTTCGAGAAGAACGCCTTGATCTTGTCGCCCAGGGTGTCGTGCAGGCCGTCGTCCCATGCCGCGCGGATCGTCGACGCCGCCGCCTTGCCCGCACCGTCGAGTGCCGACAACGCGTTCCGCAGCTTGGTCTTCGCCGCGTCCATTGCGTCGTTCGACCTGGTGGTCGCCGCGTGCTTCGCGTCGATCTGCCCCTGCTCGTCGTCGGTGAGCGGGGGAGCGTCGTCGGCGCGGTTCTCGGAGGGGTCCGGCATCGCCGACGCACTCGCACCCGACTGCTGTGCGGTCTCCGCTGCCTGCAGTGCCGCGGCCGACTCGCTGAGCCCGTCCTCGAGTGCCGGCAGGTACCCCGTCAGCGCATCCCGGATGGCGTCGTACCGGCCTGACATCTTCTGCAGGGACTCCGCGACCTCCTTGCTCTTCTTCCGGACGGCGTCAGCGGTCTCGCCCTTGAACTTGCTGTCGTCGCCGTCGCCGATGCTCTTCAGGACCGCCGCCTCGGAGGTGATCTCCGACGCCATGTCCCTGTAGTACGTGATGAGCTCCTGCATCACGCCGGTGTCCGCGATCACCGGGTCGGTGGACTCGCCGAGCAAACCCCAGTTGCCCTCGCGCACCGGCATCAGGCGTTCCCCGCGTCCGTCGTCTCGGTGGTGAGCTTCTCGCTGAGGTCGTGCTCAAGGTCCGTCCAGTTCTGAGTGACCTTCTGCATCTTGTCCCGCAAACCGGCGATGGCGCCCTTCATCTTGTTGCGGTGGATCTTCCAGTCGCCGGAGAAGTCGTTCATGGCCTTGTACACGTCGTGCTGGCCGTAGACCTGGTCGAGCGCGCGGTCGTCGGACTTCTGGTGCTCCAGCTCGTCCGAGATGTGCTGCAGCTTGGTGGTCGAGTCCTCGAGGACTTCCTTCGTGATGATGAGGTCTGCCATGACTGCTCCTGGTCGGTGAACGGGATCGGAACCGGATCGGCCCCGGTGCTCGTCGTCATGACGAGGACCGGGACCGATTCGCGGTCGCTACTTGATGGCGTTCGCGAGTTCCTGGTCGGTCTGCTGGAGCGCCTCGGACGCCTTGTTCAGGTACATCGACATGCCCTCGAGGCCCTCGATCGTCTTCGTCGCACCGTCGTTGAACTCCTGGTACGAGCTGCCGAAGGCAACCGACGACTGGTCCGTGACGTAGCCACCCGAGATGAGGGAGTCCACCAGCGACTTCAGCTCACGCAGCTTCGAGGTGATGTCCTGCTCACCGTTCACGAGTCGGGTCGCGGCGTCCTGCATCTCGCCGTAGGTCACGTTCAAGTTGGGCATTGCCTGCTCCTGTCGTTCGTCTGCACCCCCGATCGAGGGACAGATCAGAGGTTATTTCACGATGGAACCGGTTGCCGGGGTACGTTTCCCGACGTGTTGCGGAGTGCACTTCTTCACACGATTGTGCAGATTCCAATACATCGCCGCCGGCACACGGTCGATGCCGAGCGGTATTCGTATGTCACCCGTTATGAAATTCTGGGCCATCCGGCGTGTCGGGACGCGCCGAGCGGATGTCCGGTCCCCCGAAAGGAGGACTCAGAAACCGTGCACCAACGCGCCGGACGCCTCCTTGTCGCCGGGGACCCGCTCCTGGTCCGAGCCCCACCCGGTCTGTTTGACGCCCTGGCTGTAGGTGAACGGGTTCGTCCAGCTGGCGACGACACGGCCGCCGGCGACGTACTTGTGCCACGCGGGGAGCGCGGCGATGTCCGCGCCGTAGTCGCGCTTCATGGTGACTTTCATCGCGTCCATCTCGATCTGCCGGTTGACGCTGAAGACCGCGCAAGAGCCCAACAGCGGTTGCGGTCATGGACGATCGGCATCGCCTGCCGTTATATCGAGGGCATCGGTGCGTGGTTGACCACAGTGCGGCACCGGTCACGTACCCGGTTGTCGCGGACCCGAAGATCACCGCGGGGATCACGGGCACGCCCTACAGCCCGGGCGCCTACATCAACCTGACCGGCGCGGAAATGAAGGCGATCGCCACGGCCGCGACCGCGATCGCCGGACTCAGCGCCGTCGCCATCTGCTCAGGAACGACCAAGCTCCCGTCACCAGTGGCAAAAGTCGCGGCGGTCCTGTGCACCGCCGCTGGAGGTGTGACGGTGAAGGCAGTCTTCAAGAGCATCGCCAAGATCTACTCGAACAAGAAGTACGCCAGCAACTCCTGCTACCAGACCAAGGTCGGCTCCGCGAAGCCCTTCGTGAAGACCGCCCGCAAGAACTGCAGCAGTTAGGGTCGATCCGATGTTGCTGAAGTTCATCGCGGTACCGATCGTCGTCCTCGGCCTGATCGGCTTCCTCACCGACACCAGTTGGTGGTTGCTCGCCATCCTTGGAGCTGCCTCGGCGCTTGCACTCATCGCGGGCGACGCCCTGATCGCTCGACACAAACGGCGGACGTCACCACGCCGATAGAGCAATGACGTAACAGAGCCCCAGCACCCAACGGTGCTGGGGCTCTCGCGTTGCGTCTCACGTCACAACCGTGTGAAGGATCGTGCCCAGAATCGGGCAGATCAGCGTGGACCACCACACACCCGGATCCCCAGATCTCCGCGGGCGCCGGATTCACTGCCGAGGCGTGCGGTAGCCGATCGGCTGTCGGACACGTCATCCGCCGGGAAATCGCCCCATCCACTTGTGCACGAGACTCCCTTCCCACCGCATCCCTGCCGACGACGGTCGGGGTCGCTAGGGTCATGGAAGGATCGACCCACACAGAATGGGACTGCTGCAGGTTTGGTTGACTCGTTCGATTAGGCCGGGAGTGCGACCTGTGGGTTGATGATCGTCTCGTACTCGATCGGGGTCAACTTCCCCAGACCACGTTGGCGCCGTTTCCGGTGGTAGGTCGCTTCGATCCAGGTGATGATCGCGAGCCGGAGCTCGTCCCGGGTCGCCCAGCGTCTCCGGTTGAGGACGTTCTTCTGCAGGAGCGCGAAGAATGATTCCATCGCAGCGTTGTCCGCGCACGCGCCGACCCGCCCCATCGATCCGAGCGGCCCGACGTCCGATAGCGCCCGGACGAACTTCTTCGATCGAACCTGGCTGCCCCGATCCGAATGGACCACCGTCCCTGACGGGTTCCGGCGGTGCACCGCCATCTGCAGAGCCGCGACGGCGAGCGAGGACCGCATCCGGTCACTGATCGAGTAGCCGACGATGCGCCGCGAGCACGCGTCCTTGATCGCGCAGAGGTAGAGCTTGCCCTCACCGGTCGGGTGCTCCGTGATGTCCGTCAGCCAGAGCTTGTCGAGGTCTGGTGCCGTGAACGCACGCCGGACCCGGTCGTCGTGCACCGGCGGCCCGGCCTTGCGATTCAGGCCGCGCTTCTTCGCATGCAGCGACCAGAGCCGCTGCTGCGAGCACAGCCGCCACACCCGCCGCTCTGATGCTCGGTGGCCGGCAGCATGAAGGTCATCGGCGATGAACCGGTATCCGAACGTCGGATCGTCGCGGTGCGCATCGATCGTTGCGTTGGTCAGGTGCGCGTCCGCCCAGTCGCGATCGGTCACCGGATCGACACGCCACCGATAGAAGGCCTGCTTCGAGAAGCCCAACACCCGGCAGGCCACCGCGACCGGGATCCGATCGTCGGCGAGTTCGAGGACCAGCGGGTAGATCATTTTGGGAGTTGCGACTGGGCGAAGTACGCGGCCGCCCGGCGGAGGATCTCGTTCTCCTGCTCGAGCAGCCGGATCCGTTTCTGCGCGTCTCGCAGCTCCGCTTGCTCGACAAATTTCGCCGACGGCGACGCTGCAACCCTGATGCCGTCGTCGCGGTCCGCGAGCCGCAACCAGCGGGCCAGGCAGGACTCGGACACGCCGAAGTCCTTCGCGACCTGCCGCACCGACGTCTCGCCCTTCCGGGCGACCGCGATCACGTCGCGGCGGAACTCTTCCGGATACGCCTTCACCATGGCGCACATCCTTCCAGCAGGAGCCAACGCCCCTACCCGTCAGGAGTCAACCAAACCTGCAGCAGTCCCGAGGTACTGATGCCTGCCGCAGATGTGCGAAGACGCGTAACGCGCGGCGGTCGGGCTGACATGGTGCGCCAGGTCATCAGCACGTACGGGGTGAGCACGCTCGCGGCCGCGATCCGCCTACACAGCCTGCAGCTGATCGAGACGGTGGACCTGGAACAGGTTCGGCAGGAGTCCGATGACGTCTGGCAGCGCGAACGCGACCAGCTCAGCGCCGCCGACGGCCACCCGCCGTACGCGACGCTGCGATACCGCGACCTCGGCCCGACCTATGTCGGTCGAGTGATGCGAGCCCTGCACCAGAACCGCGTTGACTACCTCGAGGCCAGCTACATGCTCGGCGCGAAGATCCCCACGGTCGAGAAGCTCGAGCAGGAGTACCAACGACGAGGTAGCCAGTGACCGACTACACACTCGACACGAACATCCTCATCCTGCTCAACCGGCACTACCCGCGCGACATTTTCCCCGGCCCCTGGACCGAACTCGAAGCGCTCATCGACGCCCGGCACGCCTGCATCTGCCGGGAAGTCCTCGACGAACTCGCCCGCGGCGGCGACCAGCTGCACAGCTGGGCGAAGAACGAGACCGGTTTCGTCTGCGAGATCACCGCCGAGGAAATCCCGATCGTCGACGCGATCAGCATCGCGCACCCCGGCTGGGTGCAAGGCACCGCCAATGCCGCGGATCCATGGCTGATCGCACACGCAGCGGCCAGTGGCCGAACGATCGTCACAGAGGAACGCCGCGCTGGCGACAACGTGCAAGACCAAAACCAAAAGATCCCCACCGTCGCCACCGAACAACAGGTCGACACGATCAACTTCTTCGCGCTTGCACGCGCCGAAGGATGGCAGTTCTCCTCCAACGTGTGATCATCCTTGGACCGAATGTGGTCCCGGTTGAGGATCCGCTAACGGGCGCGCGAGGGGGTTCAGGATGCGGCTACGCCGGGCGATCAGCGGTGGGTTCCGAGTTGCGCGATGGTCCGATGATGATGCGACCGACCGTCTTTGGTGGCGCTGCTACGGTCTTCTTGTGCGGATAGCAGCCATTTCCGACGTCCACGGGAACGTCTTCGCCCTCGAAGCAGTGCTCGACGAAATTAGTTCCTTGCAGATCGATCTCATCGTGAACCTCGGCGATCTCCTCTCTGGTGGTGTCCGACCCGCGGAGACTGCCGATCTGCTCATGCGGACCCCTGCGGTCACCGTCCGCGGCAACCATGAACGGCAACTCCTCGAGCTCCCGCGAGACCAGATGAGCCGGTCCGACTCGCTCGCTGCGGACGAAATCACCGCGACGCACCGACAGTGGATCGCGTCACTTCCCGCGCGCGTGGCGCCCGTTCCGGGCGTTCTCGCGTTCCACGGGGCACCCGATGACGACCTGGTGTACCTGCTCGAAACCGTCACTCCCGACGGGGTCCGTGCCGCCACGATGGACGAGGTCGTCGCGCGACTCGGCGGGCTTCCGGACGAACGGCTGCTCCTGTGCGGCCACACACATCTGCAGCGGCAGCTGCGGCTCAGCAACGGTGCGCTCGTCGTGAACCCTGGAAGTGTGGGCTGGCCGGCGTACGACGACGATCGGCCCCACCCGCATGTGATCGAAGCGGGCTCACCAGAGGCGCGTTTCGCGGTTATCGAGGATGTGGCCGGCTCCTGGGAAGCCACCTTTTACAGCGTCGCTTACCCGATCGAGACGGCCGCGGAGGTCGCGCGCGCGAACGAGCGTCCAGATGTCGAGTACGCGCTACGCACGGGCCGCATGCCCAGCAGCGGCAAGTAGCGAACCGTTGCCGGAATACTCAAACGGGGGCGTTGACATCGTCGTGCCATCCGACCGCTTCGCGGCTGCGCGGTTCAGCCCTATGCGATTCGAGAACAGTCACCGGCCAAACCCGCACGTGGCTGAGGCGGTACTCGACGCTGCGCGACTGGCACCCTCTGCCGGAAACTCGCAGCCGTGGGGTTTCATCGTTGGCCTTCGCGGAGACACCACACACTCGCGGTTCTCACGCCGCCTCGCGCGGAGTTCGGCCCAGTGGGCGCCGGACGCGGACTTCTTGTCGCGAACCTCACCCAAGTGCGCATCATCGACAGCGACATGGAGTACTCCGAGTTCGCACGGTACGACCTCGGGCAGGCAGTAGCGCACATGACCTTCGAAGCGCATCGTCGCGGGCTGTCCGCCCACCAGTTCAGAGCATTCGACAGGGAGGCACTCAGCCACGAGTTCTCCCTCCCAGGGCACCTCGAGCTGACGAGCATGACAGCATTCGGCGTCCCGGCGCACGCAATTGGTGAGGTCGTGGGACCCGGTACGAATCGTCAACGGCTCTCACACGATGAGATCCTTTGGAGCCAAACCGATGGATGAACGACCACGGCACGCTGCTCGCTGAACCCAGCGTCGCCCCCCCCCCGATCCGCATCGCAGTCACTCACTCACTCAGCGATCCTGATCCGAACGCGCGATGAGGCAGCTCGGGGACTGCAGCAGTCCCATGGCTGCTCCGGGCCGGTGTCCATTGCGGGTCGGAACGGTTGCGCCTTCAGTCAAGATTCGCATCATTTGTAGAACTGGGCGACGCCGCCGTGGTGTGAGCACGCGCCTTGGTGGTGCGCAGCGTACGAGAGAGAACCGTCAACACAGAGAGCGGTGGCGCCGCCCCCGTCGGGCACGGCCGGTGCCGGTGCAGGCGCCGGCGCCGGGGCTGGTGCGACGTATGTGCCGACGCTTGTGACCTGCGCCACTGGTGGTGTGGTGACTTCCTGGCGAACCTGTTGGCGTCTGGTCTCTTTGCCGTCGGTGATCGTGACGCGGTACGTCGTGGTCTGGACGCCGCGGACGCCTTTGGTCGTCACGGTGGTCGTGCCCTGCGCGAGAGTGTCGTTTTCGACGGTCGTGGACTCGAACGGGATTCTGGCGGTCTCGGTGACGAGCTTCGTCGTTACCGTCGGTGTCGGTGTCGGTGTCGCCGCCGCCGCGTGTGGTGTCTTGGTGGGGGCGGGGGAGGCGGCCATCGCCGCCGGCTGATCGGCTGCGGGACTCGACGGGTGCGCGGCGCCGAAGGCTGATCCAGAGCCGAGGAGTACAACGAAAGCGAGCCCTGCCCCGAGCGCCGCTGCGGAGCGTTTCCGGGGGAGCCTGAGCCAGGTGGTGCGCCGGAACAGCAGACCGTAGACGGCAGTGATCAGGACTACGAGGGCGGTCATCAGGAGCATCGACCACACACCGCCCGAAGCGAGAGCGATCAGCGCCAGCACCAAGGTGACGACGATCCCGACCCACGTCGCGGTGGGGAGCTTCCTGCGATTGGTGCCGATCGGGCGGTGGCTGCTCGGGCGGTGTGAAGGCATTGCGGCTCCCTGGTGATGAGGACCGCACAAGTCTGCGGGGCTGCTCAGCTCAACGCTTTCCCCCAGATCGGGGGTGCGTTGTGCGCCAACGACATCGGAACAGGCTTGCGCACTCCCATCATGAGCTCTGGGCACTGCATCATGAGCGGGACCCGAAGGAGGGGCACATGGGGATCTCGCTCCGCACGAGTGTGAAAGCAGGGCCGCTGCGGTTCAACCTGTCGAAGTCAGGTATCGGTGTCAGCGCGGGGGTGCCAGGGCTTCGCATCGGCGCAGGGCCCCGCGGGAACTACGTACGGGTCGGTTCCAGCGGCGCGATGTACCTCTCATCGAAGCCCGCGCGAAGCACACCCAGTGTCCCGACACCTCCAGTGGCGTCCGTGCCGTGGAACCCAGCCGAAGTCCCCATGGGTGACACCAGCGGCTTATCTGCGCTCGAGCTCAGGCCGACAGGGGGCGACGACGTCGTGCAGCAGCTCAACGATGCTGCAAGACGACCGCGCTGGGGCTGGATCGCGGCCATTGCCGCCTTCGTGATCGGGGCAGCGCTCATGCCGTGGGGACTCATCGTCTGGGCACTCGCTATCCCGGGCTGCTGGTGGCTGTTCCTTCGTGACGGGCTCCAGAAAAACGTCGTCCTCTTCTACGATCTCGAGGACAACGCAGCGCGTTGGTTCGACAAGTTCGTCACCTCATGGGATGCCACGTCGAGCAGCGCCAAGCTCTGGCGAACCGTCCAGTCGGGCCAAGTCCAGACCACGTACCAACACAAGGTGAACGCTGGCGTCGGCTCCATCGTCCAACGAATCTCTGCTGAGGCACGCATTCAGCAGCCGAGGTATCTCGCCACAAATATCGACATCCCGACCGTCCGAGCGGGGAAAGAGACGCTCTACTTCCTGCCGGACCGGCTCCTCGTGGGCACCGGCAAGCGCTACTCGGACGTGGCCTACCGGCATCTGACCGTACGGCGGTCAGTGACCCGCTTCGTTGAACAGCCGGGACAGGTGCCGAAAGACACGCGGCTGATCGGCGAGACCTGGCAGTACGTTAACGTCAAGGGTGGCCCGGACCGGCGCTTCAAGAACAATCCCGCCCTTCCCGTCGTGCAATACGGTCAGCTGGAGATCAGCACAGCGCAAGGCCTGTTCTGGAGCGTCCAATCCTCACGCGTGACCGCACTCGACGAAGCGGGCTCGCTCCTCGGGGCGGCACCACACTGATGCCATTACCGGGCGCCATCGCCACTTGACATAACACCGCCGCATCGGCGTGCACGAGAACAGCTGACCACCTCGTTGGGTGGCCGCTGCGCTGCCCGACATGTTCCGGTAGCCGATCGGCTACCGCGAGGGGCGTGCCACGAGCTGTAGGTTCGTCCCATGCTGCTCGGGGAATTGCGTGGGACCATCGAGTTTGGGCACACGCTCGGGACGGTGCCGCAGCTCGCCGACGACGTCCGAGACGGGATCCGTGCTCGCCTCGACCACATCGACGTCGTAGTGAGTTTCGAGGCCGAGCACTTCCAGACCGAGGATGCCTGCTTCCCATCGACGTGCACCATCGGGCTCACGTTCGACGACGCCGGTATCGAGTCACGTAGGGGTGCCGTTGCGCTGCTGATCAAGGTAGGGCAGCGAGTACTCGACATGATCCGGGTCACCCAGCCCGTGACCGGTTTCCCTGGCGCCCTGCCGGAGTTCAAGCGAGTGGATTTCCGGGTCGGGGGTGTGCCAGCGGAACTCGGGTTCAGCTGGAACGATGACTACCGGCGAGTTGCGATGATCGTTAGATCCCGTGACACGCGCCCCAACGCAGAGCACTTCCTTCGCGCCATCCACGATGACCTCAACGAAGACTGGGACCTCGACATCCTCATCGGACAAGCCCGTCATTATGCGCAGAACAACTGGGACAGCAATCCCGCACTTGCGCTTTTCCTCGCAGCACTCGTGGCCGAGACGAAGATGAAACGGGTTCTCTGGCGCGACGCGCCGGCAGAACTGCAGGACGAACTTCTTGAGGTCGTCCCACAGGACAAACAACTCCAGAAGCAGGTGCAGAGCCTCTTCTCCTCCCTCGCAATGTGTTTCCTCGGCCGGTCGCTCAAGAAGGAGCGTCCTGGCCTGTGGAAAGACGCGGACTGGATTTTCAAACGCCGAAACGCGTTCGCACACAAGGGTGAGCTCGTCACGCGTGATGATGCGAATCGTGCCGTCACTTGGGCAAGGAACGTCGCGTTGTGGGCCGACAACGACGCACGGCAGAACTACCCACACTGACGAGCAGCGGGCGTTCCTCGGCATGACACGCGCCACTGGCTGGCTGGCGGAGGCTGGCCTATCCGTTCCAGGCGCAGCAGGTGCGCCGTACCGTGAGGGCGAGCACCGCGTGGAAGACCGCGGTCCCCGCAGCGCTGTGTGCCGGTGGATCGATCCGGTCAGTCGCGGCCGACGCTCGGGTGTCTACGGCGACGGTTCAGAAGTGAAAACGCGAGGCCGGAGGGGAGTGCCCCAGAACATGACCGGTCACCGATCGGCTATCGAGACGAGTCGGCACCGCGTTGAGCGGGGTCCTGTCGGGTCATCACGACGCTGCTGTAGCTCTTTCCTGGGAAGCGAACGTTGTCGACGTGCGCGAACCCCCACCGCGTGTACATGGTGACTAGGTGTGCGGCGGGCGCCGCGGTATCGAGTCCGATCGTTGAGATGCCGTGCCGGCCTGCCCATTCGGCAGCGACGTCGAACAGCGCTTTCGCGACGGAGAGCCCACTGCGGAGGGCATCGATGGACGGGTACCTGCTCGCCTCGGTGGCGATGACCTCGGGTGCGTATTCGTTGATCCAGGACCGGGTCAGCGCCGCCGGGTCGCAGGTGAGGATCACGACCGGTCCACGGGTCACACGACGGACCTCGCGGAGCCCCGCCGGCAGGTCGCGCCACTGGTGCACGGTGAACGACGCCAGGGCGGCGTCGAAGGTGTCATGGCCGAACGGGAGGTCCTCTGCGGTCGCGTCGAGCGCCGGCGCTGATCCCATCGGACGTTGCGCGCGCATGGTCGCGCTCGGTTCGACCGCGGTCACTTCGAGGTTCGATGGCTCGTAGGACCCAGCACCGGCTCCGACGTTCACGAGCGTTCGCGCGTCCCCGAGCGCAGCCCGGATCGCTGCGGAGAACGCCGGCTCTGGTCGCCGGTACTGCGTGTAGCCGGCCCCGATCGCTCCGTAGTCGGCGTCGCCGGCACTGCCGTCGTGGTCGCTCATCAGTGAACGCGCATCTCTCATACCGCCACCCAAGCGCTGAACGCCCACGGGTCGCCAGCAGTGTTCAGGACGACGGTCGTACAGATCACGCCAACACGTCACGCGACGTATTCCGCAAAGTCGTGTCGAACAGCAGATTACTGCCGCATTTGCGCCTGACCGTGGAACGGAATTTTTCATGTCACTTCGCCTCATCCGCTTGCCAGTCCTCCTGACCACGGTTGCCGCGACGGCACTGCTGCTCACCTCGTGCTCCGGCGGCGGCACATCGGCCAGCTCCTCGTCTCCCTCCGCGTCGTCGAGCTCGGCAACGGGTTCGATCACGGTGTTCGCGGCCGCGTCATTGCAGAAGACATTTACCGAGCTGGGGAAGCAGTACGAGACCGCGCACCCGGGTACGACGATCGCGTTCTCTTTTGCCGGCTCGAGCGATCTCGTGACGCAGATCCAGAACGGTGCACCGGCCGACGTGTTTGCCTCCGCGGACGAGGCGAACATGGAAAAGCTCGCAGCGAGCGACCTCGAGGGCTCGGCGCAGGACTTCGCTAAGAACACGCTCGAAATCGCGGTTGCGCCCGGCAACCCGAAGAAGATCACCGACTTCAAGGACCTCACCAACGCCGGCGTGCAGGTCGTCACCTGCGCCGCCCCGGTTCCGTGCGGTGCGGCTGCTCAGAAGGTCGAGCAGGCGACCGGCATCACGTTGCAGCCCGTCAGCGAGGAACAGTCCGTTACCGACGTGCTCGGGAAGGTTAGCTCTGGCCAAGCCGACGCCGGCCTGGTGTACGTCACCGACGTCAAGGGTGCTGCCGGGAAGGTTGACGGCGTCACGTTCAAGGACGCGTCAAGTGCCATCAACACGTACCCGATCGCGGTGCTCAAGGAGAGCACAAACCCCGACCTCGCCGGAGCGTTCGATGACTTCGTCCGTTCCAGTGCTGGACACAAGGTGCTCCAGGCGGCCGGGTTCCAAGCTCCGTGAGCGCCAGGCCATCTGCCCGGCCGGTCACTTGATAGGTCGAGGTACGCGGCATCGATCGGTTACGCTACGATGATTTAGGTAAGGCTGTCCTTACCTTCTGATTGTGGATGGCTGGTTTTCGTGCGCTGTGTTGAGACGTGTGCCCCAGGCGAGTCCGAAGCCGGTATGGTCGCTCTCATTGCTGATGGTGTCTCTCTCGGGTACGCCGGACACGGGGTCGTCCACGACGTGTCGATGCAGCTGGCCCCCGGCCGTGTGACTGCGCTCGTCGGCCCGAATGGCAGCGGCAAGTCCACCCTGCTGCGAGCCCTGGCGCGATTGCACCCCCTCGATTCTGGATCGGTCCTCCTCGGCGGAGCGGACCGTCCGGTGTCGCTGCTCAGCGCGAAGGAGTTCGCGCGCGAGGTCACACTCTTTGCCCAGTCCCGACCGGCACCGCAGGGGCTGACCGTCCGCGAGGTCGTTGAGTTCGGACGCCACCCGTATCGGCGCGCGTTCCGCGCCCACACACCGGGTGACCGGGATGCCGTCGAGCGAGCGATGGCCTCGACCGGGGTGACGGCGATGGCGCACCGCTCCGTAGGCGAGCTGTCCGGCGGTGAGATGCAGCGCGTCTGGCTGGCGACCTGCCTGGCGCAAGACACCGCTGTGGTCCTGCTCGACGAGCCGACGAACCATCTCGACTTGCGCTATCAGGTCGAGACGCTCGATATCGTGCGCGACTTGGTCGAGGAGCACAGGACGGCGGTCGGCATCGTCCTGCACGACCTGGACCACGCCGCCCGGGTGGCGGACCAGGTCGTGCTCATGGCCGCCGGTCGCGTCCACGCCTGCGGTTCCGCAGTCGACGTCCTCACTGCCGAACACATCGCAGAGGTCTACGACATCGACGTCCAGGTGTCCGTCGATCACAGAGCCGGGCGAATCCGTATCGACCCGGTCGGACGGCACCCCGCTCGGATCCGGTCGCTCAAGCCGGCGACCACAGCAGCCCGCAGTAGCACCCACCCCACCCCTCGAAAGGACCTGCCATGACCCGACCCCACCGACTCTTGACGGCCGCGACGATCGCCGCCGTCGCCGCTCTCGCGTTGACCGGGTGCGGCACCACCTCGGTGGATGCCGCAGATTCCTCGGCGCCGGCAGCCCCGACGACTGCGAGCTGCAAGGCCGACACTACGAAGACCGCGACCGGCCCGGTGTCCCTGACGGATGGCGTCGGCCGGACGGTGAAGCTTGACCACGCGGCAAAGCGCGTCGTCGTCCTCGAATGGCAGCAGACCGAGGACGTTCTGACGCTCTGCGTGACGCCGACGGCGGTCGCCGATCCGAAGGGCTACGGGACCTACGTCTCGGCCGAGAAGCTACCCTCGACCGTGAAGAGCGCCGGTACGCGAGAAGAGCCCGACCTCGACGCGATCGCCGCAACCAACCCCGACCTGGTCATCGTCGAGGCGTTCAAGAAGGACGACGAGAAGATCACAAAGCTCACGGACCGCGGAATCCCGGTCCTCGCGACCCTTGGCGCGAACACCAAGGACCCGATCGGGAACATGAAGAACGTGTTTTCGATGATCGCGAAGGCGACCGGGCGCACCGACCGCGCGAACGAGGTCTTGGACCAGTTCGACGAGCACCTCGCAGCCGCGAAGAAGCAGGTCGCAAACGTCGACCTGCCGACCAAAAAGTTCCTGTTCTTCGACGGCTGGGTCGAGGGCGGCAACGTCGTCATCCGCCCCTACGGCAAGGGCGCCCTCTTCACCGCACTCGGTGAGGAACTTGGGCTCGAATCCGCGTGGACGGACGAAATCGACAAGGCCTACGGTAACGGCGGCGTCGACCCAGCATACGGGCTTGGGCAGACGGACATCGAGGGGCTGACCGCTGTCGGTGATGCCAACCTGTTCTACTCCAACGACCAGGAGGCCGGCAGCTACGTCACCGAGCTCGACAAGAGCCCCATCTGGCAGGCACTCCCGGCCGTGGAGCAAAAGCGCGCCCACGCGTTCCCGGCCGGTGTCTGGGGTGCGGGCGGACCACTCTCGAACGAGGCCGCCATCGACGCCTACGTCGACGCGATCACTGCGGGGTGACGGCCACCGACGCTATGCCGGAGCCGGGGCGGATTACTCCGCCCACGTCCGAGCTGGGGCCGGGGCGGATGACTCAGCCCCAGATCGAGCCGGGGCGCGGTGCGGGTGGTGTCGCTGTCGTGATCGCACTCGTGGTGGCCGTCGTGCTCGTCGGCGCATGGCATGTCACCCAAGGCACATCCGGCATCGGAGTCATCGACCTCGTCCGCGCAGCATTCGGTGCGCATGAGTCTGTCAACGGCGTTCCGGTGTCAGACGTGATCACGGGGTCGCGACTGCCGCGACTGCTCGCGGGCGCGGTCGTCGGGATCGCCCTCGGCGTCGCCGGCGCCCTGCTGCAATCCGTCACCCGCAACGCGCTCGCCTCACCCGACACCTTGGCCGTCACCGCCGGGTCGTACTTCGCGGTGACGGCTGTCGCGGCGTTCGGGCTCGCCGTCCCGCTCTGGGCGTCCGGCACCGTCGCATTCGCCGGCGGGCTGCTCTCCGCGGCACTGGTCCTGGCGATCTCCGGACGCGGAGCATCCACCGCGACGACACGACTGATCCTCGCCGGGTCAGCGATGGCAATGGCACTCGATGCGGCCAGCGCGATCCTGTTGATCTTGTTCAAGGAAAACACCACCGGGCTGTTTGCGTGGGGGAGCGGGTCGCTCGCTCAGCTCAACCTCGATGCCTCCCTGCGCGCCGTGCCGCTGATCGTCGCGGTTATTGCCGCAATGCTCCTGCTGTCGCGTCGGCTCGACCTGCTCGGGCTGGGCGAGGACACCGCAGCCTCGCTCGGCGTGCCGGTGGGCCCGACGCGCTTCGTCGCGGTCGTCGGCGCCGTGCTCCTGACCAGCACCGCGGTCACGGTCGCCGGACCGATCGCGTTCGTCGGACTGGCCTCGCCGGTGCTGGTCCGACTACTCGCCGCGCGGGTCCATTCGCTGCACCGGCACGTGCTGCTGCTACCGGTGTCCGGACTCGCCGGCGCACTCCTCATCCTGCTTGCCGACGCCACCCTGCGCGCAGTCCTGGGCGCCGAGGGCGCCGCGTCGGTCCCGACCGGTGTCCCAACCGCACTGCTCGGCGCCGTGGTGATCGTCGCGCTCGCGATGCGGCTGCGCGACAGCGGCGCATCACGGATACCGCCCCGTGCCCGCCTCGCTCCGCGTTCCCGGCGCCGGTTCGTCATCGTCCTCGTCGTGGTCAGCGCCGTCGTCGTCGCGACAGCAGTGACCGGACTGCTGGCGGGTAGCCTGTGGCTCCAGCTCGGCGACGTGGTGTTATGGGCACGCGGAGCCGGACCGGACTTGATCCGGCAGGCACTCGACGACCGTGCGCCGCGCGTCGCGGCAGCGGTACTTGCCGGCGCCGGCCTCGGACTCGCCGGCACGGTCGTCCAAGGAACAGTACGGAACCCACTCGCCGAACCCGGGATCCTCGGTATCAGTGCCGGCGCAGGTCTCGGTGCCGTGGCCGTCGTGACGATGGCCGGCGGAAGCCGTCCGCTCCTGGTCACGGCAGCGGTCCTGGCAGGCCTGGTGACCTTCGCGCTCATCGCCGCGCTTGCGTGGCGCGGTGGGCTCCTACCGGACCGTTTCGTGCTGATCGGCATCGGCTTCGGGTACGGTCTCAGCGCGTTAACGACGTACCTGCTCCTCCGCGCGGACCCGTGGAACACCCCCCGCATTTTGACGTGGCTGTCCGGCACCACCTACGGTCGCGAGTTCGCCGACGTCGCACCGATCGCAGTCGCCCTGGTCGTTGCCGTCCCGATGCTCGCCGGGCTGCGCCACCGGCTCGATTTGCTCGCAATCGATGAGGACACCCCGCGGATCCTAGGGGTTCAGGTTGGGCGCACCCGGTTCGTCTTACTCGGACTGGCCGCGATGCTGGCCGCGCTCAGCGTCGTGTCAATCGGTGTGGTTGGGTTCGTCGGACTCGTCGCCCCGCACCTGGCACGAACCATCGTCGGTGCACGGCACGGGCGGATAATCCCCGTTTCGATGCTGCTCGGCGCGGTGTTGGTGAGCATCGCGGATACCATCGGCCGAACGGTCATCGCTCCGGCGCAGGTACCGGCCGGGCTGGTCGTCGCCCTGATCGGAGCGCCGTACTTCGTCGTGCTGCTGCGGTCGTCACGGCCCTGACCGGACCCAGACTTCCGGGCTGAGCGGGTCCTTTCAGGGTCAGTTTCGCAGCAAGTCGGCAACCGCGGCGGCGAACGCGTCTGCGCCCTCGTGGTCATCAGCCGTCACGGTCACGACCGTATCGCCGTCGAACAGCAGCATCTGCCCGTACGCGCCATGCAGCCGCCACAGCTGCGCAGGCCCGCCCCACCCGGCCATCGCGTACCGGTCGTAGCCGGGTCCGGCGTCCGGTCGGACGACCCAGTCGGTGTGCATCGCGTTGCACCAGCGAGCTCCAACGATCCGACGGCCCGCGACCTCTCCGCCGTCCCGGACCAGCCGTCCGAGCCGGGCGAGCTCACCTGTGCGGAGCGCAATGCCAGAGCCGCCGGCCACGTATCCGCGCGGACAGCGCAGCCACGTCACATTAGTGATGCCGAGCGGCTCGAAGAGTCGGCGGAAGACGAACCCGCCGACGTCGCCCACCCGCGTCGCGAGCACCCGCATCGCGGTATACGTACTCGCGTCCGCGTACTGGAAAGACCGACCACGCGAAGGGCGGCCGAGGAACTCGCAAGCGAGGTCTGGCCAGTCGCGAAGCTCCGTCGCGGACCAGGGCATATCGACCCCGCTGGTCATGGTAAGCAGATGGCGAAGGGTCACCTCGTCCGTCCCGGTGCCGAAGGCAACTTCAGGAAGGTACTGGGACACCGGGATGTCGATATCCACCAGGCCGTCGTCCGCCGCAATACCGACGGCAAGAACGCCGACACCCTTTGCGACGGAGTGGATCTCCCGCCGAACGTCCGGACGCCAGTGGTGCTCCGCAACGTCATCCCCGACGAGTACATGAAGACCTTCTGCGCGGAATCCAGAGCTGTCGACCTCCCCGATGAGGGTGTTGAGGATGGGCTGCGCGCAGTTCATGACCACCATTGTGATGCTAGGAGGCGGTGAAGTTGAAGCGCATCACCTTGTTGTCGGGTCGAAGTTCACGCGCTGGACCCGGTCACCCGGAGAGGCGAACTCGATTGACCTGTCGCCGCTTTGGGCGCTGTGTCCGGTGGGGGATCCCCTACTCGGCACGGGTGGCATGACCTAGTTGGTCTCTTGCGTCGGTTCCGAGCATGAGGTCTGAGCGCTCCGAGGTGGGCCGCGAACAGCAGGACTGTTGGCACTCATGGTGCTCTGGCAGTCCTGCTGCGGCGCTTCCTAGAGTGCCGGTGTCACGGTGACACCGAGCTGGCGCATCCACTCGAGGTTGTCGTACTGCACCCACTCCTCGGCGAGCTTGCCGTGCTCGTCGTAGCGGAACATGTTGATTAGGGTGAGCGTGACGCGTCGCCCGTGTGGCTGCACGGTCCCGAACGGGGTCGGCTCGAAGGGTGCTGTGAAGACGCCTCCCATCTCGGTGCGGCATCCGATGAGGGCGCCGTTGGAGACGATCTCGTATCGCTCGCAGTAGTAGTCAGCGAACGCGTCTCGCATCTGGCTGAAGAACGTCTCGAGGCCGGCGAAGTCGAGTTCTCCGTCGGGGCTGTGGAAGGCGAAGTCCTCGCTGAAGTAGTCGCGCAGAGCGGCCGCGTTCTCTTGAGCGATCGCGACTCGTCCGATGGAGACGAGGGCTCGGGATCGGTCGTCGTAGCGGGTGTCGTCGGGCTCGATGAAGTCGGGCATGTGATTCCTGTTCGTCGTCATGAAATGGTGGTCTCGGTCGAACCGGCGTTCGACCGAGACGCTGCATTCACGCTACGAACTGGAGTGGACTTCAGGTCAAGCTCCGCGTGTCAGGACCCGGTCTGGCTTGACCGCGGCGAAGTAGGCGTCGTCGTCTTGGTCATGCTCGAAGAGTCCCTCAGACCGTCCGCGCTCGAGGGCGTCCGTGTAGGTGCTGACTTTCATCGTGATGAGGTCGAGCGCGTCTTGAAGTGCAGCTAGCTGGCTCCGGACCTCGACCTCATGGGCCTTCAGTAGCTCGAGGCGCTGGGATTCGTTTCCGGTCCCGGCCGCGACGAGCGCGGCGTACTTCGCGACCTCGGTCAGGGGCATTCCTGATGCTCGCAGACGTTGGCAGATACCGATCCACCCGACGTCGTCTTCAGAGAACACGCGCCGGCCCCCGACGGTCCGCTCGATGGGAGGCAAAAGTGCTTCTCGTTCGTAGAAGCGCAGGGTATCCACGCTGAGTCCTGTGCGGGCACTCACGTCCCCTATGGAGAACATGCGCTCTGACGAAGTCATGGGAGCACGCTACTGCCGATACCCAAGAGCCCGATGCGTCCGAGGTTGGATCGTCAAGTGAGACGAATCAGCCGACTCCACGACCTGTTGCATCTCGATTCGTCACGACGCTGACGGATTCGTCAGCAGTCGGAGAACGGCGGGACCCAACACGTCGGCGGCATCGACGGTCTCAGCCGGGGAGAGCGTGAATATTCGCCTAGAAATGCCACGATCGAACCGATGGCGACCGTGACGAAAATGTCTCCTTCGACGGAATCTGGTGCCCCGCCGCTAGCTGGAACTACACCGGCACCGCTCCCGAACGATTCACCACGCTCGTCGATGGGCAAGCCACCGCGACGACTCCCGCCGCAACACGTTCCACCACGCTGAGCTCCTGGGATCTGTTCACCTGGCGCACCTCCACGGTCAGCATCCGCACCGACCTCAGCACCACCACATCCGACAGCACCGTCCGGATCGTCACCGTCCGGTTCCTCGGCTTCGGCCGCACCAGCTGCGCCTAACGACGCAGCACACCGCGGCCACACACTTCTCCCCGCCACCATCCGCACGCGCCCAAGCGGGCGAATCGGGAAGGGAGGAGCAGCGGCAGGTGAACCGTGTCGCATTCGGGTTGCGCTCCGCTCGCCTGCCGCGGGTCACAGAACGCACTGCCGGGCGCGTCGTAATGCCGGTGCAGCGGTGCTCTCGGCCGACGTCCTTGGCAGCTCAACGAGCACGAGGTGACGAACGTCACAAACGATCGTTTGTGAGCAACGAGCTTCCGGTACCGGATCGCCCGCGAGTTGACCGCCGGTCATACAGCTCGAGCCCCGCGCTTTGCGACGAAGAAGGCAGTTCCGGAACCAAATCTCACCGACGGACCTCGTGTGGCATACTCACTGAGTACACACGTACTCAAACGGACGGATCTCTCGTGACGCTCAGTGGCATCGTGTTCTGTGAGGTCGCTTTTTGGGTGGCGGTCCTGGGGGGACTGACTGCGCGGTACGTGTTCCGTCGACCGCGGCTCGGCGTCGCAATGCTCCTCGCCGCACCGGTCGTTGACGCGGTCCTGCTCGTGCTGGTCACGGTCGATCTACTGGGCGGCGGGACGGCATCGTGGCACCACGGGCTCGCGGCAATTTACATCGGTGTCTCAGTCGCCTACGGGCACCGAATGATTGCCTGGGCGGATGTCCGGTTCATCCATCGGTTCGCGGGCGGTCCGGCCCCAGAGCGACTGTCCGGACGGCGCTACACCCTCCGGTGCTGGGGCGACGTCGCGCGTACCGGGCTCGCCGTGCTGATCGCCGCAGGGATCCTCGGCGGCCTCATCGTCCTCGTCGCCAACCCGGCGCGCACGATCGAGCTGCAGGGGACGTTCGCATTGCTGGGAGTGGTCTTCGGCGTCGAGGTGCTCTGGGCGATCAGCTACACCGTGTGGCCGCGGAAGCCGGCAGTAGCTCCGACCAGAGCAGTTGGAGGCTGAGCATGCCACACCGTGTCGATATTGAGAAGCGGGAGGCGCTCGTCGCCGCAGCCTGCCTGCGCATCCTCGAGCGCGACGGACTGGCCGCTTTATCGGTGCGCAACGTCGCCGACGAGGCCAGAATCGCAGCAGCCTCGCTCCGACGGCTGTTTCCCACCCAGGACGCCCTACGTGAGCATTGCCTGACGATCATCGAAGAGCGAGTCACCGCACGGCTGTCGGAGCTGCACACCACCGGCCGTGCACTCACCCTGGACATCCTGGCGCAAGTACTCCCGCTGGACGCCGAACGCACAACAGAGGTCCTCGCCCAGGTGCAGCTCGGCGTGCTCTCGCGAACCAACAAGCACCTCGCGCGCAGCGCACAACGCCTGAACGCCGGCGTCAGCCACGTCTGCGCCCGAGCGCTCGAAGTCCTCGCGGATGCCGGAGAGCTCGACCCCAGCCGCGACCTGTCCGACGAAACCGATCGGCTCCACGCCCTGATCGACGGACTCGCGGTCGAACACACCTGGGACCCAGCAGCACGCACCCCCAAGCGAGTCGTGACACTCCTTGAACTCCACCTCAACGGGCTCCGCAGCCCTCACCAACCCTGAGCCCGATAGCGGTAGTGAACGCCGATCGGGCACACATCCGCGACGACCTTCTGCGTGCTGTTTCCGGCCGCGGGTACTTCATCGGCGGGCCTGACCGGTATCAGGACTACTTCGCTGCATGCGTGGGTGGCTGATCATGGGTCCGAGTGATCATCTGGCGGTAGCCTGCACCTGTCGTTCGAGAGAGAGTGCTCTCAAACGGCACACGGGCGTTCTCGTGGCAGCGTGAGACCGCCCGCCGGGGTGGTGTTTCAGGGACACCACCCCGGCACCGATACAGCTGGCCCCCGCTCTGCTGGCGATCGGTGCCTATTGGGGGCCGAGCAGGTCGGGGCGTGCAGTGTGTTCGCGGGTGCGGTCGAGTGGGATCTCGAAGAGGTCAGTGCGGCGGTAGTCCTCGGACCAGCCTCGGCGCATGCGTGATGCTGCGCGGTCGAAGGCTTCGATGATGTCGAATCCGGGGACGAGGAGCGCTTGGACGCGGAGGCCGTCGTAGAGGGCGAGGAGCTGTTCCGTGGCACGGGCGGGGTCCATCGTGTCCGGTTCCCGGCCGGCGTGGATGTCACGCTCGAGCGCCTCACGGATGGTTTGCCGGAACCGGAGGTACAGGGTGCGGTAGTAGTCCGCGCCCTCGTTTGCTGGGTCGGAGCTTGCGGCGAGGGTTGATGCGAGCAGCCGCATCAGTGCGGGTTCTTCCGAGTACGCGACGATGAGCGCGTGCAGGTATGCGACCGCGCCGTACTGCTCGGCGAT
>NZ_SODR01000013.1:0-36241 GCF_004365375.1 Curtobacterium sp. PhB25 | reverse complement strand
GCAACGTGCGTTACGATGGCGACACCTCCTCCTCTCGGGGTGGCGGTACGACGAAGGCTCCCGGCTCCAACCGGGCTTCTTCTCTCGGAACCTCAGAACCTGAACTGATTGGCGTCGTGCCAGGTGCTGAGATACATGACTTGGGGCTAAGCCCCGGACCCCCGCTTCGGCGGGGGTTTTGTCGTTATGCGGTCCTCTTGAGCGCCTCCGCGGTGTCGTCGGTCAGCAGCGGCAGGGCGCCGCGCTCGGTCTTGACCAGGAGCGCCAGGCGCTCGAGGTACATCGAGAGGGACAGGTTGCCCGAAGCGCGGGCAGCCTGTCCGAAGTCCTCGGCCGTGGTCGGCGCGAAGGAAACGTGGTCGTATACCGCCTTCTGCCCGCGCGGCAGTCGGTTGCGTCGAGTCCCGGCGTTCACACCCATGGCCGCAGTCTGTCGCGTTAACAAGCGGTTAGGCGTGCAGGCGCGCCGGTGGGTCGCGGTCACGCTGCGTTCGACCACTGTGCGTACCCGGGCAACCAGCCCTCGATCGCTGCGTCGAACTCGTCGGTGCTTGCGGAACGGACGGCCGCGAGCTCCGGGGCGGGACCGAGGCGCGAGATGAGCTCTGGGGTAATGTCGTAAACAGAGACGGCCGCTTGTACTTTGCTACGAGTAGTCATGATGACCTCCGGTAGTTCCGGGCTGCGAGTCGGGTCTCGTGAGCAGATTGTCAACCAGGGTAAGTTGTTGTCGGATGGTACTCTAGAGCATGCTCTCGGAAGATGCGTTCGCGGCATGGCTGGTGATGGCGGGTGCACCGTCCCGGTCCAGCGAGCTCGCGCATCTGATCGGGGAAAACGTCGGCAAGATCAGGGCGCAGCGACTTCGCTCACGCGTGTCATGGTCGGTCGTGGTCGCAGTGAGTCGTGCACTGGGCCGGAACCCTGTCCAGGATCTTCGGAGCTTCCCGGCGTTCGCCGCGGTGGACGCGGTCCAGCCGTCGGCGCCCGAAGCGCTGAGCCAGGTGGAGGTCGAGGACGTCCTGCTCGAGATCTCGAAGCGGCGCCGCTCGCAGATCGCGCGGATGGTCGGAGGGGCAGGGTACGAGCTGCAGTCGTTCCCGTTCGAGGACTCGACCCGGTACTGGTTCGATGCCATTGACACCGACGGGACCCTTCGGGCGAAGTTGATCGACGCCACGACGCTCGATAAGGCGTCTCTCTCACGTGCCATCAGCGCGAATACGCTGAGTCCAGAGCAGGCAGTCGTGGCAGCGACGATCGCGGACGGGACACCCACTGTTGGGCTGGTCGTCACTGGCCTTGTGTCTCCGGCGGAGGCAGGGTGGTCACCAACCCTGCGGGACACGGCCCTCATTGAGGCCTCTGACACGGAGCTGATCGACCTCGCGGGTGCCCGGCTGAGAACGCTTCGGAGAAAGATCCGCGCTGACCAGGTGGAAGCGAACTACTGGAAGACACTGGGGTGAGCACGTGAACATCAGCTTGACCGTCATCATGGCTGCGGTAGCAATTCCGGCTGCTCTGTTGGCTGTAACGAGGCTTCCGCAGTGGAACCGGCGCCGCAACCTTCGCGCGATCAGCGCGTTCCTGCTGCTGTCCGCGTCGTTCTCGCTGATGATTCCGGGGGTCTACACCGCACTCGACGTCGGGCACAACAACGCCCTAGATCTCGTCGTCAAGGGAGTGCTCTTCCTCTCGCTCAACATCGTGTGTGTGGATCTCGCTGACGCCAACGGCGCGCCACAGCTGGCGCGTCGTATGAACGGCGCTCTGGGGTGGACCATCTTCGGCGCCTTCATGATCGCGCTGGCAGTGATGCTCGCGCTCATCGGTGCCCACGGATCAAGCCCGGCGCTCGAGGCGTACCGGAGCGACCCATTGGTGGTCTGGTACAACACCCTCGCGAACGCCTACCCGGCAGTCATCGGCGTGGTGCTCGCCCCACACGTGCTTGCGACAATCCGAGACACAGCCGCATCCGAGAAACGGCGCCGCAACGCGATGCTCGTCGCCGCGGGCTTCCTCTTGAGCGTGATCGGCACGGTCCTGCTGCCAGTCTTCGCCGAGAGCACTCCGATGTACCGGCTAGACCAGGCAATCAATGGCCTCGCCGCCATCTGCGTCGTCCTGGGTTTTATCTTGGCCTACCGCGAGATGGGCACGCAGAAGTACAACAGCGTCCGTAGGTCGGCGCTGAGCGTCGACTAGGAGCCCCAGTCTCCGTCCGTGACGAATGCGCGCCACAGGTCGATGAGCTGTTGCAGGCGTTCGCGGTCGAGTGTGTAGGTGACGGAACGGCCGTGCCTGCGATCGGCGGGAACGTCGGTTGAGACGACTGCCCACTGCTCGAGCTGCTGCATTGAAGCGCTGATGGTGCCTTGGAGGATGCCGAGCTCTCGGACAAGCTCCGACGCCGGCGTCGGACCGTTCAGCCACAGGTACCGCACAACGAGAGCCTTCGTTCGGTTACCCATGATCGCGCTTGCGACGTCGAGATCAGGCTCCGTCGGGTCTAGCGGGTCCTGGGGTCTCGGCACGTCCCAAGTGTGACTTAGCACATGCCACGGTGTCTTACTAGCCGAGTTTGACAAATTGAGTTAGTGTTGCCCCAGACGGGGGCCAACCGGTGGTTCCCGGGGGAGGGGCCACCGTGGCTGAGCTAAAGGGCACGGCAACTCCGAGCTCGCGGACCGAGTTTTCTGACGGCTCTGGTTCCGCGTCCGTCGTCGGCAACGGCGACGACGGTCAGGTGCAGACGCGTCGACCCCTCACGCGCCTGCACCTGGCCCACCACCCACGCGCAACGATCGTGCGGAACGTTCTCGTGGCCGCCGCTGCAGCGGTCGTCGTTGGTACCTGCATCACGGTCGCCGTGGTGTCTCGTCCAACCGAGCAGTTTTCTGCACCGACCGCTGCGTTGAGCACAGCGGTGTCGATCCCGGTACGTCCCGGCCCGTTCCGCGCTCTGACGGCCGGCCAAGTGGCTTCCCTGCCGGAGGCCCGGTACGACGCGGTGATCCCAGGCCTGATGCGCTACGACAGCACGAACACCACGGCGTTGACCCGATCGGCGACGCTCGCGAAGGACGTCGCCCTCTACGGTGCCGCGCAGAAAAGTGCAGTGGCGCACCTTTCTGCGACGAACTTCCTCGGCGATCCGACGACCGTCGTCCCGGTCCGGACGGACGGCGCGTGGACGCTGATCCTGACACCGGCCCGTCAGCAGCTCCCCTCGAGTGCGAAGGGTGACGCTGCAGCGCAGACCGCCGCGTGGATCCGCACGGACGCACTCACGGCGGGGGAGGCCCTGCTGTCCCGCGTGGTCGTGTCCGTGGGCGAGCAGACGCTCAGCATCGTCACCGACAAGGACGTCGCCACCTACCAGGTGGGTGTCGGCACGAAGACGACTCCGACGCCGACCGGTGTCACGGGGTACCTGCAGGCCCGCTACCTCGACCCGAAGCAGGGGCAAAGCGTCCACCCGATCGAGCTGACGTCGCTGCACTCTGCGGCGAAGGACGAGCCGTTCGGCGGCTCGGACGGCGGCCTGATTGGGGTGCACTTCAACACCACCAGCTCCGGTGCGGTCTCGCACGGATGCATCCGGCTCACCGCCGAAGCGATCACGGCAGTCAACCGACTGCCGCTGGGTACTCCGATCACGATCACGAAGTGAGAGCACGATGACGGACACCACACACGACTCCGCAGACGTCGACGAGCGTCCCGCCGTCACCTGCCCGTTCTGCACGGAGGCAGTGCCGCAGGCCACGTTCTGCATGCGTTGCGGCCGTCAGATCGGCCAGCTCGACCTGACGAAGATCTTCACCTCCTCCGAACGAGCCGCCGGCTACGCCGAGGTCGACCAGCGCACACCGCTGGCCCGGACCGGGGACGTCGACAGCGCTGTGCTCGACGAGCCCGAGGTGGAGCACGAAGAGCCCGTGGGCGAGCCAGATGCCCGCCCGACGCTCCGCGTGCTGTTCGGTGGGCTGTTCGGCCGCAGCGCCCGCCCGACCGACGCAGCCGACGATGCAGCAGACGTCGAGGGGGAGACCGCCTCGAGCACCGACGATGAGAACCCGAGCCTGCGGACCCTGTTCGCCAGCTGGCTCCACCGCACACCGGTCGACCCCTCGGCCGAGAACGACGAGCAAGCCGACGACGCTGATGCCGACAAGCCGGCACCGTTCCTCAGCCGCCTCTTCTGGGTCTGGGCTGTGGCTGCCGTCGTCGTCGTGGGTATAGCAGCGCTGTTCGTGGCCACCAGCGGACACGAGGATCAGCAGAGCTCGACGGCGCACGTCGCCTCGGCCCCCGCGACGACGCTGCCCGGCTGGGCGAAGAAGCCCACGTGGGCGAAGAGCGGCGCAGTCGGCGCGGTCGGCGTGACCAGCGACGGGAACTACGTCGGCTACGCCCACGGGCGCACCGTCACCGTCCTGCACGCCGGGTCCGGCCGCATCGCGGCCACGCTGACCCTGCATGGGAAGGCCGTCGGTGGCGTGTCCGCCGTGACCGTGGACGGCAAGCCGGCACTCGCGGCCGCGTCGAAGACGGCCGTGACCGTCTGGGGTGCCGGGAAGCTGCAGCTCGAGGCGGGGATCCCGACCGGTGGCGAGTTTCAGGTGCGCGCCGGCGTGCCGTTCGTGACCACCGACACCACCGCGGCGATGCTCACCGGCCACGGCGCCGTCCCGGTCACGTTCCCGCGGCCCGGCGCGCTCATCATGGGCGGCACGGCGAACGAACAGGTGCTGTGGGCCTCCGCTCGAGGTGAAGTCCTCACCGCGGCCACGAACGGCACCGTCACCCGCACCGCGAAGCTTGCCGCCCCGAAGAGCGCGACGGAGATCTCCTCGTGGGTCGTCGCCACCGACAACACGGTGTGGGTGCGGTGGAAGACCCGCGAGCAGGGTTCCGTGCTCGCCGCCCACGACGTCGGCGACGGCAAGGCCATCAGCAGCACCGGCACCAGTTCGGATGAGCCGGTCACGGCCAGCCAGGACGGGAAGACCCTCCTGGTGCAGGGGACCGCGTTCACCGCCGCCGGGAAGACCGCCGCCGTGCCGAAGGGGTTCGTCGCGGACGGGTTCGTGGGCAACCACCTCTACGGCGCCGACCAGGACGGCACGACCGCATACGTCGCCGGCAAGGCCGTTCGCACCGGTCCTGCACCGACCGTCGTCCCGGTCGCCGAGACCGGATCCGGCGACCTCATCGCCGTCACCGACGGCCGCATCAGCACCTACGCCACCGCCGACCAGACCACGAAGCAGTAAGGACCTCTATGCACACCCGCACCCGCATCGCGCTCACCACCGCCGCGATCGCCACCATGACGCTCGGCCCCGCCGCCGTCAGCCACGCCGACACCGCCGCCCCCGACGCCTCGATCGCCGTCGACGTCCCCGTCGACCCCACCCAGCCGGTCGACCCCACACTGCCCGGAGACCCGACCGTGCCGGTCGACCCGATCCCGGTAGACCCAATCCCGGTTCCGACCGACCCGACGGACCCGACGGTCCCGACGGACCCCGACCCGGGCACGGACCCGACGGTCCCGACGGACCCGATCCCAGACCCGTCGGAGCCCGCACCTGTGGACCCGGCGCCAGTTGACCCGGATCCCGCTCCGGCGGATCCCGGTACCGACCCGACGCAGCCCACCGACCCGGGCACGCCGGCACCCGAGCAGCCGACCGACCCCGCACCCGCACAGCCCTCGCCGACTCCTACCCCGGCTCCGGCTCCCGCTCCGACGTCGACGCCGGCTGCTGGCGCGAGCTCGCCGGCACCTGCCCCGGCCCCGGCCCCTGCACCTCGCTCCACCGGAGCGTCCCAGACGCGTGGCACCAGCACTCCCGCCACGACTCCCCGGCACACCCCTAACCCCGGAACGACGCTCCCCGTCGTCGCCGGCTAACCCCGAAAGGTCCCGCTCATGAGCGCACTCCTCGCCCCGGTCATCAACATGACCACCAGCGCCGTCATCGCGGCACACACGCCGTCCGAGGTGACGGCGAAGGGCGCCAACATCAACCCGTTCGACGGCGTCAAGCCGGACCCGTCGTGGCTCGGCGATAACTTCACCACCCAGTGGAAGATCGCGCTCGGCGGTGTCTGGTTCCTCTTCATCCTCGGCTCGGCGTTCTTCCTGCTCAAGGCCGTCTCGAGGCTGCGGCACTTCAAGAACGCGAAGAACCCGCAGAAGGCGGAGGCCGCGAAGGGTGAGGTGATCGGCACGTCCCTGATGACCGGCGGGATCATCATCGTCCCGGCGATCTTCGGGTTCATCCTCAACGCCGTCAACGGCTGAGCCGTCCACGCCAGCGAGGGGAATCGCACATGAGCAAGCAGACCGCATCCCAGCCCCGGCGTCGTCGCCGGTGGTGGCTGATCCCAGTCGGGATCCTCGCGGCGATCGCACTCGTCGCGGTCGGCGTCACCATCGCGAACCTCGCCTCGCCGAACACCGCCCGTACCCCGGCCGGGGTGGCCGCCGAGGCCCCCACGGGCACCGGGAGCACCGCCCCGGTCCAGGGCGTCGAATACGCCTCTGGCTGCGTCGCCGGCCCGGACATCACATCGAAGGACCTACTCGAGCTCCGGGAGAAGAAGCAGTTCACCCCGGCCGGGGCCGCGGAGTTCCTCGGCGCGTTCATGCAGCTCTACAGCGCCGCGGACCCCGACCGTCGACCGAACCTGCGGGAGACCGTCGATGACGTCACGGACGGCACCGCGCACTCGATGCTCGCCGCGTCCGATCTGTCGAAGTCGGGCTACGACGACGGGCAGACACACGGCGTCGACCTGTCCGGTTCGGCGTACCTGGTCCGGGACAGCACCGACACCACCGTCACCATCGCCTTCGCCGGCCTCACCACGACGAACGGCAAACCCGACCCCGCTGAGGACAGCGCCTCCAAGTACCAGTACACGGGCGGCACCTTCACCCTCACCACCAGCGCGCAGGGCTGGGTCATCTCCGACGCCGATCCCTCTCCCGGCTGGGACGAGGGTCTGACGTCCGGCACCAAGTACAAGGAGGGCTGCTGATGGCATGCCAAGCAGGAGCAATCGTCTGCGGCGGCGGTGACGCACTCGCCAAAGGCCTGTCGTGGGTCTCCGGCGTGTTCGCCAAGGGTAAGGGGGCCGTCGAGGGTGTGAAGAAGGGCATCGAGTTCGCCCAGGACCCGATGGGCTTCATCACACAGCAGATGCAGGACGCCGTGCACGCCGTGTCCGGTGTGCTGATCCCGTGGCTGCTCAGCGCTCTGCACCCGAACTACGACGCTCAGTGGTGGCTGAAGTCCTACGCGATGTCGTTCTCGGTGTCGATGTTCGTGCTCGCCGTGCAGCTGCTCTTCATCATGGGACGCCGTAAGCGGGGATCGCTGGGTCCGAAGGAGATGCTCGAGTCGATCTTCATCGCGGCGCCCGCGTTCCTCATTGGTGCCGCGTTCGGTCCCGTGGTCGGCATCGCGCTGACCAAGCTCTTCACTGCAGCCGGTGACGCGATGGCCGCGTGGGCGGTGAACTCCACCACCCAAGAGTTCTTCACCAAGATCGCCGAGCTCGCATCCGCCGACGACGCCGGATCGCTCCTGAACTCGGCGATCGTGTCGATGTTCGTCCTCGGCACCCTGTTCCTCAGCCTGCTGGGTGTGGCGTTCATCTTCATCATCCAGCTGGCCACCCAGTACCTCGTCGGCTCGGTGCTGCCGCTCGGATTCGTGTGGATCGTGAACCCGGACACGCGGAAGCTCGGCAAGGCCGTCCCGGTCATCTGGGTCGTCATCGGTCTCACCCAGGTCGCGCTGATCCTTCTCGTTGGGCTGGCGTTCCGCGCCATCAACGGGATCTCGATCACCGCTGACCCGGGCACCCTCGGCAAGCTCGTCAACCCGATCCAGACGTTCGTGAACCTCGCAGTGCCGGCAGTGATCTCCTTCATCGTCGTGTTCGCGCCGCTGTCGATGCTGAAGTGGATCCCGCGCCCCGGCGGCGGTGGCGGCACCTCCCGCACGAGCGGGTTCACCCCGCCACAGGTGGCGCCGCAGATCCCGAACACCCCATCCCACGCCCCGCAGACCGCGCACCAGACCGCGGCGTCACAGCCGGCCGGACAGAGCGGTGGCGGCGGCTACCAGTGGAACATGCCGACCGCCCCCGCGCAGGTCAGCGGTGGGTACGGCGGGCAGGCATCCCAGGTCGGTGCTGCCGGCAACGCAGCAGCCGGTGGCGGCGGTTCGGTCAACGTGAGCGCGTCCGCTGCGAGCACGGCCGGCAAGCACGCCGCCGGCGCAGCCGGTGCTGCAGGGAAGGCCGGAGCCGCAGGTGCGGGTGCCGGCGCTGGTGCCGGCGCTGCCGGCGCTGCCGGTGGAGCTGGAGCCGCGGCCGCTGCGGGCACCGCATCGACCGGTGTCGGCGCGCCCCTGGCCGTCGGGATGCTGCTGGCCAACTCCGCACTCAAGGTCGCGCAGCAGGCCTCCCAGGCCGCGTCGACGGCCGCTGAGCAGGCCGTTGACCACGGCACCCACCAGGAGGCATGAGCATGCGTACCTCGATCATCGGCGGCGACAGCGCCCACCGTGGCCTGTTCGGCGGGCGCATCTCCAAGCCCCGACTCTGGGCGCTCGGCTCGAGCATCACCGTGACGCTCGTCTCCGTGTTCGTCATCGGGCTGTGGGCCCTGCTGGTCGGCGCGGTCCTCGTCGGAGCAGCCTGGTTCTCGACGATCGACACGGCGAACAACACCATCCTGCAGCGCCGGATGAAGGCCGCCCGGTGGAAGGAACGCCTGCGCCGCGGGACGACGAAGTTCGTCCCGTTCGACCAGGACGGGTGGGACATGCTCACCGACCGGTGGGCCGAGGCGAGCACCCGTGAAGAGAAGCGGGGGAGCATGCAGGAGCTCCACGCGATGCGGGACACCCCGGACGGGGTCGCCGGAATGCTGTGGCTGCAGGACGGTGTCGGCGAACCGGGGATCCAGTGGCACCAGACCCCGGAAGGGGAGGAGTACCTCGCGGTCACGTTCACCACGACCGGGCAGGTCACCGGCATCGAGACCGACCAGGTGTTCGACGTCGCCTCCGCCGGCTTCTCCGCCGTCGTCGCGTCGCTCGGGGACCCGCTCGGGTTCGCCAAGCGCATCCAGACCATCAGCCGCAACATGCCCACCGACTCCGCGCAGCACGAAGCGTGGATGGCGGAGAACGGCGACAGCAGCGTCCCCGCGGTGCTGCTGCACTCCTACAAGGACGTCGTCGACGGTGTCGCCGCCGGGCAGCTCATGCAGCGGCCGATGTTCACCGTCTCCTGGCCCGTCTCGGACCGGTTCGCCCGCCGGGCCGCGCGCCACGGCGACGCGGCGCTTGGGTGGCGGCTGTTCATGGCGAACGAGATCGAAGGGGTGCGGCGCATGCTCGTCGGCGCCGGCTACAAGAACGTGCGCGCGATGAGCGCCCGGCAGACCGCCGCGGTGATCCGGCACATGCAGCACCCCGGCTTCCCGATGGAGCAGGTCGCCGACGTCACGCCGACCACCGGGTGGCTGCCCTCCGAGGACGCGTGGTCGTACACGACGTACGTCGGCGCACCCAAGGGCGGCCAGGTGTCGGTGTCGCTGTCGCGGACCGCACGCATCACGGCGAAGAACCTCGAAGTGGTCGAGCGGAACGCGCTGTGGATGGCGCCGCTGCTTGGCGGGATGCAGTCCCAGGTGGTCCGGACGATCGCCTGGCACATCGAAGGATCCCCGCAGGACGAAGCCCGCCACCTCTCCGAGCAGGACCGGGTCTCCGACATCGCAGACCAGATCAAGCGCTCCAAGGACGGGCAGATCGAAGACGTCGCCCTGAACGTCGAAGCCGACGCAGCCCGGCGCCGCCACCAGGACCTCATCCCGGGAACCGGCCACGTCGGCGCGAACTGGGTCGGCTACATCACCGTCACCGACGGCACCGAACGCGGCCTGGCTGACGTCTCCGAGCTCATCGAGGACGCCGCGAGCCGGGCCGGGATCCGCACCCTCGAGTGGCTGGAGGTCGACTCCGCCACCGCCAACGCGTTCACCTGGCCCGTCGGCCGGGGGATCGCACCGGCGAACGTGTCGATCGGCTCCAAGGTCGAGCAGTTCGCGCAGGGCAAGGAAGCGAAGGAAGCACTGTGACCGCAACGATCTGGGTGCTCTCGGGCGCCTTCACCATGTCGGTAGCCGCCGGCCTGTTCTGCACGCTGTACGGCCTCGTCGTCGGGAAGGGCCGCGTGGTCCTGCTTGGCGTCTGCCTCGGCCTCGTCGGTATCGCGAGCCTGATGCTCGGCGCGCTCGTCAGCTCCGTGGCGGGTCTGGTGTTCGTCACGGCCGCACTGGCCGTCACCAGTCTGCTGTACCGCGACATCCGCCACCTCGTCGTGCCCTCTGAACGAACAGGAACGAACCGATGACCGACACCACCGTGCTCGAGCAGACGCAGCTCCCCATCGGCGACTGGGAGTTCCCCCGCCTCGAGCCCCGCGGCTACGTCGAACCGCGCAACCGGGTCCTGAAGCGCACCGGCTACTACGGCGGCCCTGTGAAGGGTGCCCCGTCGACGTCGCGGCAGGTCGAGGTGCTGAACCAGGGGATCCTGGAATCCCCGATGCAGTTCGAGGGCCTGCTGTCCGGGGTCGAGACGCTGTCGAAGACGCCGAGCGTGAACGACCAGTTCCAGGCGTACGCGCTCGGTCTGGTCGACTCCCCGAACGTCGTCGAAGCCGGCGACGTCGGCGTGGGCAAGTCGACGCTGATGAAGTGCGACTACGTCCTCCGCGCGCTGACGCTCCTGCGTCGCCGGGTGGTCGTCGTCGACAAGAAGCAGCAGTCCCCGACGGAGCCGTGGGGCGAGTACACCAACGTCGCCCACACCGCCGGGGTCGACCCGATCCGTCTCGCCCTCGGCGACCGAGACGGGTCCCGGATCAACATGCTCGACCCGGCCCTGTCGCAGACCAGGTTCATCGCCGGCGACACCGGCGCCCTCATGGTCCTGCAGCAGGCCGCCGCGCTCCTGAACGACGGCACCCCGCTGGACACGTGGGAGCGGAAGGCGCTGCGAGCAGCGCTCCGCGACGGAGCCGCCCAGGCGCGGGGCCGGGGCCGGGTCGTGAACATCTACGACGTCCTCGACCACTGCGGCGTCATCAGCGACGAGCTCAGGAAGCAGATGAGCCCCACCGCGCTCGAGCGGATGCACGAAGCCGGCCTCACGCTGCGGTTCATCCTCGAACGTCTCCCGGAAGAGATGCCGGGCCTGTTCGACGGCGACACGTCGGAGAACGTCAAGCTCGGCGAGAAGCTGACCGTGTTCGACATCTCGCAGCTGCCCGAGGACGGCCCCGCCGTCCCGCTCGCGATGATGCTCGCCAACGCGTGGACCCTCGGCACGATCCGCCGCTCCGAGCCGGGGTGGAAGACGACGTTCTGCGTCGACGAGGGCTGGTTCCTCGTCGGCGGGCCGATGGGGAAGGTCATCCAGTCCAACGCGAAGCTCTCCCGCGCGCTCGGCCTGTCGAACGTGGTCAACATCCACCACATCTCCGACATCCCCGCCGACGACCCCGCGGTGGCGTTCATCAAGGAGGCCGGAACGATGCACCTGTTCCGGCAGTCGAAGGCCGACGACGCGGTCGCAGCCGCGCAGATCGCCGGCTTGAAGCCCGGCGCGGCCGAGCAGTTGATGACCCTGCCGAAGGGGCAGCACTTCAAGAAGGTCGGTCTCTCCGCGGAGGTGCGGATCGCGCACTTCCGCTCCGAGCTCGAGCGACAGATCACCGACACCAGCGCCGGCCTGACGGGAGCAGCACTGTGAACCGCACCAGCCTCTCGATCGCCGCCGCAGTGGTGATCGCCGCAGCCCTCACCGGGTGCGCCAGCGCTCCGGCGCAGCCGTCGGTCTCGGTCCCCGCAGCAGCACCGACCAGTGCGGCCACGAGCGACGACGGGCAGCCGAAGGTCACCGGCCCCGGCCAGGTGACCCCGTCGGCGCAGCCGACAGCGCCGGTGAACGCGGAGGACCCGATCACGTCGACGCAAGAGGGCGCCGCGACCGGGACGGCGTCCGGGTTCGTGTCCGCGTACGTCGACAAGAGCGTCACCGGTGACGCGTGGGCCAAGGGTTGGATGCCGTACCTCACCACGCAGGCGCAGGCCGCGTACGAGGGCACCAGCCAGCAGGCGGTTCCCGGGACGACCCTCGCCGGCACGGTGAAGCTCGAGGACGGTGGCACCAACGGTGCCGCGATCGTCGACGTTCCCACCGACGCCGGCACGTACACGGTGCAGCTCAACCAGGTGAACGGCTCCTGGAAGGTGCTCCGCGCGATCCTCCCCGGCGAGGACGACTGACATGGTCAAGTTCGTTGTCGGCGCCGTGGCGGTCATCGTGCTGTTCATCGGGATGCTCCTCGGAGCCTCCGGTGGCGGCTCGACCGCGGCCGCGGCGTGCGGTGTAGGCGCCGGCGACACCGCGGCGGTCACGAAGGACCTCCCGAAGAAGGTCGGCACGTGGGACACCGACCAGGTGAAGATGGCCGCACGGCTCGTCGGAGCCGCGCACCAGGTGAAGGCGAACGAGCAGGCCACCACCATCGTCGTGATGACGGCGATGGGTGAGTCGTCGCTGACGAACCTGAACCACGGCGACGCCGTCGACAACACCACCATCGGCGTGCTGCAGCAGGACGACAGCTACGGAAAGCGCGCCGACCGGCTGAACCCGGAGAAGGCTGCGAAGGCGTTCCTGGCGAAGCTGGTCAAGGTGCCCGACTGGGAGACGCTCGAGCCGACGCTCGCCGCCCACAAGGTGCAGGTCAACGCCGACCCGTACCACTACGCGAAGTTCTGGACCGACGCGCAGCAGATGGTCGCTGCCGTCACCGGCGCTGCGACAACGTCCGGCTGCGACGTCTCCGGCGACCAGGTCGAGCTTGCGAAGACCCTCAAGGCCGCGTGGGAGAAGGGCACCTTCACCGACACGTACCACCCGCAGATGGTGGAGCAGGAGATCCTGCCCATCGTCGACGGGACGACCAAGGACGGCTGCCAGGTCGACACCCGGATCCTGCAGCTGCTCGTCGCGGCGCTCAACAAGTACGGCTCCGTGCAGATCAGCGACATGAACCGTCCGTGCGTCGGCATCGGCACGCACTGCGAGTCCGGGTCGCTGCACTGCAAGAACCCAGCGGTGGCCGTGGACTTCAACGCCGTCGGCGGGAGCGTGCTCCTCGGCTCCGGGAAGCAGGACATCGAGTTCCTGAAGTGGCTCGACACCGTGATGCCGAAGGGCTCCCAGGCAGGGCAGGTGCAGTGCCGGCCCAACACGCCGCTGGAGAACTTCCGCCAGTTCGAAGACCCCTGCTCGCACCAGCACATCGACCTCGGTTCCACCACGGAGCCCTTGACCCTCGGCAAGGACGCCTCATGAGCACCCTGACCATGCCGCTCGACGCAGGCACCGTCACGTTCGAGATCCTCGACCAGCTGCAGGAGCACGCTCCGGTGAGCTGGGGCGGACTCACTGCACCCGCCGGCGAGCTGCATTCGCCGCTGCGGGGTGACGCGTGGCCGGACTACTCCGTGTTCCCCGACCGGGACAGCATCGACCAGGTGCTCGTCATGAGCCGCTGGGCCGACGTCGGCCGCGGCCGCGACGTCGTCCGCTTGGAGCACCGCACCATCGGCGCCGCCCTCGACCACCTGCAGGCGGCAGGGCCAGTGTGCCGGTTCATGATCGGCCGCGACATCGACCCGTTCGACGGGGCCGGCTCCCGCGACCTGCCCGTCCTGTCGGTGTGGACCGGACCTGTCGTCGACGCCGGCGACGTGCCGGCGTCCATGCCTGGCCCGGAGCTGCGCGGTCGCGTGCGGTTCCGCGGCCGCCTCTCCGACCGCACCAACGTGCTCGAGGAGCATCCCGGCCTGGTGGCGTGGGAGAAGCTCGTCCTCGAGCAGACGGCCTCGCTCGAGGAGTGGGTGCTGCGGTCCGGGCCGCGCGTCGCGGACGACCTGCAGGTGCACGAGCACGCGTCGGAGCTTGGCACCCTCGACGACGTGCTGACGTGGGCGGAGCAGTGGTTGCACACCTCATACGACTCGCCCTATCCGATGGCCGTGAGCTCGTTCGTGGTTTCCTCCCGCGGCGCCGGGCAGCCGATGACGGTGCGGGTCTGGTGAGCGTTGTGGGGAAGATCGTCGGCGCTGTCACGGGCGGGGTTGACGAGGTCCACCGGACCGTCGCCGCGTACAAGGCCGCCCGTGAAGCACGCGACCTCGCGATCGCCGAGGCCGCCCTGACGGTCGGCCACCACCGAGTCGCGCAGGAAGCTGGTCTCTCTCCATCGCGGGTGCGGCAGATCCTCCACGACGTCACCGCGCCGGAGGGCCACCACGGTGACCGGGAAGGGGGCCCCCAGTGAGACGCCGCACGAAGCAGCAGCTCGTCACGGCGGCCGCCCTGTTCGCGGCCGCGGCTGTCGCCGCGATCGCCGCACCCTACGTGCACCCCACGACCGCGACCGGCGAGGTCCGGTCGACGTCGACGGGACAGCCGTCGCCCTCGAGCACGGTGTCCGCGGCCGAGGCGCTGCGAGATCTCCGCACGCTGGAGATCTCCGACGCGTACGTGCCGGCGCGCTACGACCGGGACGCGTTCGGGCCGGCGTGGGCCGACACCGACCGCAACGGCTGCGACACCCGCAACGACGTCCTCCGACGCGACCTCACGGCCGTCGTGGTGAAGCCGGGCACCAACGGGTGCGTCGTGCTCTCCGGGGCGCTCCACGACCCGTACACGGGCCGCACGATCGCCTTCAACCGTGGGCCGACGTCGAGCGTGGCCGTGCAGATCGACCACCGCGTCCCGCTCGCCTACGCATGGCGGCACGGCGCCGCGTCGTGGACCGCTACGCAGCGGGAGCTGTTCGCCAACGACCAGGCGGCGAACCTCATCGCCGTCGACGGGCCCGCGAACGAAGAGAAGTCCGACTCCGGGCCCGCGGAGTGGATGCCGGCGAACACCGGCGACGCCTGCAGCTACGCGGCATCGTTCGTGACCGTGGCCACGAAGTGGCACCTGTCGATCGCCACCGCAGACGAGCACGCGCTCGCACGCACCCTGACCACCTGCAGCTGAAGGACACGACGATGACCGACAAGCTCGTTGACACAGACACCTCGCACGCACGGCGGTTCGGGTTGCCCCGGATCCGCGTGGTGTTCCTCATCCTCGCCGTGGCGACCGCGGTGTTCTTCCTCGTGCTGGCGGCGATCGCATGAAGCGGCCGACAGCGCCAGTGCCTGAGCCGCGGGCCACGGTGCGCCGTGGCCGCCTGGCAATCGCGCGGCTGTGTCTGCTCCTCGGCGCACTGTGCGGGGTCATCGCCACCGTGGTGGGGCTGCCCGTCGTGCAGCTGCTCCCCGGCGGCACAACGGGCCCGGTGGAGCTGCACCTGACCGCGCAGGCGGTCTGGGCGCTGCTCGGCGTCGCCCTGCTGATCGCCGGCAACGCGCTCGTCGCCGGCGAGTTCAACCGCATCGACTGGGAATGGCAGCTGGAGGGCCTCCTATGACCCCGATCCCCACGGAGTGGGACATCACCCACACCTGCGGGCACACGGTCCGCAAGAACCTCTCCGACAAGCCCGCCGGCCAGCGCGCCGGCACGGCACGGTGGTTCGCGAAGAACCGTCAGTGCCCCGCGTGCGAAGCGACCCAGCGGGCCGCGGAGGATGCCGAGCTCCGCGCGGAAGCCGAGCGGGACGGCATGCCGGAGCTGGTCGGCAACGACGGCGCCGTGCGGTGGGCGGTGCGGATCCGGCAGGAGTTCCTGCGGGCATCGTTCCGTGAGCTCGTCGAAACGAACCTCGTCGACGCCGCGGTGTTCCAGTCCGACGTGCTCGAGACAGCCCGCCGCGTCACCGCAGCTCGGTGGTGGATCGACAACCGAGAGATCGCTGCCGTCGACTTGCCCGAGCTCCTCGCCGAGCCCGGCCCCGGCGCGATCGCGAAAGCACCGGCACCGGCCGCTGCATCATCCGACCCTGCACCCGCCGCCGGCTGGGTGTCGTTCTTCGACAAGGAAGCGAACCGCTGATGGACACGATGAAGGAATTCTGGGCGTCGGCGCAGGTGTACGTGTGGATGGCGGTCGTGGTCCTCGCGGGCTGGACCGGACTGCACATAGCGGCCGACCAGGACCCGAAGGTGCGGGACTTGTCGTGGAACCCGCTCGACGTCGCCCTCGTCGCGTTGAAGGGGCGGTTCCGGATGCCGGAGAGCGGGATCGTGTTCGCGATCGGAGCGGTCGTTGTCGCCGTGGTGATCCTCATGGTGCTCTGGTTCGCCCTCCCGGCGATCTGGCACAAGGTGTTCGGGCCGTCGAAGCCGAAGGCTGAGGAGGGTTTCGCCGGCGTGCAGGAGCTGCAGGACCGCGCCGAGATCGGCTACAAGGTCGAGACCACCGAGCCGTACGCCTACATGGACGACCACCCGATCCGCGCGACGACGGAAGACGTGGCCACCGTCGTCGCACCACCCCGGTCCGGCAAGACGATGCGGCTGGTCATCCGGCTGATCCTCAAGGCGTTCGGTCCGGTTGTGTCGACGTCGACGAAGCCCGACGTCGTCCGGCTCACGGCCTGGCTGCGGTCCAAGGTCGGCACCGTGCACGTGTTCGACCCGGAGGGCGTGACGAACTGGCCAACCCGGGTGAAGTGGGACATCCTCGTCGGCTGCGAGTCGGCGAAGGAGGCCACGCAGCGGGCGAAGACGATCATCGCTGCCCGTCCGCTGAATGATGCCGGGAACGCGAAGTTCTTTGCCGGCACCGCGCAGAACGTGCTGCAGTGCCTCCTCCACGCCGCGGCCCTCGGCGGCTACACCATGCGCGACGTCGTGCTGTGGTCGAAGGACTTCTCGATCGACACCCCCTACGACGTGCTGCGGGAGCACCCGAACGCGAACCCGGGGTGGCTGTCGGACCTGCGCCGGTTCTGCCGCTCCGAGGCTCACGACACGGTCGACAGCACCGACATGACCCTGCGCCTGGCGCTCGAGACCCTGGCACTCGAGGAGATCCTCGACGCCGTCTGCCCGAACGAAGGCGACCGGGTGTTCGACGTCGACGCGTTCATCGGTTCAACGGACACCCTCTACCTGCTCAGTGAGTCTGGCGACGCCTCGCTCGCAGCGCCCGTCATCACCGCGCTGGTGTCGACGATCGAGCGGCGCGCGAAGGCGCACGCGACGAAGTACCGCACCGGTCGTCTGCCGAAGCCGCTGACGCTGGTCCTCGACGAGGTGGCGAACATCGCCCCGATCCCGGGCCTGCCGGCGCTCGTCACCGACGGCGGCGACCGCGGCATCATCACGTGGTCGTTCCACCAGGATCCGAAGGATGCCGAGACCCGGTGGGGCAAGGCCGGCGGGAACAAGATCCTGAAGTCCTCGAACATCCTGATGGTGCTCGGCGGGATCAAGGACGACGAGTACCTGGAGAGCCTGTCGAAGCTGTGCTCGGAGAAGGAAGCCGAACGCATCGGCACCACCGAGTCCGTCAACGGCATGTCCACGTCGACGTCGACGATCAAGGAACGCGTGATGACCGCCGGCGCGATCCGTCAGCTCGAGCCCGGCAAGGGGATGCTGTTCTACCGGGAGCTGCCCGTGGCGATCGTCGACCTGCCCGGCTGGTGGGAAGAGGACGACAAGGCCGCGATCGAAGAGGGCCAGAACTGGGCCTTCGAGCAGGAAGGGATCGCAGCATGAGCGACGACACAGCCACCCCGGAGGCGCCGGACGAGAACGACGCCGAGGGGCAGGAACCGGTGGACCTCGAAGAGAAGGTCCGCCGGCTCGAACAGCTCGTCGCCGGGATCCTCATGGCGGACGCGGCCGCCGGCGCCGAGGCGGCCACCGAGGCTCCGGTCCCGCAGGTCGGGACCACCGCGCCGGTCGCGGAAACCGCGGTCGCGGACGCGGGCGGTCCCTGGAACTGGGTCGGGGTCAGCGAAGAGCGCCGGAAGGAGCTCGCGCAGGATCTCACTGCGTTCGTGCAGTGGCTCGAGGAGCGCTACCTGCGACACCTCAGCGCCGAGCAGTACGAGTTCCCGGCAGACTGGCACGAGAACCCGGTGGTCGTCGAGGTCCTCACCGCGGTGATGGTCGCCCGCGAAGCCGCGTACAGCGACATGCTGGAAGAGCCCTCGTCGGCGCTGTCCGAATGGCATGAACGGGCGCTCTGGCCCGCGATCGAGCGGCTGCAGTCGCTCGGCATCTTCAAGGACGGGAAGCTGCTCGTTCGGAACCGCACCGTGGTCACCACGGACGCCGCGGCCGGCGCCCTCAAGCGCGCAGCCGCGGCGTCAGCGAAGACGCTGCATGGTGGACCGGACGCATCGACGGAGCCCGACGCCGGTGCCCCTGTTGAACCAGTCACGGCGCCAATCTCGGTGTTGTCGAACGGTGTTATAGTTGAGCCATAACTACCCGGATGTTTCGACTACCGGGCGCGGCCCCCAATCCATCGGATTGGGGGCCAGCTTTTTCTCACCGCCAGGTCGGTGGCTTGTGGATCCAACGCCCGTCAGCGTCCTGTAGGCGGTCTGGGAACTGCGACGCAGCAAGCGTTCCGCGACGGATCTGTCTGACGCTGCTGACGCCGGCGGCGGTGAACGCCTTGTTGTAGCCGGCACCAGCGACCGACACCAGTGTCACGGCGTGTCCACGGCCCGTGATCGCGGACACCGGAGGCACCAGGTCGGAGTCGTTCGTGACGATCGCGTACGAGTCCGCCGCACTGTCGAACGCGTCGACGAGCAGGTGCGTGGCCAGAGCAACGTCGGTGCCCTTCTCCTCAGGCCGCTTCACCCGCATCGTAACGACTCTCCCGGCGGGGTCGAGCTCTTCGGGGTGTTTGGGGAGGTACTGCTTGTTGAAGATGAACTTCCCCTCGACGATCTCCACACCCGTCGTACGCAGTGCCCGCCAATACGTCTGTTGCCGCTGCCCGATGCCCGGATTGTTCGTCAGCGGCTTCAACGGCGCAGTGAAGAACTTCACCCCGACGACGTCTCGGTGAGGGAACAGCCGTCGGCTGAGTGCCTCGAGGTCCAACCACCGGTACTCGGGATAGGTGCGCTGCAGGAGAGCCTTGTACAGGGCGAACCCGTCGACGTAGACCTGGACGGTGCGGCGGGAGGGCATTCCGGGATCGTAACGGACGCCCCGGCGCGAAGATGTTCGCTAGCGGATGGGCGTGGTGGCCGCGAGCAGGGTGCCCCTGGCAGCAGCCCGCTCCAGCACGAAAGTGCCGTTGTCGATGTCTAACTCCACACCGGTACCGGTCACCCACAAAACCTCACCGATCGCGGCAGCGGCCTCTCGAAACATGTCGTCATCGATATCAACACTGACGACGACGTCCTCCTCGGAATCATGGATGACCACCAGCTGTAGGTGTCGCGCATCGGCCCATCGCGCATAAGCCTGCTCTGTGGGCCCGTGCTCGCCCACAACAGTGAGGAGACTCCACATCTCAGCATCCGTGATGAGTGCGAAGCCTGCGCCGAGCATGACCTCTGCTTGGACGTCGACGCGTTCACCGAACGCCGTAGAGATCTGGTCGCTGCCCGCAATTCGGTACACGACGATCGGAATCTTTTCCGTGCCGCCAACGATCATGGTGGCTGAGACCCATGTGACGTCCTTCTCGGCTGGGATGGCGAGGCCCGGGTCCCTGCGCACCGTCAACTCGGAGCCTTTGCATGTTGCGTGCGTGACATACGGTTTGAATCGACGGACCGGGATCACGCCGTCCTGAACCGGTTCGTTCGTGAACACGTCGACGGTGATGGCCTTCGAGTCGGTCTGTAGCAGAGGACGCCCGCACTCGGCCGCGCATTGCGTCGCTGTATCCATCGTCTCGAAGACATAGCGCTCGGTGTCGCTCTGCTTGAACTCACGCAGCCCCGCGGGCCAGTCAAAATTCGCCGGTATTTTCATACGGCCTACACTCGCGGGTCGGTGCCGTCGATTCAAGTACCGGCGGCAGGACGTCACATGTGGCGCTGCGGACCGTTCTGGTCCTGGCGGGGGGCGGACTGGTCGTACGTGTTCCGCTTCGTCGCCTCGGCCTGCTGCACGGCCTCGCGGGCAGCTTGTGCGGCAGCCTCGCGCGCCGTGGCCGCTTCTTGGCGCCGTCGGAGCGCGTCTGCGAGCGCATCTGGGTCGTTGGCCAGCCGACGGATGGCCTCGGACGCGTCCGGCGCTGCCGTGTCGACGGGTTCCGCCGCGGGAGTGGTTACCGGAGGATCCGCAGGACCGTCGCCGGGGCGGGCGGACGTGGGCTCGTCGGCGGAGCGCTCAGGTGAGTCCGCGGCCGCCGTGCGGTCGCTCGACGACGGGGCAGCCTCGGTGGTGTTGGCGACCGTCGTCTCGGCCGCGGGAACGGGGCCGGCGGTGTTCCGTTCGGCGCCGTCGCGATCGCGCATCCACCCGGTGCGGCGGAGGTCCTCGTGGGCCTGCTCCGCGGCCGCGAACGCATGCCGGGCATTGCGGTCGACCATGCCAGGGTCGGTGAGGCGGTAGGCATCGTTCGGGACGCCCTGCGCCTCGCGGTACGCCGCGACAGTGGCGATCTGCTCTCGCCAGGTTTCGCGTGCCTCACCTTCTGCCGGCTGTGTGCCGTACTGCGCCACCCATGCCGGCTTCTGCTCGAGGAGCCGATCGACGTCGACGACGACAGCGGTCTCGGGCAGCGTGGCCGTCGACGTCGTGGTGGTCCGCGAGGTGGGGTCGATACCCATCCGCTCGAGCGCGGCTGCGGATGCCTGCTCACGGCCGAGGCGGTCCTGCTGCGTGCGGATGTCGAGGCCGGCAGCTCGGGCGTCCTGCCAGGCCTGGACGGCGTGGGCGCCGCGGGGTTCCTCGCTGAGGACGGTCTCGCTCGCGGGCACCTCGAACGCTTCCCGGTACGCGACGATGCGGCCCATGTTCTCCCGCCACTGCTCCGCCTGCGCGGGGTCGGCGGGCACACGGCCGAACGGTTCAGCCCACGCCGGCGGTTCGGCGACGACCTGGTCGACGAGCGAGGTGATGCGGTCGCGCATCAGCTCCTGCTGGCCGTGGAGCCAGGTCCGCACCTCCGGGTCGCCGATCCGGTCGTTGAACGGTGTGACCCACTTCGGCAGGCCGTCGACCGGCTCGAGGTCGGTGCCGATCGTGGTCGCTGGGCCGAGCCGCCACCAGTACACGCGGGCCGGGGACTCGATCGGGTCGATGGTGTCGAGGTCGCGCGGCCGGACGAGACCCTGCAGGCGGTCCTGCAGGGCGGTGCCGGCGAGGTCGTGGTCGACCAGGCGCGCGGCGAACGTCGACCAGGCCTCGTCGGCGACGATCCGGGATGCCAGCTCGGCGGGGAGGGCGTCGCGGACGGCCTGCTCGGCGCGCTCGATCGCCTTCGGGTCGAGGACGGTGACGCGGCCGTGGTCGTACTGCGGCAGGAGCGTCGTCAGCGAGTGTGCGGTGTTCTGCTCGGTGCGCATGACTTCGGTGGCGCTCTTCGTGGCGCGCTCGCGGGCGAGGACCTGCTCGAGGGCGCCGCGAACTGAGTTCTCGCGCTCGTCGTCGGTGTGGCCACCGTCGAGGGGCTTGTCGATGACGACGTAGAGGCGGTTCTCTTCCTTCCCGCGGGTGGACGGAACGTAGAGGCCTTCACGGGTGGTGGTCGCCGGGTCGATGACAACACCGCCGGTGGTGACGGTGTCGCCCTGGACGCCGTAGTCGGTGTGGGCGTAGCCGAGCTGCACGTGCTCGCTGACGTAGTCCAGGGGCAGGGTCACGGTGCCGCCGTGTACGTGGTGCTTGGCCATGACGCCGTAAGGGCTGACGGCAGTGACGGTCCACATGTCCTGGTTCGTCACCCAGTCCTTGCCCTGGTTCACCCGCAACGACCGCTCGGTACTGCGGGTGAGGATCGTGTCCCCAACGCCGACGGTGTTCCCGTCTGCGAGGAGCCGGCCGGACTCTTCGACGGCGCCGGCGTCGACGCGGTCGGCACGGGCGCGGGCGTTCAGCGCGGACACTTCCTCGTTGGTGCCGGCGATCATCAACGATGCCTTTCCAGCGTCGGTGTCACGCTTCCAGTCGGTGTAGATGCGGTCCATGACTTCGTCACGGGTGCCGGCGAACACGCGGCCGTGCTCGATGTAGAAGTCCAGCCCCGTGGCGTCGCCGGCACGGACCTTCAACGACGCGGCCGCCTCGTCCTGGCCGTGCTCGCCGGTGAAGCGGTGCACCTCGGTCAGGCGTGCAACGTCGGTCTCCCGGTCCAGGAGGCGCAGGATGCCGCCGGCCCCGATCGAGCCGTTCTGGCCCGGGTCACCGAGCGGACGGAGGGCCGCGCCGTGCTCGTCGGCGAGAGCCAGGAGGCGGCCGAACTCCGGGTTCCCGGCCATGGACGCTTCGTCGAGCAGCAGCACGGTGTTCTGATCGATGCGGTACCGGTCGGCGACCGGCTGCCCGGTGCGCTTCGCGGTGGCGTGGGCCTGGATGAGCATGTGGGCGGTGTCGGCGTCGGTACCGAGCTCGCGGCCGAGAACCTGCGCCGCCTTCCCCGTCGTGCCGAGCGCGAGCACGCGGCCGCCACCCGCTTCCACGGCGTAGATCGTCGCCCGCATCGCCGTGGTCTTCCCCGCACCGGCAGGCCCGATGCCGGTCTCGATCCGGTGGCCACCAGTCGCAAACTGTCGGGCGAGTGCGAGCTGGCTGGCATTGAGCGCGTGCTGACCGTCCGCCACGGCGCGGGCATTGAACCGCTCGATCGCCACCCTGAAGTCAGCTTCGGACACAGCGAAACCGCCGCGCGTGCGGACGGCGGTAAGGACGGCTTCCTCGGTACGGAGGGTCTTCTCGGACGTGTACTGATCCGACCGGTGCACCCGGAGAACGCTCTCCCCGGTGTCGTGCCGCAGCTGCGCCGGGATGGGGTTCAGCTCCGGCGGCGCCAGGGACACGGAACGACGCAGCGACGCCTTCGTGACGTCGTCGGCGAGGGCCTGGACGTCTTGTCCGGTGACCTGCGCGACGCGGCGGGCGAGCCGGTCGGCTTCGGCCTGCAGGTGCGAGTCCTTCCACGTCGACCGGTCCTGCTCGACCCGCGCCACGACCAGCGCGCCGAGCTGCTCAACCGACGCCGCAGCGAGTGAGTCCTGCGCCGGCATCGCACGCGACTGCGCCACAACACCGGCAGCCCACCCGTCGACCTGAACGTGCTCGCGGGCGGCCTGCCGCCACTCCGCAACCTGCGTCTCCTCCGACGACGGGGGCGCTTTACCCTCACGGGTGGCGAGGTTCGCCTGCTCGTAGAGCTTGTGCTGAATGTTCTTCGGCGGAGTGTGACCGTGCGCGGCCACGTACTCGTCGACGAGCTCCGAGTACGCCTGCTCGATGCCGACCCGGCGGGACGAGAAACCATCCCGCATGCCCTTGTCAACACCCATCACCTCGCGCACGCCGCGCTTGTCCTGCCCGCGGGTCTCCTCCACGAACTGCAGGCCGAGGCGGTTGCGAAGCTCCTGCTCGACGAGGGAGTTGTACCGCTCGGACGCGGCGACACCCAAGTTGTGGAACATGCGGCCGTCAGCCGACCTCCACTTCCCGTCAACGCCCTGCACCTTCGTCGACACCGCGACGTGAGTGTGCAGATCAGGGTCACCGGTACGGGAGTCACGGTGCTCGAACGCCGCCACCAACAGCCCGTTGGTCTTCATCTGCGCCACCCCGCCGGCACCGGTCCGCGTGTACGCAGCCTCCTGCTCAAACCACGTCATCGCACCCTGCCAGGCAGCCTCGTGCGCGGCGTGCACCTCCCGGGCGATGTGCGCCTCACGGGGATCGTCCCGGTCGGCCAGCGCCCACAAAACGGACACCGACTTCACCGGGCTGAACACCAGGTCGTAGCCCGCGACGGGCTGCCGTGCCGGGGCGCCCCGCTCGGTGAGGAACCGTGCGATCTCACCGGTGGTGGCGTCTCGGCCGAGAGACGCGCGGAGGTGGTCGGCGGCGAGATCGTGCTTCACCAGGTCGCGTTCCGGACCGGTCTCGGGGCTGCGGCCGACCTCGTCGCGGAACGCCTGGTAGCCGCGGGAGACCTGCTGCTTCCAGTCCGGAACACGGAGCGCCACGAACCAGGACACCTCGTCCGACGTTGCCGGGCGGCGAAGGGACTTCTGGAGCATCGTGGCCGCAACGTCGCTCTTGATGCCGGACAGCTCCGCGTCCTGGGGGGCGCGCTGGTGCTCCCGCTCGAACGCCACCGAGGCGGCGTGAACCTGCGCCTGCCACTCAGTGTCGGGGTCGTTCGTGGTCATGAATCGGCGACCCAGCCGGGCGGCGTCGATCGCCTCCGACGCGGACGCGCCGGCAGCGATCTGCTCCTGAATGAACGCGGTCGCGTCGGGGCGGAGGCCTTCACCAAACAGGGCCTGCATCTGCGCGGTCGAGACCTGCCCGGACACCCCCAGGGAGGCCAGGCCGTTGCCCCACCACTGGCCGGGCTTGGCGCCCTCGGCGGTGTAGTAGTCCGTGAGCTCTTCGCTCCGTCGGACCTGCTGATCGCCCGCAGCAACCTGGTTCGTCAGATATGAGTATCCGTCACCTGCGTGCAGGACGTGCACCGTCATCACGAGCGATCACCTCCTCCCACACCCCCACCGTAGCGGGTCCGGACCCTCCACACACTGTCAGTGCAAGAGGTGTGTAGGTTCGGTAGTGTGATGTCAGGCGGTCGGTCAGACTGCGTCAGCACCTATCAAAGCTGTCGTTGCGACCGTCTGGACTCGTTGAGGGGACCAGCGAGAGGGAACCAACCATGGCGCGAACCAGTACCAAGAAGGACAACCGCGAACGAGCACGTCAGCGCCGGGCAGAACTCGACGCAGAACGCGCCCAACGTGACGCCGCGATCGAAGACGCCGCATCAACGTTCTTCGACGCCAACGACGCGCGCGACGAACTCCTCACCAAGCTCGACGCGATCGACCTCGACCGCGCACTCGCCATCCAGGCCCTCGTGGAGCTGAAGGAAACCAATCCGCGCATCGCCCAGCTGCTCGACATCCCGGCGGCGGAGGTCCGGCGGCTGCGAGAGCTCAGTGCTGGCGGCGCGACGGAACCTGCAGATTCTAGGAGCGATGTTCTCCCAGCCCAGGTAGCCGAAACCGTCACATCGGGCGCATCCAACGACGGGGAGTAGGAGGCTGTATGAGGACCGTTTGGCCAGGGACCATCGAAGCCACGTTCATCACGGCAGTTCACATGGCTGCGTTCGAACGTTCGGAGCTGCAGCACACACCATGGTGGGCACGCGCAGATCTACGGACGGCGCGGGCTGCGGTTCTGGAAGCGGACGACGCCGTTCGGGAAGCAGCTGACGACGCCGCCGCGTCGATCCTGCACACGGAGTTCTGCCAACTGCGCGATTCGGCCGCGCGGAATCCCTATCACCCAAACATCGCGGCAGACATCGACTCATGGGCGGAACGGACCGTCACAGCAGCACGAACAGTCGAGATCGACACACGAGACGGGCTCGATGTCACTAGCTGGTTGGACTTCCCAGAACTTGCCGAACGACTCACCGTTGACGCCGCCCGGAGCCTGATCCGGCGCGGCGTGACCGAGCTGACGAGAATCGTCGAATCGGACGCCTTCCTGCTCCGATGGGGCACGTTTGACGGGGAGGAAGTTGTCGACGTGCAGCATCAGGCAAGCCGGCTCCGTGCCCGCTTCACCCGTCTCGGCGGTGAGCGAGCCGGTTTCGGGATGATCATGTCGAAGCCGTACAACCTAGGGTCCGTCGACCCTGACGACCCACATCAGCACGATCACCCGGACTGGAGGAAGTTCGTTGGCGCCGGGATCGGCCGGAAGCTGTACTTTGCTGGCGCTTCTCTCATGCCCGAGCTCAGATGGGAATCTCACACTGTGGCCCCACAAGCCACCGCGCTTCGCCGCCGACTCCACAGCGCCGACCCCTACCGATGGGCCGCGCACTGCGATTGGTGCGATGCACACGATGTGTACTGGCGTGATGCTCCCCCCACCACATTCGCCAGTCACCCTCGTACAGAACTGCACGTGCCAGTCCCCACATTCATCACGCCAGAAACGCTCGGCACCGCCAGCGGAAACCCTCTCCGTGGAGAGAACTGCTGATGGGTGTACGAGCCGCGATGGTCATCACCTGCGACGACATCGGCTGCGACCAGGTCATCGTCCCAATGGCCGGCGTCGACGACAACAGCAGCCGCACCGAAGCACGCACCTACGCTCGCGAACACGGCTGGACGACGGCCGACCGCTCCCCCAGCTGGACCGACCTATGCCCGACCCACTCCACCACCGGCCGAGCGCCCGCAGCGGCTCTCATCGGTGGCCGGGGTGGGGCTTCTGGCCGTTAGGGGTCGGAGCTACCAGAGCGTCGGTGTGTCCGACGCGATTCCGGTCCGGCACGCACGGATCGCATCCGCGTCCCAGCCGCGATCGCGGAACGCGGCGCGGAGCTCGCGGGACAGCGCGACCCGTTCGCTGCGTTTCAGTCCGGCCATCCGGATCGCCGTCGCACCGTTCCGGTGCCGGCCCCGCTGCACCCGCTCGAGCAAATTCCCCCGGTGCGTCCCCGGCGCCAGATGCGACACCGATTGATCGACGTCGACGTGCACGCACAGCGGGACGTCACACGCATGCAGCAGCAACGTCGACGGGTGCAAGGCGATGCCGGTCAGGTGCTCGTACAGCCACCGCTGCGGCCGCATCGCCCGCTGACCGCCGCCCGGCTGCGGCACCCAGAACCGGCCGTAGCCATCGTCACCGACGGCGCCGGTCCAGATCCAACAGTCACCGCGTGATGGGCCCTTCACAACGTGTGTGAAGAACCGGTCCTCGGCGGGGGTGGGCTGCGGTCCGGGCATCAGCCGCGGTGCAACCGGCGGAGGCCGTCGGCAATCTCGATCCGCCGCTGGGGCGTGAGCTCGCCGCGGGCATCCGCAGCATCGAACACCTCGCACAGCCGACGGACCAGGTCCCGGCGACGGCGACGCTCGTCACGGGTCCGGAACCGGTAGACGCCCCACACGGCCGCGAGGATCGCCGTGTATCCGACGGTGGTAAGCAGCACGGCAACCGTGATCGTGGCCGCGGTCACTTCGGCTCCCGAGGTAGGGACGGGTCGTATTCGCTCTCCTTGCGGAGCCGCTGCATCAGCGCGACGCGCTCCGCCCGCGGCGGATGCTTACGCTTGTCACGCATCCACTCCTCACCGAGGATCCACACCACGAACACAGTGGCGACCACCAGGAGGACGACGACACTGAAGCTGACAAGGATCCAGCCGAACCAGGTCATGACGCCAGTCCTCTCAACGGCTCGGGAACAGCCGAGCACACCGCCCACACCTCGACGTCATACGCGCGGAGCTCATCGCCGACGATCAGTTCGATCCGGCCGTCCGCGTCGAGGCAGTGGAGGGCACCGGTGACGAGTTCGTGCTGCCACTCCCCCTCGAGGGGGAACCAGCGGATCAGGCCGATGATCTCACCGGTTGGTATCTCAAAGCCCTCCACGCGGACCCGCTTCCGTCCGGCGCTCATGAGCCAGCTCGCAGACCCGTCAGTATCACCACGCAGGCAACCCCGACAGCCAGGGCACGACCCTGCCGGCCGGTGACAACTCATCGGCCTCGGCGCGAGGGGAAAGCATGACGCCGACCCCGAACCCGCCTCCACCGATACCCACGACAGCGACGGTCAGTAGCAGCAACTCGGTGACAGTCATTTGGACCCCCTCCGGTCGATGCGCAACACCTGCACGGTTGTGGCCACGGGTAACCGAGACATCTCGCGCCCTTGCACGCGGACCCGCTTCCGGCCGCCGCTCATCAGAACGCCTGCACCAGCACCGCGAACACCGGGAGGAACACCACCGCGGCCGCGACGAACAGGACTGCTGCTGTCGAGGGGAGCGGGGTGAGGGTTGATTGCTCATGCTCCCCCGATGCCTCACGCGCGCGTCGGACAACGATCGATGTGACCCCGCCGAGTACGAGCAGGACAGCGACGACAAGGAAGGCCCAGATGGGTACTTCGCGCCCGAGCGCTGAAACGGTCGACGTGAGCTCTGCCGCGGTGTTCATGGTTCTAGTCTCCGTGCTCAGGCGCGTGCGCCGGCGTACTGGGGGAACATGCGGTCCATCGTCGCTTCGTGACGGTCGGCACGGTCGTGGTCGCCGCGGGTGCGGGAGATCTCCGCGAACGTCGGACCCGACGCGGACGGTTCAGCGGGTGCGGGTCGGCGGCTCATTTCGGCGTAGTACCGGTCGGCGTCGTGCTCGGCCTGCTCGAGGCGGGCCCGCAGCTCGAGGACCTCAGCCACGAGTGCCGGGGTCGCCATCTGGAACCCGACCATGAACCCAGCCTCGTAGACCTGACGCTGCTGGTCGTCGAGTTCCCACTCGCGGACGTTCTCGGTGGGGTCGGCGCATGCCTGGTCGATCGCGCGGAAGGCTGCGACGGTGTCGCCTGCGTAGAGCTCGTCGACGGCGTCGCGGGTGGACTGCTGCACGATGTCGGGGCGCATGGTGGTCGGACGTTCGAGGGTCATCGTCATCACGCGGCCGTGCTCGAGGCGAGTTCGCTGATCTTGTCGGGGCGGAACCCGCTCCAGGAGCCGGTCTCCGTGTCGGTGATGACGATGGGGGCGTTCATGCCGAGGGTGGTCTTCCACTCGTCGATCTGCGCCTGGTCGACGTCTTCGAGGTGGGCTTCGGTGTACTCGATGCCGGCGGATGCGAGAGCACGCTCGGTGGCCTTGCACATGCCGCAGAACCCGGACTTGGTGTACACCGTGATGCTCATCGAAATCACCTTTTCGTAAAGTCTGTTTGCCGGGGACCCGCTACCCGTTGCATGCTTCTATTCTACGTCGGCGGCACCAATAATGGTACCCTTTTCCGCACATTCTTCTACTATTTTTTAGCCGGGCGGCACACCTGTTGCGGACCCATGCGTGTGCATTGTTTGGCACCAGGGCATGGCGTTTATGAACGCACGGCTGGGGCATCAATAACGGCGGGAGGGCTGGGGATCCCCAGGAGCATTGAACCGGTAATGCAATCACGGGAAGCCGTTAGGAATAGTGGGCTGCGCATTCCTGAACTGTGTCGTCCCGGCGCTTTTCACCACGTCGGGGACAGCCGCCGCCTCCCGTGGGTCAGCCCGTGACGGGGTGCGGTGCGCTGGTCGCGGCGGTGGTCACGGTGACGTCGTCGTGGTCGCACTCCCAGAACACGGACCGTACTTCGTCGGCGATCGATTCGGGCAGCTGCTCGTTCGTCCACGCCGTCGACGGAAACGACACCGTGACGGTGACAGTCGTCATGGGGACGGTCGACGACGGGCCGTGGCCGGCGCCGCCCCACTCGTACTGCCACGCGAACGCGACCTGGCCGACGGCACCCCCGTGGTAGCGGTCGAACACGGCCCGGTGCTCGTCGTCGGCGTGGCCTGGACCACGGGTGCAGGTCCAGCGGGTGCCGTCGACGTCGTAGGTTGACGCACCGCACACCGGCACGCGGGGGTCGACGTCCGCGCCGGGTGCCAGGTCGGCGGCCGGGGCCTGCGGGTCGGTCTGCTCGTCGGTGAGGTGGGTGGGGCGTTCGTAGGTGATGAACATGAGCGGTAGTCCTTTACAGTGCTGCTGGGGTGCCCGCTTGGTCGGCGGGCGTTCCGTGGGAGATAGGGGGCCGCGTCGCCGTCGCTATCGGCGGCGCGGCCTGCTCGGCTACTGGCGTGCTGGGGCCGGTGTGAGGTCAACGTGCTGCAACAGGAACCGCACCGCAGACCAGGCGGAGAGGTGCGAGCGGTCCCAGGCGTGCCAGCCGTCGTTGAACTCGCAGCCCTGCCCGTCCGTGATGTCGCGGCCCTCGACGAGGACGCCGGCGTCGTCGCAGAGGACCAGGTGCGGCATGTTGCTGGACTCGCGGACAATCCGCTGGGCTTCGATGTGTCCGGCTGGGGTGAAGTCGCGGGCGGTGTTGATGCCGTCGCAGCAGTACTGGACTTCGGTCGGCATCTCCCCCGCCTCCCCAGCGATCAACGTGGTGCCGTGGTCGGTGTAGGTGTCGGCCATCCCGTCGAACGAGCGCCCCTCGTACTTGCGGCAGATCTCGTCGACCTGCGCGGACGTGGGGCCGTCTTCGTGGTGGACGTTGATCCACGCGGCCGCGGTACCGGTGGAGCAGCGCACGGAGAAGCGCTCGCCCGGGAACTGGGTGCGGAGCTCCTTGCGGATCAGGGCCGCGACGGTCTTCGTGGGGATGAGGGTGGTAGTCATGTGGTGCCGGTCCTTTCGGGGGTCGGTTGTGGGAGAGTGATTCGGGCGGCCGGGACCAACTTCGATTTGGTCCCGGCCGCTTTGCTCACTCCCGGCCGCTGTCGTGGGTGAAGGTGTCGACGAACGTCGTGAAGTGCGGACCCGCGACCGCTGCGGTGTGGGTCAGCTGGTACCCCTGACGGGCGCGGACCCGGAGGTCTTCGTCTCGTTCGGCGATCTTCGCCAACTGCCGCGGAATGTCGTCCTCGCCCACGACCGGGACGATGGTGGTAACCGTGTCGATGTGCTGCATGCGCTGTTCCTTCCCTCTCGTTGTTTTGCCTGGAAGGCGACTTGTCGCCGCTAGGACGGGAGGGTGCAGTGCAACCCGAAGGGCGGAGGGGGAGAGAGTTTCGGCGCGAAACAAGCGAAGCGCGCGCCGAAACTCTCGGAGGATCCGGCCGCGCAGCGGCTTGCGCGGAGCCCGGACGTCCGTACGCTGCCGAAGGCTTCCAGGCAAACCAACGGGCCGCAGGCCCAAGCAGTGCCGGCGCAGCCGGTTCCACCCGGAGCGCAGCGAATCCCGGCCCCCGGCCGGAAGCCCTGGGAGACTCACCCCATGAGCGAGCACACGGAACACTCCGCCCCGCGGCCGCGCCGGCGCCCGTTCCGCGCGATCCAGCGGTTCCTCGACTCGATCGCACCGCTGCTTGACTTCCTCGGTCTGCTCGCGGGCCTGGTGCTCGTCATCAACCTGATGATTCGATCGCTGAACGGCGAGCACTTCGGCATGTTCTAAGCCGAGACTTTGTGCAATATCGCACGAAGTGAGGCACAATCATGCGAGCGCATCGACGATGCGAGCTCAGCGCTCTGAGGGGGCGCATCGTCGATGCTGCCGTTTCCGACCCGAGGGGAGCCGGCCTGTGTTGTTGCGGAAGCATGCTGAAGAGATGCGTGACATGTACGCGAACGAGATCGCGGCCGCCGTCCACGGCGGCGCGACCCCGTCTCCGCTGCAGGTGGAGTCGTGGGCACGGTATGACGTCGCGGCACGCGGCGGAGATCCCGCGGCCGCCTTCCCCTCGTCGGGGCCGACACAGAACTGATCGCTGCAGGCAGCTACCGCACAGTCCATGCTGGTGGCGGTGGGAGCTTGGCCAGAAGCAGTGGACGTGAAGCGAGTCGGTCGGGCATGGTTGCTGGTGCCGGTTTCCCTCCCCTGGGGCCGGCGCCGGGGCGGGAACTCTTTCTGAGTGATCGTGCGTACTCCCGCCCCGGTTTCACCTCCCAACGACGGCATGTCGTACAGCAGCGTCGATGGTGCCGCTGGCAGCATCGCCGGTATGGGATCTCGTCGCGGCGGCCGTAGGAAACAGAGCCGAACCCGGATTCAGCCAGCAGACGCGCTGCTCGAGCTGGTACCCAAGCCCCTGCCGTCCGCGGCCGCAGACCCATATGCGGCAGCGACGACCGCGCCGACCGCGCCGACCGCGATTGTCGTGTCGAACGCGTTCTGGGTGCAGTTCGCTGTACTCGAGCCGTGCGACGTCGCCGGCTGCACCGCTCAGGCCGGTCCGGAAGCGTGGGAGCTACTGGACCTCGACACGGGCGAGGAACCGCCGGGACGGTTCTGCGACGACCACCAGATCGCATGGGCCACCCAGGATCGCTCGTCAACGTCGCCGGCGGCGGATCCTGCGGGCGTCTGAGCGGGATTGATGCGGCGCCGCTCTGCGGTGTCGTCACGGTGCGAGGTCCGTCGAGCAGCGCTGGGGAGCGATGAGGGGCACGCCCCTCATGCGGTGGCGAAGCCGACGCGCAGCCCACGGACGTCGGGAGAGTCCGTGGGACATTTTCGGTGTCGGATGGGACACGAACCGGTGCCGCGTGGGCGTGAGGGCCGCTGGCTGCGACCCTCATGCCGTGTCACCTACTCGGCTGCCGCGTCCTCGCCGTCCGCCTGGTCGGGGTCGGGCTGGATGCCTGCGGCCAACTGCTCGACGTGGCTGAGCGGGTACCCCCACGCGGCCAACTGGTTCAGGTAGCCGCGGGACTCCGCGTCCGGGGTGCGCCACCACTCACGGTTCGCGATGTTCTCGAACCCGGAGAACACCACCGCGAGGGACAGGTGCAGCCCCTTCGTGGGGTGTTCCTCGACCCACTGGGAGAGCGTGTCGCCCTCCCACCCGGTGGTCTCGATGCCGAGCAGCCCGCGGGCGGACACCATGCCGGACGCGTACCGGGTGGCGGCGTGGCGGGTCAGCGCGACCGCGAGGAACCGGGCGGCGTCCTTCGGCGCGGTCTTCCGCTGCAACAGGCCCGCGACCCACTCGCGGCGTACCTCGTCGGCGGCGTCCCACGCCTTGTTGTTGGCGACCAGGACCCGGCGTGCGGCCTTGCGTTCCTCGACCTCGGCGGCGCGGTCCTCGTCGGACGGCTCCGCCTCCGCCGTCCCGCCGACCTGGATGGCCTGGCGGAAGGACGGGTAGCGGGCGTGGTGGGCGTCCGGCGTGGTGCACACCTGTACCGGCTCCGGGGTCCCCCACTCGCGGACGTGCCACGCGGCACCCGCGCACTCGACGTGCTGCTCGGGGTCGAGGGCGTTGCGTTCCTGGTAGTCGGTCACGTCATCGGCGGCATCGGTGAGGCGGTCCAACGACTCGTAGTCGTCGTCCTCCCCCACCACCCGGCGACCTGCCTCGATCAAGTCCGCGCGCACCTGCGTGCGGGCTTCCCGGCGTTCGGCGTCCTGCCGGAGCCGGGCGGCGGTGTGGGTCAGTTCGTCGTCGCCGTACCCCTCCGCGATGCACTCGGTGAGTTCGGTGACGGCGTCGGCGTCACCGTCGAACTCGGCCAGCAGCAGCGCCTGGGTGAACGTCGCCTGACCACTGGTCACGGCGGCGGAGGCCGTGTCCGACTTCGCGACGGTCAGGGTCTGCTTCACGGTGTCCCGCTTGGTGCCGGTCTCGCGGGCGATCGCGGTGACCGACAGGCCCTCGATCTCCAACTGGCGGTACGCCGCCAGCCGGTCACCATCCGACAGGGCCGTGCGCCGCTCGTTCGCGACCAACTGCTCCGCAATCCGAGCCGCAGCACTGTCACCACGTGCCGTGACGAACACGGGCACGGTGACAGCCGCCTCGCGGGCCGCAAGGACGCGCATCTGCCCGTCACGGACCACCACAGCCCCAGAGGCGTTGCGGTAGCCAATGGTCGGCAGGAGCACCCCGTGGCGCTTCACGGACGCCAGGAACGCGGGGTCGAGGTCGCCCGCGGTGCGGACGTTGTCCTCGATCACCACGTCCGCAGCGGGGACGTGCACCAGGTCCACGCCCGCCGCCGCGGGAGCGGCCTCGGTGGTGATGTCCTCGGGCTGGGGCTGGGGCTGGGGCTGGGGCTGGGGCTGGGGCTGGGGCTGGTCCGTCAGGTGGGTGACGGCGATGTGTTCTGCAATGCTCATGGTTTTGCTACGCTTTCCGGTAGTGACCGGGTGCGGGTCCTGGCAAGTTCAAGTTGTCGGGAATTCCGCACCCGGTCTATTTCATTCGGTGGGTGTTAGCGGGTGACGGCGAGTGCGTCGTCCAGGGCGGCGCGGCAGTCCTGGAACGTGGCCATCACCCGGTGGTACTGCTCGGGTGACAGCGACCGGAACATGCCCTGCTCGTCGGTGGTGAGGAACACCACCGCCCCGGCGAGCGGCCGGGCCATGCTGTCCCGGCCGAGGTCGATCGCGGCCGCCGTGGCCAGCATGTTCGGTGCCGTCGCGGACGCATCCGACAGCGCATCGATCCGGTGGTCCAGCGCCGCCGAGGTGAGGATCGCACCGCCCGTGTGCTCTCGGACACCGCGCAGCACAGACCGGGCAGCGTTGATCACGACGCCCTCCACGCGACCATCTGCGGTCGCTCGAATACCCATCAACATCATTTCTCTTCCTTCCCTTTCGTTGTTTGCCCGTGAAGGCACGTAGTGCCGATCAGGGAGAAGGCCGCATGGCAACCCGAAGGGCGGTGGCGGAGAGAAGTTCCGGGCGAAATAAGGGAGCTTGCGACCGCGGCCGGAAGTTCTCGGGGGAACCGGCGGCTTGCCGCTTGCGATGTGGGTGCCGACCGTACAATCGCCGAAGGCTTCACGGGCAAACAACGAACCCCGCAGGGTTCGACAAGCACTGGCCGGCTTGCCGGCTCCTCTCAGTCAGAAGATGCCGCCGCAGGCGGGGCAGCTCAGACCAGAACAGTCCGCCGGCACGGCGGCCCACTCAACGCTTCCGTGCTCGAGGAGCTCGCCGGCGCGCAGAGGCCAGCAGGCATGAAGCGGCCCCGGCCTGCAAGGGGGGGGGCAGCAGGACCGGGGCCGGTGCTGCTCGGATCAAAATTGGGGGCTGACCCGAGCAGCTGCGCTCGAACGTGTTGGGGGGAACAGCCCGAACGCATCTCCACGGTATCGCTAGAGCGCCTAGCGAGTCACCCCGACACGTTATGAGCCTGCTGGGACTCCGCTCGATGCTTCACCGCAGCCCGCCACACCCACGCCGCGGTAGCCGCCTGCCCACTCCCCCGCTCCCCCACTCGGTCAGGACCGCGTCACCGGTCGCCGCGATCGCCTTCGCCTTCACCCGTCGATCGACGCCGCGGTAGGTGCGGATCCACGCCCACACCGGCTCCGCCGGCCGGACGTCACCCACGGGCCCGCCACGGGCCTCCCGGGGGATGGAGACGGCTTCCTCGGGCAAACCAGCGGCCACGCCGGCGTACACCCATCAGCGGCGCGCCTGCGGCCGCAGAGACCGCTTCTTGAGCCGATCCATCGGCAGCTACACGTGGTGGACGAAGCCCATGTGGACGAGCTGCACGTAGACCACCTTGCCGTCTGCCCGCTCGACGAAGCCGGGGCAGGTCTGCGGGCCCGACCGGGTGAACTCGACCTGCACCCACACTGCCGGGTAGCCGGACACCCGGTCCGGCGCCGGCGGCGCGTCGATGCCGAGCGGCTGGTCCTCGGGCGGATCAGGGTGGCTCGGCGGCGCCCACCGGTGTTCGGGCATGCCACCGATGATGACCGCGGCCGCCGACACCAGCTGTGTCAGTGCGGCCGCCGGCGCCCGTCCTGCACCTCACCGATCAGCCGCATTGTGCGCTGCAGCGCCGCCTCCCGCAGCGTCACATCGGGCGCAGATCGGTCGAGCCGGTTCAGCCGGCGGATCGCACTCCGCCGCGCGGCCGCGAGTTCGTCAACGGACAGCCACTGCAACCGCTCGAGCTCATCGTCCACACCCAGCAGGCTAGACAGGCAAACCGATCACCCAACAACCACGCCCCCCGCCACCTCGAGGAGCTGCAGCCGACGTCGTCGAACCGGCCGTGACCCCTCCGATGGCCTGCGCAGCGCAGCGAAGACAGGGCGCACGCGCGCAGCGCGAATCCCTCTTACGCCCCCACGCTCACTCGGACCGACGGTGTCAGATCGTGCTGCGAGGATGGATCTATGACCACCGTCCGCGGCATGATCCGCTCCACGAACACCATCACCGCTGACGGCCTTGCAGACGATCAGAGCACCGCCCGGGCCCGCGCCGTCGCCAGCCGATCCTCAACCGGTACGCGCTGCAACAACACCCACGACCCTCGAACAGGTTACATTTCCCACAACAAATATTACGATGCGGTAACGGGGTACGGGGTTCCAATCTCCTCGTCGGAGGGCACCGAATAGCTTGCATCAGCCGGGAACTACCCGGAGCGCTCACCAGCCGCACATTGCTGGTTCTCCACCCTGCACCAGGGTGTGTTCGGCGCGCACACAGCAGCCGCGCCGAGCGCGACACCT
>NZ_SODR01000012.1:0-47480 GCF_004365375.1 Curtobacterium sp. PhB25 | reverse complement strand
GTGCGCGCCGAACACACCCTGGTGCAGGGTGGAGAACCAGCAATGTGCGGCTGGTGAGCGCTCCGGGTGTTTCCCGGTCTGTGCAGGTGATTCGGCGCCCTGCCCCAAGTCGATTGGAATCCGTTCGGACGAGTTTCGCCGACGACTGTCTGTCCTACGCTCGGTCCATGCAGGGGATAACGATCCGAACGACGACCGAGGCTGACTGGGAAGCCGTCCGAGCGCTCCGCCTGGAGATGATCCAGGACACCCCGATGGCTTACGCGGAGCACCTGGCGGACGCCGAGCAGCTCGACGAGACCGAATGGCGTGCGCGGGGTCGCCGCGGTCAGGACGTCGGGGGAACCTCGCTCGTGGCGATCGACGCCGACGGCCGCTGGGTCGGTGCGATGGGGGCGTTCATCCCGGACGCCGCCACCGGACCATTGCTGGTCGGCGTGTACGTCGCGCCGTCACACCGCGGCCGTGCGGCCGGCGTGACCGATGCGTTGCTCGACGCCATCGAGTCGTGGGCTTCCGGCCACGGCGCCACGCTCCGACTCCACGTGCACGAGCGCAACCTCCGGGCGCAGGCCTTCTACGCGCGACGTGGGTACGAGCGGACCGGGGCGACCGAGCCGTACGTCCTCGCGCCCGACGAGCGGGAGCTCGAGATGATCCGTCGACTCGACGGGATCTCCGCATGACCGGCGGTGGGGTGCGGTGGCTGCTGCTCGACGTCGGTGGCGTGCTGGAGATGGTCGACGACGCGGCATGGCCCGGGCAGTTCCGCACGCGGTGGGCGGCTGCGTTCGGTCTGACGGACGAGGAGTTCTCCGCGCGGTTGTCGGACGCCGACCTGCCCGATGCCGCGCGACGGACCGGGGTCGACGACGAGTACTGGGGAAAGATCGGCGCCGCACTCGGCGCCTCGGCCGAGGTGCTCGCGTCGATGCGAGCCGACTTCTGGGACGCGTACTGCGGTTCCTTGAACGAGCCGCTCTTCGACTTCGTCGCTGGTCTGCGCGGGACGGTCGGGCTCGCGATCCTGTCCAATTCCGGTGACGGCGCCCGTCAGGAAGAGGAGCGACGGTTCGGGTTCGCGGCCGTGTTCGACCCGATCTGCTACAGCCACGAGATCGGGGTCACGAAACCGGAGCCAGAGGCCTTCCGGATCACGCTCGATCGGCTCGCTGCCGCGCCCGCGGATGTCCTCTTCGTCGACGACGTACCGGAGAACATCGAGGCGGCGCGGGCGATGGGGATCCGGGTGCACCTGCACGTCGAGACCACGGACACGGTCGCTGCGATCCGTGCGGCCGTGGGCGGAGGAGCGTGAGTGCCGCTACTGCGGAGCGCCGGATTCGGCGGGGTGCGACCCGGTGGTGAGCGACTCCACCCAGCCCCGCGCCGCGCTGAGCAGGTCGTCACGTGACGCGCCCTCGAACGCGCTGAGGCGCAGGAAGTGCTGCGTGATCGTGATGCCGAGGATCCCGCTCACGGTCATCAACGCCCGCAGCCGGGCGTCGTCGCCGTCGAGAGAGCGCGCCAGGTTCTCGACCCGCTCGTCGAGGTAGCCACGCATGGTGTCCGCCGCCTCGGGCACCGTCAGCATCGACCGGACGAGCGCGGCCGTCTCGGCGGGGAGCGCGTGGAACCGGATCCCCAGGACGTCGAGCAGGTGGTCGGCCGCCGCGCGCTCGCTCCCACCGTCCGACGTGGCCGGCAGCTGCACGGCGGTCGCGAACAGCGCTGCCTTCGACCCGAAGTGCTGCATCACGAGCGACGGATCGATGCCCGCTGCTGCGGCGATGCTCCGGATCGTCGTGCCCTCGTACCCGTTCACACCGAACTGCTGCCGAGCGGCTGCGCGGATGCGCTCGGCGGTCTGTGCGCGTTTCGCGTCGCGTGAGGTCTCGGCCATGCGTCTGACTCTACGGCGTTGAGCGAGGTGTACGGTTCACTCAACGCCGATGAGCGAATGCACCGGTGCGAGACCTGACGGAGGAACCCCGATGACCCTGATCGCGATCGAAGAGCACTGGAACCACCCCGCCCTGACGGACGCCGTCAACGCCCTGCCCGAGGACCGCCGCGACCCGAGCACGGCGCTGGACGAACTCGGCGACAACGGCGCGCTGCTCCGTGACCTCGGTGACGCCCGGCTCGCAGCGATGGATGAGCAGGGGATCGACGTCCAGGTGCTGTCCCTCGCGCCGCCCGGAGCGCAGCCGCTCGATGCCGCGGACGCGATCCCGCTGAGTCAGCAGGCGAACGACATCGCGATCGCCGCGGTCGCGGACCACCCGGACCGGTTCCGCGCGTTCGCGACCCTGCCGATGGCCGACCCGGACGCTGCCGTCGCCGAACTGGAGCGCACTGCCGGCCTCGGTTGCGTGGGGGCGATGGTCTACGGGCGGACGGGCGAGGTGCCGCTCGACGACCGCCGGTACGACGGCCTCTTCGCCGTCGCGGCGTCGCTCGGGCAGCCGGTCTTCATCCACCCGCAGATCCCGTCGAAGCGCCTGCGCGAGGCGGCGTACGAGGGGTTCGACCCGATGGTCGAGCTCGGATTGGCGACCTTCGGGTGGGGGTGGCACCTCGAGGCGGCACGTGCGGCACTGCGCCTGATCGTCGGCGGCACCTTCGACCGGCACCCGGACCTGCAGGTCGTGCTCGGCCACTGGGGCGAGCTGCTGCTGTTCTGGCTCGACCGTGCGGACAGCCTGTCGCGGGTCGCCGGACTCGAGCGGACGGTGTCCGACACCGTCCGCTCGAACCTCCACATCACCAGCTCGGGCATGCTCAGCCCCACGCTGCTCCGGCACGCGCTCGACGTCACGACGCCTGATCGGCTGCTGTTCTCCACCGACCACCCGTTCCAGCGACCCTCCGCCGCCGAGATCGACACGTTCCTGCAGGAGTTCCCCTCGGACGCGGCCCGCGACGCGTTCACGTCGGGGAACGCACGTCGGCTGTTCGGGATCGGCGACCAGACGGATGCGGCATGATCGGTCCGTGCCCAACCCGAACGTGACCGCCGCGTACCGCGCTGCCCGTGACCAGTTGCTCTCCGCAGAGTCCGCCGATGCCGCCCGCGCCGCCTTCCGGTGGCCGGACCTCGGCGACACCTTCAACTGGGCGGACGACTGGTTCGACGTCATCGCGGCCGGCAACGACCGCATCGCGCTCTGGATCGTCGACGCGGCTGGCTCGGAACAGCGGCTCAGCTACGCGGAGATGGCCGCCCGGTCCGACCGTTTGGCCGTGCGCCTGCACGAGCACGGCGTCCGGAAGGGCGACCACGTGCTGGTCATGCTCGGCAACCAGCTCGAGCTGTGGGAGACGATGCTCGCGGTGATCAAGCTCGGAGCGGTGATCCTGCCGACGTCGACGATGCTCGACACCGCCGACCTGCAGGACCGCGTCGACCGCGGAGGCGTGGCGCACGTCGTCACGAACCGCAGCGAGACCGCGAAGTACGACCACGTCCGCGGGGACTTCTCGCGTGTGGTCATCGGCGGCACGGCGGACGGCTGGACGAACTACCCGTCGGACCTCGGAGAACCAGCGCCCGCGGGGGAGTCGCGACCGATCGTGGTCACCAAGACCTCCGATCCCTGCCTCGTCTACTTCACGTCGGGCACGACCTCGAAGCCGAAGATGGTCGTGCACACCCAGACGTCCTACCCCGTCGGACACCTCAGCACGATGCACTGGCTCGGTCTGCGGCCCGGAGACGTGCACCTGGCGATCAGCTCACCCGGCTGGGGCAAGCACGCCTGGAGCTGCTTCTTCGCGCCGTGGATCGCCGAGGCGACCGTCTTCGTCCACGACACCCCGCGGTTCGATCCGGCCGCGCTCCTCGCCCAGCTGGAGTCCGCCGAGGTGAGCACGTTCTGCGCACCGCCCACCGCCTGGCGGATGATGCTCCAGTCCGATCTCGGTGCGCGCCCTCGGGCACTGCGCGAGGTCGTGTCGGCCGGAGAACCGCTGAACCCCGAGGTCATCGACCGGGTCGAACGCGCGTGGGGTCTGACCATCCGCGACGGCTACGGGCAGACCGAGACCACCGCGATCATCGGCAACGCGCCCGGCAGCACCGTCAACCCGGGGGCGATGGGCCGCGCGTTGCCCGGTGTCACCGTGACGCTGCTGGACCCCGTCACCGGGCAGCCCGGCGACGAGGGCGAGGTCTGCCTGGACCTCGACGAGCGGCCGGTCAACCTGATGGCCGAGTACCTCGGCGACCCCGACCGGACCGCGGCATCGATGCGCGACGGCTTCTTCCACACCGGCGACATCGCGGTCCGGGACGCCGACGGCGAGCTGACCTTCATCGGCCGGACCGACGACGTGTTCAAGTCGTCCGACTACAAGGTGTCACCGTTCGAGGTCGAGAGTGCCCTGCTGCAGCACCCCGCCGTCGCCGAGAGCGCCGTCGTGCCCGCCCCGGATGACGCCCGGCTCAACGTCGTGAAGGCGTACGTCACCCTCGCCGCCGGGTTCGAGGCGACGGCGGACACCGCCGAACAGGTGCTCGCCTACGCGCGTACAGCGCTGCCGGCGTACGCACGCGTGCGTCGGGTCGAGTTCGCGGAGCTGCCGAAGACCATCTCGGGCAAGATCCGACGCGTGGAGCTGCGGGAGCGCGAAGAGCGTGCGGCCGCGAGCGGGGTGCCCGTCGACGGCGAGTGGCGCGACGAGCAGTTCCCGGGACTGCGCGCGTCTCGTCCGCTTCCGCCCGCCGTCGGCTGATCGCATGGTGGTCGTCCTGCGCCCGTGGTCGGTCGACGACGCACCCGCGCTGCTCCTCGCCCGGCGGACGACGCCGGACCTCGACTCGCAGTTCCCCGACGCCGAACTGCGCGACGAAGCGCAGACGCGCGAGCACATCAGCCGGTTCCTCGGGTTCGACGATCGCGCGAAGAACTGGGCGGTCGTGGACGACGGTGTCGCGGTCGGGAACGTCGGGCTCACCGCGATCGAGTTCCGGCACGGGACCGCCTGGGCGTCGTACTGGCTGGCGCGTGGTGGACGCGGACGCGGACTCGCCACGACGGCGCTGGCGAGTGTCTCGTCCTGGGCGTTCGGTGTCGGGCTGTTCCGCCTGGAGCTCGGGCACCGGGTGAACAACCCCGCGTCGTGCCGGGTCGCCACCGCTGCCGGGTTCGCCGCGGAGGGCATCGAGCGACAGAGGCTGCGGTACGGCGTCTAACGCTTCGACGTGGAGACCCACGCTCGGCTCGCGACCGACCCGGCCCCGGTTCTGCCGGCGTTGCTCCAGGTCTCTGACTAGAGCCGCGCGGGGAACGCCGACCGCCGGCCGACCAGCGTGAGCAGCGCCGCGATCGCCCCGAACACGATCATCACCACGGCCAGGACCAGCCCGTCGAACACGGTCAACAGCGCGGCTCCGAAGATTCCGGCGACGAAGATCGCGATGTTGAACGCGACGGGCAGGAAGGCGCTGGCGACGTCGGCGTTCTCCCCACCTGCCGTGGTGAGCGCCGCCTGCAGCTGCGTCGAGGCACCTCCGAAGCTGACACCCCACAGGACGGCGGCGACGAGGACGGCGACCGGCGACGAGTGGCCGACGAGCAGGACGACCCCGGTGACGACGAACAGTCCGACGCTCAGGTGCAGCAGGGGCCGGGGATGCCGGTCGAGGAGCGCGCCCGTGATCACGACGCCGAGGATCGCCGCGATGCCGTAGACGAGGAGGACGAGCCCGGCGCTGAGGTCGGTGCCGGTCACCCGCAGGTACGGGGAGATGTAGGTGTAGATCGTGTTGTGCGCGACCATCCAAGCGGCGATGACGGCGAGGATGATCGCGATCCCACGGATGCGGAACACCTTGACCACGGAGAGCTTCGCAATGCCGGTCTGGCCGGGTGCGTCCGGCACGAACACGGCGATCAACCCGAGGATGACGACCCCGACGAGGCTGAGGCCGATGAACGACCAGCGCCAGTCCAGGGCGGTGCCGATGAACGACCCGAGCGGCGTGCCCAGCGCGAAGCCGACGGGCGCACCGGTGGAGACGATGGCGAGGGAGACGCCCGCGAACCGGGCGGGACTGATGCGCCGCGCGTAGGTGGCGAACATGCCCCAGATGATCCCGGAAGCGGCGCCGGCGACGAACCGCGTGACGAGCGCGATGGTCACGTTCGGGGCGAACGCGGTGACGGTGTTCGCGATGATCAGCACGGCGATGGCCGTCATGATCAACGGCTTGCGGCGCAGGCCCCGCGTGAGGGCGATCGCCGGCACCGTGGCGATGACCGTGCCGATCGCGTAGGCGCTGACGAACAGTCCGACCGTGCCCTCGGACGTCCCCATGCCGTCCGCGATGACCGGCAGGAGGCCCGCGGGCATGGTCTCCATGGCGACGAGCACAAACCCGATCGCCGCGAGCAGTGCGAGCGGGAACCACGGCAGCCGGTCGTCGGCAACCGGAGTGGTCGACGGAGTCGACGGGGTCGTGGTCACGAGGGGGTCCATGTCCCTGACGGTAGGGCGGCTCGAGCGTCGGGAGGGAGGTTCTGCTCGACCCCGTTTCGGCAGAGCCTCACTCGCTGCGCGGAAGTGGTCTTCGCTGGGGGCATGACCGAACCCCAGACCTTCTTCATCACCGGGACCAGCCGCGGCATGGGCACCGAGTTCGCGCGCGCCGCCCTGGACGCCGGACACCACGTCGTCGCGACCGGGCGGGACCCGGAACGTGTCGTCGCAGCGGTCGGCCAGCACGACGAGCTGTTCGCCGTCGCGTTGGACGTCACGGACGAGCGCACCGTCCGGAGCGCGGTCGAGGCAGCGATCGAGCGGTTCGGCCACATCGACGTCCTGGTGAACAACGCCGGGAGCTTCCAGGGCGGGTTCTTCGAAGAGGTCTCCGCGGAGCAGTTCCGCGCGCAGATGGAGACGAACTTCTTCGGTGCGATGAACGTCACCCGCGCGGTGCTCCCCGTCATGCGCGCGCAGGGCTCCGGTCGGGTCATCAGCATCAGCTCGACCGCCGGCATCGTCGCCGGAGCCGGTGGGAGCGCGTACGCCGCGTCGAAGTTCGCGCTCGAGGGGTGGATGGAAGCGCTGCACGACGAGGTCCTGCCGTTCGGCATCCACACCACGGTCGTCGAGCCCGGCTTCTTCCGGACCGACCTGCTCGCGGAGGGCAGCTCCACGTTCTGGGGCGACGTCCACCTCGACGACTACCGGTCCTCGTCGGACCAGACCAAGGAGTTCTTCCGCGGCATGGAGGGCAAGCAGAGCGGCGACCCGGCGAAGCTCGCCCGGACGCTCCTCGCCCTGACCGAGATGTCCGCACCACCGGTGCGCCTCGTCGCCGGTGCCGACAGCGTCGAGGGGGTCGTGCGGAAGGCGCAGCAGCTCATCGAGCAGGCGCGGGCGTTCCCGGAACTGACCACGTCGCTCGACCTGGACGACCAGTCGAACTGAGGAGGGCGACCGGGTAGCACTCGGGACACAGCGCACGGATCCGGCTCCAGCGTGCAGCACGCGGCAGCGAGACTGGGTCGGTGCGCTCTCGTCTCGTCATCGGACTCCTCGTCGCCCTCGCCTGCACCGTGCCGCTCACGGCGTGCTCGGCCGCGGAGGGCCTGGCCCGGAACGCACTGGGGTCGTCTGGCGGATGGAGCGGCACCGAGACGGCGGTTTGCCCGAGCTCGGAGGCGCCGGCGCCGGACGCAGCGAATGCGACACCGGACCCGACCCCGGCGCCGACGCTCGACCCCGCCGTCGCGAGCCAGGTGCGCACCGCCCTCCGACAGGTCCGTGCGCTCCCGGCCGTCGCCGAGGCGACGCAGACGACCACGAACACCCCCAGTTCCGCCCCGGACCCGACCTGCTCGACCCGGTGGGTCACGTCGAACCACTTCGCATCGCGGTTCACGGTCACGATGGACCCCGACGCGACCCCGGCTCAGGCCGGAGCCGTCCCGACGACGATGGCCACCGAACTGGCGTGGACCGGCGTCTCCCTGACGCTGACCGTGCCGGCGGACGAGGGGCACATCGCCAGCACCGTCCACTACGACGGCACGTTCGACCAGCAGATCCCGCTCTCGACGTCCACTGCGGTGGCGCAGGGACTGGCGACCCTCGCCACGACCCCGCACGTGACCGGGCTCGAGGCCTCGATCCCGTACACGATGCGCGTCGACTACGGCTCGCTCGTCATCGGCGTGGACTCGGAGGACCAGGGCATCCTCGACCGCGTCCGCGCCGTGATCCACACGACGGCCTTCGCGGACACGACGCTGCACGGCGCGTTCGGTAACGGCGCGAAACCGTGACCCGCGGCGGCGGAGCGCGCCGGTAGCGTCGAACGGTGATCTCCACACCTCGCCCCGGTGTCCGCCCGTCCGTGTCCGACGACGGGCCACAGCGTCAGCTCACTGACCGCGCGACCCCGGAGCGGTGGGGACGACTCGTCGCGGACGCACTGGCACTACCGGACGTGGTCGAGGGGCACAGTCAGGTCTCGCCGGCGTCGTCGCGCGCACTGTTCCTCCGCGACCGTGCCGACCACGTCGTGCCGTGGACGTCGCTCGCTCCCGATGGGCGCCTCGAACCCGTGCACCTGCACGGTGTCGATGACACCTCGGTGCACCTGTGCCTGCCGGCGGCGCGCGGCGTCGAGCTCACCGCTCTCGGGTGGGCGACCCCGCACCAGTACGAGGACCACGGCACCGAGTTCCTCGTCTACGGGCCGCGCGACGACCACGAGGTGGACATCGTGCTCTCGATCATCGCGGAGAGCCTCGCCTTCGCCCGCGATCCCGGCGACGAACAGCCCGGACACGGCCCGGCCTGAAGCCCGCCGCCCGCCATACTGAACCGATGACCCGCGCGCTGCTCCTCGTCGACATCCAGCTGGACTACTTCCCGGGTGGGGCCTTCCCCCTCGTCGAACCCGAGGCCGCTGCCACCGCAGCCCGCACCGTGCTCGACTCCTTCCGCGCTGCCGGCGACCTCGTGGTGCACGTCTTCCACGTGTCCACCGACCCGGACGCCACGTTCTTCGTGCCGGGCACGCCGGGCCTCGACTTCCACTCGTCGGTCGCGCCCCTCGACGGCGAGCAGGTCCTCGAGAAGCACGAGCCGAACAGCTTCATCGGCACCGGACTCCAGGAACTGCTGACCGACGCCGGAGCCGACGAGGTCACGATCGTCGGGATGATGAGCAGCATGTGCATCGACTCGACGACCCGGGCCGCGCACGAACTCGGCTTCACCGCGACGGTCGTCGCCGACGCGTGCGCCGCGCCGGACCTGACCTCCGGGGGCGTCACCGTCCCGGGTGCGAGCGTCCACGCCGCCTTCATGGCGGCGCTCGACGGCAGCTTCGCGACCGTCACGACGAGCGACGCGCTGAGCCGCTGACGTCCGCAGGGCGCGTTCGGGGCCCTGAGATGGGGCAGAGCGGACGGGAGGCCCGTGGCGGCCCCGCCCCGAGCCTCCCGTCCGCCAGCCGGCTCAGTTGATGATCTCGCCGCGCTCGTCCGCGCGCAGTGCGGCCAGGCGCTCGCGCCAGAGGTGCAGCGCGTCGGGCGTGAGTCGGGGCCAGTCGGTGACCTCGCGGACGATCCGCACCGGTTCGGTGCTGCGGTAGGACCGGGTCGGGTTGCCGGGGAACTTCTTGTCGGTGACGTTGGGGTCGTCCTCGTACGGACCGGTCGGCGCGACCTCGTAGACCCGCGGTTCGGCGTCACCGGCGGCGAGCTCGGCCGCGAGCCCGGCGCCGTCGGAGACCGCCGTGAAGTAGACGTGGTTCATGACCACCTCGGGGCGGTAGTTCGACCGGAAGCCCGCGGTGAGCAGGTCGCCCGGCACGAGGTCGGCCTTGGTGCCGTGGAAGAACGGTCCGTCGTCGTGTGCCTGCTTCACGGCGACAGGCTACGCCGAGCGGGTCCGCCCCCAGGCACCTGACACATCCCCCTTCCGACGGACGCGCCGCCGGACACCGCTGCAATAGCGTGGCCGCCGTGATCGAAGTCAGCCACCTCACCAAACAGTACGGTCCGAAGACCGCCGTGGACGACGTCTCGTTCGTCGTCCGACCCGGCAGTGTGACCGGCTTCCTGGGGCCGAACGGCGCCGGGAAGTCCACCACGATGCGCATGATCATGGGCCTCGACCGGCCCACCGCGGGGAGCGCGACGGTGAACGGCCAGCCGTACACGACGTTCCGCGACCCGCTCCGACAGGTCGGTGCGTTGCTCGAGGCGAAGGCGGTCCACTCGGGTCGCAGCGCCTACAACCACCTGCTCTCGCTCGCGGCGACCCACGGCATCCCGAAGGCCCGCGTGCACGAGGTCATCGACATGACCGGCCTCGAGTCGGTCGCGAAGAAGCGCGTCGGCGGGTTCTCGCTCGGCATGGGGCAGCGCCTGGGAATCGCTGCCGCACTGCTCGGCGACCCGAAGACCCTGATCCTCGACGAGCCCGTCAACGGTCTCGACCCCGACGGCGTGCTGTGGGTCAGGCAGCTCGCCCGCCGGATGGCCGCCGACGGTCGCACCGTGTTCCTGTCCAGCCACCTGATGAGCGAGATGGCGCAGACCGCCGACCGCGTGGTCGTGCTCGGCCGCGGCAAGGTCCTCGCCGACGCCCCGATCGCCGAGTTCGTCGCCGGTGGGGGAGTCGCACCGGGCGCCGCCGGCGGTGGCAGCCGGGTCATCGTCCGGACGCCGTCGCCCGACCAGCTGTTCCAGGTCATCGGCCCGAACGCGACCGTCACCCCGCGCGAGGACGGCACCTTCCTGGTCGTCGGTCCCGATGCACCGACGGTCGGCAACATCGCCGCCCAGGCCGGCGTCGCACTGCACGAACTCACCCCGACCGGCGCGAGCCTGGAGGAGGCCTACATGGCCCTCACCCGCGATGACGTCGAGTACCGATCGGAGGGCACCCGATGAGCGCCACCACCTCGCCCACCACGCCGTCGACCCGCATGCACGGCGCGACCCGTCTGTCGTTCCCGCACCTGGTGCGGAGCGAGTGGATCAAGCTGCGCAGCATCCGGTCCACCTTCTGGTGCTACGCGATCCTGGTGCTCGTGACGATCGGCATGGCCGCACTCGTCGGTGCGAACACCAACAGTGGCGGCGACCAGATGCCGACGGACGTCGCCAACGGCACCCTCGTCAACGTCAACACCGTGGGCGTCTTGCTCTCGTCGCTCGTCGTGGGCGTGCTCGGTGTGCTCATCATCACCGGCGAGTACGGCACCGGTCAGGTCCGCTCGACGTTCACGGCCGACCCCCGGCGCACCGGTGTGATCCTCGCGAAGGCCGTGGTGCTGGCGGTCACGACGTTCGTCGTCAGTGCCGTTGCGACCTGGATCGGTGTGCTCATCTCGCTGCCGCTGCTGGCCGGCAACGGGGTGGAGCCGGAGATCGGCAACCCGTCGGTGTTCCTGCCGATCCTCGGGTCGTCCGTCTACCTGACGCTGCTCGCGCTGCTCGCGTACGGGATCGGCCTGCTGGTCCGGTCGAGCGCCGGCGGCATCGCGATCACGCTCGGGATCCTGCTGGTGCTGCCGGTGGTCCTGTCGCTGATGGCGGGGCTGATGAACCTCGAGTGGCCGGTCAACATCATGAAGTTCCTGCCCGACCAGGCCGGCAGCCAGCTCTTCGCGTACTCCTACGACGGCCAGGAAGCCAGCCAGGACGACATCGTCCTGAACGGCTGGGGCGGCTTCGGTGTCCTGGCGGCCGAGGTGCTCGTCGTGGGTGCACTCGCGCTGACGGTCGCACGTCGACGCGACGTCTGACCCGACGCACTTCGCACGCTCTCTGCGACGTCCCACCTGTCGATCGACGGGTGGGACGTCGCTCGTTGCACACGCATCGACTGACCCAGGCGTAGCTAAGCTCGCACCGTGCGACACCTCCCCGCCCTGGTCCTGCCGGCGCTCGCCGTCGTGGCCCTGCTCGCCGGCTGCACGTCGGCGCCGCCCGTCGACGAGCAAGCCCTCGCCAAGTGGAAGACGCAGCAGGAGGCGAGGACCGAGACCGAGGACGCGGTCCTCGGGGTGCTGAGCGCCGACACGACCCCCGGCGACGAGGACCCGGCCCACCTCGAGCCCGGCGTCCGCGTGCAGTTCCCGGACTCGCGGACGATCGACCACCTCGAGTTCTCCTGCTACGGCAAGGGGCACATGCGTGGCATCGTGCGGACGGTGCTGCCGGGCGGATCACAGAGCATCGAACTCGATCCGATGGCCTGCCGCGACAGCCCGCACCAGATCGAACTGTCATCGAGCAAGGCCGTCGACAGCGTCGCGTTCAACGACTTCGACAGCGACCGGCCGAGTGCCTGGCGTCTCGTCATCTTCGGTCCGGGCCCCTCGGGGGAGTGACTACCGCAGCACCTGGTAGCGGTGCAGCGTGACCCCGTTGTGGTACTCCCGCTGCTCGAGCAGGTCCAGCAGCACCGGCGGTCGCACGCCCGTCACCGGCGGGTCGAACAGCGGCCGACCGGCGCCGAGCACCGCGGGGTGCGTGTAGAGCAACAGCTCGTCGAGCAGCCCCGCGTCGAGCAACTGCGTCGCGAGGTTCGGGCCGCCGACCCCGATGTCACCCTCGGACTCCTCGCGCAGGACGGCGAGCTGCGCGATCGCGTCGTCGCCCCCGATGATCCGGGTGTTGTGGTCGGCGCTGGTCCGGGTGCGCGAGACCAGGACCTTCGGCTGGTCGGTCCAGACCTCGCCGTACTCGCGCATGAACGCCGGCATCGACTCGTCGGTGCGGGCGTCCGGCCAGAACGGGTCCATCATGTCGCGGACGACCCGACCCTCGACGGACAGGGTCATCGCGGCGGCGCGGGCGTTGAACTCGCGGTGCAGCGGCTCGTCGATCCGCATCCACTCGGGCCCCTCGACGTCGCCGAGTTCGCCCTCGTCGCGCTCGACGAAGCCGTCGATCGACACGTTCATCCAGTACACGAACCTCGCGGGCATCGCTGACTCCTTCGTCGCGCGGAACCGGGCGGAACCGTCCCGGTCCGCTGCCCGCGAGCGTACGCTCGCGCACGCAGCCCTTCCTCGACGATGAGAGCAGGACCCCGTGCGCCGAACAGTCGCAACCATCCTCGCCGTCGCGACGCTCACGGCGGTCGCGGCCACGGGCCTCCCGGTCGGCCCCGCCGCAGCGGCAACGCCCGTGGCGGACCGGACCACCGGACACAGCGGCTCGGGACACGGCGCGGCTGCGCCGACCCACCGGAACCCGGTCGCGCTCAGCCTGCCCGACGGCGAGACGGCGGCGAGCTGCGCCGACCCGACCGCGATCCGCGGCGTCGGGCGCGACCGCAACTGGTACCTGTACTGCACGACCGACGCGTTGACGGCGACGGAGCAGAACGCCGACGGGTCGCTCGTGCAGCACGGTGTGCCGACCTACCGGTCGACCGACCTGACGCACTGGACGTACGTGAACGACGCGTTCCCGACGCGACCGGCGTGGGTGGGGTCCGCCAACGGGATCTGGGCGCCGGACGTCGTGTACCGCGCGGGCGACCGCGGTCGCGCGGGCACCTGGTACCTGTACTACGCCGCGTCCGACACGCCCTCGGCATCGGCACCGACCGGCGGGGGATCCGCGGTCGGCGTCGCGACGAGCTCGAGCCCGACCGGTCCGTGGAAGGACTCCGGCGGCCCGGTCGTGGCACCGCAGACCGCCGCGAACGGCACCGGGGCGCGCTGGGCGTTCGACCCCGAGGTCATCACCGACAAGGGCACCACGTACCTGTACTTCGGCAGCTACTTCGGCGGCGTCAACGTCCGCACGCTCAGCGCCGACGGACTCCGCTCCGACCCCGCGAGCGAGCGGCAGATCGCGATCGACAACCGGTACGAGGGCGCGTACTTGATGCGCCACGACGGCTGGTGGTACTTCACGGGCTCCGCCACGAACTGCTGCAACGGCGCCCTGACCGGGTACGGCGTCTTCGTCGCCCGGTCGCGCAGCCCCCTCGGACCCTTCACCGACCAGGACGGGGTGGCGATCACGAGCACCCGGGTCGGCGGGACACCCCTCCTCGCGCAGAACGGCAACCGCTGGGTCGGCACCGGGCACAACACCGTGGTCACCGATCTCGCCGGCCAGGACTGGATCATCTACCACGCGGTCGACCGCGGCGACCCGTACTACGCGGGGCAGCCGACGTACACGAAGCGGCCGGCGCTCATCGACCCGCTCGACTGGCGGCACGGCTGGCCCGTCGTGCGGGGCGGGGCGGGACCGTCCGACACGGTGCAGCCGGGGCCGGTCGCACAGCCGGGACAGCGTGCGACCTACCGGGCGACCACCGCACCCGTCGACGTGCCCGGACGCACCATCCGCGCGCTGTCGACGTCGTTCGACGGGACCACGCTCCCCACGGCGCTCCGCTGGACCCGCGAACCCGACCGCTCGACCTGGACCGTCGGCGGCGGCACGTTCCGCTGGCAGACACAGGACGCCGACATCCACCCACCGGCGACGCCACTCGCCTCGGTCCTGTCCGAACCGGCGCCGCGGGGCGACTACGTGCTGCAGACCACCGTCGCGGTGGACACCCCCGCCACCGGCGACGGCGTGAACTACGTGCAGGGCGGACTGATCGTGTGGGGTGACGACGGCGACTACGTCCGGCTGACGTCGAACTCGATCTTCAACACCCGGCAGACGGAGTTCGGCAAGCAGGTGTCCGGGCAACCGGCTGGGGCGCCGAGCTACGGCAACACGGTCGTCGGACCGGTCGGGGACACCACCACGCTCCGGATCGTGCACCGGGTCGTCGACGGTGAGCACCGGTACACGGCGTCGACGAGCGTCGACGGGCGGCACTTCGTCCGAGGCGGGACCTGGACGGCGGAACTTGGGAGCGCCCCGAGGATCGGGCTCATCTCGCTCGGCGGTGCCGGGTTCACGAGCACGTTCGAGGACCTGCGGGTGAGCACGGTGGCGACGCACCGGCGGTGACGGTCTGACGTGCCGCGCACGCCGGCGCCGTCCATCCGGAGAACGCCGCGGGCCCCCACGATCCCCGTCGGGATGGGAGGATGCACCGACGCCTGCCCGCACCGAGAACGAGGTTCGATGAGTCCGACCGAGGACCCCCAGTCCGCGGCCCCACTGCTCGACGGGCGCTACCGACTCGAACACGCCATCGGCCAGGGCGGCATGTCCGTCGTGTACCGCGGCATCGACGAGAGCCTGCACCGCCCCGTCGCCGTCAAGGTGTTCCACGCCGGCACGGTCGACATCGCCCGGCAAGAGGCCGAACTCGGCGTGCTCGCCTCGCTCGAGCACCACAACCTCGTCAGCCTGCTCGACACCGGCGTCGTCACCGGCCACGACGGCACCCACCAGCGGTACCTCGTGATGGCCCTGGTCGTCGGCCAGGACCTCGAGGAACGTCTGGCCGTCGGCCCGCTCGCCTCCCGCCACATCGCCGAGATCGGCTACGACATGGCCGAGGCGCTGCACTACATCCACAGCCACGGCGTCGTGCACCGCGACATCAAGCCGTCGAACATCCTGCTCGTCGACTACGGCCACGACTCCGACCGCGCCCGCGCGCGGCTCACCGACTTCGGCATCGCGCTCGCCGCGGGCGTCGAACGCATGACCGCCGACGGCGTCACCACCGGCACCGCCGCCTACCTGAGCCCCGAGCAGGCCCGCGGCGGCGACGTCGGGAGCCCGAGCGACGTCTACTCGCTCGGCCTCGTGCTGTTGCAGTGCTTCACCCGCCGCCGCGAGTTCCCCGGCTCGCTCGTCGAGTCCGCGGTCGCCCGGCTGTCCCGCGACCCGGTCGTGCCCGAGCCACTGCCCGAGCACTGGAAGCAACTGCTCCGTGCGATGACCGCGCAGGACCCGGCCGCGCGCCCCGCCGGCGCCGAGCTGGTCACGATGCTGCGCGACGTCGTCATGACCGAGACGGCCGGCACCGACCACGTCGTGGACACCACCGCCGCGGCTCCGACCGCCGCTGCCGGTGCGCCGCGAGCCGACGCCGACACAGCCCGCCCGGCGACGCTCGACACCCTGCCCGACGAGGCCCTGCACCGCACCACCGCGATGGCCGCCCGCCTGTTCGACGCGCCCATCGCCCTGGTCGAGGTGCTCGACGAGGACCGCGCCTGGTCGCAGTCGTACATCGCCGAGGGCGTCGACGAAGCAGCGCGCAACATCAACTTCGGCAACGGCTTCGCGCCCGTCGCGGTCCCCGTCGTCATCCCGGACGGGTCGATCCACCCCGACATGCAGCACAGCCCGCTCGTCACCGGCGCGCTCGGCATCCGGTTCTACGTGAGCGTGCCGCTCGTGCGGCACGACGGTGTTCCGATCGGCACCCTCGCGGTGCTCGACACGAAGCCGCGGCAGGCGACGGAGGGCGACCTCGCCAACCTGCACGACCTGGCCGCCCTCGCCGTCACGCAGCTCGAGATCCGGCAGGAGTCGCTCCGCACGACGAGCGACTCCCTGCCGGTCGCGCAGGCGGTCCCGCAGGAGGGCGCGCGGCCCTAGACGGTCGCCGCTGACGGACGGGAGGCCCGGTGCGGGCCCGCCCCGCGCCTCCCGTCCGCCCTACGGTCGCGCCTCGTGCGTCGGTCCCGCCCGCGGGCGGCCTGCCCGTTCGGCGCGCGCCTCCCGCCGGGCTGCCCGCTCGCCCGATCGGCGCGCGCTGGACGCCGAGCGGGCGAAATACCGGGGTTGCGCGCCCCGCGACCCGGGCATTTCGCCCGCTCGCGGTCGCATGCCGCAACTCGCATGCATCCGGTGGAATACGAGTGCCCGTTCGCGCGAGCGGGCGAAATGCCGGGGTGAGGAGCTGACCGGCCGGGGTATTTCGCCCGTTCGCGGGAGCGGGGGGCATTGCGGGTGCGGGAACGGCGGCGCGGTGACACCTGGACGGGAGGTGGCGTGGGCGGCGGCGTCGGCCCTACTGTCGGTTCGTTGCGCGGCAGCGGCCGCCACGGAGGGATCGCACTGTGTTCATGGACCTGTCCGAGTCGCACGTGTTCGTGCTCCTGCTGATGCTGACCCTCGAGGTCCTCGCGATCGTGCAGGTCTGGCGTGACCGTCGGCGCACGCTCGTGGTCAAGGTCCTCTGGACGCTCGTGATCCTCGCACTGCCGGTCATCGGCGTGCTGGGCTGGGCCGTCAACTGGCTGCTCGGCAAGGCTGCAGAAGCGCTGCAGCGACGGAACGCCTGACCGCCGATCCCGGCTGATCGGGCACTGCCCCTATCGGTTCAGGCCGCGCAGGCGCATGCTGTGCGAGGTAACGGAACCCGAATCCGCAAGTGGTCGAAGCACGATCGACCCGTGGGGAGGGAGCGCCTCTCTGGGCCTCTGTCGAGCGTCGACGCTTCCTTCCTGTCCTGCCCCGCAGCTCGTCCCGCCGCGATTCGGGTGTCGCGACCGGACGGGAGGGACGTCCTCGTCCCCGCGAGCCGGGCACTCACCGTCGCCCGGCTCGTGCAGTTCACTCAGTGAGGGCCGCTGCGTAGGCGCGGACCGAGCGGTGGTAGCGGGGGAGTGTCGGTTCGACGGCCTCGATCGCGACACGGAGCGCCTCATCGTGACGGCCCGCGCTGTGCAGGGCGAGCGCGAGGAACACCTTCGGCGCGGCACCGGTGGACGGGTGTTCCGGGGCGTCGCGGAGCATCGCGATGGCCTCGTCGACACGGTCGAGGTTCCGCAGGGTCGAGGCGTGCTGCACGACCATCTGCGCTGCACGGGCGGGATCGACGTCGGCGAGTCCCGCGGCGGTGGCGGCTGCGTAGTGGACGTCGGCCTCGGCCTCGTGGCCGCCGGAGTCGTTCGCGCCGCCGAGTTCGAACGCGCCGAGGGCCGGGTGCGGCGCAGCGTCGGCGAGTTCGCGCATGCGGTCGATGCGCTGCTGGTCGTCGATCGTGTCATCGGCCCAGAGTGCGGCGACGCGGGCTTCCCAGTCTGCGGTGCTCATCGGTCCAGCGTATTGCCGCCCGGCGTCGCACCGTCGGCGAACGTCGCGCCGTCGGTGATCGTGGCGCGGTAGGACCGGACGAGCGGGACACCGGGGTGCACGAGCGCCGGCGCACGCCAGGCGAGGGCCGAACCGATCGCCGGGTACTCGGCGACCCGGACGAACCAGGGATCGCGGTGGTCGAGCGCTTCGAGCCGGATCGTCGCAGGCGCTCCCTCGAACACCGCCGACCACTCCACCCAGGGCGAGACCGAGCCGTGCACCGCCGCCTCGCCCTGCGCGTCAGCGGTCCGGACGGCCACGTCGGTGCAGTCGGCGAAGCGCCAGAAGAACCCGCCGTACCCGGCGCCGACCCGGCCGTTGCTGCCCGGACCGCCGAGGTGCACGACGGCGTCGCCGGGGGTTCGGAACGAGGACGACCAGGTCAGCTCCCACCCGGAGTCGACGGCGCGCCAGGCGAGGGTGCGGTCCTCGTGCAGGACGACCGTGTGGTCGGGGCCGCGCCAGACGAGTTCCTGGACCGTGCCGCCGCCGTGCGGGGCTGGGTGCTGCTCGGCACGCACGACGTCGACGCGGCCGTGGTCGTCGCGCCACACGTAGCCCGGACCGTGCACGTAGGTGCGGCCGCCCCAGCAGTTCACGCCGTCGACGTCGGGGATCGCGACCCCGACACCGCAGTGCCAGTCGTGGTCGGCCGGGTGGTGGGCGCTCAGGACGGTGCCGCCGAGGGTCCGCACGGGGTGCAGGTACGGGCGCGGGGACGACGTCGCGATGGTCCCGGAGCCGTCGAGTTCCGTGGCCACCGCGGCCCCGCTGACGCGCAGGACCTGCAGCACCTCGTCGCGGGCGGTGTGGGCCCAGGGCGCGCCGACCTCGGAGAACAACGCTCGTGCGTCGGCGGCGCGGTCGACGATCGCCTCGACGTCGGCGACGAGCGGACGACGGGCAGGCCCCTCGCCCTCCCACGTCACCCAGGGGTGGTCGATGCGGACGGGCTCGGCGGCACGGACGGCCTCGAGCACCTCGACGAACGCACCCGTGGAGACCAGGGGGACGAGCAGATCGTCGCCGCGGGACCGGTGGGCGAGCAGGTTCTCGAGCAGGTCCGTCCGGCCGAGCGTCTGGGTGGTGTCGCCGACGGTGACCTCGTCGGCCGTGTAGTGCAGCACGGCGCTCCCGGCGGTGCCGCGGACCCGAACGGTCGGCAGGACCTCGGACGGAGCGCACAGGGTCAGAGCCGCGGTGGCTTCGAGCCCGGCGCTGGTCGTGACCCGGACGGCCGAGGTGTCGTCGCCCTCGATGTCGTTCGCCCGGAACAGCTCGACCTCGACGCGCCTGACGTCGGACGCCCGACGGCAGCCGACGAGCGCCAGGGCCGTCGCGACCGCGTGGGCGAGCGGGTTCGTGACCACGCCGTCGAGGACGTCGACGCCCTGGACCCGACGCCGTCCGGCCCAGGCGGAGCGGTCCCAGTACGCCTGGTTCCGGGTCCACGTGCCGACGGCCGCGGCGGAGCGGACCGGACCGACGAGCGACCCGTCACGGAACGCCGGCAGCGCCTCGGACCCGAGGCTCTGGAACCCGACCTGCACGACGCGGCCGGTGCGCTGCTCGGCGTCGAGCAGGGTGTCGAGCGCGTCGCGGGTGGTCACCGGGGGTTTCTCGAGCAGGACGTCAGCACCGGCCTCGAGGGCAGCGAGCGCCAGCGGCAGGTGCGCGGCGATCGGGGCAGCGATGACGACGACGTCGACCGGGCCGTGGTCGCGTGCTGCCACGACGTCGGCCACGACGACCGCCCCGTCGTCGGTGGTCGTGCCCAGCGTGGGGTCGACGACGGCGGTCAGCGTGCAGACCCCCGCGGCGACGAGCCGGTCGATGTTCGCCCGGTGGCGCAGGCCGTAACCACGCGCACCGACGAGCACCACGCCGGGCAGGGTCATCGAGCGGTACCGATCGTGATGCGCGTCGTGCCGGGGGAGCGCCCGGTCACGTGGACGTGCTCGCCGTCCGGTCGGTCGGTGCCGCCGAGGAACGCGTAGTCCTGTCCGGGCGCGTAGAACGCCGGCTGGGTCGGGCCGCTGCCGTTGCCGGCCCCGAAGGACACGGCGTCGTCGCCGACACGGTAGGTGCCGGTCCCGTCGGCGAGGACGGTCTCCCCGGTCGCGGCGTCGGTGCTCACACCGGTGAACGTACCCCCGCCGCGGAAGGTCAGCTGGAGCGACCACGGCACGTCGGCGGCCTCGGTCGTCACGTCGAGCGAGACCGCGTCCGGCGTGGTGGTGACGTCGACCGTCGTGGTGAGGGAGACGGTGTCGGCCGCGCGCGCACCGAAGGACATCGACGCCGAGAACCGGCCCTCGTCACCGAGCGTGTACGCGCCGTCGGTCCGTCGAGCCGCGGCGGGCAAGGGCTGGTGGTAGCCGGCGGACACGGTCTCGACGAGTCGGTACCGCCCGTCGCCGAGGGACTCCAGCGACGTCGGACGGAACGGTCCGAGCCCGAAGAACTCCCGCGACAGCCGGACGTCGGACAGCACGACCGAGCCGGCGAACACCCGCAGGAACGTGGGGCTGTTCGCCAGGCCCGATCGGACGTGGCCCTGGGACGGCACGTCCGACCCGGCGAACAGGACGACGCTGCGGTCCTGTTCGCGGACGTGCACGAGCCGGGCGTCGGCGAAGGAGTGCACGGCCGGTTCGAGCGGCGCACCGACGGGCAACGGGCGGGCGAGCAGCGGATCCGTCATCGCGCGGGCTGCGACCGCGCCGGGCTGCCACGTCTCGGCGACGGCGGCCCGGGCAGCGACGGCGGCGAGGTCGGCGCGGTCGTCGAGCACGGCCAGGTGCCAGAGCAGGGGAGCGAACGCGCCGATGCCGAAGGCCTGCGACTGGTCCTGGCGGCGGGACTGGACGGTCTCGACGGTGTCGTCGGGCAGCAGGAGCGCGAGGGTGGCGTCGAGGGACCGGCGGACGGGGTCGAGCAGCTCCGGGCGGTCGAGCACCGAGGCGAGGACGAGGAACGACGGGCACGAGACGGCCGCCGCGTAGTTCGGGCTGCGCTCGGACCACAGCCCGTCGGCGTCGATGTCCGCGCCCTCGGCGAGCCACTCCTCGATCCGCGCGACCAGCGCTGGTGCCGGGTGCAGTCGGTGGATCCGGGCGAGCGCGGCCGAGACCTCCCACCGGTGGTTCGGCGTGTGCACGCCACCGGTGAGCAGCGCCGGCGTCGCACGGTGCACGATCCGGTCGAGGTCGTCGGCGAGCACCGCGGCCGCCGGGACCGACGCCCGGTACGGCGCGAGCAGCTCGAGGGCGTCGCAGACGTCGTTCACGGTGAACGCCGAGTCCGGCGGGGAGAGCACGTTGTCGCCGCCGACGAACGTGCCGCCGGGGGACTGCCGGGCCGCGAGGTGCCGGACCCAGCCGTGCGCGGTGGCGAGGTCGTCTTCGGGAAAGCAACCCGGGCCTCCCGTCCGCTCGTTCCGGACCCACGCCCCGACCAGGGTGAGGGCACGCGCCATCAGTTCCCGGTGCTGCAGCGCAGCCGGATCGTCGTCGGCGAGCCGGAGGCGCGCGACGGCGGCGTCCGCGGCCGGGCCGATCGCCTCGAGGAACCCCATCAGTCCTTGAGTCCCGCGTTGAGGTCCGCGCCGTTCACGTACTTCTGGAACACCAGGTAGATGAGCACGAGCGGGATGATCGAGATCACCGAGGCGCCGAGCAGGACGGTCCAGTTGACGTTCTCGGCACCGACGATGCTCTGCAGCGCGATCTGGATCGTGAACTGGTGCGGGTCGTTGAGCACCAGGAGCGGCCAGATGTAGTCGTTCCACCGCCACTGGAACGAGAAGATCGCGAGCGTCAGCATGATCGGCCGGGAGATCGGCAGCATGATCCGCCAGAAGATCCCGAACTCGCTCGCACCGTCGATGCGCGCGGCCTCGACCAGGTCGTCGGGCACCGTGATGAAGAACTGCCGGAACATGAAGATGCCGGTCGCGGTGATGACCGACGGCACGATGATGCCGGCCAACGAGTCGTACATGCCGAGGTCGCGGATCACGATGAACGTCGGCGCGAGGATGACCTCGGTCGGCAGCATCGTCGTCGCCAGGATGCAGACGAAGAAGACCTTGAGCCACTTGTTGTCGTACTTCGCCAGGGCGTACCCGGTGGCGGCGCTCGCCAGCACGGTGAGCACGGTCGTGACCAGCGCGACGATGACGGTGTTGCCGAAGTAGCGGGCGAAGTCGTAGCTCGCCCACGCCTCGGTGAAGCCGCTGACCGACCAGTTCTTCGGCAGCAGGGTCAGCGGGTACGAGAACAGCTCTCCGCCGGGCTTGAAGGCACTCAGCACGAACCAGAGGACCGGGAAGCCGAAGGCGATGATGAAGACCCAGAGCAGGGCGGTGGCGGCGATGGCCTTCGGACGGGGCGGGCCGTCGAGGCGCTTGGTCGTGCTCTTGCGCGTGTTCTTGCTCTTGGTCGTGTTGTCGGTTGCGGGTGCGCCGGGGGCGCTGGGCAGGGTGGCGGTCATCGACGGGCCTCCGTCCGACGGTTCACGGCCAGCTGGATGAGCGCGATGGCCATGAGGATGAGCATGAGGACCATCGACGCCGCGCTCGCGTAGCCGATGTGGGCGTTCTGGAACCCGTTCGTGTAGATGTACTGCACGAGCAGGTTGTTGTCGGTGCCGGGTCCGCCGCCGTTGAGCGCCTGGATGGTGGCGAACTCCTTGAACGCCCCGAGCGACGACAGCAGGATCACGATGAACGACGTCGGCGCGATGCTCGGCAGCGTGATGTACCGGAACTGGTGCCAGGCGCCGGCCCCGTCGAGGGACGCCGCCTCGTAGTACGACTGCGGCACGTTCCGGATCGCGGCGACGAACAGCAGCATGTTGAAGGCGGCTCCGGCCCACGCGGTGGCGAAGACCACCACGAGCAGCGAGAGGTCGGCGTTCGACTGCCACGGCACGGCCTTGCCACCGAGGGACTCGATGACGAAGTTCGCCAGGCCGAAGTTCTCGCCGAACATCCACCGCCAGATGACACCGGTGACGATCGGGGAGATGAGCCACGGCACGAAGAACACGATGCGGGCGACGCTCCGGCCCTTCGCCGCCGGACTCGTCAGCATCAACGCCATCGACAGTGCGAGGACGAAGCCGAGCGGGACGGCGACGATCGCGTACAGGAAGGTGCGCCCGAGGGCTGCGTAGAAGGTGTCGTCGGCGAACAGCTCGAAGTAGTTCTCCAACCCGATGAACTTCGGGTCGACGACGCCGTTGTAGTCGGTGAACGAGTAGCCGAGGCCGATGACGGCGGGCCACACGAAGAACACGACGAACAGGACGGCGTTGACGCTCACGAACAGGATCGGGGCGAGGACGGGCTTGCTGACGCCGGAGCGGCGGCGCTTCGTCGGCTTCGCGGCTCCGGGCCGGCGGGGCGGCACCGGGGTGGGGACGGCGGTCTGCACGTCACCGGCTGCGGTGGGGATGCTCACGATGATCCTCTTCGTACGTCGTGGTGCTGCTGTGGAAGGAGAGACAACGGGGCCGGACGCGCGCGCCCGGCCCCGTTCCGTCAGCCGACGTGCTCCTCGTAGTACTTCGTGATCGTCTCGAGGGTCTTCCTGGCCGACTGCTGCCCGTTGATGAGCTTGCCGACCTCGGCCGTGGTGGGATCGGTGCCGAGCTCCTTGCCCTCGACCGCCCACTTCGCGCTCTCCTTGGCGTAGGAGCTCGAGATCGGGTCGGCTGCGTCGATCTCCTTCTGGTACAGCGCGAAGGAGTCCTTGGCCGCCTGGGACTCGAACGGGTACTGGATGTCCAGCCCGGTCTCGACCGGCAGGAAGCCGTTCGTCGTCACGAGCTCGGCGTAGTTCGTCGGGTCGTACATGTAGTCGATGAACTTCTTCGCGGCGGCACCGCGGGCGTCCGAGTTCTCGAAGCCGACGATGTTCCCGCCGTAGTTGATCTCGGTGGCGTGGGTCGGGTCGGCGGGTGTGGCGGCGCTCGCCCAGTCGAAGTCGGTGATGTTCGACGCGAAGTCCGACGACTGCCACACGCCCGAGAAGTACGCGACGACCTGACCGCTCTTGAACAGGGCGTTCGGGTCCTGGCCGCTCGTCCACACCGACTTCGGCATGACCGAGTCGTCGTTCATGTCGGCGAAGTCCTGCAGTGCGTCGACGGTCTTCGCGTCGGTCGGGAAGGAGCCGTCCTTCTCCTGCTGCATGAAGTCGGTGCCCTTGGTGAACATGTAGGCACGCAGACGCGACGGCGACGAGTCGAACACCATGTCGTACTTCGCGCCGGTCTTCGCCTTCACCTTGTTGGCTGCCGTGAGGAACTCGTCCCAGGTCCACGCCTTCGCGGGATCGGTCGGGTAGTCGACGCCGGCCTTCTCGAACAGCGACTTGTTCACGAACAGGCCGGCAGCGGTGACGTCGGACGGGATCGAGGTGACCTTGCCGTCGTCGTCCTTCGCGATGATGTCCTGGTCGATCTTGTTCGCGTCGTCGTCGACGATCGAGGCCAGGTCGACGGTCTTGCCGGTCCAGATCGGGTCGATGCCGGCGGCGCGCACGACGTCGGGCAGCGAGTTCGCCTGGGCGGACTCGCGGAGCTTGGTCTGCAGTCCGTCGTACGGCAGGTTCACGATCTTGACCGTGACACCGGTCTTCTCCTCGTACGCGGTGGCGAGGTCCTGGTAGCCCTTCTCCTGCGCGGTGGAGGTGGAGAGCCAGAAGGTCAGCTGATCGACCTTGCCGCCGTCGCCGGAGCTGCCGGAGGCACAGCCGCTCAACAGGGCCAGTGCGGCGATGCCGCCGGCGAGCGCGAGCATTCTCTTGGATGACTTCATCGTCACTGCTTTCGTTCGGGACCACTGGCGTCTGCCGTGGGCGAGCGTTCGGGGTGTCTCGGCCGAGGCCCCCAGGTCTACACGACGTGAGCGCTCATGGCAAGCGCTTTCCTGCGCGATGTTCTGACAATGTGACCAGCCGTCTCGGAAGGCCGCGCCGACGGCGCGGGCGCTGGTCGGGCCTCCTGGGAAATCGCTATCCTCGCCACAGACCGCGCACGGCGCGGACCGGACTGGAGGCACGACATGCCCGAGCGAGGCACCGTCACCCTGGCCGACGTGGCCGAGCTCGCAGGCGTGTCGCTCGCGACCGCCTCGCGGGCGCTGAACGGCAGCACGCGGAAGGTCCGACCGGAGTCGGTGGACCGGGTGCAGGCCGCCGCCCACGAGCTCCGGTACACCGCCAACGTGCAGGCGCAGGCCGTCGCTCGCGGGACCACCACGACCCTGGCGCTCGTCGTCGGCGACATCGCCGACCCGTACTTCGCCGCGATCGCCGCGGGGGCGATCCGGGCTGCCGACGACGCCGGGCTCGTGGTGACGATCACCTCGACCGGCGGGGACCCTTCGCGCGAGGCCGCGGTCCTCGGCGTCGTCGCCGGACTCCGGCCGCGGGCCGTGGTGCTCGCCGTGAGTCGTCGACTCGGTGCCGGGCAGACGTCGGGAGCGTCGGACTCCGCAGCTGCCGTCGGCGCACTCGTCGCCGCCGGTGCCGGGGTGTCCGCGCTCGTGTCCGACCTCGACGGTGCCGCGGCTGGGGTCCCCGGCGTGCACGGCGTCGTCATCCGGAACCTCAGCGGTGCCGCGGCCCTGGCGGGAGCGCTCGTCGAGCAGGGGCACGACTCGTTCGCCGTCCTGTCCGGCGACCCGGACCTGGCGACCGCGCACGCGCGGGTCGAAGGCTTCGTCGCAGGGCTCGCCGCGCACGGCATCCGGGTGCCGGACGACGCGGTGGTGCCCTCGGCGTTCACGCGCGACGGCGGGTACCAGGCGATGGTGACCCTGCTCGACCGGGCGGCGGGAGGCGCGTGGGCGTTGCCGCGGTGCGTGTTCGCGGTCACCGACCTGATGGCGGTGGGGGCGGTCGCGGCGATCCGGGAGCGTGGGCTCGTCCCCGGGACGGACGTCGGCGTCGCGGGGTTCGACGACGTGCAGATGCTCGCCGACGTCGTGCCGGCGCTCAGCACGGTGCGGCTCCCGCTCGAGGAGATCGGGGAGCGGGCGGTGCGGCGGGCGCTGGGTCTCGAGGCCGACGGTGCCATCGACGGCGAGGTCGTGCTGCGCGCGAGCACGGCGCGGTAGCGCGGCGGGGGCGGGGCGCTCGCGCTTGGTGAGCAGAAAAGGTCGGGTCCGGCGCCGCCACTCGACCTTTTCTGCTCACGGAGTGTGGCGCCGGCGGCTGGTCGGGCTCGAGGGCGCGCGACACGCCGTCGGCCGGGCGTCGAGGTTCCGCAACATGCCGCGGGTTCGGCGCCGAGGTTCCACGGAGTGCCGCCTGGCGCTCCGAGGTTCCGAGATCTCGGAACCTCGGATGGCGCGGTCGGGAGCGTCCCAGGCGGTCCCCATCGGCCAGCGGCGGGTGGGGAGCGTCGCACGACACGCCGACGCCCGGGGCGTCGAGGTTCCACAACATGCCGCGGGTTCGGCGCCGAGGTTCCACGGAATGCCGCTCAGCGCCCCGAGACTCCAAGATTTCGGAACCTCGGGCGCGGGCCGCCGCCGCCGCACCCCGGCCGCGCGTGTGCGTTCGTGTTCGGGTACTACTGCAGCGCGCCGGGCGTGGTGTACGGTTCCGGGCAAGCGCTTTCCACCACGCGGAGAGCAGGCCACAGCGAGCAAGGGAGCACGCGTTGACCACCACGCGCACCATCGGCATCATCATGAACGGCGTCACCGGACGCATGGGCTACCGCCAGCACCTCGTCCGGTCGATCCTGGCCATCCGCGAGGACGGCGGACTCCGGCTGCCGGACGGCTCCCGCGTGCAGCTCGAACCGATCCTGGTCGGCCGCAACGCCGCGAAGCTCGAGGAGATCGCCACCCGCCACGGCCTCGAGCACTGGACGACCGACCTCGATGCCGCCCTCGCCGACCCGCGCTGGGACGTCTTCGCCGACTTCGCCGTCACGAGCGCCCGCGCCGATGCGCTGCGCAAGGCGATCGCCGCCGGCAAGGCGATCTACACCGAGAAGCCGACCGCCGAGACCTCCTCGGAAGCACTCGAGCTCGCCCGACTGGCCGCCGAGGCCGGGGTGCCGAACGGCGTCGTGCACGACAAGCTCTACCTGCCGGGCCTCCGGAAGCTCCGCCGCCTGATCGACTCCGGGTTCTTCGGGAAGGTCCTCAGCGTCCGCGGCGAGTTCGGCTACTGGGTGTTCGAGGGGGACTGGCAGACCGCACAGCGCCCGAGCTGGAACTACCGGCAGCAGGACGGCGGCGGCATCGTCGTCGACATGTTCCCGCACTGGAACTACGTGCTCGAGCAGCTGTTCGGCCGCGTCGAGTCCGTGTACGCCCGCGCCGTCACCCACATCGAGCAGCGCACCGACGAGCAGGGCCACGAGTACCCGGCGACCGCGGACGACGCCGCCTACGGGGTCTTCGACCTGGCCGGCGGCATCACGGCGCAGATCAACTCGAGCTGGGCGGTCCGGGTGGACCGTGACGAGCTCGTCGAGTTCCAGGTCGACGGCACCGACGGCAGCGCCGTCGCGGGGCTGTTCGGCTGCCGCATCCAGCCCCGGACAGCGACGCCGAAGCCGGTGTGGAACCCCGACCTGAAGGACGACCGCGACTACAGGGCGCAGTGGCTCGAGGTCCCCGACAACGAGGTGTTCGGCAACGGGTTCCGCGCCCAGTGGGAGGACTTCCTGCAGGACCTGGTCGCCGGCCGCCCGCACCCCTACGACCTGCTCTCCGGTGCCCGCGGCGTGGCGCTGGCGGAGGCCGGCCTGCGGTCCAACACCGAGGGTCGACGCGTGGACCTGCCGGAGCTGCACCTGCCCACGGGGGCCGAGCCGCGCCTCCAGATCGAGACACCGGAGGTCGCCCAGCACACCGAAACGGTCGGCGCACGCGCATGACCGACCTCACCCTCCTCGCCGCCGACGGCACGACCAGTCGGGCGGCCCTGAACCCGCCGGCAGTCACGGCCGCCGCCAAGCCGACCGCACCCCTGACCGAGCGACTCGTCTACGCGGCCGCCCACGTCGTCCCGCGCGCCGCCGCCGACAACACCCCCGGCGCCCCGGCCGACCTCGACTGGGACGCCACCCTCGCGTTCCGCCACCACCTGTGGTCGTGGGGACTCGGCGTCGCCGACGCGATGGACACCGCGCAGCGGAACATGGGCCTCGACCCGGCCGCGACGCGCGAGCTCATCACCCGCAGCGCCCGCGAGGCGCAGTCCGTCGGCGGCCGCATCGTCGTCGGCGTGAACACCGACGACCTGCCGGACGACGGGGACGACCTGCCCACCGAGCAGCAGGTCGTCGACGCCTACGTCGCCCAGCTCCACCACGCCGAGGATGCCGGCGCCGGCGTCGTGCTCATGGCGAGCCGCCACCTGGCCCGACTCGCGCAGCGCGCAGACAGCGACAGCGACAGCAGCAACGCCGCCGCCAGCACCTACCGCCGCGTCTACGGCCGGGTCATCGAGCGGGCGAGCGCCCCCGTCGTCCTGCACTGGCTGGGGGAGGCCTTCGACCCCGCCCTCGCCGGCTACTTCGGCGGGCAGCAAGGCCCCGACACCGTGCTCGACATCATGCGCGACGCCGGGCCGAAGGTCTCCGGCATCAAGATGAGCCTGCTGAACGCCCGCGCCGAGGTCGCCCTCCGCTCCCAGCTGCCCGCGACCGCGCGGATGTTCACCGGCGACGACTTCCACTACGTGGACCTGATCGCCGGAGACCGGGCCGGAGACCGAGCCGGAGACCGAGCCGGAGCACGGGGCCGAGCCCACTCCGACGCCCTCCTCGGCGCCTTCGCCGCCATCGCCCCCATCGCCTCCGCCGCCGTCCAGGCCCTGCCCGACGAGACCGCCTACCGCACCCTCCTCGCCCCCACCGAGGCGCTCTCCCGCCACGTCTTCAGCGCCCCGACCTGGCACTACAAGACCGGCATCGCCTTCCTCGCCTGGCTGAACGGCCACCAGCCCGCCTTCCAGATGGTGGGCGGCCAGCACGCCGGCCGCTCCCTGCCGCACCTGTCCGAGACCATCCGGCTCGCGAACGCCTGCGGCGCCCTCGAACACCCGGACCTCGCCGCCTCGCGCTGGCACGCGCTGCTCGCGGTGGCCGGCGTGGAGACACGGTCGACCGGGAGGCCCGGATCACCCACCGCCGACCGCACCGTCGCCGAGGTGGTCGCGTGACGACCGCGGCGGACGCCGTCACGCCGGTCCGGTCCGCCGGCGCTGCGCCGCATCCGCGGCTGTCGGTCAACCAGGCGACGATCAAGTACGCGCCGCTCCGGCAGGCGCTCGACACCGTGGCGGTGGCCGGAGTAGGAGCCATCGGCACCTGGCGGGAGCCCGTGGCCGAGGTCGGTCTCGCCGAGGCCGTCCGGATGGTCGCGGACTCCGGGCTCCGGGTGTCGTCGCACTGCCGCGGAGGCTTCTTCACCCTCCCGCCAGGCACCGCGCGGCAGCGGGCGCTCGACGACAACCGCCGCGCGATCGACGAGACCGCCGCCCTCGCCGCGGCCGGAGCACCCGGTTCGGCGCCCGTGCTCGTGCTCGTCGCCGGGGGACTGCCCGAGGGGTCGCGCGACCTGGTCGACGCCCGGGGCCGGGTGGCCGATGCGCTCGCCGACCTGGTGCCGCACGCCCTCGACGCCGGTGTCCAGCTCGCCGTCGAGCCGCTGCACCCGATGTACGCCGCCGACCGTGCCGTGGTGTCCACGCTCGCGCAGGCGATCGACCTGGCGGCGCCGTTCCCGGCCGCTGCCGTGGGGGTCGTCGTCGACACGTTCCACGTGTGGTGGGACCCGGCACTCGCGGGGTCGATCGCCCGCGCCGGGGCTGCCGGGCGGATCGCGTCGTACCAGGTGTGCGACTGGATCACCCCGATCGCGGCGGACTCGCTGCTGTCCCGGGGCTACCCGGGCGACGGCCACGTCGACTTCGGGCCGGTGACGGACGCGGTGGTCGCTGCCGGGTACATCGGTGACGTCGAGGTCGAGCTCTTCAACCAGGCGATCTGGGACACTCCGCCCGCCCAGGTGGTGGCCCGCGTCGTGCAGGCGTTCGACGCCGCGGTCCCGCTCCCGCGCTGACTGCCGGGCGCTGCACCGTCCGGCGCTGCAGTCGTCGTCAGCGCGCGCGGCGGACCAGCACCACGCTGTCGAGGACCTCGTGCGGGTCGCCGTCGGGAGTCGTCGCGGTGCGCGGCCGGAGTTCGGCGGCGACGACGTCCCACGAGCCGTCGAGCTGCAGGGCCGTCAGGTCTTCGTCGGGCGTCGGGAACCGGTACTCCCGCATCTCGGCCGGCAGGTCGTCGTGCGGTGGGGCGGCATGCGCGGTGACGAGCAGGTGCCCACCGCCCGCGACGAACCCGGTCGCCCGGCGCAGGATCTCCGCGCGGGGGATCTCCACCGGCCACGACTGCAGGAACGACGCCGTCACCAGGCCGAAGCGCGCAGCCGTCTCCCACGTGGCGAGGTCGGCAGCGACGAACGCCGTCCGTTCCTCGACCCCGGCCGACACGGACGCCCGCGAACCGCGCTCGATCGCCGTCACCGACAGGTCGACCCCGAGTGCGTCCCAACCCTGCTCGGCGAGCCAGACGACGTCGCCGCCCTCACCGCAGCCGAGGTCGAGCGCGCGGCGCGCACCGCCGCCCGGCGCCGTCGGCAGCGCCCCGGCGACGTCGGCCAGCACCGCGTTCACCCGACCCGACCAGATCCCGTCGCGCTCGGCGTACCGCTGCTCCCACCAGTCGCGGGCCGAGCCGACGCCATCGGTCGTGGTCTCGTGTGCATGCATCCGCCCACTCCAGCGCACCCGCCGGGCCCGACCCAAGCCCTGTTGCCGCCCCGGCAACGTCGCACGGTGCGAGCCGGACCCGCACCGCGCCTCCCGGCCGCCCGATCGTGAGCAGAAGATGTCGGGTCGGCGCCACGGACCCGACCATTTCTGCTCACGAAGCGCACGCGCCCCGCTACTCGGCGGGAGGGATGGGCTCCGCGTTCTCGATGCGGGCGCTCGCCGTGGCCATGTGCTCGTCCATCGCACGCTGCACGGCGGGCACGTCGCCGGCCCGGAGCGCCTCGTAGATCGCGCGGTGTTCGTCGTAGGCGGCCTCCGTGGCCTGGCGGGTCTGCACGCGGCGGCCGACCCACACGCTGAGCATCGAGCGCAGGCTCTGCAGCAGGTCGCCGAGCACGTCGTTCCCCGCGGCCCGGGCGAGCAGGACGTGGAAGCGGACGTCGGCGTCGATGAAGGCCTCGGGGTCGTCGAGCGTGGCCTCTTGCCGGACGAGGTACTCGCCGAGCTCCGCGACCTGCTCGGGCGTGGCGCGCTGCGCGGCGAGGATCGCGACCGTGCGCTCGAGCGACGACCGGACCTCGAGCAGCTCGCGGGTGCGGTTCGACGCGAGCATGAGGCCCCACGACAGCGTCGTCGGCAGCAGGTCCGAGGTGCCGCCCTGCAGGTACGTGCCCGAGCCGGGCCGGATCTGCACGATCCCCAGGATCTCGAGGGCCGCCAGGGCCTCGCGAACGGCGGAGCGGCCGACACCGAGCCGCTCGGCCAGGATCCGCTCGGACGGCAGTCGCGAACCGGGGGCCAGCTCGCCCGCGGTGAGCAGGGACACGAGCTGTCGGGCGACCTCGGAGGCGGGCGACCCCGCGGGCACGGACTCGAGTTCGAGTCGGATGTTGAGGGGGTCGTCCGGGCTGAACGCGGGCATGCAGTGAGCGTACCGTTCGGTCAACCGGTTGGGCTTCGAGGCACTGGGAATGGTTTGGTCAACCGGTTGACAAGTCGGATTTGAATCCGCACACTGGACCAGGCGCACCGATGCGCCCGCTCCGTCCGGGCGCAGCAGCACGGGTCGGAGTCGTACCACCCCCACCGAGCAGGAGTCATCGTGGACATCCCCGCCACGCGAGGCATCCCCACCTCGGTCGTCGAGAAGACGGCCATCCGCAAGATCGCGATCCGCATCGTGCCGTTCGTGGCACTGATGTTCTTCATCAACTTCCTCGACCGCACCGCGATCTCCTTCGCGGCCCCGAACGGCATGGAGGCGGACCTCGGTCTGACCGCCGCCCAGTTCGGGTTCGCCTCCGGCGTGTTCTTCATCGGCTACCTCGTGCTCGAGGTGCCCTCCAACCTGGCGCTGCACAAGTTCGGCGCGCGCATCTGGCTCGCGCGCATCATGATCACGTGGGGCATCGTCTCGCTGCTCTTCACGTGGGTGCAGAACTACCCGCAGCTCGTCGGGCTGCGCTTCCTGCTCGGCATCGCCGAGGCCGGCTTCTTCCCCGGCGCGATCCTGTTCCTGTCGACGTGGGTGCCCGCCCGGCACCGCGGCAAGATGCTCGCGCTGTTCTACTTGGCCCAGCCCCTGACGAGCGTCATCGGCTCCCCGCTCGCCGGCTGGCTGATGACCCACGAGGGCATGCTCGGCGGCCTGGCCGGCTGGCGCTTCATGTTCCTGTGCGTCTCGATCCCGGCGATCATCGTCGGCGTCCTGTGCCTCTTCGTGCTCAAGGACAAGCCGTCGCAGGCGAAGTGGCTCGATGAGGACGAGAAGCTGTGGCTCGAGGGTGCCCTCGCAGCCGAGAACAAGGCCAAGGGCGGGGGAGGCGGGCACGCCAAGGGCGGTCTCCGTGCAGCCTTCGGTTCCGGCCGCGTCTGGATGCTCGCCGCGGTCTACTTCGGCTTCATCTACGGCCTCTACGCACTGAGCTTCTTCCTGCCGACGATCATCGACGGCTTCCAGGAGCAGTTCGGCACCACGTTCGACCTGTTCCAGAAGGGCATGATCACGGCGATCCCGTACGTCCCCGCCGCGGTCGTCCTCTACTTCTGGTCGCGTGACGCCTTCCGCCGTGGCGTCCGGGTCTGGCACATCGCAGTCCCCGCGCTCGTCGGTGGCCTGAGCATCCCGGTCGCGCTCTACATGAACAGCCCGGCCGCCACGATCGCCGTCATCGCGGTCACCGCGTGTGCGATCTTCGCCGCGCTGCCGAACTTCTGGACCGTGCCGACGCAGTTCCTGACCGGTGCCGCCGCTGCCGCGGGAGTCGCGCTCATCAACACGATCGGCAACCTCGGTGGGTTCGCCGCCCCGTACATCACGGGCGTCGTCAGCGGGTGGACCGGCGGCTACCAGGTCCCGATGTTCATCGTCGGCTTCTTCATGGTGCTGTCGAGCGTGCTGATGTTCGTGCTCGGTCGGAACACCAAGCGGAACGAACGACGGGACGCCGACGCTGCGGCGCAGGCCACGACGACCACGACCCAGGAGAGCCACGCATGACCCGCCTGTTCAACGACCCGGCCGACTTCGCCGACGAGATGGTCGACGGCTTCGTGGCCGCGAACCAGGCCCGGGTCCGCAAGGTCCACGGCGGCGTCGCCCGCTCGACCACCAGCCCCGAGGGGACCGTCGCGCTCGTCGTCGGCGGTGGCTCCGGCCACTACCCGGCCTTCGGCGGACTCGTCGGGCACGGTCTGGCAGCCGGTGCGGCGATGGGGAACCTCTTCGCCAGCCCGAGCGCCCAGCAGGTCACGGCGGTGGCGAAGGCGTCCGAGCACGGCGGCGGCGTGCTGCTGAGCTACGGCAACTACGCCGGCGACGTGCTCAACTTCGACGCCGCGGCGCGGGCACTGGCCGACAGCGGGATCGACGTCCGCACCGTGCGGGTGACCGACGACGTCGCCTCCGCCCCGAGCGCCGAAGCCCACAAGCGTCGTGGCATCGCCGGTGACCTCTGCGTCTTCAAGGTCGCCGGTGCCGCAGCGGAACGCGGGGACGACCTCGACGCGGTCACCGCGATCGCGACCCGCGCCAACGACCGCACCCGCAGCTTCGGCGTCGCCTTCTCCGGCTGCTCCCTGCCCGGTGCCGACGAACCACTCTTCACCGTCCCCGAGGGCCGGATGGCCATCGGCATGGGCATCCACGGCGAACGCGGCATCGCCGAGGCCGACGTCCCCACCGCGTCCGGACTGGCCGACCTGCTCGTCGACAAGCTGCTCACCGAGCTGCCATCCGGTGTCGTCGTCGACGGGGCACGCGTCGTCCCGATCCTCAACGGCCTGGGCAGCGTCAAGTACGAGGAGCTCTTCGTCGTCTTCGGCGCCGTGCAGCGCGGGCTCGCGGCGGCCGGTGCCGTCGTCGTCGAGCCCGAGGTCGGCGAACTGGTCACGAGCTTCGACATGGCCGGCGTCTCGCTGACGCTCTTCTGGCTCGACGACGAACTCGAGCAGCTCTGGGGCGCGCCCGCCGACAGCCCCGCGTACCGCAAGGGCGGTGCCGTCCCGCAACAGCCGGTCGCACCCGAGGCCCTCGCCGCGGACGAGCAGGCACCGGTCACGCCCGGCACCGAGGCGTCGCAGGCGTCCGCCGCCCGGGTCGCCGAGGCGATCACGGCCATCCGCACCACCATCGACGACCACGCCGACGAGCTCGGTCGGATCGACGCCGTCGCCGGCGACGGCGACCACGGCATCGGGATGCAGCGCGGCTCCACCGCCGCGGACCGCGCCGCTTCGGACGCGGTGACGCGCGGCGCCGGCGCCGGCAGCGTCCTGGCGATCGCCGGAGACGCCTGGTCCGACAAGGCCGGTGGCACGTCCGGCGCGATCTGGGGAGCCGCCCTGGAGGCACTGGGTCGCGTCCTCGGGGACGCGTCACGTCCGACCGCCGCCACGGTCCAGAGCGCGGTACACGCCGCCACCGAGGCGGTCCTCGCGTTCGGCGCCGTCCCCGGCGACAAGACCATGGTCGACGCGATCGTCCCGTTCGACCAGGTCCTCACCGACCGCGTCGCGGCCGGCGACGACCTGGTCCGTGCCTGGTCGGCCGCGTCCGCCGCGGCGACTGCGGCCGCCGACGCGACCGCTGACCTGCTGCCGAAGATGGGCCGCGCCCGCACCCACGGCGAGGACGCGGTCGGCACCCCCGACGCCGGCGCGATCTCGTTCGCCCTGATCACCGCCGCGGTCCTCGCGACGCTGGCCGAGAAGTAAGGAAGCCCCCCATGACCGAGCAGCAGTTCCGCATCGTCGTCGGCTCGGACGACGCCGGGTTCGACTACAAGGAGATCATCAAGGCCGACCTCGCGAAGGACCCGCGCGTGGTCAGCGTCACCGACGTGGGCGTCGACGCGGACGGGCACACCGAGTACCCGCACGTGGCGGTCGATGCTGCACGACTCGTCGCGAACGGTGAGGCCGACCGCGCGATCCTGATCTGCGGCACCGGCCTCGGTGTGGCGATCGCGGCGAACAAGGTCCCGGGCATCCGCGCAGTCACCGCGCACGACTCGTTCAGCGTCGAGCGTTCGGTCCTGTCGAACGACGCCCAGGTCCTCTGCATGGGCCAGCGGGTCGTCGGCGTCGAGGTCGCCCGCCGGATGGCTCGCGAGTGGTTGGGCTACACGTTCGACCCGTCCTCCGCCAGCGCGTCGAAGGTCGCCGCGATCTGTGCCTACGACGGCTCGGCCCCGGTCGGGACCGACGCCTGATGCCGGCGACCACGGCGGCGGCCCCGATCACGATCGGGGTGTCGCTCAAGATGTACTTCGGGCACGCCCGGACGCTCGAGTGGGCGGCCGCCGTGGCCGACATCGCCCGGACCCACCCGGCGGTGCAGTCCGGCGCCGTCGAACTCTTCGTCATCCCGACGTTCCCGTCGCTCGTGCCGGTGCACGCCGTGCTCGAGCGCACCCCGGTGCTCCTCGGCGCGCAGGACCTGGCCTGGGCCGACGAGGGTGCCTTCACGGGTGAGGTGTCCGGCCGCGAACTCCGCGAGGTCGGGGTCGACCTGGTCGAGATCGCGCACGCCGAGCGTCGCTCCCTGTTCCACGAGTCCGACCAGGACATCGCCGGCAAGGTGCACGCCGCCTTCCGCAACGGCCTGCGTCCCCTCATCTGCATCGGTGAGACCGACCGCGCGGCCGACGGCGATCCGTCCGCTGCCGTCGCCGAGGTCACCGCGCAGCTCGACCGCTTCGTCGCAACGGCCGTCGCCGACGGGCTCGCCGGACCGGTCATCGCCGCCTACGAGCCGGTCTGGGCCATCGGTGCACCGCAGCCCGCTCCCGACGAGCACATCGTCGCGGTGCTCGCGGGCATCGAGCAGCACCTGGCGAACCGGCCGGAGCTCGCCGGGTCGGTCGTCATCTACGGCGGCAGCGCCGGGCCGGGCCTGCTCACCCGGGGACGGGGCGGCATCGGCGGCCTGTTCCTCGGCCGCTTCGCCCACGACCCCGAGGCGATCCGCACGATCCTCGACGAAGCCGAGGCGCTGGCTGCGACGCAGGACGGAGCACCGGCGTGACCTCCCTGCTCGGCCTCTCCACCTACGCCTACTTCTGGCGCATGTCCGACCGTGTGCTGGCACCGCTGTCCCTCGACGACGCCCTACGCGACGCCGCGGCCCACGACGGCGTCGACCTGTTCCAGATCTGCGACCACCTGCCGCTCGACACCGCGTCCGACAACCGGTTGGGCGCGATCCAGACGCTGGCCGACGACCTCGGGCTCACGCTCGAGGTCGGCACCCGCGGCACCGACCCGGCGCACCTCGCTCGGTACCTGCACGTCGCGCAGGTGCTCGGTGCGACGCTCGTCCGGTCGATGTGGACGAGCGGCGACGACCAGCCGGACGCCGCCGAGACCGAACGCCGTCTGCGCCAGGCGCTCCCCGCCTACGAGGCGGCCGGGGTGACGCTCGCCCTCGAGACCTACGAGTTCGTGGCCACCGCCGACCTCGTCGCGGTCGTCCAGGCGATCGGCTCCGACCACCTCGGCATCTGCCTGGACCCGGCGAACACCGTCGCACGGCTCGAACACCCCGCCGACGTCGTCGCGATGACCGCCCCGCACGTCGTCAACTGGCACGTCAAGGACTCCGGGTTCACCCGGTCGCCGGGGTGGGTCGGCTTCCAGTACACCGGCGTCCCGATGGGCACCGGGGTCGTCGACCACGACAGCATCCGCGCCGCGATCGACCCCGACGCCCGCGGGATCAACCGCGTCATCGAGTTCTGGCTGCCCTGGCAGGACGAGCACGCGGGCGCCGAACCACGACCGGGCGAGACGCCCGCACAGACCACCACCCGCATCGAGGCGGCGTGGACCGAACACACCATCGAGCACATCAGGAGCAAGGAATCATGACCGACACCGTCACCACCCCCCACACCGTCGCTGCCGGATCCGGTACGGCCGACGTCACCGTCGCCGTGATCGGTGCCGGCGGCAAGATGGGCACCCGCGTCTCGAACAACTTCGCGAAGAGCGAGTACACGACGCTCTACAGCGAGGCCTCGCCCGCCGGGCAGGAGCGCATCCAGGCCCTCGGCCGGTCACTCACCGACAGCCTCGACGCTGCCAAGGTCGCCGACGTGGTCATCCTCGCCGTGCCGGACGTCCTGCTCGGCACCATCTCGGAGCAGGTCGTCCCGGTCATGAAGTCGGGTGCCAGCATCCTGACGCTCGACCCGGCCGCCGCCTACGCCGGACTGCTCGCCAAGCGCGAGGACATCCACTACGCCGTGGCGCACCCGTGCCACCCGTCGGTGTTCCTCGAGCGCACCACCAAGGCCGAGTGGGACGACACCTTCGGCGGCATCGCCGCCCCGCAGGAGGTCATCGCGGCCTTCGACGCGTCCGAGTCGCTCGGCGACGAGGACGACCGTGCCAAGGCGATCGCCGAGGCCGTCATCACCACCATGTACGCCCCCGTCATCCAGGTGCACTGGGTCACCGTGAAGCAGCTGGCCGTGCTCGAGCCGACCCTGGTCGAGACGATCGCCTGCATGATCGGCGACTTCCTCAACGACGCCCTCGAGGAGACCGTCACCGGCGTCGGCGTGCCCCGCGAGGCCGCCCGCGCCATGCTCTACGGCCACACCTGGATCGCGCTGACCAACGGGCTGCGCGGCTCGAACCCGTTCTCGGACGCCTGCCACATCGCCATGGGCTACGGCCGCGAGAAGCTCATCAAGGAGGACTGGAAGCAGGTCTTCGACGACAGCGAGCTCGACAGCGTCATCGCCAAGATGCTCAAGATCGACGCCGTCCGCCGCTGACGTTCGTCTGATCCGCGAAAGCGACAGATTCCCGCCGACCATCGGCGGGAATCTGTCGCTTTCGCGGTACTCACCGCCCGCTACCCCGGCAGCGGCCCGCCGCGGGGTCCCCAGGCTTCGGCGAGGGTGATCGAGGCGACCCCCGGCACCGTCAGCGCCTCCACGGACGCCGCGAACCACGCCTGTGCCGCGGCCGAGTGCTGCGCCGGATCGGTCGCGTCCGCCACGAACTGCGGCCCGTACCCGGCCTCGACCGTCGCATCGGTCACGACGGGGCGCGCGGAGGTCGCCACCGCGTTGAACCGTGGCCGCAGCGTCACCGGTCCGACGTGGAGCGCCCTGCCGGCGGCCAGCCTGGAGGCGCTCATCACCACCCAGCGCTGCATCCGGATCGACTCGGTCACCTGTTCGGGCGACCGGTCGTGCATCTGCGGCGTCACGCTGAACGTCAGGGGCCCGTCCCAGTCGCGGAACAGGTCGACGGTCCGGTTCAGCTCCGTGAAGTGCGCGCGGGTGCCCGCCACGACCTCGAGGTCGCCCACAGCAGCCGCGGCGTCACGCAGGGCCTGCTGCAGCGCCGGGGTCGTCACGTGCGAGGTCGGGTCGAACGCGCCGATCCGCACGACCGCGCCCGAGTCGAGCACGTCGTCGATCGCGGCACGCAGCCGATCCGGGTCGTCGGTGACGAACCGGACGTCGAGCGGACCGCCACCCGCATCGCGTCGCGCCGAGGCCAGCACGGCCCCGACGTTCGGATCGCCGAGCACGGGTTCGACCAGGACGGGCACGCCGAGTGGGCGCGCGTCGGCAGGGCGCCCAGCCGCCGGGGCCGAGGCAGCGAGCAGCTGGAGCGTCGGCGGCGGGGTGACCACCGCGGTGGGAGCCGGCCCGTCCAGGAACGCGAGGTCCGGGGCGGGGGAGGCCGTGCCTCCCGGTCGGTCGTCCGTCGTCGCGCGCAGCGTGAGCGACTGGTGGACCACGGAACCCGCGTCGAGCGCGACGGGGAACGGTTCGGACAGCGGCGTCGAGTAGGTCTTGAACGAGGCATCGGTCCAGTTGCGCTGGTCCTCGGTCTCGAACACGTCGCCGGCCAAGTCGAGCGTCAGCGCGACCCGACCCGTCGACCAGTCCAGCCCCGACAGGTCGGCGGCCGGCTGGTGCGGCGCGATCCAGGTCGGGAACGCGGCCGCGGTGGCGGTGCCGGACGGGTGCCGCGCGGTGAACGGCACGCCGGCGAGGGTCGGCGGGTGGAGCACGACCAGGCCGATGCGGTTGCGGCGGAACGGCGTCGTCGTGGTGCCGACCGCGTCGACGTGCAGGGTGGGGCCGTCGACGGTGACCTCGAGGGTGTACCGGAGCACCTCGGTGTCGTCATAGTGGGCGCTGGCCTCGATGCGGAGGCGCCCGCTGCTGCCTGGGCCGGAGGACAGCGTCTGGGTGAGCACGGTGTCGTCGGCGGTGCGCCAGTCGTGGTCACGCGTCACGAAGCGGATCGCCCGCAGGGCCGGTTCGCCGTCGTACGCCAGGTCGGCGAGCTCGGCACCGCGCAGCGTGAACCGCCACGCACCGATCGACACCGTAGTGCCCATCGACGTCAGAGTCATGGCTCATGACTACCACCGGTCAACCGGTTGGGCAATGATGGGTCCGTGGAGCGACGACGCTCCCAGGACGGAGTTCCCGCATGACCGCACGACTCGACCACAGGACCGCACTCGTCACGGGGGCGGGCTCCGGCATCGGCCGTGCGATCGCGGACCGGTTCGTCGCCGAGGGAGCGCGCGTGGTCTACGCCGACCGGGACGCGACGGCGGCGGGCGCCGCAGCAGCGGCAGCCGGCGCGCTCGCGCTGCCGCTCACCATGGACATCGCCGACGAGACGAGCGTCGCGGCCGGGTTCGCCGCCCTCGCGGAGCGCGACCTGACGCCCGACGTGGTCGTCGCGAACGCCGGCGTGCAACTTTTCGGGCAGGACGCTGCGGTCGCGGACGTGTCGCTCGACACCTGGAACCGCACGGTCGCGGTGAACCTGACGGGCACGTTCCTGACCGTGAAGCACGCCGTCCGGGCGATGCTCGCGGCCGGCGGCGGCGGGTCGATCATCGCGACGGGCTCACCCACCGGGCTGAACGGCGAGGGTGCGGACTTCGCGGCCTACTCCTCGACCAAGGGCGGTATCCACTCGCTCGTCCGCGCGACCGCGATGGCCTACGCGCGGGACGGCATCCGGGTGAACACCGTCGTGCCGGGCTACACCGAGACCGGGCTCGTCTCGACGATCTCGGGCGACCCCGAAGCGCGGGCCGCGATCGTCGCCCGCACGCCCCTCGGTCGCCCCGGGACCCCCGACGACGTCACCGGGATCATGGTCTACCTGGCCAGCGCGGAGTCGTCCTACGCGACGGGCGCCGAGTTCCGCGTCGACGGCGGCATGACGAGCCTCTGACCGCGGCCGTTCCGCGGCGGGGCCGGGCGGGGCCGTTCCGCGAAAGCGACAGTGTGCCGCCAACGGTTCGCGGCACACTGTCGCTTTCGCGAATGTGACGGCGCGCGGCCGACGAGATCTGTCGCCTTCGCAGCACGCACCTGCACCCCGACCGGGAGGCCCGGCGCAGCCCCGTCAGGCCGGCGTGCGTGAGCCCGATCGTCGCGCTCTCCGGCCTTTGGCCATGGAACGCAGGCCCCCGTCCGGGGGTACGGCGTCCGGGTACTTTCGGCTGCAGCGAACCACTCGCTATTCAGGGAGAAAACCACGATGACGAACTACGAATCCGCCGACGGGGTGGAGCCCGTCCAGGTCACCACCTACCGTCTCGTCCGCAAGGCCGCCCGACGTGGTTGGGCCGTGCCCACCGACGAGGCCGAACCGTCCCTCGCCGACCTCGTGAGCACCCGCGGCTCCGCGCGCCCCGAGGCCCGCTGACCCCGCCACCGACGCCGCTTTGGGGCCAGCAGTATCGTCGGCTCATGCCCCCTTCGACCCGAGCGGTCACCCGTGGCGTCGAGGTCGGGACCCGAGGTTCCGACAGCGGCGTCCCCGTACTGGTCCTGCACGGCAGCCCCGGTGGCATCGACGTCGCCGAGCTGATGGCTACGTTCCTGCCGTCCGAGGACTTCCGCGTGGTCACGGTCTCGCGACCGGGCTACCTCGGCACCCGGCTCGACGCCGAGCACCCCACGATCGACGACGAGGCCGACCAGCTCGCCGGGGTCCTCGACGACCTCGGCATCGACCGGGTCGGCGTGCTCGCCTGGTCCGGTGGTGCTCCGGCCGCGTACCGACTGGCGGTCCGCCACCCAGATCGGACCAGGGCGCTCGCCGTCGCCTCCGGGGTGTCCGGTCGCTGGGTCCCCGGGCCGGCGGGACCCGCCGCACGACTCGTGACCGACACCGCGTTCGGCGCCGGTCTGGCAGCGGCCGCTGCGCGCACCGCCCCGGCTGCCGCGGCTCGCGCTGCGGTGGCCGGCGTGAGCACCCTGCGCGGCGGTGCTCTGCGGGAACACGTCGCCGGCGTCCTGGCCGACCCGGAGCGGCGGGCGTTCCTGCTCGGCCTCGCCCGGACCGGCAACGCCTCCGGACCCCGACGCGCCGGCTGGGACAACGACGTGCGCCAGCTCGCGGCCGTCGAGTCGCTCGACCTCGGTGCAGTCCGGGCCCCGACGCTCCTGGTGCACGGCGACGCCGACACCGAGGTCCGACCGGACGACAGCACCCGCGCCGCCGCAGCGATCCCCGGCGCCGAGCTCGTCACGCTGCCGGGTGGCACGCACTTCGCACTCTGGGACCACCGCGACGCCGCCGCCGTGCAAGAACAGATGCGCGCACACCTGCAGCGACCCTGACCACCGGCTCGCCCGCTTGCTCACGATCCGGTATCGACGAGGTCTCGATCTCGACACGACGCCCCGTGCGTGACCACGGCGCTGCCACGATGGCGGGTGTGGCTTCTCTCCGACTCGCACTGCCCCTGGTCGTCGGCGCACTGCTCGCATCCGTCGCCCTGTCGTCGTGCTCGGCCGACGCCTCGTCGGCCCCGGCGCCGACCTCGTCGAGCGCTCGGTCGGCGGACGCAGCGGTGGACGCACCGGCGGCGTCCCCCACGGTGGACCCGATGGAGGAGGACCGAAGCGCCGCGGCCGTCTGCGGGCAGATCAGCGCGCTGTCGACGATCGCCCTGAACGCCTCGGACGGTCGTTCCCGCGGTGCCCTGACCGATGCGCAGTACGGGGCGCTGATCGCGGCGGAGCGCTTCGGGTACGAGCACCTGTCGAGCACCGACGAGCGGCTCGACAACGCCATCGACTACGCGCTCGAGTACCTCGACGCCCACCCGGCACCCGCGTCGGGGCCGGCGCTCCAGGACAGCCCCGAGTGGGAGCTCGTCGGGCGCACCCTGAACACCGCGTGCCAGCAGGCCGGATCGAACGTGGTGGCGACCGCTCAGTCCGGCGGCTGATCGCGACTCGTCCGGCGGCCAGAGCGCATCGGGGCACCAAGAACACCAGGGTCACGCAACGGTCTCGGTCCGCTCGACCGACGCGATCAGCGCATCGAGGGCACGGTCGAGCTCCGGCACCGTCACCGCCCCGTACCCCAGCACGACCCCGGCCGGCGTGCTGCCCGGAGCGATCCCGTACTCCTCGAGCGTCGAGACGAGCACGCCGGCACCGGCCATCCGCGCCGCGACCTCCTGCCCGGTCGCCGGACCCGACCACACGACCACCGCGTGCAGTCCGCCGGTCAGGGCACGGGCCTCCAGTCCGGCGACGCCGTCGAGCCGCGCCGCGATCCGGGCGCGACGGTGCGTGTAGTCGCGCCGGACCCGGCCGAGGTGCCGGCGGAGCGCACCGGTCCGGAGCAGGTGCGCGAGCGCGATCTGCACGGGCTCGGCGACGACCGCGCCGCGGGCACGACGGGCAGCGAGCACCGCGTCGACGACCCCGGCCACGGCCCCGGCCCAGACCGGCCCGCCTGCCGCCCTGGGCAGCACGACGTACGAGCAGCGCAGCCGCGGGTCGAGCGTCTTCGAGAACCCGCCGACGTGCAGCACCACCCCCTCGGCATCGAGCGCCGCGAGTGCGGGCACGGGGCTGCCGCGGTGCCGGAACTCGGAGTCGTAGTCGTCCTCGACCACGAGCGTGCCCGTCGCCGCAGCCCAGGCGAGCAGCCGCTGCCGTCGCGCCACCGGCATCACCGAACCGAGCGGGTACTGGTGCGTCGGTGTGACGAGCACGACGTCGACCGGCGATGCGGCGGTCAGGGCGTCGAGGTCCATCCCGTCGTCGTCGAGCGGGATGCCGACCACGGTCCCGCCCGCGCTCAGCACCGCACGCTGACCGGTCCGGTACCCCGGGTCCTCGACCGCGAACACGGGTGCGCGACCGAGGTGCACGCGGAGCGCCTCGGTGACGAGCGACAACGCCTCGGAGGTCCCCGCGGTCAGCAGCACCCGGTCGACCGACGGCGCGAATCCGCGACTCAGGCCGAGCTGCGCGACCACCTGCGCTCGCAGCTCCACGGTGCCGAGGGGGTCCGCGACCGCGTTCCGCAGTGGGGCGTCGGCCGCCGCCCGCCAGGCCGCGCGCCAGTCCCGCTGCGCGATCGCGGTGACGGCGGGGACCCCGGGGCGGCAGTCGATGGTCCGGGCGGCGGCCATCGCCGTCGCACCCGGGTCCGACGCTGGCAGCAAGTCCCCAACGGCGCCGCCCCGGCCGCCCATGCTCGCCACGTCGCCTGTGCCAGCCGACGCGACGACCCGCGCCACGGCACCGTGCCGCGTCCGGATCCAGCCCTCGCCGTCGAGCTGGTCGTAGGCGGCGACGACCGTTCCGCGTGCGACGCCGAGCTCGGCGGCCAACGCCCGGGTCGAGGGCAGCGGATCGCCCTCGCGCAGCGTGCCGTCGTGGACCATTCGCCGGATGCGCTCGACGACCCCTGCGGTCTTGCCGGACTGGTCCACCACGATCACCTCGATCTGGTCCACGCACCGGACCACTGTCGAACCTAGCGTGGCCCGCATGAGCACCCCGAACCCCGTCGACGGCCCCGACCTGCGCGTCCGACGCATCCGCGAGCGCCAGTCCGACGACCCCGCCGTCCTCCGGGCGATCCTCGCCGAGGCCCACCTCGCCCACGTCGGGTTCGTCCGCGGCGGCCACCCGATCGTGCTGCCCTTCCTGTGCGGCGTCGGCGACCTCGGCGCCGGCCCGGTCCTGCTGCTGCACGGATCGACCGGCGGCGGCCTCTTCCTCGAAGCAGGTGCCACCGGCGTGCAGGTCGCAGCGACGGTCACGCACCTGGACGGGCTCGTGTTCGCCCGTTCGACCTTCGACAGCTCGGCGAACTACCGCAGCGCGATGATCGCGGGCGCCGCGACGGTCGTGCCGCCTGAACTTCGCACCGAGGCGCTCTGGCAGGTCTCCGACCACCTCATGCCCGGCCGCCGCGACGAGGTCCGCGAGATGACCCCGAAGGAGGTCCGCGCCACCCAGGTCCTGCAGCTGCCCCTCGACCGCGCGAGCGTGAAGGTCCGGTTCCAGGGCAACGGCGAGGCCGCGGACGACGGTGAGGACCACGCCGTCTGGGCCGGCGTGCTGCCGCTCGCGGTCCGCGCCGGCGTCCCGGTGCCGGGGGACATCTCGGGGGACGCCCCGGTGGACGCGTCCGTCGTGGCGCTGGCGGCTCGCCTCGACCGCCTGTCGTCCGACCGGGAGGCCCGGATCGCCGCCGTCATGCGGGTCGCGTCCGTCTGAGGCCGGGTCTTCAGGCCCCTGGGCGCGGATCCGCCGCATCTGAGCGACCTGCGAGGACCGCCCGTTCCTGTGACGAGCCGCAGGAACACTCCGGGACTGCCCAGCCTCGATCCGCCCCGTGACCAATACGTTACTTTCCGGATCGCCCAGCGGTCCCGACCCGGAAGGACCCATGGGACGCCACGCCCTGCCTGCAGCAGCCGAAGACCGACAGCCCTCGCGAGGGACCCCGCACACCGCGGTGGAACCCGCTCCGGCGTCTCCGCAGCCGCAGCTGTCCCGTCCCCGTGGTCGTCGCTCGGCCCTCGGTCCCGCTGCTGCCCGGGCCACGTTCGTGGAGCACCCGAAGCCGACCCGCACCGTCCGGATGCAGCCGCGTCCGCTCCCGGTCGCTTCGAGCGCCGGTGCGGCCGTCCTGAGCCGGAAGGCCGTCCTGCGTGCCGAGCGGGCCGTCGACCCGCGGCACATCCGCCGCACCGCGAACGCCAAGCGTGCCGCGATCCTGCTCGCGCCCGCGATCGCCGTGACCTCGAGCCTGACCCTGGCCGTGCCGGCGAACGCGGCGACCCCGGTCGACACGCAGCAGGGCACGACGACCTCGCAGGCCGCGCAGACCTTCACCGTGGCGCACGACGTCAAGGTCCCCGTCGTCACGACCGACGGCATGACCACCACGACCACGGTCGTCTCGTACCCGACGCTCGACCTGCGCTTCGGGGTGACGACGGCCCAGGCGCAGTCGGCCCTGTCGGCGGCGCTGTCCGTCGGCGGCGACCGCGCCACCATCGTCGAGACCGCCCTGCAGTACATGGGGGACCCGTACGTCGAGGGCGGCGCGAGCCACGAGGGCATCGACTGCTCCGGCCTGACGATGGTCGCGTACGCGGCGGTCGGCATCCCGCTCGTGCACTACGTCCCGACGCAGGACGCCGCGGCGACGACGATCCCCGAGTCCGAGGCGCTGCCCGGCGACATGGTCGTGTACGACGACGAGGACCACGTCGGGCTGTACCTCGGCCAGGGACTCGTGCTGCAGGCACCGCACCCGGGCGAGGTCGTCGACATCGTGCCGATGTACTCGGCCGCGCACCACTTCGCGCGCCTGCTGCCCGCCGGCAGCTGATCCGACGCAGGCGGGGCCGTCGACGGTGACCATCCCGGCCACCGGAGGGTCCGGCACCGACGTGTCACGGGCCTCCCGTATCCTGGCCTGATGGCTTCCGACACCCGTACCCCGTTCGAACAGCAGCAGTCTGCTCGTCCGCAGGTGCGCCCGCGCACCGAGGGCTGGAAGCAGGCGACCGACACCGACGGCCGTCCGCTGCTGCAGTTCGCGTCGCCGAAGCGCGGCAAGCCGCCCGTGCACCTCGCCGACCTGACGGCCGAGGAGCGCGAGGCCCGCGTCAAGGAACTCGGGCTGCCGGGCTTCCGCGCGAAGCAGCTCGCGACCCACTACTTCACGCACTACACGTCCGACCCGGACAAGATGACCGACCTGCCGGCCGCCCAGCGCGAGCAGCTCGTCGCCGGGATGCTGCCGCCCCTGCTGACCGAGACCCGGCGGCTGGCGACGGACAACGGCGACACGATCAAGTTCCTGTGGAAGCTGCACGACGGCGCCCTGGTCGAGTCGGTGCTCATGCGGTACCCGGGTCGCATCACGCTCTGCGTCTCGTCGCAGGCCGGCTGCGGCATGAACTGCCCGTTCTGCGCCACCGGCCAGGCGGGGCTGACCCGCAACATGTCCACCGCCGAGATCATCGAGCAGATCGTCCGGGCCAACGCGGCCATCGCCGCGGGCGAGCTCGGGGGCGATCCCCGCAAGGGCGGCAAGGACCGCGTCGACGCCGAGCGCGTCACGAACATCGTGTTCATGGGCATGGGGGAGCCGCTCGCCAACTACAAGCGGGTGATGGACGCCGTGCGGCTGATGGTCGCGCCGCAGCCGAACGGCCTCGGGATGAGTGCCCGTGGCATCACGATCTCGACGGTCGGGCTGGTCCCCGCGATCCTCAAGCTGGCGGACGAGAACATCCCGGTGACCTTCGCGCTGTCGCTGCACGCCCCTGATGACGAGCTCCGCGACGAGCTCATCCCGGTGAACTCGCGCTGGAAGGCCGACGAGGCGATCGACGCCGCGCACAACTACTACGTCAAGACGGGCCGCCGGGTCTCGATCGAGTACGCGCTCATCAAGGACATGAACGACCACGCCTGGCGCGCGGACCTGCTCGCCGAGAAGCTCAACAAGCGCGGCAAGGGCTGGGTGCACGTCAACCCGATCCCGCTCAACCCGACGCCGGGCTCCGTGTGGACCTCGTCCGAGGTGCACGTGCAGGACGAGTTCGTCCGCCGGCTCAACGCCGCGGGCATCCCGACGACCCTGCGCGACACCCGCGGCAAGGAGATCGACGGGGCCTGCGGGCAGCTCGCTGCAGCGGAGTAGCCACGCCGCCGACGGGGACTCCCGGGCCGACACGCCCGGGAGGAACCACGGTTGGCGAGGCCCCCGGAGCCTGTGTAGTGTTACCTCTCGTTGCCACGGCGGCGGAGAACGGAACGGCTGAGACGGTCACTGGGTTTACCCGGGGATCTTGTCCGCCACGGTTCTTCCCCGGGCAGCGGAT
>NZ_SODR01000011.1:0-100509 GCF_004365375.1 Curtobacterium sp. PhB25 | reverse complement strand
GCCGCCCCCCCCGGGGGCTCCGGGGCCCTGGGTTTGGGCGCCCCCCGCCCGCCGGGGGCCCCCCCCCGGGCCCCCGCGGGGCCGGGCGCGGGGGGGGGGGGGGCCCCGGGGGGGGGGGGGCCCCCACGACCGTGCGGGGGCGCGATGGCAGAACCCCGCGCGCAAAGACCCCGACCGGGCTACTTGCGTGTGACCCAGCGGGCGCGGGCGGAGAGGCCCGCGTGCAGGGCGACGCGCAGCGGCCAGAGCCACCACGCCCGGTACTTCCGCGACAGGAACCGGTACGCGCTGCGGTGGTGCTCGATCTCCATCCGGCGCCGGTTGGACGACGTCGAGTGCGCCCCGGTGTGGGTGACCACGGCCGTCGGCACGTACACGTTCGCGCGACCGGAGCGACCGACGCGCTGGCCCAGGTCGACGTCCTCGAAGTACATGAAGTACGACTCGTCGAACCCGCCGAGCTCGCGGAACACCGACGTCCGGATGAGGAAGCACGCGCCGGACAGCCAGCCGGCCTCGCGCTCGACGACCTGCGTGGTGGACCAGTACCGCTGGCTCCACGGGTTGGCGGGCCAGAACCGCGAGAACGCCGCGTGGCCGAGCCCGGTCCGGAGCGACGGCAGCTGGCGCGCGGACGGGTACGTCTCGCCCTGCTCGTCGAGGATCCGCGGCCCGAACGACCCGCCGGACGGCAGCCGGTCGGCGGCGCGGACGAGTTCGTCGATCGAGCCGGGTGCGAGCACGACGTCGGGGTTCGTGACGAGCAGGAACTCGGGGCGGACGTCGGGCAGGACGTCGTCGAGGGCGCTCAGTGCGGCGTCGATGCCCCCGCCGTAGCCACGGTTGCCCCCCGATGACACCACGACGGCACCGTAGGACTCACCGATCGCCCGCAGTGCGTCGATGTCGGCGGACCCGTTGTCGGCGATCACGACGGCGACCGGCTCCGAGGACGCCGCCGCGACGCTCGCCAGGAACGGCCGGATGGTCTCGCCGGTGTTGTAGGTGACCGTCAGCACGGCGACGCGGATCACCGGGTACCCCCGGCCCGCGCGTCCCGGGCCACGGCCGAGTAGGCCTCGACGTGCACGGCTGCCGTGGCCTCCCATGTGAACGAGGCGGCCCGGGCCAGCGCGGCCGCCCGGTGCGACGCGACGAGCGACGGATCGTCGAGCAGCCCCGTCATCGCGGACGCCAGTGCGGAGGCGGACGGCTCGGTGTACACCGCTGCGTCACCGCCGACCTCGGGCAGTGACAGCCGCCGGGTGGTCAGGACGCAGGCGCCGGACGCCATCGCCTCGACCACCGGCAGCCCGAAGCCCTCGCCGAGCGACGGGTAGACGACGAACTCCGCGCCGCCGAGGTAGCCTGCCAGGTCCTCGAGGGGCAGGTAGCCGGCCTCGATCACGTGGTCGTCCGGCTGCAGCGCGTCGAGCCGGGCGATCGCGGACTCGTCCCAGCCCCGCGCTCCGGACAGCACGAGCCACGGGGCGTCCGCGCGCGCGGAACGCACCGCGGCGTAGGCATCGAGCAGCGCGGTGACGTTCTTCCGCGGTTCGATCGTGCCGAGGAACGCGATCCAGGGCGCACCCTCGGGCAGCGTCGCGGCGATCCGGGCGTCCTCGACCTCGGCGGTGGACGGCTCGTGGAACACGGCACGGTCGACGCCGAGCGGTGCGACCCGGACGTCGGCGCGGATGCCGGTCACGACCCGTGCGGCCTCGGTCGCGGTGGCCGCGCTCGGCACGATGACGACCGGGCGGGAGCGCAGGGACCGGCGGCTCCACCAGGTGAAGAACGTCCGCTTCAGGCGGGAGTGCCACTCGGGGTTCGAGAAGAACGTGGCGTCGTGCAGGGTGACGACGGATCCGCCGCGCCAGCCGAGCGGGAACGTGTAGTGCGGGGAGTGCAGCACCTGCGCGCCGAGTCGTCGGCCGAGCGCCGGCAGCCCCGTCTGCTCCCACAGGAACCGGAGCGGCACCGAGTCGGTCCAGCCCGGCGCGGTGTGCACGGTCGCGTGCGGCGCGACGGCGGCGAAGTGCGGAGCGTGCACGGGTCGGACCACCAGGTGGACGTCGAGCCCCGGGTCGGTCAGGTGCGACACGACCCCCTCGACGTAGCGGCCCACACCGCCGAGTGCACGCGGTACCGCGGTCCCGTCGACGAGGACGGTGAGCTGCGGCACGCGAGGGTCCTTCCGAACGGGGGCGCCACGGTCGGGTCCGTCGGCGGGGGAGTGACCAGGATAGCCCTCCGCGCTCATGCGCCCGGGTCCACGCTGCGGCGCGGGACGGACGCGCGCCGCGACTCGCGGAGCCGCCGCGCGAGGTGCGACGGGAGCGCCCCGACGACGTCCGCGAACGCTGCCAGGACGAGCCGGGCCTCCCGTCGGGTGGGAGCAGTGAGCAGTCCGCGCAGGCCGCGGAAGAGGGTCCGGGCGCTCGCCCGCAGGACGGTGCCCCACGGCGCGTGCCAGAGCGCGACGACCATCCGGTTCCGCGCGTTGCGGAAGAGGAACAGGTCGCTCTGCACCCCGGACGACGCCGAGTGGTCGTGCTCGACGACCGCGTCGGCCGCGTGTTCCACGCGCCAGCCGCGTCGGCGGAGTCGCCACGCGAGCTCGGTGTCCTCGTAGTACATGAAGAGCGACTCGTCGAGCAGGCCGACGTCGTCGAGGGCGCTCCGCCGCAGGGCGGAGGCCCCACCGGAGAACCCGAAGACGTCGACGTCCGCGACCCGGTCGACGGGCGCGAACCAGTCGCGGTCCATGCCGTTGCCGTCGCGGTCGACGCGCACGCCGGTCGAGTTGAGGCGCACCTCGCCGTCGGGCGACGGCGTCCACAGACGGCCGTCGTGGCCCTGCAGCACGCGCTGGCCGGGTGCTGGCGTCGCGCCGACCGGGAGGCTCGTCCAGCGTCCGGCGAGCACGATGCGGCCCGTCACGGCCGCGACCTCGGGCCGCGCCTGCGCCAGGTGGTCGCGGAGCGCCGCGACGAAGCCCGGCGCGGGGACCGCGTCGTTGTTGAGCAGCACGACGACCTCGGCGTCCGCGTGCCGGATGCCGGTGTTGGCGCCGGCCGCGAACCCGCCGTTGTGCTCCCGCGCGACCACGTCGACGTCGGGCAGCTCGCGGCGGAGGACGGCGACGGAGTCGTCCGACGAGCCGTTGTCGACGACGACCACCTGGTCGGCCGCGCCCTCGGCGAGCACGGCGCGGACGGCCGCGATCGTCAGGTCGGCGCGTTCCCAGTTGACGACGACGACCGCGGTGCGCGGGACACCCGGGGTCCGGACGTCGGTGCCGTCGTCGGTCGGGCTCAGTCCAGCTCCTCGATCGAGGGCTGCGCGTAGACCGTGCCCACGGCGTTCTCGAACCCGGGCACCTCGAACGAGTCGCACTCCGGCATGTCGTGCAGGTGGCGGCCGGCGGAGTCCATCATCGACACGTTGATGAAGTACTTGCCGGTGCCGAACGCGGTGTCGGCGATCCGCAGGCGGAGCTTCCGGCGACCGTGCAGCGGCTGCAGTTCGAGGCCCATGATGCCGGTGGTGGTGCCGTACACGACCTGGCCGCCGGCGTTGTTGATCTGCACCGCGGCCTCCCAGTCGGCGATGCCGTCCAGGTGCTCGAACTCCATGTCCACGACGAGGTCGTCGCCGGGCATGACCTCGGCGCGGGGCTCCTTGCCGTCGACGTGCACGCTCGCGCCGAGGACCTTGCCGCGGCCGACGGCGACGTCGGTGCTGAGCTCGCCCTGGCGGCGTTCCTCGAGGACCTCGCGGAACATGCTCACGGCCTGGACGGGATCGCCGTCGTGCAGCACCTTGCCCTTGTTGAGCAGCACCACCCGGTCGCACATCTCCTGCACCTGGCTGAGCGAGTGCGTGACGATGATGATCGTCTTGCCCGCCTCTTGGAAGGTGCGGATGCGGTCGAGGCACTTGCGCTGGAACGCCTCGTCGCCGACGGCCAGCACCTCGTCGACGAGCAAGACGTCGGGGTCGGTGTGCACGGCCACGGCGAAGGCGAGTCGCACGTACATGCCGGATGAGTAGAACTTCACCTGGGTGTCGATGAAGTCGCCGATCCCCGAGAACGCCAGGATGTCGTCGAACTTCTCGTCGGTCTGCTTGCGGCTCAGCCCGAGCAGCGACGCGTTGAGGTAGACGTTCTCGCGCCCGGACAGGTCGGGGTGGAAGCCGGCGCCGAGCTCGAGCAGGGCAGCGAGGCGACCGCGGCGGGCCACCGTGCCGGAGGTCGGCTGGATGATGCCGCCGATGGCCTTGAGCAGGGTCGACTTGCCGGAGCCGTTCTGGCCGATGAGGCCGACCGTGGAGCCGGCCTGGATCGACACGGTGACGTCGTCGAGGGCCCAGAAGTCCTGGCGGTGCTTGCGGCCGGCGCGACCGAGCGTGACGATGCGCTCGCGCAGGGTGTTGTCCTTGCGGACCGTGAAGCGCTTGCGGACGTGGTCGATGACGATGACGTCCGGGCGCTCGGCGGTGCCCTCGGTGGGCGTCGGGGCGACGGGGGTGCTGATGGCCATGGTCTACAGCTCCTGCGCGAAGTTGCCCTGCAGACGGGAGAACACCCGCTGCGCGCCGAGGAGGCAGAGGACACCGATGACGAACGCGATGCCGAGGCGCAGCATCAGGTGGTCCGGGTACGTGACGTCGGCCGGGTCGTGCAGCCAGATCGCGTTCTGCATGCCGAGCACGGCCAGCGTCAGGGGGTTGTTCGTGTAGGCGGTGATGAGCCAGTCGGTGTTCACGGTGGCGACCACCCGCGAGTACGAGTACACGATCGGCGAGGCCCAGAGCAGCACCATCAGGCCGACGTCGATGACGAACTGCACGTCGCGCAGGTACACGTTGAGCGCGGACAGCACCAGGCCGATGGCCGCGCCGTAGACGAGGATCACCGCGAGCGACGGGATCAGGTAGACGAGCCCCTCGTGGAACGGGAAGACGCCGATGACCACGGTCGCGGCGAGCAGGATCGCGAACTGGATGGTGAAGTTGACCAGGGCCGCGCCGACGCTGGCGAGCGGGAAGACCTCGCGCGGGACGTAGACCTTCTTGATCAGCCCGGAGTTGCCGACGATCGAGCCGGTCGACCCGGCGACGATCTCGCTGAAGAGCGTGTAGGCGGTCAGGCCGGTGAAGACGTAGATCGCGAAGTTGTCGATGCCGTTGGCGGCGCCGAGGACCTTGCCGATGACGAAGTAGTAGATGAGCAGCTGGGTCAGGGGGCGCACCAGCGTCCACACGAACCCGAGCGCCGAGTCCTTGTACCGCGCCTTGAGGTCGCGTCGGATGAGCATCCCGAGCATCTCGCGCTGCCGGAAGACGTCGCGCAGCTCTCGCCAGGTTCCGCGGAAGGCGCTCGTCGGAGCGCCGATCACGACGAGGGGTTCCTTCGCGAGCGCCGCCATGCGGGCTTGATCGACCATACGTCTCTTCGTTCGTGGGGGCAGGACCGGAACAGCATACTCACCGGGCCCGCGCGGCAGGGATGGGCGACGGCCGTCGTGCACCCCGAGCGGGGGTGATTCCGGACCGATCCAACCCTCAACCTTCACTTTGGGGTTACCGTTGTCGCAACCCGGACCCTTGTCAACATCCACAGGACGGCCCGTCAGCATGCTCCTCGCATCCAGGCCGATCGCTGCGTTCGCGGTGGTCGGTGCCCTCAGTGTTCTCTTGGCCGGTTGTTCCGGTGGTGGCGACGACGCCACCCCGTCGCCGTCCGCGTCAGCGACCCGCACCGCGAGTCCGACCCCGACCGCCGACGACCCGGCGACCACGCAGCCCACCGGCACCGCGTCGTCGCCCGCGTCCGAAGCCACCGACGACCCCACCGCCTCGGACGACGACACCCCCGGTGCCTTCCCGGGGAGCGGCTCGACCAACGAGCCGGACACCGACCCGTCGGACTTCCCGGCGACCGCCGTCGTCACCTACAGCGGCTGGGACACGGCCTCGAAGTCGCTGCAAGCCGGCGGACTCGTCTCCGGCACCACCGACACCAGCGGGACCTGCACGTTCACCGCGAAGAAGGGGAGCGTCACGCGCACCGCCACGAGCGCGGCGCAGGCGAGTGCTTCCTCGGTCAACTGCGCGCAGGTCGCGTTCCCCGCGGCCCAGGTCCCCAGCGGCACCTGGTCCGTCACCCTGACCTACGCCGTCGGCTCCGCGTCGACGACGTCCGACCCGATGCCGGCGGAGGTGCCGTGATGCGTTCCATCCAGACCGAGTCGGACGGGCGCCGTCGCCGACCCTTCCGGACCTCCCTCGCGATCGTCGCGGCACTCGCCGTCGCCGTCAGCGGGCTGACCTTCGGCACGATCCTGTCCGAGCAGACCACGACCGAGTCCGCCTCGGCCGCCGTCGCCGGCGACTTCGACCCGGGCAACATCATCAGCGACGCCAACTTCTACAACGGCTCGGCGATGAACGCCGCCTCCGTGCAGTCGTTCCTGACGAGCGTCGCCCCGAACTGCCGGAAGTCGTCGAGCGGACCCGCCTGCCTGAAGGACTTCTCGCAGAAGATGAGCGCGATCGGCGCCGTCTCCGGCCGGTGCAGCGCCATCGCCGGCGGCACCAAGTCCGCCGCGACGATGATCGCCCAGGTCGGCGCCGCGTGCGGCATCAGCCAGAAGGTGCTCCTCGTGCTCCTGCAGAAGGAGCAGGGCATCGTCACGACGTCCTCGCCGACGTCCTACATGTACCTGCACGCCACCGGCTTCGCGTGCCCGGACACCGCCCCGTGCGACCCGGCGTACTTCGGCTTCGGTCAGCAGGTCTACGCCGCCGCGCTCCAGTTCAAGCGCTACCAGTCGTCGCCGACCTCGTGGGCGTACCAGGCGGGTCGGACCAACTCGATCCTCCTCAACCCGAACGCGGCCTGCGGTCGCAAGTCCGTCTACATCCAGAACCAGGCGACCGCGGGGCTGTACATCTACACCCCGTACACCCCGAACACCGCCGCGATGTCGAACCTCTACGGCACCGGTGACGGCTGCTCGGCGTACGGCAACCGCAACTTCTGGCGCATGTACACCGACTGGTTCGGCTCGGCGACCGGCGGTGGCAACCCGTACGGCAACGTCGACGCGGTCACGCCGAGCTCGACCTCGTCGATCACGGTCAGTGGCTGGGCCGTCGACCCGGACACCACGAGCGCGCTCCGCGTCGCGTTCTACGTCGACGGGGCCGGGGCGAAGACCGTCACCGCGAACGTGAACCGCCCCGACCTGTCCGCCACCCTCGGCGCGAACAACCTCAAGCACGGGTTCTCGACCGAGCTGACCGGGCTGAGCGTCGGCAAGCACTCGGTGTGCACCTACGCCATCAACCAGGGCAAGGGCAGCAACACGCTGCTCGGCTGCTACACCCGCACGGTCGTGAGCGCAGCCCCGAAGGGTGCACTCGACACCGTTACCGGCAGCGCCGGCACGATCACCGCGACCGGCTGGGCCCTCGACCCCGACTCGGCGAAGCCCGCCCCGTGGAAGATCCTGGTCGACGGCGTCAGCAAGGCGACCGGCACCACCGACCGCACCCGCACCGACGTCGCCAAGGTCTACAAGGGCGTCGGCAGCACCCTCGGGTTCTCGAAGACGATCGGCGGCATCACACCGGGCACCCGCACCGTGGCGCTCTACACGCAGGACAAGCCCGGCACCGGCTACGTCAAGGTCGCGTCGAAGTCCGTCACCGTCAGTGCCCCCACCACCGGCAAGACCGGCAAGACCGGAGCACTCCGCGGGACGTACGACTCCGTCACCGGCGGCGCCGGCACGGCCACGGTGCGCGCGTGGGCGATCGACCCGGACGTCTGGGACCCCGTCAAGTACAAGGTCCACGTCGACGGCGTCAGCACGAACAGCGGCACCGCGAACGCCACCCGCACCGACGTCGAGGCGAAGCACCCGTCCTGGGGCTCCGACGTCGGCCTGGCACTCCGCCTGACCGGGCTGAGCGCCGGCAACCACACCGTGCGGGTCTACTTCCAGGACCTGCCGAGCGGCACCTACAAGAGCTTCGGCACGAAGACCGTGAAGGTGACGTCGGCCACGGCCCCGTCGTCCGGCACCACCGGCAAGACCGGCAAGACCGGCGCGGTGACGGGCTCGTACGAGTCGGTGACCGGCGGCGTCTACAGCGCGACGGTCAAGGGCTGGGCGATCGACCCCGACGTGTGGGACCCGGTCAAGTACAAGATGCACCTGGACGGCGTCGCGATCGACCCGGGCGTGGTGAACGCCAAGCGCACCGACGTCGAGGCGGTCCACCCGGGTTGGGGCTCCGACGTCGGCCTGTCCGTGCAGCTCACCGGTCTGAGCGCGGGCACGCACACCGTCCGCGTGTACTTCCAGGACCTGCCGAGCGGGACGTACAAGAGCTTCGGCACGAAGTCCTTCACCGTCATCGACCCGCCCGCGACGGGCAAGACCGGCAACACCGGGTCGGTGAAGGGGTCGTACGACTCCGTCACCGGAGGCAAGGGGACCATCACCGTCAAGGGCTGGGCGATCGACCCCGACGTGTGGGACCCGGTCAAGTACAAGATGCACCTGGACGGCGTCGCGATCACCCCCGGCACGGTGAACGCGACCCGCACCGACGTGCAGAAGAACTACCCGAACTGGGGTTCGGACGTCGGGCTGTCGCGGGTGCTCACCGGGCTGAAGCCCGGCACGCACACCGTGCGGGTCTACTACCAGGACCTGCCGAGCGGGACGTACAAGAGCTTCGGGACGAAGACGGTGACCGTGCAGTAGACGGTCGCCGAGACGGACGGGAGGCCCGTGGCGGATCCGCCACGGGCCTCCCGTCCGTTCTGCGGTCGCGCCCACGGCGGCGGATCGTGAGCAGCAATGGTCGGGTCCGGTGGACGGACCCGACCATTCCTGCTCACGAAGTGGGCGCGCTGACCGTCGGTGCTGGTCCCACGTCAGCGGCGCACGCGCCGGGCCATCAGGCCCACGCCGTGCAGCAACCGGTACTCGGGGGAGCGGGTGAGGCCCGCGAACCGCGCCGCGATCTGGTCGCGCTCCGCCTCGGCCTGGCGACGGGCGGTGTCGTACGCGCCGACCTGCTGCTCCGACGCGACGAGCCGCCGGTTGATGTCCTGCACCCCGGACAGGTGGACGTCACGGTCGTGCTCGGCCTGCCGCAGGACCTCGCGCTGCGCGGTCGCCCAGCGCAGGAACGCGTTCCGCTCGCCGGACCGACCCGAGGCGATCGCCACGGCCGCGTCCAGGACCGGGCCGACCTGCTCGGCGCGCGCGCGGAACGAGTGTCGCTCGACCACCACGGCACGGAGTCGGTCCGTCAGAGCCGTGCGCTCGGCGCGGGGCATCGCGAGCACCCGCTCGAGCGACGCGGCGTCGTCGAAGACCGGCACGTCGGACAGGCCGAGCTCGTCCAGGCCGAGCGCGCAGTCCGTCACCGGCAGCGCCCCGGACGCGAGCGCCTCGTACAGGCGGGAGTTCAGAGTGCCGTACTCGGCGGCCGGGGCGATCACGTCGTCGACGACGAAGCCGGCGGCGCGGTACACCTCGGGCAGCGCGAAGTAGGACACCGCGGGCCGGAGCTCGACGCCGGCCGTGGCCTCGACGTGGTCGACGTTCGCGGCGAACCACACGATCGGCTCGGCCGGGGCGACCTCGGCGAGCACGTCCTGCACGCGGCGGCGCACGCCCCAGAAGTTGACGGTCGTGACGGCACGGTCCGTGCGCTCGGACGCCGTGGCGGCCGTGGTCGTGCCGGCCTCGTGCGGTCGCTCGTCGGTGAACAGGTCCAGGTCGACACCGATCGGGACGACCTCGACCGGACCGTCGTACTGCGCGGCGACGGCGTCGCGGGCGATGCCGGACGACGTCCACACCGCGTCGAACTCACCGAGGTAGGGCAGGGCCGCCCACTTCGCGGTCCAGTTCCGCACCCACGCGACCAGGGCGGTGCCGGCGGGGACGTACCCGGGGACGAACGACTCGATCATGCTGACCACGACGGCGGTGTCGGCGGGGACCGCTTCTCCCCAGTGCTCGAGCGGCCACATCGCGACGCCCCAGCCCTCGGCACGGAGCGCCCGTGCGAGCCCGAGTGCGACGAACAGGTCGCCCTTGCCCTCGGTCGGGTCGGCGGTCGACACGGCGAACCGGACGGTGCCGCGCGGCCCCTCGGCGTGCGCACCGGCCGCGATGGCCGCGTACTCCGGTGCGAGGGGCGAGGACAGGGGAGTGTTCGGGATCACTGCGGCAGTCACGCGGCCCATTCTGCACGAATCGGCGACGGCCACAGGGGAGTGGCGGGGCGCGCCTTGTATGGTGTCATCGGCTCGCGGCACCCCGTGGGCCGAGCCACCGATCCGCGCCGTGCGCGGCAGCTGCTGGAGGAACTCGCGTGACAGAGCGCAAGCCGGGAGTCGTGTCCGTCATCCTCGTGAACTACAAGGGCACGGACGACACCCTGACGAGCATCGCGGAACTCCGCAAGCAGGACTGGCCGCAGGACAAGCTCGAGGTGATCGTCGTCGAGAACGGCTCCGGTCCGGAGCACCTCGGCCGGCTGCAGGCCTCCGACCTCGACTTCACCCTGATCGACGCGGCCGCCAACCTCGGCTTCACCGGCGGGTGCAACCTCGGCGTCGAGAAGTCCTCCGGTGAGGTCGTCGCGTTCCTCAACAACGACGCCCGTCCCGACACCGGGTGGGTGCGCGAGGCGATGGCCACGTTCGCGTCCGGCGCCGACATCGGTGCCGTGGCGTCGAAGGTCCTCGATTGGGAGGGCGTCAACATCGACTTCACCGAGGCCGCGATGACCTGGTACGGCATGGGCTACAAGCCCTTCGCCGGGTCACCGGACACCGGCCGCTGGGAGAGCGAGACCGACGTCCTGTTCGGCACCGGCGCCGCGATGTTCATCCGCGCCGAGCTCTTCGAGCAGCTCGACGGCTTCGACGACCGCTACTTCATGTTCTACGAGGACGTCGACCTCGGCTGGCGGCTCAACCTGCTCGGCTGGCGCTTCCGGTACCAGCCGAAGTCGGTCGCGTTCCACAAGCACCACGCGTCGATGAACAAGTTCGGCGACTTCCGCGAGACCTACCTGCTCGAGCGGAACGCCCTCTTCACGCTGTACAAGAACCTCGGCGACGAGCAGCTCGCCGCAGCCCTGCCCGGCTCGCTGGCGCTCGCCGTCCGCCGTGCCGTGGGCCGCGGGGAGCTCGACTCCACGGAGCTCGACCTGCGGAACCCCGGCGACGACAGCGTCCCCACCATCCCGGTGCCGAAGACGAGCATGGCCGGCATCTACGGCGTCGACCAGTTCGTCGAGCAGCTGCCGTCGATGACCGAGTCGCGCCGCGCGATCCAGGCCACGCGTGTCCGCAGCGACCGCGAGCTCCTGCGCCTGTTCGGCAACCGCGACGAGCCCGCGTACCCGATCGAGAACTACCTTGCCGGCTACGACAAGATCGTGCACTCCCTCGGTGTGCTCGAGGTCGGCACCCGTCGTCGCATCCTCATCATCACGGGCGACTCGATCGGCGCGAAGATGGCCGGTCCCGCGATCCGCGCCACCCAGATGGCGAAGCAGCTCGCGTCCGAGCACGACGTGCGCGTGGTCAGCCTGACCCGCTCGTCGCAGATCGACCCGTCGTACGACGTCGTCACCGTGCCGCACCGCCACCCCCGCCAGATGGTCGAGCACGAGGGCTGGGCCGACGTCATCATCGTGCAGGGCCACGCGCTCCGGCTGTTCCCGGTGCTCGAGTCGACGAGCAAGATCCTGGTCGTCGACGTGTACGACCCGCTGCACCTCGAGCAGCTCGAGCAGGGCCGCAGCGACGACGTCGACCAGTGGAACCGTCAGATCCTCGACGCCTCGGACACGCTCAACCACCAGCTCGAGCTCGGCGACTACTTCATCTGCGCCTCGGAGCGCCAGCGCATGTTCTGGCTCGGCCAGCTCGCCGGTTCCGGCCGGGTGAACGCCCGCACGTACTCGCGCGACGCCGACCTCCGCTCGCTCATCGGCGTCGTGCCGTTCGGGCTGTCCTCGACCCCGCCGGTGCACGACCAGCCGCGGGTCAAGGGCGTCGTACCGGGCATCGGCAAGAACGACAAGCTCGTCGTCTGGGGCGGTGGCATCTACGACTGGTTCGACCCGATCACCCTGGTCCGCTCGATCGCCCAGCTCGCCGCCCGTCGCCCGTCGGTGAAGCTCTTCTTCATGGGCGTGCAGCACCCGAACCCCGACGTGCCCGAGATGGACATCGTCGCGAAGGTCCGCGCCGAGGCCGACGCCCTCGGTCTGACCGGGAAGCACGTGTTCTTCAACGACTCGTGGATCCCGTACGAGGAACGCGGTGCCTACCTGCTCGAGGCCGACGCCGGCGTCTCGACGCACTACGAGCACCTCGAGACCACGTTCTCGTTCCGCACCCGCATCCTCGACTACCTGTGGGCGCGCCTGCCGATCGTCACGACGGCCGGCGACTCCTTCGGTGACCTGGTCGCCGAGCAGCAGCTCGGCGTCGCGGTGCACGAGCAGGACGTCGACGGCCTGGCCACGGCGCTCGAGACCGCGCTCTTCGACAAGAAGGCCCGCGCCCAGTTCATCGCCAACGTCGACCGCGTGCGCGAGCAGTTCACGTGGGAGAACGTCCTGGCACCGCTCGTCGAGTTCTGCCGGAACCCGATCCGCGCGGCGGACAAGTCGGTGCGGGACACCAGCACGAAGCTCGCGCCCCACACGATGCGCGTGCGCGTGCCGGACCGCAAGAAGCTCTCAGGCGTCCGCTACGACGTCGGGCGTGCGGTGCACTACTTCCGCACCGAGGGCCCGCGCAGCGTCGCGGGGAAGATCAAGCGACGCCTCGGCAACCGGTGAACCCAGCCGAGACCACGGCCCTCGTCATCGTCCCGACGTACGACGAGGCTGAGAACATCCGAGCCATCGCCGACGCGATCCTGACGGCGTCGCCCGGTGCCCACCTGCTCGTCATCGACGACGGCAGCCCGGACGGCACCGGCGACATCGTGCGGTCCATCGCGGCCGACGACGACCGGGTGCACCTGCTGCAGCGGTCGGGCAAGCTCGGGCTCGGCACGGCCTACGTCGCCGGGTTCCGGTGGGGCCTGGAGCGCGGGTACCCGCTGCTGGTCGAGATGGACGCCGACGGCTCGCACCCGGCCGACCGGCTGCCGGCGCTCATCGACGCGGTCACCTCGTCGGACGACGTGCTGCTCGCGATCGGGTCGCGCTGGGTGCCCGGTGGGTCGGTCGTCGACTGGCCGCTCCGTCGCCAGGCCCTGAGCCGCGGCGCGAACACGTACGCGCGGTTGGTGCTCGGGATCCACGTGCGGGACATCACCGCCGGGTACCGCGTCTACCGTTCCGACGCGATCGTGCGGATGGACCTCGGCTCGATCGACTCGAAGGGGTACTGCTTCCAGGTCGACATGACGCTGCGCGTGGACGCCCTGGGCGGCCGCATCGTCGAGGTGCCGATCCGGTTCCGAGACCGCGTGCACGGGGTCTCGAAGATGAGCCGGTCCATCGTCGTCGAGGCGATGCTCCGCGTCACGCAGTGGGGCCTGCAGCGCCGCCTGGGTCGTCGCACGCGCCCGTAGCGCTCGCGCCGCGCTGCCCCCGCACGCACGCCCGCGCCCGCCCGCGCGCCCCCCCCCCCCGCCCCCGTGTGCGCCCCCGAGGTTCCGAGATCTCGGAACCTCGGCGCTCCCACCGCCGTTCCGTGGAACCTCGGCGACACACGGGCGGCATGTCGTGGAACCTCGGCGGCCTGCGCACGAGCAGGCATGGCGGCGGCGGTGGCTGGCGCTTCGTGAGCAGAAATGGTCGGGTCGCCGCGGCGGACTCGACCATTCCTGCTCACGAAGTGCGTCACACGCCGTGCCTGCGCGCCCCCGCGGCACCTACGCCCGCGGCAGGTGCCGGCGCCACGAGCGCCGCCGCGCCGCGATCACGAGCACCGTCACGAAGAACATCAGACCCGCACCGTGCAGCAGGTAGCTCTCCGCCGTGCTCGTCACCGCGAGCAGCACCAGCACCGCGGCCGGCCACACGTAGGCCACCCCGGGGAACGTCGTCGCCGTGACCCATGCCCGTGCGAAGGCCAGCAGCGCGGCGATCCCCAGGATGATCGTGCCGGCCACCCCGAGCTGCAGCCACGCGTCGACGAACGCGTTGAGGCCGGACGTGAACCGCGCGCCGGACGGGTCGATGAGCGTGACGTACGGCACGACCGGCTCGGTCGGCCACGTCCCGACCCACCCCCAGCCCTGGATCGGGTAGCGCTCGGTCAGGACGCGGATCTGCGACCACAGGTCGATGCGCGTCGCCGTGCCGCCGGCCGCACCGATCTCGGCGAGCAGCCGGTGCCGGGCGAACACGGCCACCACCAGGGTGAGCAGGACCGCGCCGCCGAGGACGCCGTTGACCACCGGTCTGGTGGCGGGCCGTGCGTGCCTGAGCGACCAGAGGGCCAGCGCGGTGACGGCGAGGGCGATCATCGCGAGGCCGGTGATGGGGGACTGCACGAGCATCAGCGCGATGACGGCGAGGGCGGTGGAGCCGATCGCCCGCCACATGGTGACCGAGCGGGTGAGGAACTCGACGACGAAGGTGACCAGGGCCATCGCGGCGATGAACCCCATGAAGTTGCGGGTGCCGCCGATGCCCTGGATCGGGCCGCCGTAGGCGATGTCGCCGCGGATCCCGAAGGCCGGCAGCGGGACGTCGAGCACCAGTCCGGACAGGACCTCGAGGCCGAGGGCGACGACGAGCAGGATCCGGAACGCGTCACCCGACGCCCGGATCACCTGCACCAGGTCCCGCCCGAGCGCCAGGTAGAGCCCGAGCCCGATGAAGCACACCGTCTGCACCAGGCCGCGCAGGGCGACCCACGAGTACTCGCTCCAGAGCACGCTCAACGCGCAGTACCCGACGAACGCCAGCAGCGACAGGGGCAGCACGCCGTGCCACTCGATCCGGTACCGCTGCCCGAGCAGGCTCAGCCCGGCGAGGACGAACAGCGTCACGAGCACGGCCCACGTGCCCGACCTGCCGACGAGGGCCTGGACGGTCGGCTGCCCGAACCCGAACAGCACGATGACCGTCGCGAGCGCCTGGCTGAACCGTCCACCGGCCGAGAAGCCGATCCAGGCGGAGAGGTACCGGCGCCCGAGCACGTGTCTGCTCACCCGGCCGTCCGTCACGCGTCCATCTTGGCGTACGACCTTGTGACGAGTCGCCCGCATCGCGGAACGGCTGTATCGACGATCCGCGGTGTGGCGTCATCGACGATGCGCGATGCTGACCTAGCTTCACTGCAATGGACCCCCTGCGGAGGGCCGCCGGCCTGCCGCTGGTCGCGGTCGTCATCGGCTTCGCCGCCGCCGCGCTCGCCTGGTACCGGCTCGGCCCCGTGCCCCGGAACACCGTCTGGGCCGAGGACGGCGGGGTCTTCCTGCGGGAGCGCATCGCCCTCGGCCCCGTGGACACCCTGCTGCACCCGTACGCCGGGTACGTGCACCTGCTGCCCCGGATGGTGGTCGACCTCGGGTACGCGCTGCCGACCGCGCGGTACGCCCAGGTCGTCTCGCTGTCGTCCTGCCTGGTGGTCGGGGCCGTGTGCGCGCTGGTCTTCGTCCTGTCCCGCGACGTGGTCCGACCGTGGCCGTTCCGCCTCGTGCTCGCCGCGGTGCCCGTCGTGCTGCCGCTCGCGCCGTACGAGATCAGCGGGAACGCCGCCAACCTGCACTGGTACCTGCTCGTGCTGGTGCCGTGGGTCTTCGCGCACCGCAGCCGGACCTGGTGGGGAGCCGTCGGGCTCGCCGTCGTCGCCGGACTCGCGGTCCTCACGGAACCGCAGACGATCCTGTTCACGCCGCTGCTCCTGCTCGCGTGGCCGCTGCGTCGTCCTGGGGGCGACGGGTCTCGCCGTGCGCGCCTGCTCCCGCTGCCCGTCACGGTCGCGGCGCTCGCCGGGGCCGTCGTGCAGGTCGTCACGACGCTCACCCACCCGCGCGACCTGACCCCCGGCGCTCCCGCGTTCCACGACGTGCTCGCCGGGTTCCTGCTCCGGCCCGTCGCCGGCGCGTGGGACCCGCACCTCGGCGTCGTGGTCTCCACGGTCGTCGAGCACGGCTGGGCGCCGGTCCTCGTGCCCGTCAGCGCACTGGTGCTGGTCCTCGTCGCCGGTGTCGTCGTCGGGCCGGCCCGCTCCCGGTGGATGGTCGTCGCGCTGACGGTCGCGTCCGGTGCCGTGTGGTGGGCGGCGCTGCTGGCGAACGACGGTGCCGGGCAGCCGTGGGCGAACCCCACGGCCGCCATGGCGGCGATCCCGCCGCAGCGGTACGCAGCCGCGTCCGGCCTGCTGCTCGTCAGCGCCGCGGTGGTCGCCGCCGCCGCGCTGGTGGACACCGACCGGTGGTCGCGTGTCGCGCAGCGGACGGGAGGCACGGGTCGCCTCGTCGGGGCGCTGGCCGCCTGGTGCGTGGTCGCCGCCGTCGTCGCGTCGGCCGTCCTGCACGTCGCGCCGGCGGACACCCGGCGCAGCGACGGGCCGGTGTGGGCGGAGCAGCTGCCCGCGGCCGCCGAGGCGTGTCGCGCCGACCCGACGCTCGAGGTCGTGCGGGTACGGTCGAACCCGTGGTCGTCACCGGTCGCGTGCGCGTGGCTGTTCCGCTGACGCGGGACCGCTGACTGCGGGCCGCTGACGATCAGCGCGTGGTGGCCCAGCGGAACTCGCGCTTCGCGGGCGGGGTGCGCGGGCCGTCGCCGGTCGACGTCGGTTCCTCGCCGGTCAGGACGATCCGGGTCTTGATGGCGATGAGCGCGAAGAGCACCCAGTTCCCCTGGTAGAGCAGCCGCGACTCCGCGACGGACTGCACGAGCAGCGCGACGACGACGAGCAGCGGCAGGAGCGACACCGGGTCGAACGTGCGCGGACGGAGTGCGGCGTCGTAGCCGATCCGGGTCGCGCACGCCCACGAGCGCGACAGCGTCGTGACGACGTACAGCAGGAACAGGACGAGGCCGATGATGCCGGTCTGCATCCAGACGTCGAGGTAGGCGTCGTGCGCCTGCAGGTACGTGACGCCCTTGCGGTGCGCCAGGTCGGCCAGGGTGGGGATGCCGGGCCACCAGTACCCGATCCAGCCCCAGCCGACGACGGCGTGCTGGTCGATCAGACCGAGCACCTTCGCCCAGATCTCGCCGCGGCCGGTCGCGTCCGACCCCTTGCCGAGCAGCTCCGAGACCGGACCGCGCAGCACGAACGCCGCGCCGGCGACGACGACCGCGCCGACCGCGAGCAGCAGGTAGCGCGGGGTGCGTCGCTCGGTCGGGACCCGGCGCATCCACACGGCGACCAGGGCGACGACGGCGACGACCAGCGCGGCTGCGATGACCGTGGAGGAGCGGGTCAGGACGAACCCGAGGACGGCGACCACGAGCCAGCCGGTGGCCCGCTGCCGGCGCATCCGACCCTCGGCGAGCTGCAGCACGACGACGATCGCGACGAGCAGCGCGACCATCGCCAGCAGGTTCGCGTTGCCCGGCAGGCCCTGGATGCGGCCACCGGTGAAGAGCTCGGCGCGTGAGAAGTAGAAGGCGTCCGGGATGTCGGCGTCGCCGTAGTCGGTCCAGATCGGCGCGATGGGGTGCCGCACGAACACCGCGACGACGGCCTCGAACAGGATCGAGAGCAGCAGCACCCAGCGGAGCGCGAGGCTGAGGGCGTCGAGGATCCGGCGCCAGGTCAGGGTGGACGCGATCGTGAAGGCCACGGCAGCGCAGATCACCTGCACGGTCAGGCTCGAGATCGTGGCGAACCACCAGTGCGACCAGACGACGGACAGCAGGCACCACCCCAGGAAGGCCCAGAGCGGCCAGGGGGAGCGCACGAGCGGCGGCTTCGCCCGGACCAGGATCGTGATGCCCCAGGCGGCGACGAGCGCCCACAGGACGCCTGCTCCGACCCAGGTGAGGGTGTTCGGGACGGCGTCCCCGGCGAACAGCACGAAGATCGTGGTCGCACCGAAGGCGAACGCCTCGCGCTCGGGTACGGTCCCGCGTGCCAGCGGCCAGGTGTTCGTCACGACGTCAGGCTACCGGCGGCAGCGGGCCACCGGAGTCCCCGGATCCCGCCGGTAGGCTCTCGCCCATGTTCCTCGGCATCACGAACACCCCCCGCGACTACGCCTGGGGCTCGGTCACCGCGATCCCGGAGCTCCTCGGTCGCACCGTCACCGGCGCCCCGCAGGCAGAGCTCTGGCTCGGCGCCCACCCGGGCAGCCCGAGCGTGGTCGTCAACCCGGCGATGGTCGGCGGTGCCGACACACTGCTCGACTGGATCGCCGCCGAGCCGCAGGACGCCCTGGGCGGCGACCGCACCGGCCTGCCGTTCCTGCTGAAGGTGCTCGCAGCGGCGGCGCCCCTGTCGCTGCAGGCGCACCCGACGCCGGAGCAGGCCGAGGCCGGCTTCGCGCGCGAGGAGCGCGAGGGCATCGCGATCGACGACCCGGCGCGCAACTACAAGGACCCGTTCCCGAAGCCCGAGCTCGTCGTCGCGCTGAGCGAGCGGTTCGAGGCCCTGAGCGGCTTCCGGCCGGTCGAGGAGACCCTGGCCGAGGTCCGCGTGCTCGATGCCGGCAGCGGTCGGCTCGGCCCGCTCGAGGTGCACTTGCAGCACGGCCTCGAGGACACCGTGCGGTGGCTCGAGACGGCCGACGACTCCGCGCTCGCCGTCGTGCAGGCCGCGAGCGACCTCGCCGTCGCCCTCGACGACGACCTGCTCACCCCGAACACGGCGACGGTCCGCGACCTGGCGACGAGCTGGCCGGGCGACCCCGGCATCGTCGTCTCCCTGCTCATGCACCGGGTGACGCTCACCGCGGGACAGGCGATGTACCTGCCCGCCGGCAACATCCACGCCTACCTGGACGGCCTCGGCATCGAGCTGATGGCGCCGTCCGACAACGTGCTGCGCGGGGGACTGACGCCGAAGCACGTCGACGTCCCCGAACTCCTGCACGTGCTCGACTTCACGGCCTACCCGGCACCGGTCTTCGAGCCCGAGCGCCTGGCTCCCGGCGTGGACCGCTTCGCACCAGAGGACGTCGGGTTCGCGCTGCTGCGGGTCGACGGCGACGGACGACCGGTCGGCCTGAGCACCGGCGGGGTGGCTCCGCTGGCCGGCCCGTCGATCGCGATCTGCACCGAGGGCGTCGTGACGCTCGTCGGCGCGACGTCCGCCACGTTGCTCCGCAAGGGCGAGTCCTGCTTCATCACACCGGACGAGGGCGACGTCACGGTCGAGGCCGACTCGTCGAACGGCGTGACGTCCACGGTCTTCATCGCGACCGGTCGGTAGCGCGGAGCCGCACCCGCTGGCGCGGTCCCGCACGCCGCGACCGGGGTGCACCGTGCGTCCGCTAGCGTGGCGACCATGAGTTGGCTGGTCACCGGCGGTGCCGGGTACATCGGGTCCCACGTCGTCCGAGCACTGCGCTCGGCCGGCATCGACACGGTCGCGTTCGACGACCTCTCGAGCGGCTTCCGAGCCTTCGTGCCGGACGACGTGCCGTTCGTCGAGGGCACGATCCTGGACGGCGAGTTGGTCGCCCGCACCCTGCGCGAGCACGACGTCACCGGCGTGGTGCACGTCGCGGGCTTCAAGTACGCCGGCGTCTCCGTCGAGCGTCCGCTGCACACCTACGAGCAGAACGTCACCGGCATGGCGACGCTGCTCCGTGCGATGGCCGAGAACGGCGTCACGAAGGCCGTCTTCTCGTCGAGCGCCGCGGTCTACGGCACCCCGGACGTCGACGTCGTCGTGGAGTCGACCCCGAAGGCACCAGAGTCCCCGTACGGCGAGTCGAAGCTCATCGGCGAGTGGCTGCTGCGCGACATGGAGGTCGCCGCGGGCTTCACGACGACCTCGCTCCGCTACTTCAACGTCGTCGGCTCCGGCGAACCCGACCTGTACGACGCCAGCCCGCACAACCTGTTCCCGCTCGTGTTCGACGCCCTGCTGGCCGGCCGCACGCCGCGCATCAACGGCGACGACTACGCCACCGAGGACGGCACCTGCGTCCGTGACTACATCCACGTCGCCGACCTCGCGCACTCGCACGCCGTCGCGGCGCAGAAGCTCGAGGCGGGGGAGTCGCTCGAACAGGCGTACAACCTCGGCAGCGGCGACGGTGTGAGCGTCCGGCAGATCATGGACGCCATGGCGAAGGGCACCGGGATCGCCTTCGACCCGGAGATCGCGCCCCGCCGCCCCGGCGACCCGGCGCGCATCGTGGCCACCGGCGAGGCCGCCACGCGCGATCTCGACTGGGCGATGCGCCACACCCTGGACGAGATGGTCACGAGTGCGTGGGAGGCCCGCCGCAGCGCCTCGTAGCGGCTGAGGACGTGTCAGTTGTCCCCCGAAACCCCGACAGACCGGGCGCGACACGCCCAGACGGGGGACATGACACGCCGAAGCGGTCAGTGCCTTCTATGATCCGCGACTTGACTCAGGCGAATGACACCGCTGTAATTACAGGCAACGACTTCAATCGTTGTGGTCCCGTTATCGAGACGTCAGGGGTGATCAGGGTGAACGGTTCCGACTTCCACGCCGGAGTTCCGGAGGACTGGCACGTCGACCCCGTGGCGCTCGGCGTCCCGGGTGTTCGACGGCCGGAGACGGACGACGAGGAGAACCCGCTCGCGTGGCAGGTCGACTCGCTGTGCGCACAGACCGACCCGGAGGCGTTCTTCCCCGAGAAGGGCGGCTCCACGCGCGAAGCGAAGAAGATCTGCACGTCGTGCGAGGTCCGGGCGCAGTGCCTCGAGTACGCACTCGAGAACGACGAACGCTTCGGTATCTGGGGCGGCCTGTCGGAGCGCGAGCGTCGCAAGTTGCGCAAGCGCGCGTAGCCGTCCAGGAGGCACGGTGCGCGCCCGGCGCACACCGTGCGGTCCCGAATCCTCGTCGCAGGCTCCTCGGCGCGACCTCGCACGGCGCTGGCGCGCCGTGACCGCTCGGCCGCGCAGGTTCACGGCGCGCCGCCGGCCGCAGCGGACGCCGTGCCTCCAGACCGTAGAGTGACGCCCGTCATGCAGCCCAGAGTCACCGCGATCCTCGTCGCCGCCAACGGAGCGGCCCACCTCGACCGGACCCTGGACGCACTCGCGGCCCAGACCCGCCACCCCGAGAACCTGGTGGTCGTCGACGTCGGATCGACCGACGGCTCCACCGCGGGCCTGTCCTTCGGCGGGTCCGCCGAACTCCTGCGCCTGCCGGCCGGACGCCCCTTCGGCGAGGCCGTCGCCCGCGGGGAGCGCGAGGCCCCGCCCGCCGTCGTGGACGAGCCCGTCGACGAGTGGCTGTGGCTGCTCGGGCACGACAACGCGCCGTCGCCGACCGCGCTCGCCGACCTGCTCTCCGCCGTCGAGATCGCGCCGTCCGTGGTCGTGGCCGGCCCGAAGCTCGTCGCCGACGACGACCCCTCGCTCATCCGCGCGTTCGGCGAGAGCATGACGCGCTTCGGCCGATCGATCGGTCTCGTGCAGGACGAGCTCGACCAGGGCCAGCACGACCGGCACACCGACGTGCTCGGCGTCGCCGCCGGCGGCATGCTCGTGCGCCGCTCGGTGTGGACCGAGCTCGCCGGCTTCGACCCGGCGCTGCCCGACGTCGACGCCGCCCTCGACTTCTGCGTCCGGGTGCGCCTGGCCGGGCACCGCGTCGCCGTGGTCCCCGAGGCGAAGGTCACCACCGCCGGTCCGGTCGAGGAGTTCGGCCGCAAGCGCGTCTCCGAGGCCCGCCGTGTCCGCATGCACCGGCAGGCGCAGCTGCACCGCCGGATGACCTACGCGCCGGGCGGACTGCTCTGGCTGCACTGGCTCACCCTCGTCCCCTTCGCGCTCGGCCGGGCGGTCGGCCACCTCGTCGCCAAGCACCCCGCGGCCGTCGTCCCCGAGCTCGCCGCGGCGTTCGCGGTGGCCTTCGGCGGAGGCACCGGTCGGGCGCGCAGGAACCTCGCCCGCACGAAGAAGCTCGGTTGGGCCGCCGTCGAACCGCTCCGGGTCAGCTGGCGTCGGGTGCACGAGCACCGCACCACCTCGCGCGACGTCGAACTCGCCCGGGTCGAGGACGCCCCGATCGCGCGGGCGTCGTTCCTCGGCGACGGCGGGATCTGGGTCGTGCTGGCCGCGGCCGTCCTGAGCGTCGTCACGCTCTACCCCCTGCTCGGCTCACCGGCGCTGACCGGCGGCGGCCTGCTGCCCCTCAGCACGAGTGTCGGGCAGCTCTGGCAGAACGTCGGGTACGGCTGGCACTCGCTCGGCACCGGGTTCACCGGGCCGTCCGACCCGTTCGCCGCCGTGCTGGCGGTCCTCGGGTCGATCGTGTTCTGGTCGCCCTCGACGTCCGTCGTGCTCGTGATGCTCGTCGCGTTCCCGGTCTCCGCCCTCGGCGCCTGGTTCGCGGTCCGCAAGGTCACCACACGCAAGTGGGTGCCGGTGATCGGTGCCGCGCTGTACGCCATCGCGCCCTCGCTCGTCGGCGCGGTCACGACGGGCCACCTCGGCGCCGTCATCGCGCACCTGGTGCTGCCGTGGCTGTTCGTCGCCGTGCTCGAGGCGCACCGCTCGTGGGCCTGGGCCTCGGGCGCTTCGCTGCTGTTCGCGGTCGTGGCGGCCTCGGCGCCGTCGTTGCTGCCGGTCCTGCTGATCGGGTGGCTCGTCGCGCTCGTCGTCGGGTGGCGCCGTGCACACCGTCGGGCCTTCATCCCGGTGCCGACCGCGGTGCTCTTCCTGCCGCTCGTCCTCGCCCAGGTCGCACGCGGCAACGTCCTCGCCGTCTTCGCGGACCCCGGCGTCCCGTCCGCCACGCGTGCGCCGTCCGCGCTGCAGCTGGCCATCGGTCAGCCGCTGCCGGACTGGAGCGGGTGGCTGCCCGCCACGTCCGGGCTCGCCGCCGTCGGCACGTGGCTGCCGATCGTGATGGCCGTCCTGGCCGTCCCGATCGCCGCCGCGGCGATCGGCGCGATGCTCGGACACCGCTGGGCCGTCGCCGGCTCGGCGCTCGTCGTCGCACTGCTGGGCTTCGGCACCGCGTTCGCCGCCACCCACGTGACCGTCACCGGCGTCGGGTCGACCACCACCATCGTGTGGCCGGGCAGCGGGCTGTCGGTGTACTGGCTCGCGATCGTGGTCGCTGCCTGCATCGGGATCGACGTGCTGCCCAAGGCCGCACCGGTCACGGGACTCGTCGCGACGGTGCTCGCCGGTGTCGCGGTGGCCCCCGCCTTCGCCGCGTTCTACCTCGGCAACGCCGCCATCCAGCCGACCACCGGCCGGGTGCTCAGCGCGTACGTGAACGCCGAGGCGCAGGCGAACCCCGACGTCGGCACGCTCGTCGTGGTGCCGCAGGACGACGGGTCGCTCGCGGTCGCGCTCGAACGCGGCCAGGGTGCCACCCTCGACGACCAGTCGACCCTCGACGCCACCGCCCTGCGGTTGAGCGACTCCGGCGCCCGGCTGACGACGCTCGCCGGCAACCTGGCGAGCCGCAGCGGCTACGACCCCCGGCCGGCACTGCAGGAACTCGGCATCAGCTTCGTCCTGCTCGACGACCCCGGTGACGACCCCGAGGCGCAGACCGTGCACGACCGTGCCGCTGGCGCGATCGGGCAGAACGCGCTCTTCACGAGCATCGGTGAGACCACGAACGGCCAGCTGTTCCACTACGAGGGCGACGTCGACCGGACCACCACCGGGTCCGCCGCCGCCCGTGCCACGCACGTCCTGTACCTGGTCGTGCTCGGCGTGGTGTTCGGTGCGGCCGCCCTGCTCGCCGTGCCGACGGCCCCGCGCCGTCGCCGCGCCACCTCGAACGTCATCGAGGCCGAGGAACCCGCGACCACCTTCGACGAGGAGCGCGACGAATGAGCACCACCACCCGCTCCGTCCGACGCTGGGTCGTCCGCGGCACCGCGACCGCGATCGCCGTCGTCGTCGCTGCCGGCGCCGTCACGGCCGCGCACGCTTACGGCACCGCGGCCGAACCGGGTCGCCCGGCCGGCCGGACCGTCACCCCGGTGCCCGCCGACGCCGAGCGCGTCTGCGCCGGCAGCGCCCTGCGGCTGTCCGACGACTCCGGCAACGACGCCACCCAGGCGAGCACCGTCGGGGCGGCGACCGTGGCCACGGCGACGACCGGTTCGACCGTCGAGCGGACCTCGCTCGACCCGTCGTCCACCGGCGGCAGCGACCCGCGCCTGCTCACCGCCCCCGCGGGCGACACGACACCGCAGGTCGCGGGCAGCAGCTACCAGAGCGTTTCCAGCGGCGACCTGGTCGGAGCCGGCGCGGCGTCGTGCGACGACCCCTCGCAGTCGACCTGGCTCGTCGGCGGCTCGACCGAGACCGGGCGCACCAGCCTCGTCACCCTGTCGAACCCGACCGACGTGAACGCCACCGTCGACCTGGCGATCTACGACGGCACCGGCACGGTCAGCGCCCCCGGCACGACCGGCATCGTCGTCGCCCCGAACACCCAGAAGGTCGTCCCGCTGTCCGGCTTCGTGTCCGACCAGGGATCCACCGTCGTGCACGTGTCGTCCTCGGGCGGGCAGATCGTCGCCCACATGCAGGAGACCGTCGTCCGCACGCTCACCCCCGGTGGCTACGACATCGTCTCCGGCGGCGCCGCCCCCTCGCGGTCGCAGGTCATCCCCGGCGTCGTGCTCGCCGGCGCGCAGGAGGCACAGCGCGGTGACGACACGGCGGACGCAGCCCCCGTCGTCCGGCTGTTCGTCCCCGGTACCGAGTCGGCACGCGTCACGCTCGGCATCAGCACGGCGGACGGCGGCGGCACGACCGTGAACGCCACCGCCGAGCCCGGGGTCGTGACCGACGTCGCGCTCGACGACTTCCCGGACGGCCGCTACTCGTTCACCGTCACGTCGACGCAGCCCGTCGTCGCCGGTGCCCGCACGACCTCACCGACGGCTGACGGCAACAGTGACCTCGGTTGGTTCGCCTCGGCCGAGCCCCTGGGTGACCAGGTCATCACCGCGGTGGCACCGGGGGAGGGCGTCCGCATGAACTTCGTGAACCCGACGCGTGAGGACCGTTCAATCACGATCCGCTCCGGCGACGAGAAGCGCACCATCAGGGTGCTGTCGGGTGCCACCGCCACCATGCCCGTGCAGACCGCGAAGCAGCTCTCGATCTCCGGCGCCGAAGGGGTCGTGGTGGGCGTGACCTACCGCGGGGACGACGGCATCGCCGGCTTCCCGGTCCGACCGTCCACCCAGGTGTCCACGCCGGTCCGCGTCTACCCCTGACGGTGACGTCGGTGCGGTGCCCCCGGGTGCCGCGTCGTCACCAGTGGCGGTAGCGGTCCGGCGCCAGGTCCCACGGGTCCTTGCCGATCAGCTCGCCGACGGCGCGGAACACGGCCGTCTCGATGATGATCCGCCGGTCCGCGTCGTCCTTCTCGGGGCTGCGGTTCACCCGCTCGACGGGGATCCGGAACACGGTGACCCTGCGGGTGTCGCGGTCGATGCGCCAGCGGGGCATCGCGTCGGGCAGGGTGGCGTCGGTCGGCATGTCGGCCACCTGGAACACCACGCCCGACAGCTCGTCGGGCCAGAGCCCGATCAGGTAGTGGGCGCTGTCGCCGACGATGCGGTCGAAGGCCTCGGCGCGGGTGGTGATCGGTGCGAGCTCGGGACCGGTCACGCTCGACCGCCCGCCGCGTCCGTGCCGGGACCGGCCTCGACCGCGGTCGACCGGAGTGACGAGGCGGGGCTTGCGACGCATCCCCACATCGTACGCGTGCCGTCGTCACTCCCGGTCGCTCCGGTCGCTCGTGCGCGCTCCGCTAGGCTCCCTGACGACATGGACGTGAGGATCTGCAGCAAGGTCGCGTGCGCCGCGAGCGCTTCGGCGACCCTGACATACGACTACGGGGACTCCATGGTCGTCGTCGGGCCGCTCTCCACGCGGGTCGAACCGCACGGCTACGACCTCTGCGCCCGGCACGCGGCCGGCCTGCGCGTCCCGCGCGGCTGGCAGGTGGTGCGGCGCGAGCCGCTGCAGCGCGAGACCGACTGACGGCTCGCGTCCGCGACGCACCAGCGGCGGTGGACGGGAGGCCCGTGGAACGTGACCGACGTCGGCTGGGGACCCGCGCCTCCCGGCATGGAAGACTGATGGGCATGCCCACCGAAGCCCAGACCGCAGCACCGTACCGCGTCGCCGACCTCTCGCTCGCCGAGGCGGGCCGTCACCAGATCCGCCTCGCCGAGAACGAGATGCCGGGCCTGATGGCCCTGCGCGAGGAGTTCGGTGCGTCGCAGCCGCTGGCCGGTGCGCGCATCGCCGGGTCGCTGCACATGACGGTGCAGACGGCCGTCCTGATCGAGACGCTCGTCGCCCTCGGTGCGCAGGTGCGGTGGGCGAGCTGCAACATCTTCTCCACGCAGGACGAAGCCGCCGCGGCGATCGCGGTCGGCCCGACCGGCACGCCGGACGCACCAGCCGGCGTCCCCGTGTTCGCGTGGAAGGGCGAGACGCTCGAGGAGTACTGGTGGTGCACCAGCCGCATCTTCGACTGGACCGCCGAGGCCGCTGCCGTCGGAGCCGAGTGGGCCGGTCCGAACCTGATCCTGGACGACGGCGGTGACGCCACCATGCTCGTGCACACCGGAGCCGACGCCGAAGCTGCCGGTGCTGCCCCGGTCGCCGCTGCCGATGCGAGTGCCGAGTGGAAGATCGTGCTCGACACCGTCGCGGCGTCGCTCGAGACGTCCTCCGACCGCTGGACCCGCATCGCCGCGGACATCGAGGGCGTCACCGAGGAGACCACCACGGGCGTGCACCGCCTGTACGAGCTGTCGCGCAACGGACAGCTGCGGTTCCCCGCGATCAACGTGAACGACTCCGTGACGAAGTCGAAGTTCGACAACAAGTACGGCATCCGCCACTCCCTTCCCGACGGTCTGAACCGTGCGACCGACGTCCTGATGGGCGGCAAGGTCGCGTTCGTGGTCGGGTACGGCGACGTCGGCAAGGGTGCGGCGGAGGCACTGCGCGGCCAGGGCGCCCGCGTCATCGTCAGCGAGGTCGACCCGATCTGCGCGCTGCAGGCCGCGATGGACGGCTACCAGGTGGCCCGTCTGGCCGACGTCATCGAGACCGTCGACATGGTCATCACGTGCACGGGCAACCTCGGCGTCGTGGGCGTCGACGAGATGCTCGGGCTGAAGCACCTGGCGATCGTCGCCAACGTCGGCCACTTCGACAACGAGATCGACATGGCCGGGCTCGAGTCGCTGCCCGGCGTGGAGAAGGTCGAGATCAAGCCGCAGGTGCACGAGTGGCGCCTGCCGACGGGCCGCTCGATCCTGGTGCTGTCCGAGGGGCGGCTGATGAACCTCGGCAACGCCACCGGGCACCCGTCGTTCGTGATGAGCAACTCGTTCACGAACCAGGTCCTGGCGCAGATCGAGCTGCACACCCGTCGTGACGAGTACCCGACCGGTGTCTACGTGCTGCCGAAGCACCTGGACGAGAAGGTCGCGCGCTTGCACCTCGACGCCCTCGGGGTGGAGTTGACGACGCTGCGCCCGGAGCAGGCGGCGTACATCGGCGTGCCGGTCGAGGGCCCCTTCAAGCCCGAGCACTACCGGTACTGAGCCGGTCGGGCGGCCGGCGGCGCGCTGCGGCCCCGCGGAACCAGGTTCCGGACACAGCACCGCGTGATGTCGCGGTGTTGTGTCCGGAACCTGGTTCCGTGCGGGAGGTGTCGTTCGGCAGGAGCCGGGCGCGCGCAGCGCGCTAGCGCGGGAAGCCCGGGGGCCGCGCCGACGCCGACGCTCCAGCCTCGGTGAGCAACCCGACGCGGGAGCGCAGCGCCTGCACGTCCCGCCCACGGCGCAGCACGACCACCCCGGCGAGGAACACCTCGGCGGGCACCGGCGGCACCGGGTGGGCGAAGGGTGCGACGTCCGCGGCCAGCGCACGGGCGGCGGACTCGCGGAGTTCGGGGCGCATCACGGCGGCCCCGCGGAAGAACGCGCCGAGCCGGTTCTCGAGTCGCTGCGGCAGCGCCGAGACGTCCGCGACCGTGGCCCAGGCCGTCAGCTCGGGTGGCAGCACCACCTGGGGGTCGCGCTGCTTCGGCAGCCGCTCGTGCTGCACGACGGTGCCGGCGAGCAGGTCCCCGAGGCGCCGCGGACGACTGCCGAACAACGCCACGAGCAGTGCCACCGACCCGAACGTCATCCACAGCTCGAACAGCCCGACGAGCGCGCGGGTGAACGCGTGCCGGAACCCGATCGCACCGCCGTCGACCCGGACGACCCGCGTGCCGACGGCGTACCGGCCGACGCTGCGGCCCCGGGTCACCGTCTCGACGGCGGCCGGCACCAGCACGAGCACGGCGACGAACAGGGCGATGCTCAGCGCGGCACCCCACGCCTCGTCGAGGCCGCTCGGCCACAGCCGGGACACCCCGAACATGAGCAGCAGGTACAGGACGAGCAGGCACACCCCGTCGAGGAGCGCCGACGCCAACCGCAGGACGAGTCCGGCCGGCTGCACGTCGAGCGCGACCGCCTCGCCGACCACGAGCTCGTCGGCGGTCTCGTCCAGGGCGAGCGAGAACCGGGCATCGGCGAGGTCGCGCGGCGTGCGGGGCTTCGACATGGGATCATTCTGTCGGAAGTCGGCCGACACGAGGGGGAACACGTGGACCTGGACGCCTACGCCGAGGTGCACCGCGACCGGTGGCAGGAGCTCGACCGCCTCGCGCGCGCCCGGCACACCACCGGTGCCGACGTCGACCAGCTCGTCTCCGGCTACCAGGCCGCCGCGACGGACCTCGCCCGCATCCGCGGCGCCGCACCCCGCACCGCGACCGGCGACCGGCTGTCCCTCACCCTGTACCGCGCCCGCCTGCGCTTCACCGGCACCCCGGTCGACCCGCTCACCGCGGTCGCCCTGTTCTTCACCCGGCAGTTGCCCGCGGCGCTGTACCGGATCCGCTGGGTGACGATCTGGGTGGCGCTGGCCACCGTCGCGATCGGCGCGATCGTGGCCGTCTGGATCACGACGACACCGGGGGCGACGGCGACCTTCGGCACGCCGGAGGCGCTCCGCCAGTACGCCACGCAGGACTTCGTCGACTACTACTCCGACCACGGCCTGGGCGCGTTCACGGCGCAGGTGTGGACGAACAACGCCTACATCGCGGCCACCATGGTCGCGTTCGGCATCACGGGCGTCTTCGTGCCGTTCTCGATCATGCAGAACGCCGTCGGGCTCGGGGTCTCCGCGGCGATCATGCACTCGCAGGGCCGCCTGGGCGACTTCTTCCTCTACATCGCCCCGCACGGTCAGCTCGAGCTGTACTCGGTCTTCCTCGCCGGCGGGGCGGGCCTGATGATCTTCTGGTCGTGGGTCGCTCCGGGGCCGCACCGGACCCGCGCGCAGGCCCTCGCCGAGGACGGCCGTGCCCTCATCACGATCGCGGTCGGCCTGACGCTGACGCTGCTGCTGTCCGGCCTGGTCGAGGGCATCGTCACCCGTCAGGACTGGCCGTGGCCGGTCAAGATCGGCATCGGGACGATCGCCCTCGCTGCGGTCCTGGCGTACCAGTGGGTGCTCGGCGGTCGCGCGTACCGGGCCGGGGAGCGCGGCGACCTCGACGAGTTCGAGCGCGGCACCTCCGCGCTGGTCGCCGGGTAGCGTCCGCCCGGTCTCAGAGCCGGCCGGTCGCCTTCGCGCGCAGGTAGGCGTCGGCCACGAGCGGTGGGACGTCCTCCGGTGCGCCACGGACGACCTCGGCGCCACTCCGGCGTGCGACGTCGGCGACGCCGTCGGCATCGAGCAGGGTGCGTTCGGCGGCTGCCCGCCGGTACACGTCGCGCTCCGCGCCGGTGGGGAGGCCCGGCACGCGTCCGCCCCGCGCGGTGCGGATCGTCGTGGCCGGGTCCACCCCGCCGCGCGCGGTCCGCTGCACCGCCGGGTCCTCGATGCTCGTCACCACGACGGCGTGCCGCCGGGTGAGCCGGGGCAGCACCGCCAGCAGGTCGCCGGAGGCACCGACCGAGTCGAGGCTCGACGCCAGCACGACGAGCGCCCGTGAGGTCGTGATCGAGTCGACGAGCGCCGGCACGGCGGACCAGTCGGTCGCGGCGAGTCCGGGTTCCGCCATCGCGAGGGCCTCGCCGAAGCGCTGGACCACGTCGGTGCGGGTCGCCCCGTGCACACGGTCGTGGACGGTGTCGTCGAGGACCGCCAGGTCGACCCGGTCGCCGGCGGCCGCGGCCAGGGCGCCGAGGAGCAGTGCGGACTCGATGAAGGTGTCGAGGCGCGGTTCGTCGGCCACCCGTCCGGCGCCGGCGCGTCCGGCGTCGACGACGACCACGACCCGACGGTCGCGCTCCGGGCGCCAGGTGCGGACCACGAGGTCCTGCCGTCGGGCGGTCGCTCGCCAGTCGATGGAGCGGACATCATCGCCCCGGACGTAGTCGCGCAGCGAGTCGAACTCGGTGCCGTGGCCGCGGAGCTGCAGGGTGGTCTCACCGTCGAGTTCGCGCAGCCGGGCCAGCCGTGACGGCAGGTGCCGTCGCGAGCGGAACGGCGGGGTGACGACGAGTTCGCCCGGCGCCGTGACGACCCGCTGCCGGGCGGCGAGACCGAGCGGACCGAACGCCCGGACCGCGACGCCGGCCGTGCGGCGTCGACCGCGGCGGAACGGGGTGAACCGCATGCGGGCGGTCCGTCGTTCGCCCGCGGGCACCGTCATCCGGACCCGGCGCGGCCGGTGTCCGGCCGAGGGCTCCCACATGTCGCGGACGATGCCCCGGAGCACCCGCCCGCCGTCGTTCGCGAGCACGAGCGTGCCGTCGGCGGTGCTGTCCCGACGGGCCAGTCGCGGCATCCGCCGTTCGACCCGCACGCGTGCCAGGTCGGCGGCGAGCAGGACGTCGAGGGCCGCGGCGAGCAGCACGACGACGACCCACGCCAGGCCGGCCCACCCGCTGGCGAGCAGCACGGTGGGCACGATGGCGACGGCGAGCAGCGCGACGAACCGGCCGGAGACCGCCACTAGATCGGCACCCGCACCTGCTCGAGCACCTGCTGGAGCACCCCGTCGGCGCCGACGCCCTCGAGCTCGGCGTCGGCGGCCACCCGGAGCCGGTGCCGCCAGACCGGCAGGGCCATCGCCTGCACGTGGTCGGGCGTGATGGCGTCGTAGCCGGTGAGCCACGCCCAGGCCTTCGCGGCGGCGAGCAGGGCCGTCGCACCGCGCGGGCTGACCCCGACGCGGACGGACGGTGCCTGACGGGTGGCGCGGGCGAGGTCGACGATGTACGCCAGCACGTCGTCACGGGCACCGACGGCCCGGACGGCGCGCTGCGCGGCGAGGACCTCGTCGACGCCGACCACGGGGGTGATGCCCGCCGACCGGACGTCCCGCGGCACGAAGCCGTCGGCGTGCCGGCGGAGGACCTGCCACTCGACGTCGCGCGGCGGGATGTCGAGCGTCAGCTTCACCAGGAAGCGGTCGAGCTGCGCCTCGGGGAGCGTGTAGGTGCCCTCGAACTCGATCGGGTTCATGGTCGCGGCGACGAAGAACGGGTCGGGCAGCAGCCGGGCGTCGCCGTCGACGCTGACCTGGCGTTCCTCCATCGCCTCGAGCAGGGCGGACTGGGTCTTCGGGGGTGTGCGGTTCACCTCGTCGGCGAGCAGCACGTTCGTGAAGACGGGGCCCTCGCGGAACGGGAACGTGCCGGTGGAGGCGTCGTACACGAGCGAACCGGTCACGTCGCCGGGCATCAGGTCCGGCGTGAACTGGATCCGCTTCGTGTCGAGGGACATCGCGGCGGCCAGGCTGCGGACGAGCAGGGTCTTGGCGACGCCGGGCACGCCCTCGAGCAGCACGTGCCCCTGCGCCAGGAGTCCGACGATCATGCCGGACACCGCGCCCTCCTGCCCGACGACGGCCTTGGCGACCTCGGCCCGGACCCGCCCGAAGGCGTCGCGGAGCCCGGGGTCGTGCTGGTTCCGGTCGTGCGGGGCGCGGTCGCCCGGTGCTGGGACGTGCTGGTCGGGGGCAGCTGGCAGGTCGGTCACGGTCGTGCTCCTGGTCGGTCTTGGTCGGTGCTGGGACGGTCGCCCGAGGTGGATCGTCGGACGGCCCGTTCGAGGTCGTCGAGTGCCCTCGTGCCGTCGACGAGGGCACGGTCGTCGGAGGTCGGACCGCCGACGAGGACGGCGCCGACGCGGTCGTGCGGGATGCCGGTGGCGCGGGCCGCTGCGCGGACGACGTCGTCGACGTGCGCGGACCGGGGGAGTCCGAGCAGCCGGCCGATCCGGCGCACCGCGGCGACGCGGAGGGTGTCCAGGGCGTGCGTGCGGTCGTGGGTGCGCGCGTACATCCGGGCCCGGCCCTCGGTGGTCTCGGCGGCGCGCACCACGACGGGCATCCGTTCGACGACGAGCGGCCCGAGACGTCGGCCCCGCCACACCGCGGCGGCGACGGCCACCAGGGCGAGCAGCGCGAGGCCGCTCGGCACCCACGGCGGCGCGAGCTCGCCGAGGGTCGGGGCGGCGTCGGGGGCGCCGACGGTCGGCGTGTACCAGGTGAGGCGGTCGTCCGAGCCGAGCAGCCCGAGGGCGAGCGCGGCGTTCCCGGCGGTCGTGATCGTGTCGTTGCGGAACGCCGACGTGGTGCCGACGAGGGTGACGTCGCCGCCGGGCGTCGCCGTGCGGACGAGTCCCCAGGCTCGGTCGTCGCCGCTGCCGGACGGCGCGCAGCGGTCCGCGTCGGGGTCGTCCACCGTGTAGCCGTACCCGGCGGTGGACACCCGCGCAGCCGACGCCGCGGCCGGGATCGCACAGGACGCGGTGGACACGGTGTCGTCGCCCTCGGGCGCGGTGGCCGTGGTGACGTCGAGGCCGAACGACGTGAACGGCGTGGAGTCGACGCCCACCAGGACCACGTGCTCGGCGGTCCGGGCGATGCGCTCGGCGACGCCTGGGTCGAGGACGCCGTCGGAGTCGTCGACGAACACCGTGCCACCGTCGATCCCGTCAGCCCGGTCGGTCACCCGGACGGAGGTGCCACGCTGCTCCAGGACACGGACCAGCGCCGCCGATCCGCTCGCGGTGGTCGAGGTGGGGTCGAGCGGCCGGCGGTCCGGGCCCTCGGCGCCCTGCACCACGGCGGTGAGCACGGCGAGCACGAGCCCGACGAGCACGATCGCGACCCAGAAGCCGACCCGGAGCCGGCGGCCCTCTGGCTGGTCCGGCGACGGCGCACCCGTGCGCGGCACGGCGGCGGTGGCGGTGCTGGCGGTCATGCCGGTACCACCGGCCCGGAGGACCTGGCCGGACGAGCCTGGCGCACGGCACGCTCGGTGTCGAGGACCCGGCGAGCGGTGGCCTCGTCGGCGTCGAGCCCGAGGTAGCGGACGGCGTCGAAGGCCGTCGCCGCGTCGTCGAGCGCCGGGGCCTCGGCGGGGAAGGGCACGGCTGCGCGGGCGGCGATGGTGCGTGCGGTGGCCCCGGGGACGTCCGGGACCAGGTCGCGCTCGCCGAGGCCGCGGGCGGCCGCCCGGAAGCCGTCGAGGACCGCCGCCGACCAGTCGCCCCGGCGGATCGCGGACTGTGCGGCGTCGAGCAGTTCCCGGGCGGACCGGAGGTCGTCGTCGTCGAACACCCCGCCGGCGTCGTCCGCGCCGCTGCGTGCACGACGTCGGGGGAGCCCGCGGGCCACGACGACGAGCACGACGACGGCGACGAGCACCACGATCGCGATCACCAGGGCCGTGCGGGCCGCGACGGGGGAGTCGAGTCCGTCGGCGCGGAGGGACCCGAGCCAGTCCAGGAACGTCCGTGACGCGCGGTCCCACCACGTCACGTGGGCGCCGTCGTACGCGGGCCGGTCGAGTTCGCGTTCGAGCAGGCGGCGGGCCTCGTCGGGGTCGACCGCGGTCATGCGGTCCCGTCCGGCGGGCGGTGCTGCCCCTGCTGCTGCGGGTGTTGCGGTTGTTGCGGCCACGGTTGCTGCGGTCCGGGCCAGGGCTGCTGCGCCTGCTGCTGTCCGGGCCACGCCTGCGGGGGCTGTCCGGGCCACTGCTGCGGCTGCTGCTGCCCGGCCCACTGCTGCGGCGGCCACGGCGGTCGGGAGACCGGCGCGGACGGTGCGAACGGGTCGGCCGGCTGCCCGGTGTCGAGGTGCGACGCGATGCGCTGGTCGAGGGCCTCGGTCCGGATCCGCCGGTCGATGGTCAGGAAGGTGACGACCGCCGCGCTCAGCACGTCGGTGACGCACTGCACCGCGATCGCGAGCAGGCTGCCGATGACGATCAGGACGAGGGCGCCCGCACCGATGCCCGAGGACGCGTCGGTCTGCCCGAGCGGGTCGAACACGCCGCCGACGAGCACGGCCCCGATGGTGAGCGGCGCCGTGGCGATCGAGGCCGCGACGCCGAACATCACCTGCACGAGCAGCAGGATGCCGAAGGTCCGCCAGAACGCCCCGCGGGTGAGCCGCCACGACTGCGCGGCGGCGGCGAAGACCGGTCGGCCCTCGAGCGCGATGGTCGGCACGGTGAAGGCGAACCGGATGCCGAGCCACGTCAGCACGACACCGAAGCCGAGCACCATCACGAAGACCGCCAGGACGAACCACCCGGCGCCGGCGTCCCCGGCACCGAGCGCCGCGAAGAACCCGAAGAACACCACCGCGACGATGATCCCGACGACGAGCCCCGCGCCGATCTGCACGAACATCCACCCGACGACCGGCCACCGCCGCCCGGCGAGCAACGCCCAGAGCCCCCGGAAGGTCGCGCGACGGCCGAGCACCCGCTGGCCGGTGTCCGCGGCGACCGGTGCCACCAGGAAGCCGCGCCCGAGGTACGCCAGGAACGGCAGGCCGATCGTCAGCAGGATCCACAGCGTCACCGAGCCCGCGACGATCGTGTCGCCACCACCGCTGCCGTCGAACGCCGTCATCATCCGCGACTGCAGCGCCTGCTGGCCGAACGTGCTGACGAGGGTGGAGAGCAGCCCGAGCACGCCGCTCAGCAGCACGCTCCAGAGCAGCAGGACGCGGGCGTTGCGGCGGAAGACCGTGAAGGCGCCGCCGAGCACGTCACCGAACCCGAGCGGCCGCAGGGGGATCACCGGACGCGAGCCGGACGGCGCACGACCGCCGGGGGGTCGACCCGGCCCCGGGGCGGGCGGCGGCGGCGCGGAGAAGCGGGGCGGGCCTCCCGGCTGTCCCTGCCACGCGCCCTGCTGCCCGGCGCCCTGCTGCCCGGCCCCCTGCTGACCACCGCCAGGCGTCTGCCAATCGGACATGACCTCGGCCCCCTTCGTCGTGTCGGTCCGCGCTGCGACGCGCGGTACACCTCCATCCTGGCGGAAAACGCCGCGTGACGGGGCCTCGGCTATCGTGTGGGGACACGTGCCGACCCGGCACCACCCGCACGCCACACGGAGTCCACATCACATGACACCGCGCATCCTCGTCGTCGACGACGACCAGGCCCTCGCCGAGATGATCGGCATCGTCCTCCGCTCGGAGGGCTACGAACCCGAGTTCAGCGCTGACGGCAACGACGCCGTCGACGCGTTCCACAGCACGAAGCCGGACCTCGTCCTGCTCGACGTGATGCTCCCGGGCATCGACGGCATCGAGGTCTGCAAGCGCATCCGTGCCGAGAGCGGCACGCCGATCATCATGCTCACCGCCAAGAGCGACACCGCCGACGTCGTCCTCGGCCTCGAGAACGGTGCCGACGACTACGTCGTCAAGCCGTTCAACCCGAAGGAGCTCGTCGCCCGCATCCGCACGCGGCTGCGGCCGAGCGCCACCGACGCCACGGTGCTGCACGTCGGTGACGTGACGGTCGACGTCGCCGGGCACGAGGTCCGCCGCGGCGACACCGTCATCGCGCTCACCCCGCTCGAGTTCGACCTGCTCCGCGCGCTCGCCGAGAAGCCGAACCAGGTCTTCACCCGCGAGATGCTGCTCGAGCAGGTCTGGGGCTACCACTACAAGGCCGACACCCGCCTGGTGAACGTGCACGTCCAGCGCCTGCGCGCGAAGATCGAGCACGACCCGGACAACCCGAAGACCGTCACCACGGTCCGCGGCGTCGGGTACCGGGCCGGAGGAGCCTGACCACCGTGCCGCCCGCCCCGCCCGCCGGCACCACTCCCGGCACGGCAGCCGGTGCCGCCCCCGGCACGGCCACCGTGTCGATCGGGGTGGTCGGCCGTGGCCGACGACGGATGCGCCGCTGGGTCCGCCGTGGCTGGCGGCCCGTCGCGTACGTGTGGCGCCGGTCCCTGATGTTCCGCTCGGTCGCCATCACCGTGATGACGACCGGACTGGCGGTCGGGATCATCGGCACCGCCGTCATGGTGAGCATCTCGACGAACGTCTACTCGCAGCGCCGCGACCAGATCGAGTCCGAGTCGGCCCGCGCGACCATCGTCGCGCAGGGGATCTTCGACGCCGCCACCGCGGCCGAGGACAACAACCAATCCGAGCTCGAGACGCTGCAGAACGAGGCGCAGCAGGCGATCCTGTCGAACACGACGAGCCCCGGCGGCACGAGCATCGCGATCGAGCGGAGCCCGGACCAGTCCACCCCGCAGACGCTGCAGACCATCGCGAGCCAGGACTTCCCGGACGCCGTCATCACGGACGCCCTGCGCAAGGAGGTCGGCGCGAACACCGGCAAGCTCAGCCTGCAGCCGGTGCAGCTCGACGACGACGGCCGCCGCGTGCCCGGGCTGGCCGTCGGCTCGACGCTGCAGATCCCGAGCGCCGGCCAGTACGAGCTGTACCTGGTCTACGACCTGTCCGATGCCCAGCAGACCCTCGACTTCGTGTCGCAGACGCTCTCGATCGGCGGCGTCGCGCTCATGGTGCTCATCGCCCTGGTGACCTCGCTCGTCGTGCGGCTGGTCGTCGTCCCGATCCGCGAGGCAGCGGAGACGAGCCGCAAGATCGCGGCCGGACGCCTCGACGAACGCATCCCGGTGCGCGGCCAGGACGACCTGGCGACCCTCGCGCGGAGCTTCAACGGCATGGCCGAGGCCGTCAGCCGGCAGATCACCCAGCTCGCCGAGCTCTCCCGCGTGCAGCAGCGCTTCGTGTCCGACGTGTCCCACGAGCTGCGCACGCCGCTCACCACCATCCGGCTCGCCGGCGACATGCTCTTCGACTCGCGGCACGCGTTCGAGCCCTCGGTCGGGCGCTCGGCCGAGCTCCTGCACGCCCAGGTGGAGCGGTTCGAGCTGCTGCTCGCCGACCTGCTCGAGATCTCCCGCTACGACGCGCAGGCCGTGCAGCTCGACACCGAGCCGTCGGTGCCGGCGGCGCTCGCCGCGGACATCGTCGAGGAGTTCCGCCCCCTGGCCGAACGCGCCGGCATCGACCTGCAGCTCGCCACACCCGGCGGCCACACCACGATGCGGCTCGACGCCAAGCGCGTGCGTCGCATCCTGCGCAACCTGGTCGGCAACGCGATCGAGCACGGTGACGCCAAGCCGGTCCAGGTCGTCGTCGACAGCGATGCCCGCACGGTCGCCATCGCGGTGCGCGACCAGGGCGTCGGCATGCCGCCGGAGGACGCAGCACGGGTGTTCGACCGGTTCTGGCGCGCCGACCCGAGCCGCAAGCGCACCATCGGCGGCACCGGCCTGGGTCTCGCGATCAGCCTGGGCGACGCGAAGCTGCACGGTGGTCGGATCGACGTGTGGTCGCGCCCCGGTCAGGGATCGACCTTCGTGCTGACGCTGCCCCGCAACGAACAGGTCACCGCCGCGACGTCGGCGATCCCGCTGCCCGAGCTCGACGAGTCGTACGACGGCCCCCGCGCCGTGCGAGAGGAGTCCTGATGCGCCCCCGCCTCCGTCCCCGCTTCCGGCACGTCGTCGCCGCGGCGTTGGCGGCCGTCAGTGTGCTGGCGCTCACCGCCTGCGCCGCCATCCCCGTCGACGGCGCCGTCCGCACCGGGCAGACGATCAAGGACGAGTCGCTGTCCGGCGTCGACTTCCGGCCGGACAAGCCGATCACCGGCTCCGACCAGACGGCGATCCTGCGCGGGTTCATCGCGGCGGCCACCGGCGCACAGGACAACTACGCCATCGCCCGGCAGTTCCTCGCCTCGGACTTCTCGCAGCAGTGGAACCCGCGGCAGGGTGTCACGATCCGCGACGGCAGCGGCACCGTCGAGCGCGCCGACGACCGCGAGCTGACGTACACGCTCACCGCGAGCGCGACCGTCGACTCCGAGGGGGAGTACACCCAGGCGGTCCGCCCGACCTCGTCCACGCTGACGTTCCAGTTCACCCGCGAGGACGGCGAGTGGCGCATCGCCTACGCCCCGGACGGCATCATCCTGTCCCCGGTGAGCTTCGACTCCGTCTTCCAGCAGCACGCCCTGTACTTCTACGACCCGACGTTCCGGTTCCTCGTGCCCGACGAGCGCTGGTTCCTCGCCCGCTCGTCCACCAGCACCCGCATCGCCAGCGCCCTGATGGCCGGTCCCGCCGACTGGCTGAAGGGCGCCGTGGTCTCGTCGTTCCCCGAGGGCACCCAGCTCTCCCTGAACGCGGTCACCATCGACAGCGGCACGGCACTCGTCGACCTGTCCAGCGACGCCCTGCGCGCCAGCACCGTCGACCGCGTCCGGATGCGTGAGCAGCTGAGCAAGTCGCTCGCCTCGGTCGCCACGATCTCGTCGGTGTCGATGACCATCGAGGGCGCGAGCCTGTCCGTCCCGGACTCGAGCGGGGCGAACGCGCAGCAGAACCCGGACGTCGACCCCCGCCCCCTCGTCGACGAGGACGGTGTGGTCGGCTACGCGGCCTCGGGCACCGGCAAGGTCTCGAAGCTCGGCGGCGGCGTCGGCGACACCGTGGCCGGCCTCGACCCGACCTCGATCTCGCTGTCCGCCTCCGGCACCACGGCCGCCGTCGGCAACCGCGACGGTGCCGTCGTCGTCCGCGGTGACGACCACCTGCGCGTCGACGCCCGCGAGGACCTCGTCGCCCCCGCGATCGACGACCTCGGGTTCGTCTGGGTCGGCCAGTCGTCGGACACCCGCCGGATCACCGCCTACGGCCTCGGCGGCGACCCGCACCAGGTCGCGACGTCGTTGCCGCGCGGTGACCTCGTGTCGTTCCAGGTCTCCCGCGACTCGACCCGGGCACTCGCCCTGATCCAGACCGCCGACGGCCCCGGCCTGTACGTGATGGCGATCATCCGCGGGTCCGACCGGTCCCCGACGTCGTTCGGCGCCGCCGTGCGGGTGCAGGCTGCCACCGGCGACGCCGTCGGGGCGACGTGGGTGAACGACACCGACGTGGCGTCGGTCGGGCAGACCACGGCCGGTCCGAACGTCGTCCGGACCACGATCGGCGGGCAGTCGAGCACCCTGCCGAAGCCGGACGGTCGCGCGACCTCGATCAGCGGCGGGAGCGGTGGTGCGCTGCTGCTCCGGATGTCGAGCGGGTCGGTGCTGCAGTCCACCGGCGGCGGTTGGGACACCACCGGCGTGACCGCGGACGTGCTCGGCGTCCAGCGCTGACGTCGCGGTCACCCCTCCACACCCACCCCGGCCGGGAGGCCCGTCCACCGTCCGCCATGTCGGCGCACGCCCGCCGTGCGGTCGCCACCACACTCGTCGCATGCGCACCGAGGACCCGCTCACGCCGTGGCGCGACGCGGCGCTCGCGGTGCTCGGCCTGTTCCTGCCGGTGGAGTGCCTGGGCTGCGGACGCCCCGACCGTGCGCTCTGCCGGGCCTGCCGCGCCGCCCTGGCCGGACGCCCGCGTCGGGTCCGACTCGTCGCGGGCGTGCGGCTCGACGCCGCCTTCGAGTACGAGGGACTCGTCCGGACCCTGCTGCTCGAGCTGAAGCTCCGCGGTCGGGTGGACGTCGCACGACCGCTCGGCGCTCGCTTCGGCTCGCTCGTGCGTGCCGCGCTCGCCGAGGCACCCGTGGACACCGTCGTGCTGCGGGTCCCGCCGTCGCGGGCGGGGGCACGGCGTCGGGGGTTCGACCCCGTGGTGCTGCTGCTCGCCCGCGGCGGCGTCCGTGGCACCGGGCGGCTCCGACGGGTGCGGGTCCGGGGTGGACCGGCGAGCGGGGGGCCGGGTCAGAAGGAACGGACGGCGATCGAGCGGGTCGCCGCGACCGTCGGGACGCTGCGGGCGTGCGGGGTCGACGGGCGGGACGTGGTGCTCGTGGACGACGTCGTGACGACCGGCGTCACGATGGCCGAGGGCGTGCGGGCGGTCCGCGCCGCGGGCGGCCGGGTCGTCCGGTGCGTGGCCGTCGCGAGCGTCGAGGACTGACGGCTCGGTGAACACCGGGTGACCGCTGTGCGTCCGGTGGGTGTCCGGCAGACTCGCCGACGCACCGTGACGCGGGACCTGTGGCGGGTCTAGCCTCGCGGCAAGGCGTTCGGGTTCGCCGGATGGAGGCGACGCGCCGAAGCTCGATGGGAGCCGCGACATGGACGTGACGATCACAGGCCGGAACGTCGGGGTCACCGACCGATTCCGCACCTACGTCGAACAGAAGTCCGAGAAGATCGACGTGCTCGCTGACCGTGCGCTCGCCTTCGAGGTGCGCATCAGCCGCCACCACGAGAAGTCGGGCGGCAGCCAGGGCGAGGACCGCATCGAGCTGACGCTCATCGGTCCCGGGCCCCTCGTGCGGGCGGAGTCCGCGGCGTCCGACAAGTACGCCGCCTTCGACCTCGCCTTCGCCCGCATCATGGAACGGCTGCGTCGTGCTCGTGACCGGCGCAAGGTGCACCGCGGTCGTCACCGCCCGACCTCGGTGGCCGAGGCCGCAGGCAGTGGTTTCGACGGCATGGGGGTGGTCCCCGCTGACGGCCGCCTCATCGAGGACGTCGCCACCGGCGCGGTCCCGGTCGTCGACGCCGACGCACCGGAGGACGAGGACGACGAGGTCTACAGCCCCGTGGTCATCCGGCACAAGGTCTTCGAGGCCGCGCCGATGACCGTCGACGACGCCCTGTACTTCATGGAGCTCGTCGGACACGACTTCTACCTGTTCGTGGACGCCGAGACCCACCGCCCGAGCGTCGTCTACCGACGCAAGGGCTGGGACTACGGCGTGATCGGCATCGACGACCAGACCGGTGCCACGGCGTCGGTGGACGCCGAGCCGGCCGCGGCGCTCGCCTGACGCGATCGCTGCGGACACCGTCCGACCCGTGTGTGCGCGGTCCGTTCGCGGGCCGCGCACACCGCTGCCCCCACACCGACAGCCCTCACAGCGCACGGCACCGGGGGGTTGCTAGCATGACTGGTCGATCGGGCGCGCAGGTCGCGCACGACGACCCCGTAAGGAGCTCACGTGGCAAACGTGCTGGAGAAGGTCCTCCGCATCGGCGAAGGACGCACCGTCCGCCGGCTGAAGGCGTACGCCTCGGCGATCAACGACCTCGAGGACGACTTCTCGAGCCTCACCGACGAGGAACTCCAGGACGAGACGAAGGAGCTGCGCGAGCGGTACGCCAACGGCGAGACCCTCGACGACCTGCTCCCCGAGGCGTTCGCCGCCGTGCGGGAAGCAGCGAAGCGCACCCTCGGCATGCGGCACTTCGACGTGCAGCTCATGGGCGGGGCGGCCCTGCACCTCGGCAACATCGCCGAGATGAAGACCGGTGAGGGCAAGACCCTCGTCGCGACGACGGCGGCGTACCTCAACGCGATCCCGTCGCGCGGCGTGCACGTCATCACGGTCAACGACTACCTGGCGTCGTACCAGTCCGAGATCATGGGCCGCGTCTTCCGTGCCCTCGGCATGACGACCGGCTGCATCATCGCCAACCAGACGCCGGCCGAGCGCCGCGAGCAGTACGCCGCGGACATCACCTACGGCACGAACAACGAGTTCGGCTTCGACTACCTGCGCGACAACATGGCGTGGCAGGCCTCCGACATGGTGCAGCGCGGCCACTTCTTCGCCGTCGTCGACGAGGTCGACTCGATCCTCATCGACGAGGCCCGCACGCCGCTCATCATCTCCGGCCCGTCCTCGGGCGAGGCCAACCGGTGGTTCACGGAGTTCGCCTCGATCGCCAAGCGCCTGACCCCGGGCGAGGACTACGAGGTCGACGAGAAGAAGCGCACCGTCGGCGTGCTCGAGCCCGGCATCGAGAAGGTCGAGGACTACCTCGGCATCGACAACCTGTACGAGTCGGCGAACACCCCGCTCATCTCGTTCCTCAACAACTCCATCAAGGCCGTCGCCCTGTTCAAGCGCGACAAGGACTACGTCGTGATGAACGGCGAGGTGCTCATCGTCGACGAGCACACCGGCCGCATCCTGATGGGCCGTCGCTACAACGAGGGCATCCACCAGGCGATCGAGGCGAAGGAGAACGTCGAGGTCAAGGCGGAGAACCAGACCCTCGCCACGGTCACGCTGCAGAACTACTTCCGGCTGTACCAGAAGCTCTCCGGCATGACCGGTACCGCCGAGACCGAAGCGGCCGAGTTCATGTCGACCTACAAGCTCGGCGTGGTCCCGATCCCGACGAACAAGCCGATGCAGCGCATCGACCAGACCGACCTGGTCTACAAGAACGAGAAGTCGAAGTTCGAGCAGGTCGCCGAGGACATCGCCGAGCGCCACGAGCAGGGCCAGCCCGTCCTCGTCGGCACCACGAGCGTCGAGAAGTCCGAGTACCTGTCGAAGCTCCTCGCCAAGAAGGGCGTGAAGCACGAGGTCCTCAACGCGAAGAACCACGCTCGTGAAGCCGCGATCGTCGCCCAGGCCGGTCGCCTCGGCGCCGTCACCGTCGCGACGAACATGGCCGGCCGAGGCACCGACATCATGCTCGGCGGCAACTCCGAGTTCCTGGCGGTGCAGGAGATGCACGCCAAGGGCCTGTCGCCGACCGAGACCCCCGACGAGTACGAAGCCGAGTGGGACGAGGTCTTCGCCCGCGTCAAGGCCGAGGTCGAGGTCGAAGGCGACAAGGTCCGCGAGGCCGGTGGACTCTACGTCCTCGGCACCGAGCGCCACGAGTCGCGCCGCATCGACAACCAGCTGCGCGGTCGTTCCGGTCGTCAGGGTGACCCGGGTGAGAGCCGCTTCTACCTGTCGCTCACCGACGACCTCATGCGCCTGTTCAACTCCGGTGCCGCCGAGAGCCTCATGGGCCGCTCGAACGTGCCGGACGACCTGGCGATCGAGAACAAGCTCGTCGGCCGCGCGATCCGTTCCGCCCAGGCACAGGTCGAGGGCCGGAACGCCGAGATCCGCAAGAACGTCCTGAAGTACGACGACGTCCTGAACCGGCAGCGCGAGGCGATCTACAGCGACCGCCGCCACATCCTCGAGGGCGACGACCTGCACGACCGTGCGCAGTCGTTCCTCAAGGCCGTCATCGACGACGTGATCGACACCCACACCGGTGAGGGCTCGCCGGACGACTGGGACCTCGACGCCATGTGGACCGAGCTCGGCACGCTCTACCCGATCTCGATCTCCATCGACGAGGTCATCACCGAGGCCGGCTCGAAGGGCAAGGCGTCGCGGGACTTCCTCGGCCGCGAGATCCTCTCCGACGCCAAGCTGGCGTACTCCACGCGTGAGGAGCTCCTCGGCGACGAGGCGATGCGCGAGCTCGAGCGTCGTGTCGTCCTGTCGGTGATCGACCGCCGCTGGCGCGACCACCTGTACGAGATGGACTACCTCAAGGACGGTATCGGCCTCCGCGCGATGGCGCAGCGTGACCCGCTCGTCGAGTACCAGCGCGAGGGCTACGCGCTGTTCCAGACGATGATGGGCCAGATCCGCGAAGAGTCGGTCGGCTACCTGTTCAACCTCGAGGTCCAGGTGCAGTCCGACGGCGAGAACGCCGTCATCGAGGCCAAGGGTCTCGGCGAGGACGAGGTCTCCGGCCTCGAGTACTCGGCACCGTCGATCGACGGCGAGGTCGAGGTGCGCGACGAGAAGGGCCGCCTCGAGCAGGCCGCCACGGCGCGTGCGCAGCAGGCCCAGGCCGAGGCCGAGGCAGCTGCCGAGCCCGAGCAGGGCTCCGCGTTCGGCAACGCAGCCACGGCCTCCGGCCAGGCTGCCGCGGCCGGCAACCGTGCCGAGCGTCGTCAGGCGTCCAAGAAGTAGTCCGCGTGCGCGTGAGCGCATCGTGAGCAGCAATGGTCGGGTCCCGCGTCGGGACCCGACCATTGCTGCTCACCAGGCGCACCACGCGCGCCGACGGCGGACGGGAGGCCCGTGGCGACACCGCCACGGGCCTCCCGTCCGCGTCAGGCACCTACAGGACGCCGATCGCGGTGGCCCGCCACCTGCCGTCCCGCGTCTCCAACCGCATCGCCACGGCGCGTGCATGGCTGCGCGTGTGCACGACGACGGTCGCCTCGGCGACGCCGTCCGCCGGTCGGCAGACGAGCACGCTGCCGACCCGCAGCACCGCTCGGCTCCGCGACCGTCGGCGCACCGAGCGGGCGTGCGCGGCCACGGCTGCACGTTGCTGCAGGTGCCGGTGCACGTCGTCGGTGATCCAGCGGGCGATGCTGTCGACCTCGCGGGCCCCGGTCAGGACCTCGGCGACGCACAGTCCCAGGGCGCGTGCGGTGTCCGCCGGGTCTGGAGGGCCGCTCGCCGGTTCCTCGACCGGTTGCGGTTCGACGATCGTCAGTGGCGGCGAGTGTGCCGTCGTCGTCGTGTGGTCGATCCGGCGTGCCTGCTCCGCCACCCCTGCCCCTTCCGTTGCTGGAGCGAGCGTATGGGGCGTGCAACATGAGAAATACAAAGCTGCTGGGCCTGTGGAGAGCACGACGTTGTCCACAAGTCGGCGCACCTAGACTGGCTGGGTGTCGACCCTCAGTGACCTCGTCCTCGCGCAAGGCCGTTCCTCCGAAGCCGACGTGGAGTGGCTCCACCTGCTCGTGGGGGACTGGCAGCTCCTCGCCGACCTGTCCTTCGCCGACATGGTGCTGTGGGTGCCGACTGCCGAGGACGGCTCGTTCGTCGCCGTGGCACACGCCCGACCGAGCTCCGCGGCCACGCTGTTCTACCGCGACATCGTCGGCCAGGAGATCCGCGAGGAGTGGCGCGGTCAGGTGACCGAGAGCTTCGCCGGCGCCCGCGTCGTCGACTCCGCTGAGCCCGACTGGTACGAGGACACCCCCACCCGGGTCCGTGCGATCCCGGTGCTGCGGCGCCTCAGTGCCAAGAGCGCAGAGACCACCGAGCGGCCGATCGCCGTCGTCACGCGGCACTCCAACCAGGACGAGATGCGGACGCCGAGCCGTCAGGAACTGAACTTCACCGCGAGTGCGAACGACCTGTTCGGCATGATCGCGACGGGCGACTTCCCGGACCTCGGAGCACCAGCCGGTCCGCGCCGCGGCGCCCCGCGCGCCAGTGACGGCCTGCTGCGCCTCGACACCGCCGGCATCGTCACCTTCGCCAGCCCGAACGGCCTGAGCGCCTTCAACCGGATGGGCTTCGAGGGGGAACTCGAGCGGAAGTCCCTCGCCGAGGTCACGACCGAGCTCATCGGCGCGCAGCTCGACGTCGACGAGTCACTGCCCCTCGTCGTGACCGGTCGTGCTCCGTGGCGGGCCGACATCGAGTCGAAGGGCGTGACGGTGTCGCTCCGGTCGATCCCGCTCCGCGACCACGGCGACCGCATCGGTGCGATCGTGCTCTGCCGCGACGTGTCGGAGCTCCGGCACCAGGAGCGCGAGCTCATCACCAAGGACGCGACGATCCGCGAGATCCACCACCGCGTCAAGAACAACCTGCAGACGGTGGCGTCGTTGCTGCGCATCCAGGCTCGTCGCACGCACTCCGACGAGGCACGAACCTCGCTGCAGAACGCCATGCGCCGCGTGGCTGCCATCGCGGTCGTGCACGACACGCTGTCGAGCGGCCTGAGTCAGACGGTCGACTTCGACGACGTCTTCGACTCGGTGCTCAAGCTCGTCACCGAGGTCGCCGCGTCGCACAACACGACCGTGCACCCGAAGAAGACCGGCGAGTTCGGGGTGCTGCCGTCCGAGGCTGCCACGCCGCTCGCACTCGGGCTCACCGAGCTCGTCACGAACGCCGTCGAGCACGGGCTGGACGGCCGCGACGGTGAGGTCGAGATCGTCGCCCGCCGGTTCGACGACCACCTGGAGATCGAGGTCCGTGACAACGGCGTGGGTCTGCCCGAGGGGAAGGTCGGGTCGGGTCTCGGCACCCAGATCGTCCGCACGCTCATCCAGGGCGAGCTCGGCGGCACGATCGACTGGCACACCCTGACCGGCAGCGGCACCGAGGTGACGATCACCATCCCGTTCCGCTGGCTGACCGCTCCCGCCTAGCCCCCGCGCTGCGCCGCGCCCGTGGGAGTTGCGCGTCGGGTTCGCGCCCGCTCGTGAGGTTCCGAGATCTGCGCATCTCGGCGTGCGATCGCGCGTGTTGCGGAACCGCCGTGATCAGCGCGCGGCGTGTTGTGGAACCCGGGCGGCTGTCGGACGGGAGGCCCGTGGGCGCGTCGCCACGGGCCTCCCGTCCGTCGTTCGGTCGCGTCTCGGGCCGCGCCGAGGTTCCGAGATCTGCGCATCTCGGCGTGCGATCGCGCGTGTTGTGGAACCTCGACGGTCAGCGCGCGGCATGTTGTGGAACCCCGAGGACCAGCGCACGGCGTGCCGCCCCGCCCCGCGCCCCCGTGCGCCACGCGCACGACGACGCCCGCCGCCCCTGAAGGGACGACGGGCGTCGGTGTGTCCTGCGGGAACCAGCCCGGGTCAGGAAGCGCGGCGGGCGCGGGCGGCGCGGCGCTTCAGCGCACGACGCTCGTCCTCGCTGAGGCCACCCCAGACACCGGAGTCCTGGTTGTTCTCGAGTGCGTACTGCAGGCACATCTCGGTGACCGTGCAGCGCGCACAGACCGACTTGGCCTTCTCGATCTGATCGACGGCGGGCCCGGTGTTCCCGACGGGGAAGAAGAGCTCGGGGTCCGCGGTGAGGCAAGCTGCCTTGTCACGCCAGTCCATGTGTGGTGCTCCTTGATGTCGATGCTCGAACGGCAGGCCGGGGCCGGGGTTCGGGGGATCGGAACGCTGACCATGCATGAGGCATGAGGGGACAACTGTGGGGAGGAGTCCGCTGGAAGCGAGTCTGACGCCCGCGTGACGCTCGGGGGAGGAGCGACGAACCACGGGAGACGCACACCACATCGTGCCGTCCAAACGACCTCGAATATCGTTCCATACTGGTAGGGGCAAATCAAGGGTTCCGATGCTGGAGGATCACTGTGCACGATGACGACCCGACCGCGGTCGACCGTCCTGAGCGACGCTCACGCGCGCTGATCGGCCTGCTGGTGGTGGTCGGCCTCGAGTTCGCGGCGCTCGTCGTGGTCACGGTCGTCCTGGTCGTCGAGCTGATCGTCGCGCCGGCGTCGAGCCTGGCGTCCGGGATCGCCCTGACGATCCTGTCGGCCGTCGCGGCGCTCTGGCTCGGTGCGCTCCTGAACGGCCTGTGGAAGCGTCGCGCCTGGGTGCGGTCGGGGATCATCGTCTGGCAAGTCCTGCAGGGTGCGATCGCGATCGGCGCGTTCCAGGGTGTCTTCCGTGAGCCGGCGGTCGGCTGGGTCCTGCTGATCCCCGCACTGCTCGGCATCACGTTCGTGCTGTCGCGGTCGGTGACGGCCGCGCTCGCGCGTCCGGCCGAGTAGACGCGACCGAAAGACGGACGGGAGGCCCGTGGCGACGACGCCACGGGCCTCCCGTCCGCCTTGTGGTCCGGTCATCAGACCAGGCCGAGCTTCTTCCGCAGGCTCGCCACGTGTCCGGTCGCCTTGACGTTGTAGAGCGGCAGCTGCACGCTGCCGTCCTCGTCGACCACGATCGTGGAGCGGATCGTGCCGGTCACGATCTTGCCGTAGTTGTTCCTCTCGCCCCACGCGGCGTAGGCCTTGTGTACCGCGAGGTCGGGGTCGCTCAGCAGCGGGAACGTGAGCGCTTGCTCGTGCTGGAACGTCTTGAGCTTCGCCTGCTCGTCCTTCGAGACGCCGAGGACCTCGTAGCCGGCTGCCTGCAGCGACGACATGTTGTCGCGGAAGTCGCAGGCCTCGGTGGTGCAACCCGGGGTGGACGCCGCCGGGTAGAAGTACACGATGACCTTCTTGCCCCGCAGTGCGGCGAGCGAGTGTTCGACGCCGTCCTGGTCCGGCAGCGTGAAGTCGGGGGCGGTGTCGCCGGCGGCGAGACGGTCGGTCATGGTGCTCCTGTTCGCTTGGTGCCCACGAGTGGTCGTGAGCGCGCAGAACCCATGCTATTGTTGATTCCCGTTGCGGCACGGAAGCCGGAACATGCACCTCTAGCTCAATTGGCAGAGCAACTGACTCTTAATCAGTGGGTTCTCGGTTCAAGTCCGAGGGGGTGCACCACAACCACGAAGGCCCCGACTCATCGAGTCGGGGCCTTCGTGCGTTCCGGGGATGTGCCCGCGTTCTGAGCTGGACACGCCCGAGGTGCTTCCGGCGGTCGGATTCAGTCGGCGGCGACATCGACGATCCGTTCCGGTCCGACGACGAGGTCGACGGCGCCGGCGGAGGCCGCTGCGAGGTCCGCGGTCAGGATCGCGAGCGCGTCGGCGGGCACCCAGACCTCGAAGGTCGCTGCACGTCCGTAGACCGTCGCACCGAGGGTCGCGTGGTGGTGCCGGACCCAGTCGCGCAGGACGTTGTCGAGCCGGCCGGCCTCGGCGTGCGGGGCGTCGAAGTGCACCTGCGTGAGCGCCTCGCGCCGGACGAGCGCGGCGGTGTCGAGGGCCTCCGAGACCGAGGTCGAGTAGGCGCGGACGAGTCCGCCGGCGCCGAGCTTCACGCCGCCGAAGTAGCGCGTCACGACGGCGACCACGTCGGTGAGTTCGCGGCGGCGGAGCACCTCGAGCATCGGCACGCCAGCCGTACCCGACGGTTCTCCGTCGTCCGACGACCGGGCCTGGTCGCCGAGGGTTCCGGTGACCATCGCGGTGCAGTTGTGCCGGGCGTCCCAGTGGCGGCGTTTCACCTCGGCGATGACCCGCTCGGCGTCCGCGACGTCCGACACGGGGGCGACCGTGGTGATGAACCGCGACTTCGTGATGACGATCTCGTGCTCGACCGGGTCGGCGATCGTCGCGGGGAAGCTGCGGGCCATGCCCACGAGGCTAACGGCGTGCACCGTGTCCGCCGCGCTACGATGTCGTGCACGCACGGCTGGGGAGGAGTCCGACATGGAGACCGGTGATCCGAGGGGCGGGGTCCTGGACGCCGCCGAACTCGCACGGCGCATCAACCTGCTGCTCGACTTCGAGGAGTCCCAGCGTGGCGCCCCGGTGCCGTTCGCCTCGATCGAGGAGTACGTCGCCGCCCACGGCGGTTCGCTCTCGCGGGCGAAGTGGACCTACATGCTCTCCGGCGACGGCCGACGCAACCGCGACACCGAGCTCCTGCGGCTGCTCGCCGGGTTCTTCGAGGTCGACGAGCGCTTCCTGCTCGAGGACAGCGACGTCCCCGAGCGCATCGGCGCCCAGCTCGCCCTCGTCCGCTCCCTGCGTTCCGCCCGCGTGAGCGGGTTCGCTGCACGCACCTTCCCCGGCGAGCTCTCACCCGAGGCGCTGCGGCGCATCGCCGAGGTGCTCGAGGAGGAATCACAGCGCGGGAGCGTGGCGTGACCGACCCGCTGCTCGAGTCCTTCTGGGCACGCGGTGCGGTCGAGGGGTGGTCCGACGTCGACCAGGCCGTCGCAGCCGCAGCCGTCGTCGTGGACAAGCCCATCGTCGTCCGCGAAGAGGCGTTCCTGGCGACGGAGCCCGTGTGCGGCTTCGTCGCGACGCTCGAGCACGCCCACCTGATCATGATCTCGCCGACCGCCTCGCCGACCTTCCGGGCGTTCGTCATCGGCCACGAGCTCGGTCACGTCCTGCACCGGCACCAGGAGCACGCGCCCCAGTCCGCCTACATCCGCGACGTCATCCCGGACCTGCCCGAGTACAAGGTCGAGCGGGCGCTGGCGCGGGGGATGTTCTCGAACGCGTACGAGCACGAGGCCGAGGTCTTCGCCGACGCGCTCGCGACGCTCATCCGGCGGCACCGAGGCCGCCCGAGCGCCTTCCGCGGGGTCTTCGGGTGATCGTCGCAGTCGTCCAGGCGGTGCTGCTCATCGCCGGGACGATCGCGCTCTTCGTCCTGCAACGCGGGCAGGACCGGACCCTGGCGGTGACCTTCCTGCTGTTCGCCGGCACCATCGTCACGAACGTCGACCCGCTGTACCGGTGGCTCGACCCATTGCTCGGTGGCTTCAACGTGGTGACCGTGGTCAGCGACTGCCTGATGGTCGCCGGCACGAGCACGCTGCTCTGGGGCGTGGCGAAGGCCGTCGGAGCGGCGCGGCCGTGGCTCCGGAACGCGATCGTGGTGTCGTGCGCCGCGGTGGTGGTCGTGGTGGTCGTCGCCTTCTCGGTGCTGGACAAGCCCGCCAGCACGACGACGTTCATGCTCGACGCCGGGTCGCACCCGGCCGCGACCGTCTACTCGATCGCGCAGACGGTGTACCTCGGGGTGGCGCTCGGCGCGACGGGCCTCATCTGCGTCCTCCGCCTGCGCGAGGCCCGGACGACGACGGACCTGGTCGGGCTGTGGATCCTGGTGCTCGGCGGCGTGCTGGGGGTCGTCCGGATGGTCGTCGTCGTGGTCATGGACCTGGCGCACGTCACGGGGGACCTCGACCGGATGCGCTCCCTCGCGCTGCCGTACGACGTCACGACGCCCGGCGCCGTGATCTGCGTCTCGACGGGGATGCTGCTGCTCGTCGTCGGACACCGGGTCTCGCGACGTCGACGTACCCGTCGGGTCGACGCGGCGCTGCGGCGTCTCGCGCCGCTGCACGAGCGGATCGGTGCCGACAACGCCTACCCGTCGACCGAGGACCCCGCCACGCGGTTGAGCCGCGCGATCGTCGAGGTCAACGACGGGCTCCGGCGGACGCGTGCGCCGTTGACCGATGCGGAGCGAGCCGTCCTCGCCGAGGCCGAGTCGGCGCTCGACTCCGCGTAGCCCGAAGGGGTGACTCGACGGTCTCCCGACGCCCGTGTAGGGTTTGTAGCAAGTGCTACAGATCCTGTGGCTCGTCGGTGGGACTCGGCCGCGTTGGGGGCGGCCGAGCACCACCGACAGTCGTTGTCTAGACTCGGACGGTGCTCGTCTTCGCCGCAGTCGTCCTGTTCATCGGTGCCGTCTTCAACGTCGTCACCTGGCCGCGCTTCTTCCAGCGCGTCGCGAAGGACACCCGCGCGCGTGATGCTGCGGGCAAGCCGACGACGTTCTACACCGTGCACCTCGTGCTGCTGCTCATCGCGCTCGCCATCGCCGCGGCCGCGGTCGTCGCCGGGATCCTGCTGCTGGTCTGAGCCGTTCGCCGATCGCCGATCGCCGTCGGGCGTCGCTTCAGCGCTGCTTCAGGGCGGCACGGCAGGATCGTCGCCATGCGTGTCCTGGTGGTCGATGACGAGGTGCGGCTCGCCGACGGCGTCCGTCGCGGCCTCGAGGCCGAGGGATGGGCGGTCGACGTCGCCCACGACGGCGTCGACGGCCTGTGGCACGCCCGCGAGTTCCAGTACGACGCGATCGTCCTCGACCTGATGATGCCCGGGATGAGCGGATGGGCGGTCTGCGCCCAGCTCCGGGCCGACCAGGACTGGACGCCGGTGCTCATGCTCACCGCCAAGGACGGCGAGTGGGACCAGGTCGAGGCCCTCGACGCCGGCGCCGACGACTACGTCACGAAGCCCTTCTCGCACCCGGTCCTCGTCGCCCGGCTGCGCGCGCTCGTCCGCCGCGGTGCGCGGGAACGCCCGGCGGTGCTGACCCTCGGCGACCTGGTCGTCGACCCGGCCGCACGGACGGTGACGCGTGGCGGGACCCCCGTCGACCTGACGAGCCGTGAGTTCGCGGTGCTCGAGTACCTCGCGCGGCGCTCCGGGCAGGTGTGCTCGAAGCGCGAGGTGATCGAGAACGTCTGGGACGTCGACTTCGAGGGCGACCCGAACATCGTCGAGGTGTACGTCGGGCACCTCCGGCGCAAGCTCGACCGGCCGTTCGGACGGACGTCACTCGAGACCGTCCGCGGTGCAGGCTACCGACTGGCGGCCGACGGTGGCTGACCGGGGGACGGGGCGCACGCGCCGCTTCCGGTCCGTGCGTGCGCGGACCACGCTCGGCGCCGGCGTGGTCGTGCTCGCCGCCCTGGTCGTCGGTGCCGTGGGGTTCGTCGTGGTGCTCCGCCTGGTGCTGCTCGACGGGGTGCGGACGTCCGCCGAGGCCGGACTCGAACAGGTGTCGTCGCGGGTCGAGTCCGACGGAGCCGGTGCCGTCACCGGCTACGAGGACGTCCTGGTGCAGGTGATCGGTGACGGCGGCTCGGTCCTGGCACACGGCGAGGACGCCGACGCTCCGGCCTTGTCGACCGCGGACGAGTCCCGGTGGTCGCACGACGGCGAACGCTGGCTGCTCGTCGCCGACAACGTCGACCTGCCCGGTGGGGGTGAGGCGACCCTGGTGTACGGCGTCTCCCTCGAGCAGACCGACACCGCCATCCGGACCGCCGTGGTGCTCCTCGCCGGCGGGGTGCCGGTGCTCGTCCTCGTGCTCGGGATCGTGACCTGGTCCGTGACCGGGCGGTCGTTGCGGCCGGTGGAACGGATGCGCACCGAGGTCGAGACGATCCGTGCCGCGCAGCCCGATGCCCGCGTGGTCGTGCCGGACACCGGTGACGAGATCGCCCGGCTCGCGACCACCATGAACGCCATGCTCGACCGGCTCGACCGATCCGCGGCGGGGCAGCGGCAGTTCGTGTCCGACGCCTCGCACGAGCTGCGGTCGCCGATCGCGTCCCTCCGCCAGCACGCCGAGGTCGCCGTCGCGTACCCGGACCGGACCGACGTGGCCGAGTTCTCCGACGTCGTGCGGTCCGAGGCCGTGCGCCTGCAGGACCTCGTCACCGGGCTGCTCGAGCTGTCGCGGCTCGACGAGGGCGGCACGGGTGTCCGTCGTCCCGTGGACCTCGACGACCTCGCACTCGACGCCGTCGCGCGGGCGCGGGCCCGGGTGCCGGGTGGTTCGACCGGTGACCGTGCGATCCGGGTCGACGGCTCCGGGATCTCCGCCGCGCGCGTGCTCGGCGACGAACGGCTGCTCACCGGCGTGGTCCGGAACCTCGTCGACAACGCCGTCCGGCACGCCACGTCGCGCGTCGCGGTGGCCCTGGTCGAGCAGGACGGCGCGGCGGTGCTGACCGTGGACGACGACGGCTCCGGGATCCCGCCGGCCGAGCGCGACCGGGTGTTCGAGCGGTTCGTCCGGCTCGACGAGGCCCGCAGCCGCGACGCCGGTGGTGCCGGCCTCGGTCTGGCGATCGTGCGGGACGCCGTCCGGGCGCACGGCGGCGAGGCGACGGTGGCGGACTCGCCGCTCGGCGGGGCGCGGTTCGTCGTGCGCATTGCACTCGGCGGCTGAACAGGCGGCTTCAGGTCTGCTTCAGCACCCCGCCGACATGCTCGCCCCATGACCTTCCGCACCCAGCTCCAGAAGCCCTCCGCCCGCCGCGTCGCCGCCCTCGCCGCCCTGCCCGTCGTGGCCGCGCTCGCCCTCACCGGCTGCTCCACCGACGGGTCGTCCGGCTCGGCGGCGTCGTCCTCGAACGGGTCGGCCGCGACGGGCGCCACCACCGGCACGTCGGGTGGCGCGTCCGCGACCGCCGCCTCGGCCACGTCGAACGACGCCCTGCTGGCCGCCGTCGCGACCGCACGCGGGAGCGTCGGCTCCGGCACCGTCATCTCGGTCGAGCAGGAGCAGCGTGGCAGCGCGTACGAGGTCCTCGTCGTGACGAAGGACGGCACCGAGCACGAGGTGCACACCGACGCCGCCGGCACCGGGGTGACCGGTACCCCGCAGACCGAGACCGCGGACACCGACGACCGTGCCGAGCACGACCGGTTCGTCGCAGCGGCCGACCTCGACGTCAGCAAGGCCGTCAGCGCCTTCGAGGACCTGCACGCCGGTGCGATCACCGAGCTCGGCCTCGACGACCACCTCGGCACGGTGGTCTGGGAGGGTGACGTCGTCGACGGGTCCGGCACCAAGCACAGCGTCCGGATCGATGCCGGCTCGGGCGACGTCGTCACCGACCAGGTCGACACCGACGACTGACCCGACGAACGGCCCGGCCGACGTCGGCGGTCAGCGGTAGACCTGGGGCATCCGACCTGGGCGTCGGCGACCTCGGTAGACACCATGACGGACCAGACCCCTCGCACCTACCCGCAGGGCGTCCCGAGCTGGATCGACGGACGACACCCGGACCCCGACGCCGCGCAGGCGTTCTACGGCGGTCTGTTCGGCTGGGACTTCGAGGAGCGCCTGCCGCCCGGGGCCCCCGGCTCGTACCGGATCATGAGCATCGACGGACGAGAGGTCGGTGCGATCGCCTCGGGTGACGAGCCGGCGTCGTGGACGACGTACATCGCCGTGGACGACGCCGACGCGGTGGCCGCTCGGGTCGTCGAGCTCGGTGGCACCGCCGCTCCGGCGGAGGACGCCGGGCCGGGTGGTGCCGCGGGCCGCAGCGTCGACTGCGTCGATCCGCGCGGTGCGGCGTTCGGACTCTGGCAGGCGCGCGACCGGCTCGGGTCGCAGCACATCAACGCCCCCGGCGGCTGGGTCTTCAGCGACCTCCGCTCGACCGAGCCGGAGCAGGCGATCTCGTTCTACGAGCAGCTGTTCGGCTGGCGGGTCTCCGGCATCGAGGAGGGCCCGACCGCCATGGTCCGGCTGCCCGGCTACGGGGACCACCTCGCGGCCACCTCCGACCCCGACATCCGCGAACGGCAGGTCGGCGCACCGGAGGGCTTCGCGGACGTCATCGGTGCCCTCGCCCGACTCGACGACGGGCCGGACGACTGGCACGTGTCGTTCAGCGTGGCGGACCGTGACGTCGCCGCCGCACGGGCCGAGGAGCTCGGCGGCGCCGTACTCGGCACCTGGCAGGGTCCGTGGACGCGTGCGGCCGAGCTGCGGGACCCGCAGGGCGCGACGTTCCGCGTCACGCAGTTCGCCCCGGAGGGCGACGCCTGAGCGCAGCGCCCGTGGATCGTCAGCCGGTGGTGAGCGGCGGTCCGAGCACCTTCTGGATCGCCAGCGCGGCGAGCTGCTCGTCCGAGGTGTCGAGCAGCACGCGGAAGGTCTCCTGCGCCGTGACGAACTCGACGCAGACGGCGTCCTCGTCGCACGGGCCGAGCCGCCACCCCGACACCGCGTCCATCGGCACGGAGACCCGCGCCTCGCGCTCGTAGTCGGTCTCGGCCTCCAGGCGGTCGGGGAACACCCGCAGGCGCCCGTACGCGCCTCGCCAGCTCAGCTGGAGATCGAGGGTGGGGGGAACAGACGCAGGGGAGACAGAGCGGTCCGGCACCCGCCGATCGTACCGAGGGGTGCCGGACCCACTGCACTCGGCGCGCGACGTGCTGCGCACCGGGGACAGATCAGACGGTGTCGTCGGACCCCTTGTGCTCGCCGCCGTCCTCGCCGTCGCGACGGACCTGGTTCGCCGGGTCGCGGACGCCGATCGGGTACGGACCGGTGACGCCCTGTCGGAGCGACGCGATGCGCAGGATGCGGTCGCGCTGCAGGAACCAGCCGACGATGAGCAGCGGGATGACGATCACGAGGGACGCGATCGTGTAGGTGCCGACCGGGTAGTCGATCGCCATCAGCACGATGACCGACGCCAGGAACGCCAGGGTGAGCCAGGCGGTCACCGGGGCACCCGGCAGCTTGAACGACGGCTCCTTCGCCAGTCCCTGCTTCGCCCAGGACCGGAGCCGCATCTGGCAGAGGATGATCGTGCCCCACGCGGTGATGATGCCGAGGCTCGCGATGTTCAGCGCGATCTCGAACGCCTGGCTCGGGACGAAGTAGTTGAGGACGACCCCGGCGACCGTGAAGCCGGCGGTGAGCAGGATGCCGGCGTACGGCACACCGCCCTTCGACATCTTGGTGGTCCACTTCGGCGCCGAGCCGTTCATGCCCATCGAGTGCAGGGCGCGACCGGTCGAGTACAGGCCGGCGTTGAGCGACGACAGTGCCGCCGTGAGCACGACGAAGTTCATGATGCCGCCGACGATCGACCCCACCTGCGGGTTGCCGAGCGACGAGAAGAACGTCACGAACGGGCTCTCGCCCTCCTTGTACGCGGTGTACGGCAGGAGGAGCGAGAGCAGGATGATCGACCCGACGTAGAAGACCGCGATGCGGAACACGACGGAGTTGATGGCGCGGGGGATGACCTTCTCGGTGTTCTGCGTCTCACCGGACGCGGTGCCGACGAGCTCGATGGCCGCGTACGCGAACACGACACCCTGGATCACGATGACCGCGGGGAGCAGCCCGTTCGGGAACAGCCCGCCGTTGTCCCCCCAGATCGAGAAGCCCGTGCGGACGGCTTCGCCGCCGGCCTCGACCGGGAACGCGAAGACGAGCCAGATGATCGCGACGACGAGGAACGCGACGAGTGCCGCGACCTTGATGAGCGCGAACCAGAACTCGAGTTCGCCGAACACCTTGACCGCGACCATGTTGGCGGCGAGCACGACGATCAGGGCGATCAACGCGAGGAGCCACTGCGGTGCGGCGGTGAACGCGGACCAGTACTGCAGGTAGATGGCGACGGCGGTGGTGTCGACGATCGAGGTCATCGCCCAGTTCAGGAAGTACATCCAGCCGGCGGCGTAGGCGAACTTCTCGCCGTAGAACTCACGCGCGTAGGAGATGAACGACCCCGACGACGGACGGTGCAGCACGAGCTCGCCGAGGGCGCGCAGGATGAAGAACGCGAAGATGCCGCAGATCAGGTAGGTCAGCGCGAGCGCGGGGCCCGCGGTGTGGAGTCGTCCACCCGCACCGAGGAAGAGTCCGGTACCGATGGCCCCACCGATCGCGATCATCTGCAGCTGCCGGGGCTTCAGACCGTGCTGGTAGCCCTCTTGCTCGTGCGAGAAGTCGTTCGCCGGAGCACGGTTCACGCCCGTGTCGTTCTGCGCTGTCATGCGCGCCAACCTACATGCGCACGGAACCGGGGCGGCACACAAACCTCCGAACGAGCTGATCTGTAACGAGACGGTCACGATCGTGATCCCCATGTGCGTGGGCGACACGCCGACGACGGGGTACAGCGATGCCGGGATTCCGGCGGACGTCGATTGTGATCGGGGGACAGGAAGCCGTTAGGTTTGAACGTCCCCACAGGCCCGACGGCCGGGGGCACGACGACCAGAACGCGTCCGCGGCCAGCAGCGCCGTGACCGTACGGTCGGCCGGACCGGGACCGCCCCGAGCGTGGTCCCTGCGTGCGTGTTCGCTCGCCCTGCGCCGTTGCGCGGGCTGACGTGGGCCGTGCGCGCCGTCCCGGGCGACCCGTTCGCAACCACACCGTCACCGCACGTGCGCTCCGGCGCCGCGGCGACGCGAGGAGTCCAGTTGTCCATTGCCCCATCCGAGATCCGGCACGACACGTCGCCGGACGGCACGGGCGCCGCGCTCAGTGTGCGCGGTGTCTACAAGGTGTTCGGCCGCCGACCCGGCGACGCCGTCCGCCGCCTCGCCGCCGGCGCCACCCGCGACGAGGTTCGCGAGCAGGGATCCGCCGCGGTCATCGACGCGTCCTTCGACGTCCGCCCCGGCGAGATCTTCGTCGTCATGGGACTGTCCGGCTCCGGCAAGTCGACCCTCATCCGGATGCTCAACGGCCTGCTCGAGCCCAGCGCCGGCAGCGTCGAGATCGGCGGGCGCACGGTCACCAAGGCGAGCGCCAAGGAGATCCGCGAGATCCGTCGGTCGAGCGTGTCGATGGTGTTCCAGCACTTCGCACTGCTGCCGCACCGAACCGTGCTCGAGAACGTCGCGTACGGCCTCGAGGTGAACGGCGTCGACAAGATTACTCGGCTCGCGAAGGCCCGTGAGGTCATCGACCTGGTCGGCCTGGACGTCTGGGCCGATGCGAAGCCCGACGAGCTGTCCGGCGGCATGCAGCAGCGCGTCGGCATCGCCCGCGCCCTCGCCGCCGAGACTGACGTCCTGCTGATGGACGAGGCGTTCAGCGCGCTCGACCCGCTCATCCGCCGTGAGATGCAGGAGCAGCTCGTCGACCTGCAGCAGCGGCTCGGCAAGACCATCGTCTTCATCACGCACGACCTCAACGAGGCGATGTTCCTCGGTGACCGGATCGCCGTGATGCGCGACGGCCGGATCGTGCAGATCGGGTCGCCGGAGGACATCCTCACCGACCCGGCGAACGACTACGTCGCCCAGTTCGTGCAGGACGTCGACCGCGCCCGTGTGCTCACCGCCGCGAGCGTCATGGAACCGGCGCGCGCGGTCGTCCCGTCGACGGCGGGCCCACGTGGCGCGCTCCGGGTGATGCGCGACCTGCAGACCGCAGCGGTGTTCGTCACCGGGCGTGGTCGCACGCTCGACGGATGGGTCCGCGATCGCCACGTGATGCGACAGGTCAAGGCCGGCGACACGAACCTCGACGCCATCGTGAACACCGAGTACGCCCGGGTCTCACCCGACACCGCGCTCACCGATCTGTTCGAGCTCGCCGTGGAGTCGCCCCTGCCGATCGCCGTGGTCGACGACGAGGACCGCCTGCTCGGCGTCGTGCCGCGGGTCACACTGCTCGCAGCGCTCGGCAACGTGCCGACCGCGACCATGCCGATCCCGGTGCTCGAGCCGGTCACGCGCATCTCGGATTCGGATCTCGACGCGACCCTGGCCACCGGGGAACAGCCCGTCGTGAGCGATCCGACCATCATCTCGACCGACCGCACAGGAGCCGACGCATGACCACTCTCTTCGGATTCCGACTGCCGCTCGGCGACGCGGTCGACGCGATCGTCGAGTGGATCACGACCTACCTCGGTGGCGTCTTCGACGTCATCGCCGCGATCTTCACGTTCTTCTACGAGTGGATCGAGTACTTCCTCACGACGCCGCCGTTCTGGGCCGTGATCGTCGTGCTCGTCGCCGTGGCCTTCTGGGCGAAGGGATGGAAGCTCGCGCTCGGCACCCTGATCGGCCTGGCGGTGATCGTGAGCATCGGCGAGTGGAGCTACGCGATGGAGTCGCTCGCCCTCGTCGTCGTCGCCGCCGGCATCGCCGTGGTGCTCAGCCTGCCGCTCGGCGTCTGGGCGGCACGCTCCGACGCAGCGAGCCGGACGATCAAGCCGGTCCTCGACTTCATGCAGACGACCCCGGCGTTCGTGTACCTGATCCCCGCGCTCATCCTGTTCGGCATCGGGCCGGTGCCGGGCATCGTCGCGACGATCGTCTTCGCGATGGCGCCGGGTGTCCGCCTCACCGAGCTCGGCATCCGCGGCGTCAGCTCGGAGGTCGTCGAAGCCGGTGCTGCGTTCGGCTCGAGCCCGTGGCGGATCCTCCGTCAGATCCAGCTGCCGCTCGCTCGCCCGAGCATCATGGCCGGCGTCAACCAGGTCATCATGCTCTCGCTGTCCATGGTCGTCATCGCGGGCATGGTCGGCGCCGGGGGACTCGGCGGCCAGATCGTCGCCGCCCTGAACCGCATCGACGTCGGTCTGGGCTCCGAGGCAGGCATCTCGGTCGTGATCCTCGCGATCGTGCTGGACCGGATGACCGCAGCGTTCGGTGGCGACCGCAAGAAGCGCGCCCCACGCCGGTCGACGGCGGCCGCTGCGCCCACCGGCGACGACGACCAGGAGTCGGCGTCCCAGCAGGCGGGGCAGCCCGTGCCGGTCGGCGCCTGACCGCTGGAGCGCAGTCGCGCGTCCGGGCGACCAGATCATCCAGAACCCACAGACCGCACGGTGACAGCACGCCGTGTCGACGACGCCGAACCCGGTCCGCCGGTGCCGAGCGTCGAACCAGGAAGGAAACCATGAACACCCGAACCAAGATCCTGTCGGCCATCGGACTCGGTGCCGCCGCGGCCCTCGCGCTCAGCGCCTGCTCGCCGCCCGGCTCGAGCAACGCGTCCGACACCGTGGACAACGGCGACAAGCAGGCGATGAAGATGGTCGTCTTCAACGGCTGGGACGAGGACACCGCAGCCAGCGAGCTCTGGAAGTACGTCCTCGAGAAGAAGGGGTACGACGTCGAGCTCGACTACGCGGACCCCGCGCCGGCGTACCAGGGGCTGGCTCAGGGCGACTACGACGCCGTGCTCGACACCTGGCTGCCGAACACGCACAAGGCGTACATGGACAAGTACGGCGACGACCTCGAGGACCTCGGGTCGTGGAACGACCAGGCGTCGCTCGAACTCACCGTGAACGCGGACGCTCCGATCGACTCGCTCGCCGACCTCGCCGCGCACAAGGACGACTTCGGCGGACGGATCGTGGGCATCGAGCCCGGCGCCGGCGAGACGAAGATCGTCAAGGAGAAGGTCATGAAGGCCTACGGGCTCGACGACTGGGAGCTCGTCACGAGCTCGACGCCGGCGATGCTGTCCGAGCTGAAGAAGTCCGAGAAGGACGGCAAGGACATCGTCGTCACCCTCTGGCGTCCGCACTGGGCCTACAACGCCTTCGACGTGAAGGACCTCGAGGACCCGAAGAACGCCCTCGGCGACAACGAGAGCATCCACACCATCGTGAACGAGGACTTCGGCGACGATTTCCCGCAAGCGCAGAAGTGGCTGCAGGCGTTCAAGATGGACTCCGACACGCTGTACTCGCTCGAGGACGCGCTGGTCAACAGCGGCGCGGACCAGTCCGAGTACCAGTCGATCGTCGAGAAGTGGGTTGCCGACAACGAGGACTACGTGGACTCGCTCACCGCGAGCAAGTAGCCCTTCCGTTCGGACAGGAGGCCCGGTGCGCGTCGTGCGCACCGGGCCTCGGTCGCGTCCTGGGCTGGTTTTCTGAACGACGACTGTCGTGTCGTTGCTTGCATGGAGGGATGGACATCCTCCTCCGACTCCTGGTCGCGATCGGGTTCGCCCTCCTCATCACCGCCGTCGCCGCGGTCGTCCTGCACCTCGTGCTCCGGACGATCGCGCGCCGGGAGCGGTGGGCCGGCGTGCTCTCCCGCCGGGCGAAGCACCCGTTCCGCACCACCCTGCTCGTGGTCCTGCTCTGGATCGCGTTCACCTCGAGCGTCCCGCGCGACGCCGACGCGTACCCGTGGCGCGACGAGGTCGTGCACGGCTTCCTGATCGTCACGATCGCCGTGGGCTGCTGGCTGGCGTGCCAGATCGCGATCTTCCTCGAGGACCTCGGCCTGCACCGGTTCCGCATCGACGTCCCGGACAACCGCCAGGCCCGCCGCATCCGCACGCAGGTCCTCATCATCCGGCGGCTGACCGTCGCCGTGCTCGTCATCATCGCCGTCGGCGCGATCCTGCTCACCTTCGACGGGGTCGAGGCCGCCGGCGCGAGCGTGCTCGCGAGCGCCGGACTCATCTCGGTCGTCGCGGGTCTGGCGGCGCAGTCGACGCTCGGCAACGTCTTCGCGGGCATGCAGCTCGCGTTCTCCGGGTCGATCCGCGTCGACGACGTCGTCGTGGTCGAGCAGCAGTGGGGACGGATCGAGGAGATCACCCTGACCTACGTGGTCGTGCACCTGTGGGACGACCGGCGCTTCGTGCTGCCGTCGACGTACTTCACGAGCACCCCGTTCGAGAACTGGACGCGCACGAACAGCGAACTGCTCGGTGCCGTCGAGATGGACCTGGACTGGCGGGTCCGGCCGGGCGAGATGCGCGAGGAACTCGACCGGATCCTCGACCGCACCGAGCTGTGGGACCGCCGCGTCAAGGTGCTGCAGGTCACCGACGCCGTGCAGGGGTACGTGCGGGTGCGGGTCCTCGCGACGTCGCACGACGCCCCGTCGCTGTTCGACCTGCGCTGCTACATCCGCGAGGAACTCGTCGAGTGGATCCAGCGCACCCACCCCGACGCCCTGCCGGTCCAGCGCGTGCTCATGGTCGACGAGACCGCACCGCGGCGGCGCACGGCGTCGACCGCTGCCGACTCGGCGCTGTTCGCGCCGGGGCAGGAGGACCGCGCGGCCCTCTTCACCGGCCCGATCCAGACGTCCGACATCCCGCCGTCACAGCGCTGACGGGCTCCGGACCCGACACGGGACGGACGGGAGGCCCGGTGCCAGCTGGCACCGGGCCTCCCGTCCGTCGTGTGGTCGCGATCGCGACCTACGGCTGGCGCGCCTTGACGGCGCGGTCGTCCTCGACCACCGTGCCGATCGCCACGATCGTGGTCGCGATCCACGCGACCCACGTCAGGGCGAGCCGCCAGTCGCGGGGTCCCTGGCGGGTGGTCTGGAGCACGCTGTAGCCGCTGATGAGCGAACTCCACACCGCACCGTTGAACATGAACTTGCGCACAGAGGCCTCCTGTCGTCGTGCTGCCAACGCTACCGGTCAGTAGCCGGACGGTTCCCGGAATCGATCGGGCGGGGGCCACGGGGGGCGTCTTCGAGCAGTGAGGCCACGGGCACATCGAGGGCGCCGGCGATGGCGAAGATGTCGGCAAGAGCCCACTTGCGCTGACCGCGCAGCTTCTTGGCCAGGCTGGACTGGTCCAGGTGCTCCAAGCCGGTCATGTTGCACAGGGCCGTCTGGGTGAGCCCCTGGTCCCACATGAGCATGTGGATGCGACGGCCGACCTCGGCGTCGATGTCACGCGACGGAGTGGCACGAACACGCTGCGTTGTCTGCATGCGTCCAAGATACGGACGAATCGGACAAGTTGCAACCGATCCGGCCAAGTTGGTTGATTAGGCCAAAGAGGCATGCGAAGGTTTCGGACATGCCAAACAAGACTGAACCGGCCGAACTGCCGGACCTGATGCCTGGCGAGGCGGCGCAGTTGCTCCACGTGAGCACGAAGACGCTGACCCGCATGGCGGACCGTGGCGTCGTCGCCGCCGTCACGCTGCCGAGTGGCCACCGCCGCTACTTCCGATCGAGCATCGACAGCCTGGCGAGTTCGGGGCGGACCTCGTGATCACCGTGGCCGCCGTCGTGCTCTTCGCGCTCGGCATGTGGCAGCTCCCGCTCATCGATCGCGAGCTCCGAGAGGCGATGGACCGTGACGACGACTGACCCGGCACAGCACCATGTCGAAGTGGCTGCGCAGTCGCTGGTGGACGCCTCCAAGTTCACGCCCGAAGACCAGGCCCGCGCATCGTTCCTCGCGGAAGCGCAGGTGCACGCCACGCTCGCCTTGGTCGAAGAGCAGCGCACGGCGAACCTCGTGGCGACACGCAGCCTGTTCACCCTCACCGACGAGCAACGAGTCCGGCTCGCCGTGCGCCTCGGGTTGGCGTGATGGCTTGTCGAAGGGTGCACGCGAGTGGGCGTGGGAGCAGGAAGACCTCACCACGCTCCAGAAATTCGTCCTCGTCACCATCGGTGACCACTTCAACGACCGGACCCACTACGCGTGGCCGTCGCAAACGACCATCGCCGGCAAGGTCAGCGCCACCCGCGAGGGCGTGAACCGGGCCATCAAGCACCTGGCCTACGGCGTCGGCCTCATCGAGGTTGAAGACCACTACGACCCTCGCTCCAACCAGCAGAAGTCGTCCCGCTACTACCTCCCCGACTACGACCCCAAGTCCAGGGCTCCAAGTCGCGTCCGCTTCACCGATGGCCCTGTGGATAACTCCGAGGGCCAGTGACCTCAGGTCACACCCCCTGTGACCTCAGATCACACCGGTGTGACCACGGATCACACCCCCAGTGACCTCTCGTCACACCTAGGTGTGATCCCCGGTGACAGCGGGTGTGACCGCAGATCACACGAACAGAGTCTTAACAGGCAGGAACAGAGATGGAACAGAAAAATCCGGAACAGCGCCAGTGCCTCGCGACGAGCCGCACAGGCAAGGCCGCCACGCATCACCGCTGCCGCCTCCCCGAGCGTCACACGGGAGAGCACCTGTGCGTGGTCAACGGCTGCACTGCGGGGTGGCGCTCATGAGTCACGGCGCCTTCCACATGTGGTCCAACCTCGTGCGCCGGCAGTGCCGCGCTGACTTCGAGGTGCACCAGCTCAACGCCTACCAGCACGCCGCCGAGGCGTGCCGCGGCCGACTGCTCAACCGTCGAGGGATGGAAGCCGGCGTCTCGTCGCTCTCGCTCTTCGAAGGCCAGGAGGCTCGCGCCGTCGCCTACGCCAGTGAAGAGCTCATCGACCACTGGCGCATCAACCCCCGACCCACCTTTCAGAGCTTCGAACACGTCTGGTTCGCAGCCTTCATGAACGAACGAGGTATCCACGCATGAACAGCACCGCACTCACCGAGCTCCTGGCCGACGCCGCCGACAAGCTGCACCTGCCAAAGACCGAGGACAACACCCTCGACCTCGACCCCATGAGCGATGAGGCCGTGTACCTGCTCGCGCTCTACGCCGAGCAGGAAGAGCAGGCCCGCCTCGCCGCCCTCGCGACCAAGGACCGCGGCCGCGTCACCAAGCTCCTGGCCGACCTGTGCCCGGACGGCGCCACCATCACCATCGGCGGCGAAGAGCTCTTCAGCCGCCGCATCGACACCACGCGCGCCATCAACGTCAAGACCCTGAAGGCCGAGTTCCCCGACGAGCCCGCCAACGCCGAGTTCTGGACCACCAACATCGTGACCAAGAGCATCTGGTCGCCGAAGCAGCCCGGCGGTGCCGCATGATCACACGAGAGGTGACGGTGTGGTGCGACCGAATCAACTGCGGGGAGTGGGTGCAAGGGGTGGACGGGCTGACCGCCCTGCGCACGCAGCTTCGCAGCGCCGGGTGGAAGTCGGATGCGCAAGGTGATCTGTGCCCGCACCACCGCAGGCTCGAAGCGGCGGAGGGTGACCGATGAGAGGGTGCACGGCGCGCGACGACACCATGGAGGTGACGTGCTTCGGCCTCGCCGGCCACGCTGGCCCGCACTGGTGCCTCATGGGTGCCGGCGAGGATGCCGACCAGCACCGGTGGTACTCGTGATCGGGCACCGCGCCCGCGTCTACAAGGGCACGTTCCCTCGCGTCATGTGGTGGTGGCGTTGCGACTGCGGCGACCGCGACGTGTGCTTCCTGTGGGTCAACGCCATCCGCGGCGCGACCCACCACGTGGCGAAGGACCACCGGCTGTGAGCGCGCACCACCGCACGAAAGCATGGGCCCGCGTCGTGCGCATCGTGCGGCCGGCCATCAAGGCCCGCCTGCCCCAACCGTGCGTGGACTGCGGCAAGCCGGTCTACCCCGACCAGCGATGGCAGGTCGGCCACATCGTGAGCGCGATGGCCGGCAAGGCCATGGGGTGGACGACTGACCAGATCAACGACCCGACCAACCTCGGGCCTACCCACGCGAAGATGCCGGGGCAGCGGGCATGCAATCAGATCGAGGGCGGCAAGCTCGGCGCCGCGAAGACCCACGCCAAGCGCAAGAAAGACCGGAGGCTACCCACGTGGTGAGCGCAACGGCGGCTTCTTTGACAGAGGCCGCGCAACCCCCCGCCTATGGCAGCGAGGATTCTCTCCCCGATGGGTGGGACCTCGTTCGGGACTCGGGTATCCCCCCGCTCCATCAGTCGAAACTCAGTGACGATCCGTCGCTTCGCGCCGAGTTCATCGCCGGCGCGCAGGTCATGGGGGTGCATGGGCGGGGGAAGTCCCTGAAGCCGCAACAGCTTCGCCTCGCCGACGTGCTCAACGCCGGCGAGACCGAGACCGGCGTCCTGATGTCCCGCCGAACCGCGAAGACCACCAGCCTGTTCGCGTGGCTCATCGGCCGGTGCGTGTCCCGCGACGGCTACCGCGCGGCGTACACGCAGTGCACCACGGGCGCAAAGGCACGGGAGCGCTTCCGCAAGGACGTGATCCAGGTGCTCGAACGGATGTGGCCGGACGCGCAGGGCGGCAAGTGGCGCATCTTCAAAACCAACGGCGCCGAGCGCATCGAGTTCGCCAACGGCTCACTGCTCCAGGTGATGGGTCCCGAGTCGGAGGCGTTCCGCGGTGACACGTGGGACGTGGTGGTCCTGGACGAGTCGGGAGAAGCCGGCGCCGACATGTCCGACGACCTCATGCAGGGCATCCTCCCGACCTTCGACACGCAGCCCGACGCGCAACTCGTCATCGCCGGCACCGCCGCGAAGTTCCGCGACGGCAACCTCCTGTGGATGGCGCTTGCCGAAGGCCGACGCGGCGAGGCCGGCATCCTGGAGTACGCGGCGCCGGACTCCACCGACGAGACCCGCATGGGCGAGTGGGACTACGTGGCCGCGCTCGTCCGCTCCGCGCACCCCGGCATCGACACGCTGACCACCATTGAGGTGGCGCACCGGCGCTGGCAGAAGCTCTCCCCGCGACAGTTCGCGGAAGAGTACCTGTCCATCTTCGGCACGGTCGGCGCCGCCGAGGCGTTCGTGGACCTCGAAGCGTGGCAGGACGAAGCGCGCAAGGGTGACCTGCCCGACCCGCCGACTGACCGCGCCGTGGGCCTCGCCGCGGCCGTGCACCCCGACCAGTCGTGTGCGGTCATCATGGCGGCGTGGCGCGACGACGCCGGGCGGGCGTGCATCCTCGTCGTGGACTACCGGGCCAGCACGAAGTGGATCGCCAAGCGCGCCAAGGAGCTCGCCGCGAAGCTGCGGACGCCAGTCGTCTACGACAACGCCGGCACCGTCCTGGTCGAGGTGGAGGTGATGCAACGGATGCGCCCGCGGCCGCGCCTCGACCCGCAGACCTGGGGCAACGTGTCCACGGCCGCCGGCCTGTTCATGAAGGAGAACGCCGAGCGGAACATCGTGCACTGGGACCAAGACGAGCTCAACACCGCAGTCCGGCTCGCCACGAAGCGCGGCACCGCCACCTCCAGCCGGTGGGCGTTCGGCCGCCGCGACGCCGGCGATTCCATCATCGCGCTGGAAGCCGGCTCCCTCGCGCTGCGATGGGTGGACGAGCACCCGAAGCGAACCAACCTCCGCCCATCGACCCGACTGTAGGAAGGTCACAACGGAACGCGCGTTCTCAATGTAGGAATCCCACAAGCTGTGTTAACCTCCGCTTGTGGGATTCCTCGACCGTCTGGGCCTCGGGCGCAAGCGCAGCAGCGCACTGCTCGACATGGCGCCGACCGGCATCCTGTCCCAGTGGGCTGGCCCCTCAGACCTCGGCTCCATCGTCATCTCCGACGCGCTCGGCGTAGAGCTCGCAAACCTGCCGCTCGACCGCGGCACGGCCATGACCGTGCCGGCAGTGGCCAAGGGCATGCACCTGCTCATGTCCTCCATCGCCCGCTACCCGCTGCGCGCCCTGACCGACCAGACCGAGATGGTGCCAGTCCAACGCGACGGCCAGCAGGTGTTGGTGGAGCGGGCCGTACCGGTCGCCGATCAGCCGTCGTGGCTGTACCGCACCAACGGTCAGGTGTCGCCCTACGCGCGCATGGTCGCGACCGTCGCTGACTGCGTGTTCGATGGCGTGTCGCTGTGGCTCACCACACGAGGCGCCGCCGACCAAATCCTCGAAGCCGAGTGGTGCCCGCCAAACCTCTGGAGCCTCGGCCAGGACGGCAAGTTCTACATCGAGGGCCGCAAGGAGCCGTTGCAGGACTCCGAAATGATCCTCTTCGACGTGCCGATGTGGGATGGGCTGCTCTCGGTCGGTGCCGGCAACCTCCGCGGCGCGAAGGACGTGGAGAAGTCCTGGCAGGGCCGCGCCCGCAACCCCATCCCCGTCATCGTGCTGAAGGTCGATGACGGCACCGACTACACCCAGGAAGAAATCGATGAGTACGTGGAGGCGTGGGCGACGGCCCGCAACTCCGAGAACGGCGCGGTTGGCTTCCTCCCGCCCGGCATCTCCATGGAGGTGCACGGCGAGGTGAGCCCGGACCTGATGTTGCAGGGACGCAACGCAGTGAAGACCGACGTGGCCAACTACCTCAACGTGCCGACGACGCTGCTCGACGGCTCCCTCGCGGAAGCGGCCCTGACGTACACGACGCAGGACGGCAACCGGAACACGTTCTACGACCTCTCGCTCCCGCGCTGGACCGACGCCATCGCCCACCGCCTCTCGCAGGACGACTGCGTTCCCCGCGGCCAGCGCGTCCGCTTTGACTTCTACGAGCAGTACGCCACCACGCCCTCACCCACCGGACCCACGGAGTTGGACTGACCATGACCGTTGCACAGATCGAGGCGGGCACGCTCACCGCCAACCGCCAGGACCGCACCGTGAGCGGCCTGCTCCTGAAGTTCGGGGAGGTGGGCCGGACGAACCTCGGCCGCTTCAAGGTCGGCAAGGGCGTGTTCCGTCTGCCGGCCGACGTGCCGAGCTTCCTCCACCTCGTGGACACCCATGCCCGCCCGGTGAAGCCGGTCGGCACGGCCCTGTTCGCGCAGGAGACCGAGGAAGGCATCATCGCTGGCTGGCGCATCAACGACGGCCCCGAGGGCGACGCGCTGCTCGCAGCGTGGGACAGCGGCGACCAGAACGTCCCGCGGAAGCTCTCCATCGAGGTGGACGACGTGAAGCTCCGCGGCGGCCAGGCTGTCCAGGGCGTCGTGCACGGCGCCGCGCTCGTCAAGGCCGGCGCGTTCCCGTCGTCGTCCCTCATGGCCGAGGACACGCCCGACGTGGAGCCCGTCCAGCCCGACGACGGCGACGCCGAGACCGCCGTCGAGACGAAGACCAACCCGGACGGTTCCCAGACCGTCACCATCACGTCCACGAAGAACGAGACCGCCGCCGATGGCACGGTCACCGTCCTGAAGACCGTCACCACCCAGACCATCGAGAAGCCGGCCGAAGAGCCGGACCCCAACGAACAGGAGCCCAACGTGCCCGCTGCCACCCCTCCGAGCACGCTCAACGCGGCTCGCAAGCCGAAGGAAGCCTCGGCGCAGACCGTCTTCGCCGCCATCCAGGCCGCCTTCGACGGCCGCGCGTCCGGCGACCAGAACACGCTGCTCGCCGCGCTGTCCGACATCAAGACCGCCGGCACCGGCGCCCTGCCCGCCGAGGGCGTCGTCCAGCCGGCATGGCTCGGCGAGGTGTGGGAGAACCGCGCCTACGAGCGCAAGTTCTGGTCGATGGTGAAGAACGGCACCCTCACCAACCAGGACGAGAAGGGCTGGAAGCTCGACCAGGGCACCGCGCTGGTGCAGCCCTACGCCGGCAACAAGGCCAACGTGCCGACCGGCACCGGCTCCACCTCGCTCGTCGGTTCCGTGTTCCAGCGCTGGGCCGTCGCGGTGGACATCGCCCGCGAGTTCTACGACATCCCCGGCAACCGGGAGGTGATCGAGGCGTTCGTGAAGGGCATCTTCAACAGCTACGCCAAGGTCACCGACGAGTGGGCGCTGGGCCAGTTCATCGCCGCCGCCGGCGCTCAGATCGACGCCGACACCTACCCGACGCAGTACAACCGCTCCATCGGCAAGGTCCTCCAGGTCCTCGACATCATCAACGACTCCGACGTGGACGCCACGAGCATCGTCGTGGCGCAGGACGTGTTCAAGGAGCTGATGTACACGCCGAAGGACCTGATCCCGGAGTACATCTCCCTGTCGTTCGGCACGAAGGGTGAGGGCACCGGGGACGGCGTGTTCATCGTCCGCGACAAGTTCAAGAAGCTCGGCACCGGCCAGGTCCTCGGCGTCGCCAAAGAGGCCGCGCACCTCAACGAGCTCGGCGGGTCGCCGCTGACCGTGGACGCGCTCGACATCGCCCGCGGCGGCATGGACAAGGGCACCCACGGCTACACCCAGTACATGACCGAGTACGACGACGGTCTCGTGCTCCTGGGCGACAAGGCCGCGTAAGACCCGCGCGGCGGTCCGTGCCCCCACCCGGGCCGCCGCGCGGCACCACCACCCGCACACCAGGAAGGAGGCGACCGTGCCCGCATTCATCGCCGGCGACACACCGGTCGCTGACTTCGACTACGACATCCCCGCCGCGGCCGACGTGGATGGCGCCACCGTCACCATCTCCGTCGCCGACCAGACGCTCCCCGCTTCGATCACGAACGCCGTCGAGGGGACGTGGTTCTCGCTCGCGCTGCCGGCGCCGGGCAGCTACCCGGTCTACATCGTCGCGAAGCTCGGCGGCCGCACGCAGCGCACCCTCGTGGACTACCTCGTCGTCGTGGCGCCGGACGACCCCTGGTACAACGTCATCACCGCCCGGCTCGACTGGGACGGCGCCCCGGAATCGGACGGCACCCTCGCGGACCTGCTCGACAGCGCCCGTGACCAGGTGCTCGCCTATGCGCCCAACCTGCCCGCCGGCTCCGCTGTCCCGACCCGGTACAAGCGCGGCCAGCTCATGCAGGCCCGCAACACCTACAACGCCGCACTGAGCGCCGGCGAGCAGCAGGTGGACACCGGCGGCGGCGTGTTCGTCACCATCCGCCCGCTCGACTGGGGCGTCAAGCAAGTCCTGCGGCCGAAGCGCGGCGTCAAGGGCCTCGGCTGATGGCCCGCAAAAAGCCCGACGCGGGTATCCGATCCACCCTCGTGAACGGCCTGCGGCCGCTCCTGCCCCGCGGGTGGAAGCTGCACCCGTACCGGACCGTGCCCGACGACATCAACCAGACCACGGTGTGGGTGAAGCTCGACACCATCGACAAGCTGCCCGAAGCGCCACAGTCCGGCGCCAACCTCGTCACGTTCGTGGTCACCGTCGCCAGCACGAAGGTCCTGTTGCAGGAGGCCGACGCGGACCTCGATGACCGGGTGATCGAGCTCATGCACGCACTCGACGCGCTGCCGCTCGTGCGCCGCGCGTCCGCCCGGCAGGTCGCCGCCACCGACGTGCACCTCGGCTTCGACATCTCCGTCGAAGTGCTCACCTACCCCATCCCCGACAAGGAGTGACCATGACCCAGATCGGTGCACAGCCGTTCACCATGACGGACGTGAAGCTGAAGATCGACCAGGACAACTACGAGAAGCACGTCTCGCAGTGCGAGTTCCAGCCCCAGGGCGGACTCGTGTCCTGGAAGGGCCTGACGCCCGACTCGACCTTCACCGCCGCGCAGACGCCCACGTGGCAGCTCGTCCTCGCCCTCGCGCAGGACTGGAAGACGCCCAACAGCCTCTCCCGGTACCTCTTCGACCACCAGGGCGAGCAGGTGGACGCATCGTTCACCCCGCTGGACGGCGGCCCCGCCATCGAGGCCACCATCATCATCACCGCCGGCAACATCGGCGGATCGGTCGATGCCGTCGCCTCGTCCAGCGTCACCCTCGGCGTCGTCGGCAAGCCGGTCATCGCCGCGGTGGGCTGATCGGTGGCGGGCAGCGGCCGGATTTCGGTGTTCGCATCGGAAGATCTTCGGACGCTGCTCGCCGCCGTCAAGGCCGTCCCGCGGGAAATGCGGAAGAACATTCGCACCTACACCAAGCGCGACGCCCAACCCATCTGGCAGCAGGAAGTCCAGGGCCGGGTGATGTCCCGCCTTGATGACCGGGTGCTCGGGAAGACATCCCGGGTGGCCGTGTCGGACCAGAACGTGATGTTGCAGTCCGCCCGCATCGGCAAGGCCCTGTCTGGCGGCGCGAAGCCCGCCATGCTCGCCGGCGGCGTCGAGTTCGGAGCCGACCGCAACGCCGAGACCACCTACGACACCACCAGCCGGAAGGGCCGCCGGTACCGGGTCACGCGGCACACGAAACGCCAGCTCCCGTCCCGCAACACCAACGGCCGCATCGTCTACGCCTCGTCGCGTGACAGCATCCCGCGGCTTGCGAGCCTCTGGGTCCAGACCGCGGCCCGCACCCTGTACGACGCCCTCGAAGGAAGGAAGTAGCCATGGCAGGTGGATTCTCCATCGGCGTCGCCATGGATGCCCGCGCCTACGAGAAGGGCATCCGGTCCGGCATCATCGAGCCGACCGAGGACGCGCAGGACAAGCTCGAAGAGCTCGGCAAGGCAGGGGAGCGCGCCGGCGACGGCCTCGACCGCGGGCTCCGCGACGGCGGCGACCAGCTCGACAAGCTCGGGAAGGCCGGCAAGGACGCTGGCGACGACATCGAGGACGGCGCCAAGCACGGCGGCCGCGAGCTCGACAAGCTCGGCCGCGCCGGCAAGGAAGCCGGCGACGACCTCGAAGCGGGCCTGCGCGGCGCCCAGAAGCAGACCGGCAAGACCGCCGACGAGTACAAGGCCATGACGGCCAAGATCGAGGCCGACATGGCCCGGATCAAGGCCGAAGGCAAGGGCACCTTCCAGGAGGCCGGCGGCGCCACGGGCGAGTTCAAGGAAGAGGCCTTGGCCAACTTCTCCGAAGTCACCTCGTCCTTCACTGGCGACATGCAGTCCGTGACCGACCTGGCGCAGGGCACCTTCGGTGGGCTCGCGTCCCTCGGTGGCCCCGCGTCACTCGTCTTCGGTGGCATCGCGGTCGCGGTCGGTCTCGTCGGGTCCGCACTCGCGTCGTCCGGGGAAGAGTCCGACGAGTTCAAGGAGAAGATCGCAGACCTCGCGCAGACGCGGCTCGGCGACCTCTTCGGCCAGTACGAGGACAGCGGGGATGCGCTCGCGCGGGGGCTGCGGAAGTGGGCCACCGACTCGGAGTCCTTCGGTGGGTCGCTGCTCGACCTCCAGAAGAACGCCACGAAGGCCGGCCTGGGTGTCGGTGACCTCACGGAGGCCATCGGGTCACAGTCGGTGTCGAAGATGCGGCGCCTTCGGACCGAGGTTGAGGACCAGATCGAGACCCTGAACCGGCAGGCGGCCGCCTTGTCGGACGGCACGGCCAAGGGGCGTATCGCCGCGAAGGGGGCGCAGGAGCAGGCGGAGGCGGCTCGCGCGGTCAAGAAGCAACTGGACCAGAATCTCGAAGTCAACGACACGTACGAGAAGAGCCTGCGCGCGGTCGCCAAGGCGCAGGGTCAGACGGTCGAGCAGTATCAGGCGCAGCTCGAAGCGACGAAGGAGTACGACGAGGCCACGCAGGCCCTTGCCGACACCATGACCTCCACCCTTGCGGAGGCCGCCGAGTCCACCTCGGAAGCGCTCGACAACAGCGCACTGAACGCGGACAAGTACATCTCCGGGCTCCAGCAGCGAACCGAGGCGGCGCAGCAGTACGAGGCCAACGTGCAGGCCATCGGCGAGCGCCTGCCGGCCGACCTCTTCAATTTCGTCCGCGAGCAGGGTCCGGATTTCTCCGAGGAAATCGCGACGTACCTGTCCGCGAACGACGCGCAGCGTGCCCGCATTCAGGCCGGGTGGAAGATCGCCGCGCAGGTCGAGGGCGACACGTCCGACCTCGACGCGAAGACCACCGCAAAGGGCAAGGAGCGGACGAAGGGGCCGACCTCCGAGGTGCAGGGCGACACGTCCGACGTGGACAAGAAGGTCGCGCAGAAGGGCAAGGAGAAGGCGGACGGGCCGACCTCCAAGCTCCAGGCGGACACGTCCGACGTAGACGACGCCATTCGCAAGCTGAAGGGCAAGCGGGTGGACGGCCCGACCATCGTCTACCAGGTGGACACGTCCGCCATCGATGACGCAAACCGCCGCATCGCCACCACGCCCGTCACTCAGACCGTCAACCAGCGCATCGGAAAGGCGGTCGCCTGATGCCCTCCACGATCAGCTCCGACACCATCAGCCACGAGTACACCTACGCCTGGCTCGGCACCGCTGGCAAGTCCGCCTCGACCCTCACCCGCGACAGCATCGAGGTGCGCCGCAACTGTGACACCAACCCCGGCTTCGAGGTAGACGCCTCCGGCTGGTCCGCGTCCGGTGCCACCACGACCACCTATGCGTGGACGGGCACGGCGAACCAGTCGCCGTCAACCGCGTCGGTCAACGGGGCTGTCAAGCGCACGAACTACGCGCACATGGGGAACCTCCGCGCCTACAACAACACGAAGATCAACGCCGACACCGGAGGCTGGCACTCCGCAACGTTTGTCAACGGCACAATCAGCGACCCGATCCGCTGGGACCTCAACACCTACGCGATTGCGACTAACTCGGCCATTGCGGCATCGGTTGTGGTCTTCAACCCGAACGCCTTCCCGGTGACGGTCGTTCTTGACGTTGGCGACGGCTCTCCCGTGACGACCGTGGTCCAGTCGGGCAGCAGCGCAACGGTCAAGACCTGGTATAACCCGAACGCTGACGGTACCTTCCAGTTCGTTGATCTTGCTTCGACCACCGGCAACGCAACGGTGTACTTCAACCAGGCCATCATCGAGGCAAATGTCCAGGCCACCGGCGCATTTTTCGATGGCAGCACGCAATCCACCTCGCAGGGAATGGACGTGGTTCGCTCCGTCGCGGTGTCGCACTCCGGTCTCGCGTCGCTCCAGGTCCGGTGGCAGTCGCCGAGCCGGCAGGGCGGTTTCGCGGCGCACACGGTGCTCGGCCTGGTGGACGACACGGATTACATGGTGTCGATGTGGGTGTCGATTCCGAAGCGGCTGTCTAAGGCGGTCCTGTTGTCCGTGACCGACTCCGCCACTCAGGGGCCGAACGCGGTCACGTTGCAGGAGGCCACGGTCGGGTGGCAGCGCATCGTGTTCCCCTACCGGACGCCGGTCGGCTCGACCGGCCTGTCGATCTGGCTGTACGATCCCAACTCGTACACCGGCAGCTACCTCGCGCAGAGCGTCTACATCGATGACGTGCTCGTGGAGACTGGCAGTGCCGAGTTGCCCTACTTCGACGGCTCCACGCCCAGCTATGTCGAGTTCGAGAGCACGCTGCCGCTCGTGGTCAACGGGTGGGAAGAGGCCGCGACCGGCGGCAACCTCGTCAACCCGGTAGTCGGCGGCGGCTTCGATGTCACCTTGCAGGCGGCGTCGCTGCGCCAGGGGGCATTCGAGCTCGTCTACGAAGACGAGACCGACGCCGCCGAGGCGTTCGCGATGCACTGCCGGCCGTCCACGTTCACCATCAGCGACACCGACCGCGCATCCGCCGCGATGACCTACGTCATCCCGCAGGGCGGCCGCATCAGCCGCGCCCTGGACGACCAGACCCGCGAGTACTGGATCGTGCGCGTCGAGTACCAGGAGGTGTGACGTGGCAATCCTTGCCGCGCAGACCTTCACCCTCACCGCTGGCGGCACCCGCCTGTCGGTGCTGGACGACCGCATGACGGTGCGCATGGACGAAGGCAACAGCCCGTGGCTGACCGCCGAGGCAACCATCCGCCGTCCCGCCGATGCGGTCATGGCGCTGCTCGAACCGGACCGCCGAACCGCCATCACCCTCACCCTCGCCGCGCCGGCGTCGCTGGCCATGACCTTCACCGTGCAGGGCCGCGAGTTCACGCCCGACTCGGACACCGTGGCGCTGACGCTCGTGTCCGACGAGTACCCGCTGCTCACCTACGCGCCCTCCACGGTCGTGGACCTGCGCGCCAAGACCTACCAGGCGTCCGCCCGTGCCATCGCCGCGCGGGTTGTCACCCTCGCGTTGGGGAAGGCCACCGCCGTGGCGCTGGCTGCCGGCACTGCGGACAAGAGCTTCACCACGTACTCCGCGGTCGAGGACCTGTTCCCGGACCCGAACGTGACCACCATCGCCAACTGGGCGGCCGCGTCCCTCCCGACCGGCCGCGCAGCACTGAGCCAGGACACGTCCCTCGGCAAGAACGCCGCCCGGGCGCAGTCCACCGGCGGGTCCGGCGTCTCGTACGTGCAGGTCGTCAACTCCGTGGTCGTGCCCGCAACGGCCGGGCAGCAGTACACCGGCAGCGTGCTGCCGCAGTCCACCAGCACCGGCAACGACGCCACTGGTTCGCTCATCATCGCTTTCCGCAACGCTGCCGGCTCGAACATTCAGACCTACTCCAAGTCGCTCGGCGTGCTCCCCACCCTGTTCACCAACTCGGCCCGCGTCGGCATCACCGCGGTGGCGCCCGCCGGCACCGCCAGCGTGCACCTGTACCTCCGCGCCGCTTCGACCGCGAACCTCTACACCGTCTCCGGCGCCGAGTGGATGATCGTGGAAGGCGACGGTCTCGACACGGACGGCACGTCATGGATCACCTGGTTTCAGGGTGACACCGTGCCCGGCTCCACCGGCTACACCTACGGGTGGACGGGCGCCGCGAACGCCTCGACCTCGACCCGCACGCCCGTCACCGACCGCGACCCGGAGTCGCTGCGCTGGCTCCAGACAGACCGCGCCGATGACTTCCTTCGGCCCATCCTCGAAGCGGTCGGGCTGCGCCTGTTCCAGAACGAACGCGGCGCGTTCATCCTCGCCGACAACGGCTACAAGCTCGCCGGCCAGGTCGTCATGCAGCAGGGCTCCACCCTGTACGGCGCCGTCGAATCGTCCTCGGTCCTCGATGACGGCGACGACGGCTTCCCGCTCAACGCGGACGCCGTGATCGTCACCTACGCCTGGACCGATGCCTTCGGGGTGGCCAGGACCGCCACTGACTTCGCGAAGGCCGCCACCACCTACAGCCGCCCCTACCTGCTCGAAAAGCGCGACACGCCTTACCCAGGCCCCGGGCAGGCCAAGTTCCTCCTTGCCCGGCTCTTGGCGCGGAAGCGACAGATCGACACCACCGGCCGGCCCGACTGGACCGCCCGACCCGGCATGTCCGCGGTCGTGTCGCTCCCGCACCGGCCCACCGCGACCGGCTACGTGCAGGCCCTCGTCTTCGACCTCGCCGCGGCGACCATGACCGTCACCACGAAGGGCCTCGTCACCACCCCGCCCGGCTCCATCGGGAACGCACCCATCACCCAGACCATCGGCAGCGTGTCCGGAAACATCGCTGCCTACACCAACTAGGAGGCCCACGTGGCTGTAGGAGACGCCGCCGGCGCGGCCGGCCTGAAGGTCTACGACGACTCGCTACTCGTCGCCGACATCGACACCATGGCCAACCAGCGCGGCGACGACATCGCCAAGGTGATGACCCGCACCGGCGTGGTCGAGAAGGCCATCCTTCAGACGCCCAAGTTCAGCGTGTCCCGCTCGTCCGCCGGCTTCACCCTGAACCACACCGAGGCCCGCATCTTCACCGGCACCGCGTGGGCCACGCCCTCGAAGCGTGTCGGCGGATTCGCGTGGGCCGGCGGCGTCCTCACCGTGCCGCGCGCCGGCATGTACATGGTCCAGGCCACCATGAAGCTCAACGCCGAGGACTACTACGCGCAGTACGTCATGGTCACCCGCAACAGCGAGGACCCGGAGAACGCCAACGCGGCCATCTGCCGCGGCGTCGTCTACCCCGGCGCGCGCGGCTTCAACAACGACGCCAACGTGGCCCCATCCGTCACCGCGTCCCGCCTCTGCGTGTCCCTGAACGCGAACGACAAACTGCGCGTGGTCGGCTACCAGCGCAACTACGGCGGCGACTCGCAGACGCTCGACACCGGCGCCACCGCCCTGACGTTCGAAGTCCTGTGGGTGGACGAGCAGTGATCCTCGCCGGCGCGCCCAACCCCGCCGAAGTGTCCAACGACCACTTCGCGGTCATCGTCGGCGGCATCGTCGCCGTGCTCGTCGCGCTCTGCACCTTGGCCGGCATCGTCATCCCGCTGCTCATCCGGGCGCGCAACGAGGCGGCCGCCGCCAACGAGCAGGTTTCGAACAACCACGTCAAGCCGGACGGCACTCCGATCAACCTCCGCGAAGAGCAGGACGAGCGCCACGGCGAGAACGCCTCGGTGCTCGGCGAGATTCGCACCGACGTGAAGTCGATCATTCAGACCCTCGCCGTGCACGGCTTCCGCCTCGACCGCCACCACGACCAAATCGAAGACATCGAACGCACCCTGGACCGGAGGCCCGAATGACCCTCACTCGCACCACGCCCGCCCTCGCCGGCGCCTACGCCACCAGCCTCGCAGGTCGCTCCCGCGACGAGCTCCCCGTTCCGTGGACCGCGGACCCGGGTATCGATGACTGCGCCCGGTTCTGCTCCCACGTCATCTGGGGCGGCAAGCCCGGACCCATCTCGTGGGTGGACAACTTCAAGTCCGCCGGCGACGGCAGCTACGCCGCCGGCGCCGGCGACCTCCAGCCGTGGGACGTGATCCTCTTCGACTGGGAGGGCAACGGCGTCGGCAACCACGTCGAGTTCATGGTCGCCGACCTCGGCAACGGCTACGTCCGCACCTTCGGCGCCAACGGCTCCGACACCCGCGCGGCCGCGTACCGGCTGCGCCCCAAGTCCTACATCCTCGGCCGCTTCCGACCCGCCTGGGTCACCGCGGCCACGCCCCTCAACCACGTCACCCCAACCGCACCCAGGAGGTTCCGCATGTTCACCATCGTTCCCGTCACCAGCAACCCGAAGGAACCCGCGAAGGCGGCGTACGTCTGCGGGATGCGCGGCAAGCGCGCGCCGATCAAGAGCCCGTACCACCGCGAACTGCTCACCCGGTATCGCGACAACGGCGGCGCGGACACCATGCTGACCGCCGAGATGGACATCGTGGCCGGCTACCTGAAGCGGGTCAACTGATGGGCGCGCACGAGAAGATCACGGATCCCATCTGGTTCCCGTGGCAGCGTGTCATCCGCACCGCGCTCCAGGTCATCGCGGCCGCCGGGGTGTTCCTCGGCGCCGTCGCGGCCGTAGCTCCGCAGATCATCCGCGAGCTCGTGGACGTGCTGCCCGGCCCGTTCGTCGTCTGGGCCACCGGTGCCATCGCGTTCCTGGCGGCCGTTGCCGCCGGCATCGCGCGCGTCATGGCGCTTCCCATCGTCAACGCGTGGATGACGGCCCTGGGGGCCGGCAGTGTCCCGGCCAGCGGCTATGCCTCCGGTACCGAGCCGGACGACGAGCGGACCACCGCCGGCTACCCCGACGAGCTGAAGACCGAACCGGAAGACGCGCTGGGCTAGCGCCCGCTCGGCCGGATGCCGTAGACGCTGCGCAGGTCGCGTTCCTCTTGGAGCTCCTGCGCCGTCCGCGGCGTCCGGCCTTCGGCGTCCGCTGCGTCCTGCTCGTCCAACCAGTCCTTCAGCACGCCGGCGTTCTCCGTGATCCGGTTCACGTGCTGATTCCACGTGATCGCCAACCCGCCCTTCGGGGTGTGGCTGACGGCGGACGCGGCGGCAATCAGGGCGGCCTGACGGTTGTTCATGTCGCGCAGCGTAGCGCCCCTATGCCGCCATCCGCGAGGCTTCCGACGCACGCCGCATGTCGTCACGCTCGATGTGCACGTAGATGGCCGTGGTGGTGGGGGAGGCGTGGCCAAGGAATTCCTGGGTGAGGCGCAGGTCATGGCCGCTGTTCCGGTACACGGTCGTCCCGGCGCGGTGGCGCAGGGCGTGGGTGTTGTAGCCGGTCAGGCGGTTGACGCGGCGCCAGACAGTGTTGGCTGTCAGGGGCCGGCCGGCGTGGACGGTGCTCGGGAAGTAGAAGCCGTGGCGCATCGTCGTCGCCTCAATGTTGTCCAGGAGCTCGCGGCACTCGGGGCTGAGGTGGATCGGTCGAAGCTTCCGCCCCTTGCCGAGCACGTCGAGCCATTCGCCGTCCCGGTCGGTCCGGCGCAGGCCGGCAATCTCCGAGCAGCGCAGGCCGCCCTCGGCGCCCAGGAGCAGGATGGCCCGGTCTTCGACGGTGGCCTCGGCGAGCGCGGACGCAATGGTGCTGTCGTCTGCGATGCGCGCGCGGGTGCGTTCCTCGCGAGGTGGGTAGATCGGCGCGGACGGGTCGTCGGCGCGGTGGCCGGCGCGCACGAGCCACCGGAAGAGCGAGTGCAGCGATGCGACGACCACGTGCAGTGTCCCGGTGGACCAGTCGGTGTGCGCTTCGAGGTAACCGTGCAGGTCGTCGGTGGTGGCGGTCAGCGGGTCGGTGCCGAAGTCCAGCAGTCGGCGCGCCCAATACAGGCGCATCTCGATGGTCCGCTCGCCGAGGCGCTGGCGGGTCATGTCGAGTTCGTAGGCGTTCATGGTGAAGCTCCCCTGTCGATGGTTCGTCAGGGACGTTACGGTCGCGCTGTGCGGCTGCACAGGTCCGTCTACTGGGACTCGCGGTCGCCTGGGACTCATGCCGTTGCGGCGGCGCGGAAAGCGCCGAGGGAGACCACCGGTGCAAGCTTTCGGTCAGTACATTGGAGCGCCGCCGGACACCCTGCCCGGCGCACTCGTGGAGGAGCGCCCGTGCGTCAGGCCGTCATCGGAGCAGTGCTGCTCGTCATCGGCGCGGTGTGCGTCGCGCTCGGCCTGCTGCCGCTCGACGACCTCGGGGTCCTGGCCGAGCGGGTCCTGCCCGTCCTCGGGTTCGTCCTCGGGCTGACGATCGTCGCCGAGCTCGCCGCGGACGCCGGGGTGTTCGACCGGCTCGCCGACGTCGCGGCACGTGTCGGCGGCGGACGCACCATCGGGCTCTGGGGCGCCGTCGTCGTCCTCGCCGTGCTCTGCACCGTCTTCCTGTCGATCGACACGACCGCGGTGCTGCTCACCCCGATCGTGATCTCTCTGGCGCGCCGGGTCGGGCTGCCGCCGATGCCGTTCGCGCTCACCACCGTCTGGCTCGCGAACACCGCGTCCCTGCTGCTGCCGGTGTCGAACCTGACGAACCTGCTCGCCGTCGACCGGATGGGCCTCGGCGGCCCGCTGCCCTTCGCCGGGCTGATGGCGTGGCCGGCCGTCGCCGGGGTCGTCGTGCCGTGCGCCGTCCTGCTCATGGTGTTCCGCGGCAAGCTCTTCGGGCGCTACACGCCGGTGTCTGTGCGCCGTCCGTCCGACCCGGTGTCGTTCTGGGCGGCGTCCGGCGTGCTCGTCGCGCTCGTCGTGGCGCTGACCGCCGGCGTGACGGTCTGGATCGCGGCCGTGGCCGGTGCCCTCGTGCTCGTCGTCGTCGCGGCGTTCCGGTCGCCCGCCGAGCTCCGGCCGTCGCGGCTGCCGTGGTCGACGCTGCTGTTCGCCGCCGGGCTCTTCGTCGTGGTCGAGACCCTGCACAGCACCGGGCTCACCGACCCGATCGTGCGGGCGCTCGGCGACGGCACCGGAGCGGGGCCGCTCCTGCTGCTCGGCGCCGGGGGAGCGGTGGCGGCGAACGCGATCGACAACCTGCCCGCGTACCTGGTGCTCGAGCCTGCCGCCGGTCACGAGGCCGTGCGGTACGCGGCGCTCCTCATCGGCGTGAACGCCGGGTGCCTGGTGACGCCGTGGGCATCGCTCGCCACCCTGCTGTGGCACGCACGGCTGTCGGCCGAGGGCGTGCACCTGTCCTGGGGCAAGTACATGCTGCTCGGGTGCATCGCGGCTCCGCTCACCGTGGCCGCCGGGGTGCTCGCGCTGGCGCTCTGACGCGGGGCCGCTGGGGTGCTCGCGCTCTGACGCGCGGTCGCACCGTGCGTGCTCGGTCGTTCGGTGCGGTGCCAGCTGCCTGGTGCGAGTTTGTGGCAGGGCGCGGTGCGGTCAGTCGCGCACCGCCCGAACAAGCTCGCACCGTGCGCGCGCTGTGTGGCGTACGGGTTCTCGGCGTCGCACCGTGCGTGCTCGGTCGTTCGGTGCGGTGTCGGCAGCCTGGTGCGAGTTTGTGGCGGGGCACGGTGCGGTCAGTCGCGCACCGCCCGAACAAGCTCGCACCGTGCGAAGCCCGCGGCGGTCAGAGCCAGTCGCGGGCCTTGAAGACGCGGTAGAGCACGAGCGACGACGCGACGATGAGCGCGAGCGAGACGTACAACCCGCTCCACGCACCCTCGCCCGGGAACGTCACGTTCTGCCCGAAGAAGCCGGTGATGGCGGTGGGGATCGCGATGATCGCGGCCCAGCTCGTCACCTTCTTCATCACGGTGTTCTGCCGGTTCGACGCCAGGTTGAGGTTCGTGTCGAGGACACTCGAGACGGCGTCGCGCAGTTGCTCGACGGAGTCCGAGATCGACACCAGGTGGTCCTCGACGTCGCGGAAGTACGGCCGGATGCCGTCCGAGATGGTCTCCGCGTCGCCGTGCAGCAGCGATGCGACGCTGTCGCGGGTCGGGACGACGAGCCGCCGCAGCACGCCGAGGGCCTTGCGGAGGCGGAACGACCGGCGTTGGATCTGCTGTTCGCGGGCGTTGCCCCGCTCGAACAGGTCGTCCTCGAGGTCGTCGATCCGTCGCTCGATGTCCTCCACGGTCTCGGTGGCGTGGTCGACGACGGCGTCGAGCAACGCCCAGACGAGCCACGGCACACCGTGCTCGGCCACGTCCGCGTTCGCGTCGAGCCGGTGCTCCATCGCGGCGGTGTCGACGTCGGCCCCGTGGATGGTGACGAGGGCGTGCTCGGTGACGAACGCCTTCACCTCGTGGGTGACGAGCTCACCGTCCTCGCCGAGACCGCCGACGTCGTAGACCACGAGGAACAGGCTGTCGCGGTACCGGTCGAGCTTCGGGCGCTGGCCCTGCTCGACGGCGTCCTCGACGGCGAGGGCGTGGATGCCGAGCTCCTGTTCGACCTGCACGAGGTCGTCGTGCACGGGGTCGGTGTAGTCGACCCAGACGAAGGTGTCCGCGTCGGCGACGAGGTCCGAGACCCGGTCGACCGGGAAGTCCCGTTCCGCCGCGTCGCCGTTCCGCCACGCCCGTGTCCTGACCATGCGCGTCAGCCTAGTGAGACGGCCGGCCCGGGGATCCCAGGCCGGCCGTCGTCGCGTGCGGTGGTGCGTCAGTAGGCGGAGACGAGCTTCCCGTCCTCGACCTTCAGGTACTGGTACACATCGAAGATGTCCTCGCCGTGCTCTTTGTCCCCGAAGTACGAGGTGTAGTCGTACTCGACGACACCGTCCTTCGTGCTCTGCACCATGACCGTGCCCGAACCGGAGGCCTCGACCTCGACCTCGGGCATCGTCGTGACGTCGTAGCGCACGGCACCATCAGCGTCGTACGGGCCGTACCAGGGGCACCCGCTCAGCGCGCTGAGGTCGGTCTTCGTGGCGCAGTCGTCGATCAGGTCGGTCACGTACTGCTCGGCGTCCTGCTGCAGCGCCTTCGTGGCGGTGGGGGTGAAGTCGACGTACCCGGACGACGTCGCGCCGACCGACACCTGCTCGGTGCCGCCGGTGAAGTACTTCGTCCCGCCGACCTGCACCTCGTAGGTGCCGGGGTAGGCGAGCGAGGTGAACCGGCCGTCGCTGATCTCGCCGATCTCCTTGCCGCCGACCGTGACCGGGGCGCCCTCGAGCACCTCGGACGCGGTCAGGGTGACGGTCTGGGCGAGCGGCTCGGTGACGCGCCACTCGTCCTTCACCAGGAACGCGGTGCCGGTGCGCCGGAGGCTGACCTGGCCGGAGCGGTTCTTGCCGTCCTGGGTGTAGCTGACGGTGGCGAGGGCGCTGTCACCGCTCGTCGAGACGCGGCCGACGCGGATGTCCGACGGTCGGTCCTTCGCGCTCTTCAGCACCGCGGTGTCGAGCATGGCGGCGTCGGACGGCACCTCGCTGAGTCGGGCGGCGGTGTCGGCGTCCCCGCTCGCGATGGCCTGCACGTAGGACTTCACGGTCGGCGCCGGGCCCCACACCTTGGCACGGAGCACACCGGTGGTGACGGCTCCCGCGATGACGACGACGACCACGGCGCCGCCGGCGATGAGCGAGCGGACCAGGACCTTCTTGGCGCGCGGCGACATCGGAGCGGGCGTGGGAGCGCCGCCGCCGACGAAGGGCTGTTCCGGCTGACCGGGGTGGCCGACGCCGGGCGTCGCCGCCCACGCTGCTGCCGCCGGGTCGCCCGCGGGCGCCGCCGACGGGAATGCAGAGTCGGCCGGCGGGAACGCCGGGCCGGCCGGCGGGAACGCCGGAGTCGCTGCCGGGAAGGTCGGCGCGGCCGCCGGGCGCGTGTCCGCTCCGACGAGGCGCGAGGTCCGCAGCACGACGCCACCGCCGAGGCGGGGGAGCAGCACGGGCGCGAGGTACCGTGCCACGGCCTCGATCGCGCCGCCCCACAGCGCGAACACGAGCGGAGTCCACGGTGCGATCCCGATCGAACCGGTCCCGCTGACGGCGCTGATGCCCGTCGCCTGGTAGGACACCAGCCCGGTGCCGAGCACGAAGAGCAGGAGCCCGAGGGCGAACCAGACGACCGGGGTCACGACCCAGTCCAGCGTGGTGCGGAACCGGTCGTTGCGGCGGACAGCGAGTGCGAGGCCCGCGACGACCGAGGTCACGACGACGAGCAGGACGACGAGCCAGGTCCAGCCGCCGGCGCCGCCGAAGACCGACGCCGTGCTGCCCGCCGACCCGAAGCCGGACAGCCCGACGCCGCCGAAGAAGCCGAGGGCGGTGAGGCCGACCGCGACGTTGCCGACGAACACCGGCAGCGCCGCGCCCCATGAGGGCTGTGCGACCAGGGCGACGACGATGACGACGACCGTCACCAGCACGATGAGCACCGTGAGCTGCGACGCCGCGACGCGCAGCGTGCCGAGGACGCGACCGGCGAACACGTTCCGGCCGAGCAGGGCCGACGGGCGTGCGAGCACCGCGGCGAGTGCGCCGATCACGAAGGCCCCGAGGATGCTGCCGAGGCCGACCGCGTGCACGGGGTCGATGGAGGCGCCGGAGACGGCGGGGAACCGGATGGCGAGGATGCCCGCGGCGGCGTTGGTCAGCACCGTGGTCACCAGCCCGGACAGGACGGCGGTCAGCAGGATCGGGGTGCGCCCGAGGCCGCGGGTGCGGATGCGACGGGTGAGCACGACGGCCAGCACGACCTGCGCGGCGAGCACGAGCGCCGGGACGACCGCGAGTGCGCCCGACCCCGACCCGAGGAAGCCGATCGAGCCGGACAGGTGCAGACGGCCGAGGTCGGCGAGGGCGACGAGCTGGGCGGGGGTGCCGAGCAGGACGCTGACCCCGGACAGCAGCGACTGGACGTCGGGGGTGCTCCCGGCGCCGAGGTCGGTCCCGGTGCCGGTCGACCCCGACCCGACGGAACCGGATCCGCCCGCTGCCAGCACGGCGACGGTGAGGAGCAGTGAAATCGCAGCGACCACGTAGGCGGCGACCCAGCCGCCGACGGCGGCGAGCACGGCGGCCAGCCAGTCACGGCCGGACACGGACCGCAGCAGGCGACCGAACGCATCCGACGACTGCGGGCCGGGCTGCCCCGGCGGGACGGGCGGGACGGGCGGGTTCGGCGGGTTCTCGCTCATGGCTGGTGGGTCCTCTCCGACCGGGAGGCCGATGCCGCACGCCAGCACCCGTGTCCCCCCGACACGCACCCGCAGCGTACCGGAACCCGCCGATCCGCCGTGAATCCGCTGTCCGGGCGCTGGTAGATTCCCACCGTGTCTGCGCCTTCTCGTTCCTCCACCAAGTACGCCTTCGTCGTCGCCTCGAACCGCCTGCCGGTGGACCGGGTCGTCGACCAGGACGGCAACGAGGGATGGCGGCACTCGCCCGGCGGCCTCGTCACCGCCCTCGAGCCCGTGATGCGCGCGAACGACGGGGCCTGGGTCGGCTGGGTCGGCCAGCCCGAGGTCGAGGTTGAGCCGTTCGACAACGAGGGCATCCACATCGTGCCGGTCCCGTTGTCCGACGACGACGTCGAGGAGTACTACGAGGGCTTCAGCAACGACACCCTCTGGCCGCTGTACCACGACGTCATCGAGCACCCGAGCTACCACCGCGACTGGTGGAACGCCTACAAGCGGGTCAACGAGCGCTTCGCCGCCCAGATCGCCGAGATCACCGAGCAGGACGGCATCGTCTGGGTGCAGGACTACCAGCTGCAGCTCGTGCCGGCACTGCTCCGGGCCAAGCGTCCCGACCTGACGATCGGCTTCTTCAACCACATCCCGTTCCCGCCGGTCGGCATCTACGCCCAGCTGCCCTGGCGCGCGCAGATCCTGGACGGCCTGCTCGGCGCCGACGTCATCGGCTTCCAGCGCCACGACGACGCGAGCGACTTCCTCCGCGCGGTCCGTCACATCAAGGGCTACACGACGAAGGGCCAGACGATCGACGTCCCGGTCGACGACCCGGATGCACCGCGCAGCCGCAAGGGGATCACGGTCCGCCACGTCGAGGCCCGGCACTTCCCGATCTCGATCGACGCCGAGGCCTTCGAGGACATCGCGCGCCGTCCCGAGGTGCAGGAGCGTGCCCGCGAGATCCGCGAGAGCCTCGGCAACCCGAAGACGGTGCTGCTCGGGGTCGACCGCCTCGACTACACCAAGGGCATCCGGCACCGCATCAAGGCCTTCGGCGAGCTCGTCGAGGACGGCCGCATCAAGGTCGAGGACGCCGCCCTCATCCAGGTCGCGAGCCCGAGCCGCGAGCGCGTCGACACCTACGCCACGCTCCGCGACGAGATCGAGCTGAGCGTCGGCCGCATCAACGGCGACCTCGGGGTCATCGGCCACCAGCCGATCTCGTACCTGCACCACGGGTACCCGCGCGAGGAGATGGTGGCGCTCTACCTGGCCGCCGACATCATGCTCGTCACCGCGCTGCGGGACGGCATGAACCTCGTCGCGAAGGAGTACGTCGCGGCCCGCTTCGACAGCGACGGGGTGCTCATCCTGTCCGAGTTCGCCGGTGCCGCCGACGAACTGAAGCAGGCCGTCATCGTCAACCCGCACGACATCGGCGCGCTGAAGGACAGCATCGAGCGCGCGATCGAGATGCCGCGCCGCGAGCGCTCGACACGCATGCGTGCGCTCCGGAAGCGGGTGCGCGACAACGACGTGGCGCGCTGGTCGCGCTCGTTCCTCGAGGCGCTCGACCGGCACGCGCCGCGGAACGCCCAGCTCGACCCGTCAGCCACCGACCCGGCGGACCGACACCGTGAGGCGCAGACCGACAACATGTCGATCTTCGACCAGGACGCCCAGTCCGCCAGGGCTGCCGAGGACACCCGGGAGGCACGTGATGACTGAGACCACCACCGACCAGACCGCCATCGACACGGCTCTCGAGACGCTCGCGGCTGCGCCGCGACTCATCGTCGCCCTCGACTTCGACGGCACGCTCGCGCCCTTCGCCGACGAGCCGTCGCAGGTCGGCGCCCTGCCGGGCTCGTGGGCAGCGGTCCTGACCCTGCACCGTGCGACGGACACCGAGGTCGTGCTCGTCTCCGGTCGCCCGCTCGGGAGCCTCGCGGCCGTGTCGCACGCGCCGCAGGACATGGCGCTGGTCGGGTCGCACGGAGTCGAGTGGCGCGTGGACGGCCACGACGAGGCCGCCCTGACCGACGACGAGGTCGGCCGGGTCGCACGCATCGGTGCGGCGCTCGACGAGGTCGGCGCGCGGTACCCGGGCGTCGTCATCGAGCACAAGCCGGCCGGTCACGGCGTGCACACCCGTCGCGTGAGCGCCGAGGTCGCCGCGCAGGCGAACGCCGACGCGAGCCGTGCGGCGCACGATGCCGATGCCGACGTGCTCGAGCGCGGTGGCAAGGACATCGTCGAGTTCGCCGTCCGGCACGTCACGAAGGGCGACGCGATCGCCCGGCTGCGCGAGCTCCACGGTGCCGACGCGGTGTTCTTCGCCGGTGACGACGTCACCGACGAGGACGGCTTCCGCGTGCTCGAGGACGGCGACGTCGGCGTGAAGGTGGGCCCGGGGGAGACCCGTGCCGGGTACCGCATCGCGGACCCGGCGGCCCTGACCGGCGTCCTGAAGCAGCTCGCGCGCCTGCGTGCGACGCGCTGATCAGGGTGATCCGGGCCTCCCGGTCGGGCTCCAGAACATGCGAACGCATGTTGTTGTCCAACTGGTATCCCAAAGCGTCCTAGACTCGCTCCATGCCTGATATCGACGTCAAGCCGCGCAGCCGGGTCGTCACCGACGGGATCGAAGCAACCACCTCGCGTGGCATGCTGCGGGCCGTCGGTATGGGAGACGAGGACTGGAGCAAGCCGCAGATCGGCATCGCGTCCTCGTGGAACGAGATCACGCCCTGCAACCTCTCGCTCGACCGCCTCGCACAGGGCGCCAAGGAAGGCGTCCACTCCGGCGGCGGCTACCCGCTGCAGTTCGGCACCATCTCCGTCTCGGACGGCATCTCGATGGGCCACGAGGGCATGCACTTCTCGCTCGTCTCGCGCGAGGTCATCGCCGACAGCGTCGAGACCGTCGTCAACGCCGAGCGCCTGGACGGCACCGTCCTGCTCGCCGGCTGCGACAAGTCCCTGCCGGGCATGCTCATGGCCGCCGCGCGCCTCGACCTGGCGAGCGTGTTCCTGTACGCGGGTTCGGTCATGCCTGGCTACGTGAAGCAGGCCGACGGCACGATGAAGGAAGTCACGATCATCGACTCCTTCGAGGGCGTCGGTGCCTGCAAGGCCGGCACGATGTCCGAGGAAGAGCTGAAGAAGATCGAGTGCGCCATCGTCCCGGGCGAGGGCGCCTGCGGTGGCATGTACACGGCCAACACCATGGCGAGCGTGGCCGAGGCCCTCGGCATGTCGCTGCCGGGCTCCGCCGCCCCGCCGAGCGCCGACCGCCGCCGTGACTACTACGCGCACCGCTCCGGCGAGGCCGTGGTGAACATGCTCGAGCACGGGATCACCGCCCGCCAGATCCTGACGAAGGAAGCGTTCGAGAACGCGATCGCCGTGGCGATGGCCCTCGGCGGCTCCACCAACGTCATCCTGCACCTGCTCGCCATCGCCTACGAGGCCGAGGTCGAGCTGTCGCTGGACGACTTCAACCGCATCGGTTCGAAGGTCCCGCACCTGGCCGACATGAAGCCCTTCGGCAAGTACGTCATGGTCGACGTCGACCGCAACGGCGGCATCCCGGTGATCATGAAGGCGCTGCTCGACGCCGGCCTGCTGCACGGTGACTGCCTCACCGTCACGGGCAAGACCGTCGCCGAGAACCTGGCCGAGATCGACCCGCCGGCGCTCGACGGCGAGGTCTTCCGCACGCTCGACAACCCGATCCACGAGACCGGCGGCCTGACCGTCCTGCAGGGGACCTTCGCCCCCGAGGGTGCCGTGGTGAAGACCGCGGGCTTCGACGCCGAGGTGTTCGAGGGCCCCGCGCGGGTGTTCGACCGCGAGCGTGCCGCGATGGACGCCCTCACCGAGGGCAAGATCCAGAAGGGCGACGTCGTCGTCATCCGCTACGAGGGCCCCAAGGGCGGCCCGGGCATGCGCGAGATGCTCGCCATCACCGCAGCCATCAAGGGCGCGGGCCTCGGCAAGGATGTACTACTCTTGACCGACGGACGATTCTCAGGCGGCACAACCGGCCTGTGCATCGGCCACATCGCACCCGAGGCAGTGGACGCAGGTCCAGTTGCCTTCGTGCGCGATGGCGACCGCATCCGTGTCGACATCGCGGCTCGCTCGCTCGACCTACTGGTCGACCCGACCGAGCTGGAGGCCCGCCGTGACGGCTGGGCCCCGCTGCCCCCGCGCTACACCCGCGGAGTCCTCGCGAAGTACGCCAAGCTCGTGAAGTCCGCCGCCCAGGGCGCGGTCACGGGCTAGCGTTCGACACACGCACCATCGCCACCTCTCCAGGCAAGGACCACCTCATGCCCACGGAAGCAACTCCGCTGTCCGCGGCCGCCGGTGCACGCCGGTCGCCGGAGATCCTGACCGGCTCGGGAGCCGTCCTCCGGACGCTCGAGCACCTCGGGATCACCGACGTCTTCGGCCTGCCGGGCGGTGCCATCATCCCGTTCTACGACGAGCTCATGGCGTCGAAGACGATCCGTCACATCCTCGTCCGCCACGAGCAGGGCGCCGGCCACGCCGCCGAGGGCTACGCCTCGGCGTCCGGCAAGGTCGGTGTCGCCATCGCGACGTCCGGCCCCGGTGCGACGAACCTCGTCACGGCCATCGCCGACGCCTACATGGACTCGGTGCCCTTCATCGCGATCACCGGCCAGGTGTTCTCGACGCTGATGGGGACCGACGCGTTCCAGGAAGCCGACATCGTCGGCATCACGATGCCGATCACGAAGCACTCGTTCCTGGTCACGGACCCGGCCGACGTGCCGGCGACCCTGGCCGCGGCGCACCTCATCGCGACGACCGGTCGGCCCGGCCCCGTGCTGGTGGACATCACGAAGGACGCCCAGCAGAAGTCGGCGCCCTACGTCTGGCCGCCCAAGATCGACCTGCCCGGCTACCGACCGGTCACCAAGGCGCACGGCAAGCAGATCACCGCGGCCGCGCAGCTCCTGGCCGAGGCCGAGCGTCCGGTGCTCTACGTCGGCGGCGGCGTGATCCGCTCCCGTGCGACCGCCGAGCTGCTCCGCTTCGCCGAGGCGACGGGTGCGCCCGTCGTGACGACGCTGATGGCACGCGGCGCCTTCCCGGACTCGCACCCGCAGCACCTCGGCATGCCCGGTATGCACGGCACCGTCCCGGCGGTGCTCGGTCTGCAGGACAGCGACCTGATCATCGCGCTCGGTGCCCGCTTCGACGACCGCGTGACGGGCAAGGCCGACGAGTTCGCGCCGAACGCCAAGGTCGTGCACGTCGACATCGACCCGGCCGAGATCTCGAAGATCCGCTTCGCCGACGTCCCGATCGTTGGCGACGCCCGTGAGGTCCTGGTCGACCTGCTCGACGCGTGGGGCGGCATCGCCGTCGACGACCGCGCCTCGACGGCCGACTGGTGGACGAAGCTCCGCCAGCTCAAGGTCGACTTCCCGCTCGGGTACGCCGAGCCGACCGACGGGCTGCTCGCCCCGCAGGCCATCATCAAGCGCATCGGCGAGCTCGCCGGTCCCGAGGCCGTCTACGCCTCGGGTGTCGGACAGCACCAGATGTGGTCGGCGCAGTTCATCAAGTACGAGCGCCCGAACGCCTGGCTGAACTCCGGCGGCGCGGGCACGATGGGCTACTCCGTCCCCGCCGCGATGGGCGCGAAGGTCGCCCAGCCGGACCGCGTGGTCTGGGCGATCGACGGCGACGGCTGCTTCCAGATGACGAACCAGGAACTCGCGACCTGCGTCATCAACGACATCCCGATCAAGGTCGCGATCATCAACAACTCGTCGCTCGGCATGGTGCGGCAGTGGCAGACGCTGTTCTACGACGGTCGTCACTCGTTCACCGACCTCGAGACCGGCCACGACTCGCGCCGAGTGCCCGACTTCGTGAAGCTGGCGGACGCGTACGGTGCCCTCGGCATCCGCGTCGAGAAGGCCGACGAGGTCGACGCCGCCATCCAGCTCGCACTCGAGACGAACGACCGCCCCGTGGTGATCGACTTCGTCGTGAGCCGTGACTCGATGGTCTGGCCGATGGTCCCGCAGGGAGTCAGCAACTCGTCCATCGAGTACGCCCAGGCCCTCGCACCCACCTGGGACGACGAGGACGCCGACATGACGGGGGAAACCGCATGAGCCACGTCCTGTCCCTCCTCGTCGAGGACAAGCCCGGTCTGCTGACCCGCGTCGCGGGCCTGTTCGCCCGCCGCGGGTTCAACATCGAGTCGCTCGCCGTCGGCAACACCGAGGTCGACGGCCTCAGCCGGATCACCGTCGTCGTCGACGTCGAGGACCTCCCGCTCGAGCAGGTGACGAAGCAGCTCAACAAGCTCGTCAACGTCATCAAGATCGTCGAACTGGACTTCTCGCAGTCCGTCCAGCGCGAGCACATGCTCGTGAAGGTCCGCGTCGACAACCAGACACGGTCGGCCGTGCTCGAGGCAGTGAACCTGTTCCGCGCACAGGTCGTCGACGTCGCGAACGACTCGCTCATCGTCGAGGTGACCGGAGACCCCGGCAAGATCCAGGCGATCCTCCGCGTCCTCGAGCCCTACGGCATCAAGGAGCTCGCCCGTGCGGGACTCCTCGGCATGGGCCGCGGACCGAAGAGCATCACCGACCGGGTGCGCTGACCAGCGGTCCGCCACCCCCACAATCCACCAGAACCAAGGAGACACACCCTCGTGACTGACATCGTGTACGACGCCGACGCCGACCTGACGCTCATCCAGGGCAAGAAGGTCGCCGTCATCGGGTACGGCTCGCAGGGCCACGCCCACGCCCTCAACCTCCGTGACTCGGGTGTCGAGGTCAAGATCGGCCTCAAGGAGGGCTCGAAGAGCCGTCAGAAGGCCGAAGAGGCCGGCTTCGAGGTCCTCACCCCGGCCGACGTCACCGCCTGGGCCGACGTCGTCGTCATCCTCGCGCCGGACCAGGTCCAGCGCATCGTCTACGCCGACGACATCCGTCCGAACCTCAAGCCGGGCGCCACGCTCGTCTTCGGCCACGGCTTCAACATCCGCTTCGGCTACATCGAGGCGCCCGAGGGCGTCGACGTGTCGCTCGTCGCCCCGAAGGGCCCGGGTCACACCGTCCGTCGCGAGTACGAGGCCGGCCGTGGCGTCCCCGTGATCGTCGCCGTCGAGGTCGACGCGTCGGGTTCCGCCTGGGACCTCGCCTGGTCGTACTCGAAGGCCATCGGTGGTCTGCGCTCCGGCGGCATCAAGACGACCTTCACCGAGGAGACCGAGACCGACCTGTTCGGCGAGCAGGCCGTCCTGTGCGGTGGCACCTCGCAGCTCATCCAGTACGGCTTCGAGACCCTGGTCGAGGCGGGCTACCAGCCGCAGATCGCGTACTTCGAGGTCCTGCACGAGCTCAAGCTGATCGTCGACCTGATCTGGGAGGGCGGCCTCACCAAGCAGCGCTGGTCGATCTCCGACACCGCCGAGTTCGGTGACTACGTCTCCGGCCCGCGCGTGATCTCGCCCGACGTCAAGGAGAACATGAAGGCGGTGCTCGCGGACATCCAGAACGGTGCCTTCGCGAAGCGCTTCATCGACGACCAGGACGCCGGCGCACCCGAGTTCAAGGCGCTCCGCGCCAAGGGCGAGGGCCACCCGATCGAGGCGACCGGCCGCGAGCTCCGCGCGCTCTTCGCGTGGAAGCAGAACGACGGCGACTACGTGGACGGCTCGGCAGCGCGGTAGTCTTCCGAGGAACACTCGATGACGAGGCGGCGGTGCAGCCCTTGCACCGCCGCCTCGCGACGTGACCCGAACGTTATGCAGCAGCTCTTCTCCAGCCCCGACGCCGTGGACCGGCGTCCCGTCGGCGTGCGCCCGGACGATGTGCGACAGCCGTCGTCCGCGGTCCGCACGAGCGGTCAGGGGCGGACCGACCAGCATGGGATGATCATCGGATGGCGGTGACGAAACGAGCGGTCCACATCGGCGCCGGCAAGATCGGGCGTGGGTTCGTGGGCCAGTTCCTCGTGGCGAGCGGCTACGAGCTCACCTTCGTCGACGTCGACGACCGTGTGGTGTCCGCGTTGAACGAAGCCGGACGCTTCGTGGTGCACGAGGTCGGCGAGATGCCGGTCGAGCACCTCGTCTACGGCTTCCGGGCGCTCAGCAGCAAGACCGACCGCGACCGCGTGATCCAGGCGATCGCGGAGGCGGACGTCGTGACGACCGCCGTCGGCGCCCGGACGCTTCCGCTCGTCGCACCGCTCATCGCCGAGGGACTCGCGGCACGTCCGCTCGAGCGGGGCGACGTCACGATCGTGGCGTGCGAGAACGCGTTCAACGCCACCGACTCCCTGCACGCGAGCATCCGGCGTGCGCCGGTGCTCGAGGACCGCGACATCGCCGCGGTCTTCGCGAACTGCGCCATCGACCGCATCGTCCCCGACCAGTCCGGCGTGCTCGGGCAGTCCGGCGGCCTCGACGTCGTGCTCGAGCCCTTCTACGAGTGGGTCATCGAGCGCACGCCGTTCCTCGGCTCCGACGCCGAACCCCCGACGATCGAGGGCGTCACCTGGGTCGACGACCTGCAGCCCTTCGTCGAGCGCAAGCTCTACACGGTGAACACCGCGCACGCGACGGCCGCCTACCACGGCTACGTCCGGGGCATCCGGCTCATCCGCGAAGCCCTCGAGGACGACGCCGTCCGTGCCGAGGTCGACGGCGTGCTCGCCGAGACCACCGCGCTGCTCGTCGCGAAGCACGGCTTCGACCCGGAGGACCACGCTCGGTACGTCGCGGCGAACCTGTCGCGCATCGCGAATCCACACCTCCCCGACACCACCGTGCGCGTCGGACGCAACCCGCTCCGCAAGCTCGGCCGACGCGAGCGCTTCGTCGGTCCCGCCGCGCAGCTCGCCGAACGCGGGTTGCCGGTCGAGCACCTGCTCGGGGCCGTCCGCGTCGCGCTCGCGTTCGACGACGAGAACGACCCGGAGTCGATCGAGCTGCACGCGCTGCTCCGCTCCGGCGCGACGGCGCACGCGCTCACCGAGATCCTCACCGGCCTGATGGAGAGCCACCCGCTCTTCCCCGCCGTGCGCGACGTCGTCGCCGAGGTGCTCGCGACGCAGCCCGCCGACGCCTGAGCGCACGTCCCACCGGGAACCCGTGGTCTCCCCGTGCGCCGGTCCCTCGTAGGATCGAGGCATGAACACGGCAGCATCCCCACCCGACGGGTCGGTCGACCCGGACGTGACGAACGCCGTCGACCACGACGACGAGGCGCTCAGCTGGGGTGACGCCGACGACGCCACCCACGTCGATGCCGCGCACAACCCGGTCGCAGTCAAGGACCGTGGCGACCGCGACCCCGAGGCACCGGAGACCTCCGGCGCCCTCGTCGGGTTCGGCGTGTTCGGTGGGCTCTACCTGCTCTACACGGTCGCCTGGCTGCTGACGGCGTCGACCTCGTACGTCTCGGGTGTCGACACCGTCCTGACGGTCTTCGTCGAGGTGCTCCGGTTCCTCGCCATCCTCGCGCCGGCGCTGTGGTTCACGGTGGTGCTGTGGGCCGCCCGCGGCAGCCGGACCCGTACCCGACTGCTCTGGATGCTGCTCGGCGCCGTGGTGCTGTTCCCGTGGCCGTTCCTGCTGACGCGGAGCTTCGGGTGACCGCCGCGACGCCGGTCGGCCGCCGGTCGCGCGGTCCGGTCGTCGGCCGCATCGCGGTCTGGCTCGTGTTCGCCGTGCTGTTCGCCTACATGACGGTGCAGGCGGTGGGGAACCTCACGCAGATCTCGCAGCGGGTGGACGAGTTCAACGCGTTCCTCGCGACCACCTCCGGTGGCGATTCGCTGCAGGCCAGCACGCCCTGGCTGTGGCTGGTCCTGGACATCCTGATCGCCCCGGTCGCCTTCGTGGTCGCCCTGGTGATCACGCGTCGTGCGCGGCTCGCGGTCACCCTCGCCGTGTTCGTCCTCGCCTTCGCGGCGGCGGGCGCCCTCTGGCTCGACCTGCAGCTGTTCGTGCCGAGCCTGCTGCAGTTCTAGGCGCCCGCGGTCGTAACGGGCCGCGCACGTCGATAGCATGGTGGGATACCAACCGTCTCTCGTGAGGAAACAGCAGCTGTGTCGAAGCCGGTCGTCCTGATCGCCGAAGAACTCTCGCCCGCCACGGTCGACGCCCTCGGGCCCGACTTCGAGATCCGGAACGTGGACGGCACCGACCGCCCCGCGCTCCTGTCGGCCCTCGCCGACGCGGATGCCGTGCTGGTGCGTTCCGCCACCAAGGTCGATGCCGAGGCGATCGCCGCGGCCCCGAACCTCAAGGTCGTCGCCCGTGCCGGTGTCGGCCTGGACAACGTCGACATCAAGGCGGCGACCACCGCCGGTGTCATGGTGGTGAACGCGCCGACGTCGAACATCATCTCCGCCGCCGAGCTCACCGTCGGGCACATCCTGTCGCTCGCCCGCCACATCCCGGCCGCGCACGCGTCGCTGGCCGCCGGTGCGTGGAAGCGCTCGTCGTACACCGGCGTCGAGCTCTACGAGAAGACCGTCGGCATCATCGGTCTCGGCCGCATCGGCGCGCTCATCACGCAGCGCCTGCAGGCCTTCGGCGTCCAGGTGATCGCGTACGACCCCTACGTCACGACGGCTCGCGCCCAGCAGCTCGGGGTCGAGCTCGTCTCCCTCGACGACCTGCTGCGGCGTGCCGACTTCGTCACGATCCACATGCCGCGCACCCCCGAGACCCTCGGCATGATCTCGGACGACCAGTTCGCGCTCATGAAGCCGACGGCGTTCGTCGTGAACGTCGCCCGCGGCGGCCTGATCGACGAGGACGCCCTGCACCGTGCACTGACCGCGAACACCATCGCGGGTGCCGGTCTCGACGTCTTCGTGTCGGAGCCCCCGAAGGACTCCCCGCTCGTCGCGCTGCCCAACGTGGTCGTCACGCCGCACCTGGGTGCCTCGACGGACGAAGCGCAGGAGAAGGCCGGCGTCTCGGTCGCCAAGTCGGTGCGTCTCGCGCTCGGCGGCGAGCTCGTGCCGGACGCGGTCAACGTCGCCGGCGGCGTCATCGACCCGTACGTCCGCCCCGGCATCCCGCTCGTCGAGAAGCTCGGCCAGGTCTTCACGGCCCTCGCGACGTCGCCCGTCACGAGCATCGACGTCGAGGTCCACGGCGAGCTCGCCGAGTACGACGTCAGCGTGCTCAAGCTCGCGGCGCTCAAGGGCGTCTTCACCGACGTCGTCAGCGACCAGGTCTCCTACGTCAACGCCCCGCTCATCGCGGAGCAGCGCGGTGTCACCGTGCGGCTCATCACCGAGACCGACAGCCCCGAGTACCGCAACGTGCTCACGATCCGCGGCGCCCAGTCCGACGGCCCCGCGATCAGCGTCTCCGGCACGCTCACCGGCCCCAAGCAGGTCGAGAAGCTCGTCGAGATCAACGGGCACGACGTCGAGGTCCCGCTCGACCGGCACCACGTCGTCATGGAGTACGTCGACCGCCCGGGCATCGTCGCGGTCTACGGCAAGGAGTTCGGTGAGGCCGGCATCAACATCGCGGCGATGCAGATCTCGCGCGAAGCCGCCGGCGGCCAGGCGCTCAGCGTCCTCACCGTCGACTCGCCGGTGCCCGCCGAGATCCTCGAGCACGTCGGCCGGGCGATCGACGCCTCTTCGCTCCGCGAGATCGACATCACGCTCTGATGGCCGTCCGGACGCTCCAGCTCGCGGTGATCCGCGGGGACGGCATCGGACCAGAGGTGGTCGACGAGGCCCTCAAGGTCCTGCACGCCGTGACCCCGGACGACCTCGTCATCGAGGAGACCCCGTTCTCCCTCGGTGCGACGCGCTACCTCGAGACCGGTGACATCCTCACCGAGGACGACATGTCCGCCATCGCGTCGCACGACGCGATCCTGCTCGGCGCCGTCGGCGGGGACCCCCGCGACCCCCGGCTCGCCGGCGGGATCATCGAGCGTGGGCTCCTGCTGAAGCTGCGCTTCGCGTTCGACCACTACGTCAACCTGCGACCGACCAAGGTCCACGACGCCGTCGCGACGCCGCTCGCCGACCCGGGCGCGGTGGACTTCGTCGTCGTGCGCGAGGGCACCGAGGGGCCGTACGTCGGCAACGGGGGAGCGATCCGCACGGGCACGCCGCAGGAGATCGCGACCGAGGTCTCGCTGAACACCGCGTTCGGTGTCGAGCGGGTCGTCCGCTACGCCTTCGACCTGGCGAACCGTCGGGCACGGAAGCACCTCACGCTCGTGCACAAGAGCAACGTCCTGGTGCACGCCGGGGCCCTGTGGCAGCGCACGGTCGCGGCCGTCGGGGCGGAGTTCCCGGACGTCACGGTGGACTACCAGCACGTCGATGCGGTCACCATCCACATGGTGCGGGATCCTGCTAGGTTCGACGTCATCGTCACCGACAACCTCTTCGGCGACATCATCACCGACCTGGCCGGCGCGATCAGCGGCGGCATCGGTCTGGCGGCCTCGGGCAACATCAACCCGGACGGCACCTTCCCCAGCATGTTCGAGCCGGTCCACGGCTCCGCGCCGGACATCGCGGGTCAGCAGAAGGCCGATCCCACGGCCGCCATCCTCTCCGTCGCCCTGCTGCTCGACCACATCGGTCGCAGCGACCTGGCGACGGCGGTGACGCGGGCCGTCGAGGCAGACCTGGCAGACCGGGGCACCACGCAGCGTCGCACGGCCGAGATCGGCGACGCCATCGCCGCCGCGGCCACGGCACGCACCACCACCGCCTGAGAAGGAGCCCTCCCCATGAGCACCGACACCGCCTTCGGACTCGAGTTCGCCACCACCCCGTCGGCGGACCGCCGCGCCGCCGCCGAGCGCGAGGAGATCCTCGCCGACCCGGGCTTCGGCAAGCACTTCACGGACCACATGGCCACCGTCGAGTGGACGCTCGACGGTGGTTGGCACGGTGCCTCGATCCACCCCTACGGCCCGCTCTCGCTCGACCCGAGCGCCAGCGTGCTGCACTACGCGCAGGAGATCTTCGAGGGGCTCAAGGCGTACCGGCACGCGGACGGGTCGGTGTGGTCCTTCCGCCCGGACGCCAACGCTCGTCGGTTCCAGCGGTCGGCCCGTCGGCTGGCGCTGCCGGAACTGCCGGTCGAGGCCTTCGTCGAGTCGATCCGGCAGCTCGTGCAGACCGACGTCGACTGGGTGCCGTCCGCGCCCGAGACGAGCCTGTACCTCCGGCCGTTCATGATCGCGACCGAGTCGTTCCTGGGGGTGCGTGCGGCGCAGGCGGTGGCGTACCACTGCATCGCGAGCCCAGCCGGGGCGTACTTCACCTCGGGCCCGAAGCCGGTCTCGATCTGGCTCTCCACCCAGTACGCCCGCGCCGGCAAGGGCGGGACCGGTGCCGCCAAGACCGGTGGCAACTACGCGTCGTCGCTGCTGCCACAGCAGGAGGCCTACGAGCACGGGTGCCAGCAGGTCATGTTCCTCGACTCGGTCGAGGGCAAGTACCTCGAAGAACTCGGCGGCATGAACGTCGTGCTCGTGAAGTCCGACGGCACGCTCGTCACGCCCGACTCCGACTCCATCCTCGAGGGCATCACGCGCGACTCGATCCTGCAGTTGGCAGAGGACCGCGGGCTCACGGTCGAGAAGCGCCGGGTGACCCTCGACGAGTGGCGTGACGGTGTGGCCGACGGCTCCATCACCGAGGCGTTCGCCTGCGGGACGGCCGCAGTGGTGACCCCGATCGCGGAGCTCCGCGGCGAGGGCTTCACGATCGGTTCGCCGACCGAGGGCGCCGGGGAACTCACGATGTCCCTGCGCGACGAGCTCACCGACATCCAGTACGGCCGTCGTCCCGACCCGCACGGGTGGATGACGAAGCTGACCGACGCGTCCTGATCGACGTCCGAGCGTGGGTAGGGTCGAACGGTGAAGATCGCACGGTTCAGCAGCAAGGGTGAAGACCCCCGGTACGGCATCCTCGACGAGCGGCACCTGGTGGTGCTCGCCGGAGACCCGATGTACCAGGGGTTCGAGACCACGGGGGAGCGCGTCGCACTCGCCGACGCCAAGCTCCTCGCCCCCGTCATCCCGCGGTCGAAGGTGGTCGGGGTGGGGCTCAACTACCTCGAGCACGCCTCGGAGATGGACGAGCGCGCTGGCGACGACCCGGTGGTGTTCCTCAAGCCGAACACCTCGGTGATCGGACCCGACGAACCCATCCGTCTGCCGGCGGACATCGGCCGCGTCGATCACGAGGGCGAACTCGCCATCGTGATCGGATCGCTCGCCAAGAACGTGCGGCGTGAGGACTTCGCGAGCGTCGTGCTCGGGTACACGATCGCCAACGACGTGACCGCCCGCGACCTGCAGGCCCGCGACGGCCAGTGGACCCGTTCGAAGGGGTTCGACACCTTCTGCCCGCTCGGTCCGGTGATCGAGACCGAGATCGATCCGTCGGACATCCGAATCGAGACCCGCGTGGACGGCGACCTGCGCCAGGCGGGTTCGACGAACGAGATGGTCCACGACATCCCCTCGCTGGTCGAGTTCGTGTCGTCGATCTGGACCCTGCTGCCCGGTGACGTCATCCTGACCGGTACCCCCGCCGGGGTCGGCCAGATCCGCGACGGCGAGGTCGTCGAGGTCACGATCTCGGGCATCGGCACGCTCAAGAACCCGGTGATCGCGCGCCACTGACCCGGCTCGTCACCACGACGGCCCGTTCCCCCTCGGGGGAGCGGGCCGTTCCGCGTTCGGGGCCGTCCCGGGCGACACGCCCGGGATGCAGCCTGGCTTGGCGCAGCCGTTCGTCCCTGCGTAGAGTAATCACTCGTTGCCACGGCGGCGGAGAACGGAACGGCTGAGACGGTCACTGGGTTTACCCGGGGATCTTGTCCGCCACGGTTCTTCCCCGGGCAGCGGATTCACCAGCCTCTCTGGCGGAGCATCTTCGGGTGTCGAGCGGGGGAGTGCGTCTGGTCCTTGAGAACTCAACAGCGTGCACATTGTCAATGCCAATTTATTGATTGACCTCGTGCCTGGGCAGCTTCGGTTGTTCAGGTCATGATGCAATTCCTTTTGGATTGAAGATTGTCAGTAGACAGTCAACAGTCAGAATCAACTCGGTCTGATGCCCTTTGGGTGTTGGGTCTGTATTTTTTTACGGAGAGTTTGATCCTGGCTCAGGACGAACGCTGGCGGCGTGCTTAACACATGCAAGTCGAACGATGATGC
>NZ_SODR01000010.1:0-159949 GCF_004365375.1 Curtobacterium sp. PhB25 | reverse complement strand
AGGTGTCGCGCTCGGCGCGGCTGCTGTGTGCGCGCCGAACACACCCTGGTGCAGGGTGGAGAACCAGCAATGTGCGGCTGGTGAGCGCTCCGGGTGTTTCCCGGTCTGTGCAGGTGATTCGGGGGCCTCCGGCAAAAGGTTTGGACCGATCTGTCCTCGTTACCGGTCTGTGACCTTCGGGCCCTGGACGCGACCAGACGACGGACGGGAGGCCCGGTGCCAGCTGGCACCGGGCCTCCCGTCCGTCGTCCACGTGGGTTCAGAACGCCTTGCCGGGATTCAGGGTGCCCGCCGGGTCCAGGGCGTCCTTGACGGCACGGTGCATCGCGAGGACCCGCTCGCCCAGCTCCTGCCGCAGGCCGGGCAGCTTGAGCAGGCCGACGCCGTGCTCACCCGTGACGGTGCCGCCGAGTGCCAGGCAGTCCGCGACGATCTGGTCGAACGCCTGCTTCGCACGGGCCTTCGCGGCCTCGTCGCCCTCGGGAGCGATGATCAGCGGGTGCAGGTTGCCGTCGCCGGCGTGCGCGATGTTCGCGATGGTGACGTCGTGCGCTGCCGCCGTCGCCTGGATCCGTCGGAGCATCTCGGGCACCGCGCTGCGGGGCACGCAGATGTCCTCGGTGAGCACCGGTCCGAGCCGCTCGAGTGCCGGGTACGCGAGTCGCCGTGCCTGGAACAGCCGGTCGATGTCGTCGGGGTCCGTGGCGCGCTCGACGTCGGTGCCGCCGGCCTGCGCGAAGACGGCTGCGACCTGGTCGGCGAGCTCGTCCCCCGCGGCACCACGCTCGTCGACCCGGGCCAGCAGCAGGGTGTCGACGTCGGACGGCAGCCCGAGGTGCATCCAGTCGTCGACGGCCCGCAGGCAGGTCCGGTCCACGATCTCGAGTGCTGCGGGGATGATCCCGGCACGCGAGATCGCGGCGACGGCGTCCCCGGCGGCGCTGAGCGAGGGGAAGTACCCGATCACAGCACGTTCGTCGCGTCCGGCCAGGGGGAGCAGCTTGACGGTGACCGACACGACGATGCCGAGCGTGCCCTCGGACCCGACCATCAGGCCGGCCAGGTCGTACCCGGCGACGCCCTTCGCCGTGCGGCGTCCGAGCTCCACCACGGAACCGTCGGCCAGCACCACGGTCATCCCGAGCACGTAGTCGCGGGTGACGCCGTACTTCACGCAGCAGATCCCGCCGGCGTTCGTCGCGACGTTGCCGCCGATCGTCGAGATGGCCGAGCTCGCCGGGTCCGGCGGGTACCAGAGTCCGTGTTCCGCGACGGCAGCCCGCAGTGCGTCGTTGACCACACCGGGCTGGGCGACGGCGTAGCGCTCGTCGGTGTTCACCTCGAGCACCGCGTCCATCAGCTCGAGGGACAGGACGACCGATCCGGCCATCGCGTTCGCCCCGCCGGACAGCCCGGTTCCGGCGCCGCGCGGCACGACCCGCACGCCGACGGCTGCCGCCCACCGGACGGTGGCGACGACGTCGTCGGTGCTGCGTGCGAGGACGACGGCGAGCGGTGCGGTGGATTCGGCCCACTCGGCGTCGTCGTGGCGGTACTGCTCGAGCGACGCCGGGTCGCGGAGGACCTGGTCCGGCTCGAGCAGATCGTCGAGGGCGGCTGTGTCGGCGGCGTGACTGACGGTCATCGGTTCGGGGGTCCTTCCGGGCGCGGCGGTGCGGCGCCGACGACGATACCGCGCTGAGTGGACGACCCGTGTCGCCTGCCAGGGACGCCGGACGACGGTGAGGCACGCGGCGGATCCGTCGCGGTGAGCAAGGAGGCCCCATGTACTTCCACGCACAGACCTGGATCAACGAGATCGCCGACGGCGAGCCCGACCCGGCAGCGGCCAACGCCCTGCAGGAAGGGCTCGGCGGGCAGTTCGGCGAGATGCGCACGATGATGCAGTACCTGTTCCAGGCGATGAACTTCCGTGGCCCGGCGGCGAAGCCGTACCGCGACCTCATCCAGGGCGTCGGCACCGAGGAGATCAGCCACGTCGAGCTCATCGGCACCACGATCTCCCGCCTGCTCGACGGCTCGCCCGAGTACACCGGCAAGCTCACCGACCCGCTCGACAAGCCGGGTGCGAAGGGTGCGACGCCGCTCAGTATCGCGCTCGACACGAGCAACATCCACCACTACCTGGTCGGGGCCCAAGGTGCCCTGCCGGTCGACGCGGCCGGCAACCCGTGGAGCGGCAGCTACGTCTACAACTCCGGCAACCTGCCGCTCGACCTGCTCTACAACCTGATGCTCGAGTCCACCGGTCGCCTGCAGAAGTGCCGGATCTACGAGATGACGGACAACCCCACCGCGCGCAGCACCGTCGCGTACCTGATCGTCCGCGACCAGGCGCACGAGAACGCGTACGCGAAGGCACTCGAGACCCTCGGCGTCGACTGGAAGACCCTGCTGCCGATCCCGAAGACGAACGCCGAGCGGTTCCCGGAGGTCAAGGAGCTCCTCGACCTCGGGCTGCAGAGCAAGCAGTACAGCTTCGACCTCGACGGGGCGTCCGAGGCGGGCAAGATCTTCCGCGGCGCGTCCCCGTCGAAGGACGGCACGGACCTGACGGCGACCGAGCAGGCCCCGGCCGGCGTGCCGTCGTTCATCGCTCCGGAGCGCCTCGAGGAGTTCGGTCCCGGTCTCGACGCCGACCTGCTGGCGCTCATCCAGCAGACGGCGGAGCTCGAGCTCGGCGCCGTCGAGGTGAGCACGTACGGGCCGGTGGCCTGAACCTGCGCGGGCTCGCGGATCAGTCGAGGCAGAACTCGTTGCCCTCGACGTCCTGCATCACGATGCAGGACTCGTTGACCTGATCCGCGAGCATGCGGCGGAACTGCGTCGCGCCGAGCGCGACGAGGCGGGCGCTCTCCGCGTCGAGCGCTGCGAGACGTTCCTCGCCGACCAGACCGGTGCCGACCCGGACGTCCAGGTGCACGCGGTTCTTCACCGTCTTGCCCTCGGGAACCCGCTGGAAGAACAGCCGCGGCCCGACGCCCGTCGGGTCGACGCACGCGAAAGCGGAGTCCTGGTGCTCGGGCGGGAGCGAGGCGTTGAACGCCTGCCAGTCGTCGAACCCGGGCGGGGGAGCAGGCACCTCGTAGCCGAGGACCTCGCACCAGAACCGGGCGACCCGCTCCGGCTCGGCGCAGTCGAACGTCACCTGGACCTGTCGCACCGTTGCCATGCGCGCCAGGGTAGGCGCGCGGCGCGGGTCGCGCGCACCCGTTCTGCGACGCTCCACGAGTCGTTCGACGCGTGCACCGTCGGAACACTCGTGTTCCGACGCCGGAACAGAAGTGTCAGTCAGTGCTTCCCGCGGAGGCGACCGATGCCGAGGACGATCGCCACGACGACCATGCCGAGGACGACGCCGGCGACCGCCGAGACTGCGGTGTCGACGATCCACGTGATCACCGGGCCAGTGGCCTCGATCGCGCGCTCGATCGTGTGCAGCAGGTCGTACGGGCCGTGCCAGAAGGTCTCGGCGAGGTTCGCGATGACCAGGTGCCCGCCCACCCAGAGCATGGCCACGGTGCCGATGACGCTGATGACCCGGAAGACGGTCGGCATCGCCCGCACGATCCGCGCTCCTGTGCGACGGGTCCGGCGGACGGAGTTCTTCATCATCTGCAGACCGACGTCGTCGATCTTCACCAGCAGGGCCACCGCGCCGTAGACGACCGCGGTCATGACGAGCCCGATCACGATGAGTGCACCGAGTGTCGGCCAGAGCCCGAGGTCGGGGTCGAGGCCGGCCAGGGCGATGAGCATGATCTCGGTGCTCAGGATGAGGTCGGTCCGGATGGCGCCGAACACGAGCTTGGGTTCGGTGACCGAGTCGGTGGAGCCTGTGCCGTGGTGGACACCGAACCACTCGGTGACCTTCTCCGCGCCCTCGAAGCACAGGTACGTCCCGCCGATGAGCAGGAGGTACGGCAGCACCCAGGGCGCGAACGCGGTGAGCAGCAGCGCCAGCGGGATGATGATGATGAACTTGTTGAACAGGCTGCCGAGCGCGATGCGACCGACGACCGGCAGTTCCCGGGCCGGCGCGAGTCCCTGCACGTACTGCGGCGTGACCGCGGCATCGTCGATGACGACCCCGGCGGTCTTCGCACTCGCCTTCAGGGCCGCGGAGAGGATGTTGTCCACCACGGCGAGCAATCCGACTGACATGACTTCGTTCTCCGCTCGTCCGGGCCTGTGACGGTGCTCAGCGTAGTGGGCGCGGCGGACCCTGAACGCCGCCGGGGCGCCGTCCGTAGGCTGAGGCCATGGCTGACTTCACCGCTGCACAGGCCGCCGTCGTGCGGATCGAACGCGCCGAGGAGGGGCGTTGGGACCTCACGGTGATCAGCGACTCGGGCGTGAAGATGGGGCACGGCGTCTACCTGTTCGACGCCGCGCACGACGACGCCGAGGACGAGCAGGCCGCCGCGCTCGACTTCGTGCGCGACTACGGCTTCCGCTTCGAGCGCGACGCCGTGCAGGCCGACGGTGCGGACGCCTACTGGGCGCCGCTGCTGCCGTCCGACCAGCAGTAGCCGGCTACAGGGACGCGATCAACCGCTCGACCCGCACCCGGATGTCGTCGCGGATGGGGCGGACCTGCTCGATCCCCAGCCCGGCCGGGTCGTCGAGGTCCCAGTCCTCGTACCGCTTGCCGGGGAACACCGGGCAGGCGTCTCCGCAGCCCATGGTGATGACGACGTCCGACTCGCGCACGGTCTCGGTCTCGAGCACCGCCGGTCGGGCGTCGGCGATGTCGATGTCCTGCTCGGCCATGGCCTGCACGGCGACGGCGTTGACCTGGTCGGCGGGCTCGCTGCCGGCGGAGAACACCCGGACGCGGTCGCCGGCGAGGTGCTGCAGCCACCCCGCGGCCATCTGGGAGCGTCCGGCGTTGTGGACGCACACGAACAGGACGGCGGGGCGGTCGGTCATGCGCCCATCATCCCAGCGAGGGCGCCCGTCATCCCAGCGAGTGCGCCCGTCATCCCAGCGACGGTGCCCGTCATTCCCGCGCTGACGCCTCGAACCCGATCAGCCACGTGACACCGAACGCGTCCCGCACGGTGCCGTCCCAGTCACCCCACGGCCGCTGCTGCAGGGCGTCGACGACCGTGCCACCCTCGGCGAGCGCGTCGAACCAGTGCCGCAGGACGTCGGGTTCTTCGGCCCCGAGGAGCGAGAACAGCAGGCCGGTCGCCGCGAACGGCTCGTCGGTCTCGCTCGCGTCGGCGGCGAAGAGCTGCAGCCCGCCGGTGAGCTGTCCGTGGGCGACCGCGTCGGCGGGGCCGTCGGTCCGTGAGAAGTCGGCGTAGGTCGCGATCTGGACCTCGCCGCCGAAGACACCCTGCCAGTGCTCGAGGGCCTGCCTGGCGGTGCCGGCGAACTGGAAGTACGGCGACGGTCCGGTGACGTTCATGCCCGGACGATACCGCTGGACGAGGGCGCGCGTCCGCTCGTCAGGCGCTCGGTGCGATGCCGTCGAACGCGCGTCGCAGGATCGCGGCCGCGTCGGGGTCGTTGCCCGTGGCCCAGGTGGTGATCGCCACGTCGAAGCAACCGAGGGCCGCCTGCACGAGGACCCGTGCCCGCAGGTCGGCGTCGGGGCCGTGGAGCTGCCCGACGACGAGGGGCGTCAGGACGTCCGCCCAGGCCTGGTGCTTCTCGAGGTTCCGTGCGCGCAGTGACGCCGTGCTCGTCATCACGCGGACGGACCGTCGACCGGTCTCGGGGTCGTCGGTGCTGCCGCGCTCGAGCATCTCGGCGAAGGCCTCGCGCAGCGCGGGCCACACCGGTTGGGTCGTCGACCGCGACCGGAACGCCTCGGCGAGGGCGTCCCGGTGTCGCGCGGGGTCGCCGATGACGGCGTCCTCCTTCGCGGGGAAGTACCGGTGGAAGCTCCGCGCCGAGATCCCCACCTCGGCGGCGACCTGTTCCACGGTGACGTTGTCGAACCCGTCGGTGTCGAACCGCTCGAGTGCCACGGCGGCGATGCGCGCGCGGACGGCATCGCGGGTGATGTCCCGTAGGCCGGTTCGCACGTCGCTCACGGGACCGATCGTACCGTGACGTCATCTTCCGTCCAAGTTGTCAGACTCTGACAGTAATGGCGTACAGTGCCACTCGCATGACCACCACACGTCACGAAGGGACGGCACCATGCAGCAACGCACCCTCGGCCGACAGGGCCTCACCGTCAGCGCCATCGGCTACGGCGCCATGGGCACCACGTTCGCGTACGGACCCGGCGACGACACCGAGTCCGTCGCCGCGATCCGGCACGCCCACGAACTCGGCGTCACGCACTTCGACACGGCCGAGCTGTACGGCTGGGGGACCGGCGAGCGGCTCCTCGGCGCGGCGCTCGCCCCGATCCGCGACGAGGTGACGATCGCCACGAAGTTCGGGTTCACGCCCGAGGCCTACGCGCCGGACTCCCGACCGGAGCACATCCGGCAGGTGGTGGACGCGAGCCTGCAGAACCTCGGCACCGACTCGATCGACCTGCTCTACCAGCACGTGCACGACCCGGCTGTCCCGATCGAGGACGTCGTCGGCGTGATGCAGGAGTTCGTGCAGGCCGGCAAGGTCCGGTACCTCGGCCTGTCGAACACCGATGCCGACCAGATCCGCCGCGCGCACGCTGTGCACCCGATCTCGGCGTTCCAGACCGAGTACTCCGTCTTCTCGCGGGAGTCCGAGGCGCTCTTCCCCCTCGTCGACGAGCTCGGCATCGGCGTCGTCGCGTACTCGCCGCTGGCGCGCGGGTTCCTGAGCGGTGCCGTGCAGCCCGCGAGCGCCTACGCGGCCGACGACATCCGGCAGCAGCTCGAGTGGTGGGCGCCGGAGCACTTCGACGCGAACGTCGCCGTCGTCGCCGCGCTCACCGAGATCGCCGATGTGAAGGGCGTCTCGCTCTCGCAGCTCGCGCTGGCCTGGATCCTGGCGAAGCGCGCCGACCTGGTCCCGATCCCCGGATCGCGCAACCCCGGACGCGTCGCCGAGAACGTCTCCGCCGCCGACGTGCGGCTCACTGACGACGAGGTGGTGCGCATCGACGCGCTGTCGCGCGACGTCCGTGGGAAGCGCGCGATGGGCTGAGCCCGGCCGGGTGTCGGACGGGAGGCCCGTGGCGCGCCCGCCACGGGCCTCCCGTCCGTCCGGTGGTCGTGTCCAGGGCGCGTCTCAGGCGAGCAGGGCGAGTGCGCGGTCCACGACGTCCTCCGGTCGGCCGTCGCCGTGCAGCGCCCACCAGGTGAGGGCCGCGCTCGCCGCGGCCGCCAGGGCGTGCGCGCGCACCGACACCGCGAGGTCGTCGGGCGTCGCGCCGTCCCGCTCGGCCACGAACCGGACGATCGCGTCGGTCAGGGTCGTGACCGTGGCCGCGCCGACGTGCTCGAGGGAGGGGTTGGCGCGGATGACGCGGAGTCGGTGGCGGGTGACCTCGACGGCGTCGTCGGGGAAGGTCGCGCCGATCCGGTAGGCGGCACGCAGGGCGACCGACGACGACTCCGTGGACGGCCGCTGTCGGAGTGCGTCACCGAACCGCGAGGCGAACTCGTCGAGCCCACCCCAGACGAGCGCCGCCTTGTTCGGGAACAGCCGGAACAACGACCGGCGGCTCACCCCGGCAGCTGTCGCGACGTCGTCCATCGACACGGCGTCGAAGCCCTGCTCGTCGAACAGCCGGAGCGCCACGAGGGACACCGCGTCCGGGTCGATCGTGCGGGGGCGTCCCGTCGGCCGATCGCTCGTCGGTCGATCGCTCGTCGGCCGGTCACTCGTCGGGCGCATGGAGTCCTTTCGGCACTGAGTGCTATAACCGTCGTGGCGCAGCGAGCGCCTCTCAGTGAGGAGACGACATGACCGACACCACCGCCGGACGTTTCACCGGCAGGACCATCATCGTCACCGGGGCGGGTTCCGGCATCGGACGCGCCACGGCGACGCGCATCGCGAACGAGGGCGGGCGGGTGATCGCGACCGACGTCGTCGCCGACCGCCTCGACGCGCTCCGCTCCGAACTCGAGGGCCTCGAACTCGAGACCGTCATCGGCGACGTCGCCGCGACCGAGACCATCGACGCACTCATCGCGGCCGCGGGCGATCGCATCGACGGACTGGCGAACGTCGCCGGCATCATGGACGCTTTCCTTCCGCCGAGCGAGGTCGACGACGCCACCTGGGACCGCGTCTTCAGCGTCAACGTCACCGGACCGATGCGCCTCACCCGCGCCGTCCTGCCGCACATGATCGCCGCCGGCCGCGGCGCCGTCGTGAACGTCGCCTCCGAGGCCGCACTCCGTGCCTCGGCAGCGGGTGCCGCGTACACGGCGTCGAAGCACGCGATCGCCGGGTTCACCAAGAGCGTGGCGTTCTTCCACGGGCCGCAGGGCATCCGGGCAAACGCGGTCGCGCCGGGCGCGGTCGCGACGAACATCGAGGCGCCGATGCGCAGCGAGTACGCCGCCAGCCGGGTCGGCCCCATCATGCAGGTCGCCATCCCGCCGGTGGCGCAGCCGGAGCAGCTCGCAGCGGCCATCACCTGGCTGCTCAGCGACGACTCTGCCAACGTGAACGGCGCCGTGCTGCCGAGCGACGGTGGGTGGTCGGTCGTCTGACGAAAATGCTCAGATACGAGTAGAAATCTACTAGAAGTGGTAGATTTCTACTCGTATCCGATCGGAGGTCCCGATGCAGTTGCAGTCCCCCTTCGCGACGGTGACCACCTCCGTGGACGGCGATGTGCTCGCCGTGTTGGCACGAGCGCCAGGACCGATGACGATCGCGGCCATCTGCAGCCTGGTGCCGGACCGGTCGTACGCCGGGGTCCGGAACAGTGCGGATCGGCTGGTCGAGCAGGGTGTCGTCGACGGGCACCGGACCGGACGGACGAAGTCGTTCAGCCTGAACCGGGAACACCTCGCCGCCGATGCGATCACCGCTCTGGCCGATCTCCGGCGCGCGTTCCTCGAACGACTCCGATCGGGCTGTCGATCGATCCCCCTCCGGTACGCCGCGCTCTTCGGATCCGGCGCCCGTGGTGAGATGCGGCCGGACAGCGACCTCGATGTCTGCTTCATCGTCGAGCACGGCCGACGTGAGGAGGCAGAGGACCAGATCCACGCGTTGTGCCGTGCGGCCGGTCGGTGGACCGGGAACGCCGTGCGGCCGGTCCTCTTCGACGAGGACGAGATCGACGGCACCGACCCGCTCCTCGCATCGGTTGCCGGGGACGGGATTCCCATCGCAGGCGATGGTCGATGGCTGTCCCGGAAGCTCCGTACCCTGACTGGATGACCCCGCGAACCGGCACCACCGCACCGGGCGACGAGTCGTTCCGGAGGGGCCGGCTCGCCAAGGCGACGGAGTTCCTCGAAGCTGCAGAGGCCCTCCGCGCGCTCGGCGGTGACGCAGGGGTCTTCAGTGCCGGATCGCAGTTCGCGAACGCGTTCGTCACGCAGTGCGTCCTCAGCGGCATCGCCGCGGCTGACGCGATCTGCGTCGCTCGGACCGGCGAGTACTCGCGATCGGGAGCACACGACGAAGCGGTACCCGTGCTGCGTGCGGCAGCTGGACAGCCGGTTGCGAAGCACCTCGAGGTGCTGTTGGCGGTGAAGACCAAAGCCGAGTACAACGCGCGGTCGGTCAGCGACAGCGACATCGTGCGCGCCGGGGAAGCGGCCGAGGCCCTCGAGGCGGCCGCGCGGTCGGTCTGACGCGCCGGTCGATCCGGAGCGGCTGGCCCGCTTACACTGCCGACATGACCGAGGTCCCCGTCGCGCGCTCCGAGTGGGGCCGGTTCGCCCCCGACTCCGTCGAACGCCGGATGCTCGAGCACACCGGCACCGCCCTCGGCCTCGTCCTCCGCCCGCGCACGGTCGTGCTCGACCGCGCCCGGGTCGAGGTCGAGGGCATCGACGACGCCGACCGTGTCGTCGTGCAGCTCGTCGCGAACCAGGGCGCCTACAAGCCCGCCTGGCGCAACAAGGTGATGGCGGACCTGTTCAAGCTGCTGTGGCTGCGGCGGTCGGTCCCCGGGGTGGAGCGGGCCGTGCTCGTCGTCGCCGAACCCGCGGCGAGGGCGCTCGCCGGGTGGGTGGCGGTTGCCGCCGAGGACCTCGGCGTCGAGGTGCTCGTCTGGGACGGGCAGACCGCAGTGCTCTCGCCGCGCTGAGCGCAGTCGACCCGACCCGCGCACTCGTTCACACGTTCGCAACACATGTGGTCCGACTCCGTAACACGGGCGTCCTAGCCTCGTCACCAGCAGCGGATTTCCGCGTCGCAGACCAACCCGAGCTCGCGACGCACGCTCTCCGCCATACGAGACCGAGCCTGCGTGCTCGCCGACGGTATGGAGGAACGGATGACCACATCAGCGGTCCGCGTGGACGCGGTGCGCAAGGTGTACGGCAGCGGCCCGAGCGCGATGGTCGCGCTCGACGACGTCGAGTTGACCATCGAGCCCGGGAAGTTCGTGTCGCTCATCGGCCCGAGCGGCTGCGGGAAGTCGACGCTGCTCCGCCTGGTGGCCGGGCTCGAGCCCGCCGACCGCGGTGACGTCCGGGTGCACGGTGTCACACCGGCCCAGGCCTGCGCGGCGAAGCTCATCGGACTCGTGCCCCAGGCGCCGGCGCTGCTGCCCTGGCTCACCGTGCTGCAGAACGTGTCGCTCGCCGGGCGCGTGAACCCGGGTGCCGGTCGCCGCCGTGCCGCCATCGAGGACCTCGAGGAGCGCAGTACCGGCACCGGCCCGGACATGCGCGAACTCCTGCGGATGGCGGGACTCGGCGAGGCGATGGACAAGCTCCCCGCACAGCTGTCCGGCGGCATGCAGCAGCGTGCCGCGATCGTCCGGGCCTTCGGCCTGCGCCCCGACGTCCTGCTGATGGACGAGCCGTTCTCGGCGCTCGACGAGTTCACCCGCGAGAGCCTGCAGGACCAGCTGCTCGACCTGTGGGACGAGCTGCGCACGACGGTGCTCTTCGTGACGCACTCGGTGTCCGAAGCCGTCCGGATGTCGGACACCGTCGTCGTGATGGCGCCGCGCCCCGGCCGGATCGTCGACGTCATCGACATCGACCTGCCCCGCCCGCGCAACCAGCGATTGTTCGAGGAACAGCGGTTCCACGAGTACGAAGACCTGGTCCGGACCCGTCTGCACAGCGCCTGGCGCATGACCGATGCGGCCTGAGGGAGACGGGACCATGAGCGCCACCACCACCTCCACGCCCGCCGCGACCGCCACCACGGCCGACGCCGAACGACGCACCGCGCGCCGACCGGTGCCCGGTTGGCTCCGACCGACCGTCTGGTTGCCCCTCGTCGTGATGCTCGCCGTCCTGGCGGTGCTCTGGCAGATCGGCGCGACGGCGATGCCGTACCTGCTGCCGCCGTTGCCCGCGGTGGGGGAGACCCTCGCCACGCAGCTGCCCTACTACCTGCAGAACGCCGGCATCACCCTGGCGGAGTCGCTCGTCGGCCTGGCCATCGGGTTCCTCGCCGCCTTCGTGCTCGCGGTGCTGACGAGTGAGCTGCCGATCGTCCGCCGTGCGGTCATGCCGATCGCCATCGTGCTGAACGTCACGCCCCTCGTCGCGATCGCCCCGGCCCTGGTGGTGGCGTTCGGGTTCGGGCCGCTGCCGAAGCTCGTCATCACGGCGCTCATCTGCTTCTTCCCGATCCTGATCAACACCGCCGCAGGCCTGCGGTCCGTGCCGCAGCCCGTGCTGCAGGTGTACAAGACGATCGATGCCTCCCGGTTCGAGATGCTCGTGCACCTGCGGATCCCGAACGCCCTGCCGTTCGTGTTCGCGGCCCTGCGGATCGTGTTCCCGCTGTCGATCATCGGCGCGGTCGTCGCGGAGCTGTCCGCCTCGGGTTCGACCGGCGGCCTCGGCACCGTGATCAGCACGGCGTCGTCGATGAACCAGCTCGACGTCGTCTACGCGGCGATCGCGATCCTCGCGGTGATGGGCGTGGTCCTGCTCGGACTCATCACGGTCGTCGAGCGGCGCGTCCTGCACTGGCACCGCACCGCGAACGACTGACGCGCGGTCCGCCGGCCGCACCACGCGGCCGCCCCGCGGCCCTGCCGCACCACCCGCCGGCGCGAGCCTGCCCGCGCGACGTCAGCCGCGCCTCCAGGCCGACGTCCGGCGACCCACCGACCCACCCGCACCCGCCCTGCACCACCCATCTCTTCCCACAGGAGTGACCATGCAGCACAGCACCATGCAGCACCGCACCAAGGCCGCACTCGCGGCCCTCGCCACCGCCGTCGTCGCCCTCGCGCTCACCGGCTGCAGCACCGGCTCGAGCGCCGGAACCACCTCGTCCGAGGGCAGCGCGATCTCGGCCGAGCGGTGCAAGGAGAACAAGGACGCCGGCAAGATCACCTACCTTTCCGGCTACCAGTACCAGTCGTCGGCGTCGATCCTCGAGTACATCGCGGCGGACGAGCTCGGCTACTTCAAGGACCTCTGCCTCGACGTGACCCTGAAGCCGGGCTCGGGTGACACCGCCCAGAACACGAAGCTCCTCGCCAGCGGCCAGGCCACCGTGTCCGCCGTCGCCGAGCAGGACCTCATCCAGGCCCGGGCGAACGGCATCGACATCACCGGGATCTCGTCGTACTCGAACGCCGGCCTCGACGTCCTGATGACGAACAAGGACATCACGAAGCTGCCGCAGCTCGACGGCCAGGTCGTCGGCCACAAGGGCTACGTCCCCGCCTCGGTCCGCGCGATGATGGAGAAGGCCGGTGTCGAGTGGGACTCCCTCACGCTCGTCAAGGAGGGCTACGACCCGTCCGTCCTGCCCCGCAAGCAGAACGGCCTCGAGGCGCTGACCGGCTTCGTGTCGAACGAGCCGAACCTGCTCAAGGCCGCCGGTGACGACGTCACCGTCTGGCAGCCCGTCGACTACGACATCCCCTCGTCGATCGGTGCCATGGCCGTGAACCCCGCCTTCGCGAAGGCGCACCCGACCGCGGTCGAGGACGTCCTGCGCGCAGCCCTGCACGCCTACGACTTCTGCTCCGCGAGCAAGGCGAAGACGAAGCAGTGCGTCGGGTACGCCGCGAAGCTGTCCGGCGCGACCTACGACACCGCCCAGAACACCAAGATCTGGACCACCGAGACGAAGGTCATCGCGGACAACCCGACGCCGGACCAGCCCCTCGGCGGGATCGACCCGGAGAACGTGACGAAGCTCGTCGACATGCTGCACCAGTTCGACATCGTCAAGAGCTCCGTGACCGCCGACGACGCGAAGAGCTGGTTCACGAACGAGTACATCGACGCCATCACGAAGGACGGCGAGACCGTGTGGCCGGCACCGTGAGTCCCATCGTCACCGAGTGTTCCGCAACGACCAGAAAGGCGGCGTGAGATGCCCGCGAAGGAGTACGGGATCTTCCTCCCGATCGGCAACGGCGGGTGGATGCTCTCCACCACGGCACCCCACCCCGAGGCGACCTACGCCTGGAACAAGCGCGCGGCGCTCCACGCCGAGACGATCGGCCTGGACTTCGTGATGTCGATGGCGAAGTGGCGCGGCTTCGGCGGCTCCACCGACCACTGGGGCCGCTCCCTCGAGTCGATGACGATGATGGCCGGCATCGCCGAGGCCACCGAGCGCGTCAAGATCTGGGCGACCATGCACGCCAACGTCCACAACCCGGCGGTCGCCGCGAAGATGTACACGACGCTGCAGGACGTCTCCGGCGGCCGGGCTGGCATGAACATCGTCAACGGCGCCTACGCGGCGGAGTTCGAGCAGTTCGGGATCTGGGACGCGGCCCTCAGCCACGCCGACCGGTACCGGATGACTGAACTCTGGACCGAGGCGGTCACGCGCCTGTGGACCGAGGACAGCGTGACGATGCACACGCCGTACTTCGACCTCGACGCGTGCGAGTCCCGCCCCCACCCCGCATCGCGGCCGACCATCATCAGTGCCGGCAAGTCCGAAGCGGCCCGGGCGTTCCAGGCGAAGCACGCCGACGGCGCCTTCCTGGCGGCGGACAGCCTGGACGAGATGCGCGACCTGTCCCGCGACGTCCACGACCGCGCCGCCGCCGAGGGACGCGAGTGCCGCACCTACTCGATGCTCACGGTCGTGCAGGGCGAGACCGACGCCGCCGCGCAGCGGAAGGTGCGCGAGTGGGGTGCCGGCGTCGACCGCGAAGCACTGGCCTCGATGCGGGCGTCGTGGGGCGTCCCCGCCGAGCAGGCGCGTGCCTGGGCGGACGGTGCTGCCGGTGAGGACGCGTTCCAGACCGCGTACGTCGCCGGGTCCGCCGAGACCGTCACCGAGCACATCGAGTACATCGTCGACCGGGGCGAGCTCGACGGCCTGATGCTGATCTTCCCCGAGTACGACCAGGACATGGTGCTGTTCGGGGAGACCGTCCTGCCGGCGCTCCGCCAGCACGACGCGGCGGTCGTCCGGTGACCGGGGAACTCGACGCGGGTCGCGACCCGCGGCTCGCGCAGTTGCTGTCCGCTCCGCTCCGCCCCGCGCTCGTCGTCGTCGACGTGCAGCGCGACTTCGGTGAGCCGGCGCGGATCGCCCCCTACGGACTCGACGACCGCGCGTCCGTCGCCGTGGCCGCCGCCGTCACCCGCATCGGCTCGCTCGTCGACGAGGCCCGCGCAGCGGGCGTCCCCGTCGTCTGGGTCGAACTCGGCAGCGACCCGGCCCGGCCGTGGCGCTCCAGCACGTGGCTGCGCGGGGGCGACCCGGACGGCCCGATGCCGGACGACGAGCCCTGCCGGATCGGCACGGAGGGCGCCGAGTGGTACCGCACGGCGCCCGAGCCCGGTGAGACACGCGTCGTCAAGCGCGGCTACAGCGGGTTCCTGGGCACCGACCTGGAGGCCCGGCTCACCGCCGCAGGGATCGGCTGGGTCACCGTCGTGGGACTCACGACCGAGTGCTGCGTCCTCGCCACCGCACAGGACGCGATGCAGCTCGGCTGGCACGTGGTGGTCCCGCAGGACGCCACCGCCGCGTACGACACCGACGTGCACGACGCCGCACTCACCCTGATCGACCTCAACGTGGGCGTCGTGACCGACGCCGACGAGACGGTGGCGCTGTGGCGCGCGGCTGCTGACGCGTCTGCGTCTGCTGCTGCTGCTGCTGCTGCTGCGTCTGCGTCCGGGTCTGCGTCCGCTTCGCCGGTGGGTGCCCGATGAGCGGCATGCACCTGGCCTACGACCTGTCCTTCACCCACACCGAGGGGCGGTGGGCAGCGGCCGGCAGCTGGGTCGGCCAGGACTTCCCCGACGTCCGCATGTACATGGAGGTCGCCCGGACCGCCGAGCGCGCAGGCGTGGACATGCTGTTCTTCGGCGACGGGTCCGGTGTGCCGAGCACGTGGCGCGGCAGCATCGACCCGGCCGTCGAGTGGGGCATCCAGTGGCCCCGGCAGGACATGTCGCCCGTGATCGCCGCGATGTCCACCGTCACGGAGCACATCGGGTTCGGGCTCACCTACTCGTCCACGTTCACCCACCCCTTCTCCGTCGCCCGACTGCTCAACTCGCTCGACCACGTCACCGGCGGACGGATGGCGTTCAACGTCGTCGCCTCGTCGCGGGGCGCGGACGCGGCGAACTACGGGTCCGACCACCTGATCGACCACGACCTGCGGTACGAACGGATGGAGGAGTTCATCGGCGTCTGCCGTGCGCTCTGGGACTCCGTCGCCCCCGACGCGATCGTCCGCGACCGCGCGACGGGGCGGTTCGCCGACCCGGCCGGGGTGCACCCGATCGACCACGACGGCCGCTTCTTCAAGGTGCGCGGCCCGCTCGCGAGCGTCCCGAGTCCGCAGCGGCACCCCGTCGTCGTGCAGGCCGGCAACTCGCCGCGCGGCATCGCCGCCAGTGCGTCGTTCGCCGACCTGGTGTTCGGGTTCGGGTCGAGCGTCGCCGGACAGCTCCGGCACCGGAACGCCCTCGACGCAGCGCTCACCGACGCCGGTCGGGACCCGTCCGGCGTCGGGATCCTCTGGGCGACCCAGGTCATCGTCGGTGCCACCGACTCCGAGGCCGCCGCCCGCCGTGACTCGCTGCTGTCGTTCTGGAACCGCGAGGCCGTCGGCACCTTCATCTCGCACAACGCCGGGTACGACTTCTCCACGCTCCCGGAGACGTTCCGCCTCGGCGAGCTGCGCGACGAGATCGTCGCCGCGCAGGCGAGCCCGGCCGGCCTGGTCGGCAGCCTGGTCGCCGAGTTCGGCCAGGACCACACCATGGACCGCGACGACTTCTTCGAGCACGGCTGGCGTGCCGCGACGGGCCTCGACCACATGCTGGTCGGCGACGCAGCGGGGGTCGCCGACGCCCTGCAGGAGAACTTCGCGGCCACCGGCGGACGCGGCGGCTACATGCTGTCCAGCCCGCTCGGCATGCCCACCGGGTTCGCCGACCTGAGCGAGCTGCTCGTGCCGGAGCTGCGTGCCCGAGGTGCCCTGGCACCGCGGTACCCGGGGTCGACGCTCCGCGAGAACCTGGCGGTGTGAGGTGACCCCGGCCCGTCGGTGGCTCGCGCTCGGCGGGCTCTGCCTCGGCTTCTTCATGCTGCTGCTGGACAGCACGATCGTGTCCGTCGCTCTTCCGGACATCGGCAGCGACCTCGGCACCGGCGCGTCGCTGTCGGTCTGGGTGAACAGCGCCTACCTGTTCGCGTTCGCCGTGCCGCTCCTCGTCGCCGGACGGCTCGGCGACCGCTTCGGGCACCGCCGGGTCTACCTGCTCGGGCTCGCGGTGTTCACCGTCGCGTCGGTCGGGTGCGCGTTCGCACCGGGGATCGGCGCGCTCATCGTCTGGCGCGCCGTGCAGGGCGTCGGTGCCGCGCTGCTGACACCCCAGTGCCTGACCGTGATCCGCTCGTTGTTCGAACCACCCCGGCTCGCCGTCGCGCTCGCCGTCTGGAGCGCCGGTGGCGGTGCGGCGACCGTCGCCGGCCCGATCGTCGGTGGCGTGCTCGTCGAGGCGTGGGGGTGGCCGTCGGTCTTCCTGGTGAACGTGCCCGTCGGCATCGTCACGGCCGTCGCCGTGCTGCGGTTCGTGCCGGTGTCCCGACGCATCGCGGTGCCCCTGCCGGTGCTCGCCGTCGTCGGGGTGACCGCCGGGGTGTTCGCGGTGGTGGTCGGTGTCCAGGGCACGGGCGACGGTGTCCTCGCCGCACCCCTGCCGCGGGTCGGTCTGGTGGTGCTCGGCGCACTCGTCGTCGCTGCGGTGCTCACGGTGCAGCGCCGCGCGGGGGACCGGGCGCTCGTCCCGCTCGGGTTGTTCCGCGACCGCGGGTTCGTGACCGGCTCGTGGGGCGCGACCGCGGCGTCGTTCTGCGTCGGCTCTGCCCCGATCCCGCTCATGCTCGACCTGCAGGACGGACGTGGTCTCGGACCGGGTGCCGCGGCCCTCGTGCTCGTGCCGATGGGGGTCGCCTGCCTGGCCGCCGCGCCGTTCGTCGGCCGCACGACGAACACCGCTGGCCCCCGTGCGACGGCGACCATCGGCGCCGTCCTGCTCGTCGTCTCGGTGGCACTGACCGCCGTGCTCATCGGGACCGCCGCACCCCTCTGGGCGGTCGCGACGGCGTTCACCGGCTTCGGGGTCGCGAACGCGTTCGTCTGGTCCCCGTTCTCGCTCGCGGCGGTGCTCGGAGCCGGACCCGCGACCATCGGTGCGGCGTCGAGCACCTTCAACACCGTGAAGCAGCTCGGTGCCGTCCTGGGCAGCACGGTCACCGCCGTGCTGCTCGCGGTGTCGACCGACGCGGTGGCCCTCGGTGCCCTGGCGCTGGCGGCCCTCGGGGCACTCGTGGCAGCCGCGTCCCTGCCGGGTCGCGCACCGGCGGTCCTCACCGGCGCGGTCGTGCACGGCGCCGGGGTCGGGCACGGGCTCGGGTTCCCGACCGCCAACCTGCTGCCCGACGACGGGCGCGCGGTGCCGTCGGACGGCGTCTACGTCGGCTGGCTCACCGCGCCGACGTGGTCCGGTGCCCGTGAGGCCCTCGTGTCGATCGGCAGCAACAGCACCTTCGCCGACCGGCCGCGCACCGTCGAGATCCACGTGCTCGACTTCGACGGCGACCTGTACGGCACCCCCGTCGAGCTCACCGTCGGCCGTCGGCTCCGGCGGCAGCGCACGTTCCCCGGCCCGGACGCCCTCGTCGCCGCGATGCGTGCCGACGAGCGCCGTGCCCGCACCCTGCTCGCCCGCTCCTGAACGAAGGAACCACCATGCAGCACGACTTCACCGACGACCCGCTCGACATCCGCGAGGCGATCGCCGAGGTCCCCTCCGTCGTGGCCGCCATCGCCGCACGGGTCGAGGGCGTGCCGGTCGTCATGGTGGCGACGTCGTTCACCGTCGGCGTCTCGTACGACCCGCCGCTCGCGACCATCGCCGTGCAGCACTCGTCGACGACCTGGCCGGACCTGGCCGGGGCACCGGTGCTCGGCATCTCCGTGCTCGCCGAGGGGCACGCGGCGCAGACCCGGCAGCTGGCCTCCCGCGACCGGGCACAGCGACTGGTCGGCGTCCCGCACGTCGACACCGGGTCGGGAGCCGTGCTGCTCGACGGCGCCCACTCGTGGCTGGAGTGCTCGGTCGAGGCCGTCCACCGCGCGGGCGACCACGACATCGTGGTGCTGCGGGTGCTCCGCTTCGCCCGCGACCGCGCCAACGCCGCTCTCGTGTGGCACCGGCCAGCTCGGCGGCCAGCAGGCGCCACCACCGCCTGACGTTCTTTCCCAGAACGCGTGCGATGGAAAGCGGAATGGGGCGTACCTGGTCAGAAGTTCCGACCCGGTACGCCCGAAACGACTCGGTACGCGGCACGCCTCGCGCAACAGCCCCGTCAGGAGGCCAGCGCCGCCATCTCGCGCACCACGGCCCGGAGCCGCACCGCGAGCTCGTCGTTGTTCCGCACGGAGTCGCGGTGGGCGGCCTCGCTGAGCGCCGACATCACGAGCGTCACCGCCGTGCGTGCGGTCTGGTCGTCGGTCCTGGTGCCCACGACGCTGAGCAGGGACTGGCGCGACTCGGCCATCCACTGCATGACCATCGAGGACATCTCGGGGCGGAGCACCAGCAGCTCCTTCATCCGGCGGCGGTCCTGGGACAGCGGTACGGTCGCCGCGACGAGGGTGCAGAGGTCGTCGACCAGGCCGCCACGAGCCTCGGTGAACCATGCTGCGGAGGGCTCCGGGACCTCGACGGAGTCGAGTCCGAGGGCGGCGTGCGCCTTGGACGAGAAGTAGTTGAAGAAGGTGCGGGGCGAGACGTCGGCATCGGCGCAGATCTGCTCGATGGTGACGCCGTCCAGCCCGTGCGCGGACACCAGCGTCAGGGCTGCGTCGTGCAGCGCCTGCCGGGTCTGCTGCTTCTTGCGCTCCCGCAGGGTGCACGGCTCCGTCGCCACTGCAGCTGCCGGGGTGGTGATCACGTGGACTCCTGGTGGTGGGGGTTGGTGGGCCGCCCGTGCCGGAAAGGGGGCACGGCACGGACGGCCCGGTCGGTCACCGACGGTGCGTCGGTGTGGATCCGGTCGAACCCGATCCGGTCGGCACGGACCCGGTCATCGGACCGGTGAACGAGCCGGCGTCGGCAGCGGCGGCGCCGGCCTCGGCCTCGAGCTGGGCCTCGGCGGACAGGTCGGCACGCTCCTGCAGGGCGGAGCGCTGGCGCAGCGGCGGCACCCGGAAGAACCAGGTGAGCACGAACGCGAGCAGGATCACGCCGAGACCGACCCAGTAGATCGTCACGGACGAGGCGTTGAAGCCCGCCATGAACGGCCGGGTGAGGCGGCTGTCGGCACCGGTCAGGAACGACGTGTCGTTCGTGCTGGTGGCGCTGTCGCTCGTGGTGTTGCCGTCGTCGATCTTCTTCGCGAGTTCCGGGGTGAGCTCGTCGACCCAGTACGAGCGCTGCGAGGCGTTCGACCAGTCGACGGACACGGTGCCGTCCTGCACGCTGGCGTGTGCCTGGTCGGCGACCTGCTCGAGGGCGGACTGCTCGGCCGCTGGCGTCGCCGCTGCGACCTGCTGGTCGATGACGGACTGGGCCGAGGCGGCGGGGACCGCACCGGCGGCGACCTGCTGCTGCACGGCGGTCGTGACCTGCTCGGTGACCGCTGCGTCGGCGGCTTGCGTCGCCTTCGCGGAGGCAGCGTCGAGCTGCGACTGCACGGTCTTCGTCAGCGGGGTGACGACGGGCGTCCAGATCTTGTCCATGGCGCCCTGGTTCGCCTTCGCGCTGGCGACGGTGGGGTTGAGCGCGGCGTCGAGTGCCGGACCGAGGTCCTTCTCGTTCGCCGTCGCGTGCAGGATGTTCGCCGGCATCACCGAGAACAGGATGGACAGCAGCACGGCGGTGCCGAGCGTGCCACCGATCTGGCGGAAGAACGTGGCGGACGACGTGGCGACGCCCATGTCACGAGCCTCGACGGAGCCCTGCGACGCCAGGGTCAGCGACTGCATGACCGAGCCGAGGCCGAGACCGATGAGGAACATGCCGATCATCAGGAACCAGAGCGGCTTGTCGATCGACATGAAGGTCAGGACGACGTAGCCGGCGGAGACGAGCGCGGTGCCGATGACCGGGAAGATCCGGTAGCGGCCGACGCGGGCGACGATCTGACCGCTCGTGATCGAGGCGATCATGAGACCGCCGACCAGGGGCAGCGTGGCGAAGCCCGACTCGGTCGGGGTGAGCCCCACGACGATCTGCAGGTAGAGCGGGATGGTGAGCATCGCGCCGAACATCGCGAAGCCGACCAGGAACCCGATGACGGTCGCCATCGAGAACGTGCCCGAGCGGAAGAGCTTGAGCGGGATGATCGCCGCGTCGCCCATCTTCGACTCGATGAGCAGCAGCCCGACCAGGCCGACGACGCCGACGACGTAGCAGGCGATGGCGGCGGGGGAGCCCCAGCCCCAGATGCGGCCCTGTTCGGCGACGAGCAGCAGCGGCACGAGGGTGACGATGACGGCGGTGGCGCCCCACCAGTCGACCTTGGGCTTCGCGTCGTCGGCACTGTGCACCTTCGGAAGGTGCAGGAAGACGATGACCATGAGGAGCGCGGCGACACCGATCGGCACGTTGATCAGCAGGACCCAGCGCCATCCCGTGATCCACAGGATCTCGGAGGAACCGGCGAGCAGCCCGCCGATGAGCGGCCCGATGACCGACGAGATGCCGAACACGGCGAGGAAGTAGCCCTGGTACTTGGCACGTTCGCGCGGGGCGAGGATGTCGCCCATGATCGCGAGCGGTAGCGACATGAGCGCACCGGCGCCGATGCCCTGCACGGCGCGGAAGGCCGCGAGCATGAGCATCGAGGTGGACATCGACGACAGGACGGCGCCGAGGATGAACACGACGATGCCGAAGATGTAGAGGGGCCGCCGGCCGAAGATGTCGGAGAGCTTGCCGTAGATCGGCGTCGCGATCGTCGAGGTGATCAGGTAGGCCGTGGTGACCCAGGCCTGCTGGTCGAGGCCGTGCAGGTCGTCGCCGATGGTGCGGATCGCCGTGCCGAACACCGTCTGGCCGAGGGACGACAGGAACATGCCCGCCATCAGGCCGTAGATCACCAGGAGGATCTGGCGGTGGGTCATCAGGGGCTGCTGGCCGGTCCCACCGGAGGCCGCGGGGGCCTCGGCGGTGTGCCGACCGTGCTGCACCTGGACGGGTGCGGTGGCGGTCATCGAACTCCTTTTTCGTGCTGTGTAACTTTGCAGACCGCGCAACGATACATCTGTTGCTTCCAGCAAGCAACTAAATGTGGCCACTACGCTGTCCTCATGTCCGACGACCGGCGTGCCGCCGAGCGACTCCTGCGATCCCAGCTCGACCGGCTGTGGGTCCGGCAGACCCTGCGTTCCTCGCTCATCGAGTCGAGCGGGGGCCTCGACCCGACGGCGCGCGTGATCCTGCGGGCCGTCGCCGGCCACGGGCCCGTCCGGGCGACCGCGATCGCCGACGCCACCGGGCTGTCCCGCCCGGTCATCAGCCGCCGGGTGGCGTCGCTCGTCGAAGCCGAGCACCTGGTCGGCTCGCCGGACCCCGCCGACGGTCGAGCGACCCTGGTCTCGCTCGCACCTGCCGGCAAGCAGTTGCTCGACCAGCTCGACGCGGCCGGTGCCGAGGTCTTCGACGACCTCACCGAGGAGTTCGCGTCGGACGAGCTGCGCTCGCTCGCCGAGATGCTCACCCGGCTGAACGACCGGGCGGACGCCGTCCTCGGGATCGGCACCACGCGCCCGTGACGTGACCACGGGCGGACGGGAGGCCCGTGGCGGGCCCGCCCCGTTCCTCCTGTCCGCACGCCCTCCGGTCACTGCGGAGCGCGCATTCGAGATACCGTTGGTGGTATGAGCACGGATACCACCCCCACCACTGAGACCCTCGACGACGGGCCCGTGGTGACGTTCGCCGATCTCGGCCTGAGCGACGCTGTGCTCAAGGCCGTCAAGGACATCGGTTACGAGACCCCTTCCGCCATCCAGGAAGCCACCATCCCCACGCTGCTGGCCGGCCGCGACGTCGTCGGCCTGGCGCAGACCGGCACCGGCAAGACCGCGGCCTTCGCGCTGCCGATCCTGTCCCGCATGGAGTCCGGCAGCAAGAAGCCGCAGGCGCTCGTGCTGTCCCCGACGCGTGAGCTCGCCCTGCAGGTGTGCGAGGCGTTCGAGCAGTTCGCGTCGCACATGAAGAACGTCCACGTCCTGCCCGTCTACGGCGGCCAGGCGTACGGCGTGCAGCTCTCCGCCCTGCGCCGTGGCGTCGACGTCATCGTCGGTACCCCCGGTCGCATCATGGACCACCTGGCGAAGGGCACGCTCGACCTGTCCGAGCTGAAGTACCTGGTGCTCGACGAGGCCGACGAGATGCTCAAGATGGGCTTCGCCGAGGACGTCGAGACGATCCTCGCCGACACCCCCGACGACAAGCAGGTCGCGCTGTTCTCGGCGACCATGCCCGCGCAGATCCGCCGCATCTCGCAGCAGTACCTGACGGACCCCGCCGAGATCACGGTCAAGACCAAGACGAAGACCGCGGCGAACATCACGCAGCGCTACCTGATGGTCTCGTACCCGCAGAAGGTCGACGCGCTCACCCGCATCCTCGAGGTCGAGGACTTCGAGGGCATGATCATCTTCGTCCGCACCAAGAGCGAGACGGAGACCCTCGCCGAGAAGCTCCGCGCCCGTGGCTACGCCGCAGCCGCCATCAGCGGTGACGTTGCCCAGGCCCAGCGCGAGCGGACCGTCAACCAGCTGAAGTCCGGCAAGCTCGACATCCTCGTCGCCACCGACGTCGCCGCCCGTGGCCTCGACGTCGACCGCATCACGCACGTCGTCAACTTCGACATCCCCGTCGACATCGAGTCCTACGTGCACCGCATCGGCCGCACCGGTCGTGCCGGCCGCTCGGGTGACTCGATCAGCTTCGTCACCCCCCGCGAGCGTCGCCTGCTCTCCGCGATCGAGCGCCACACGAAGCAGCCGCTCACCCAGATGCAGCTGCCGACCATCGACGACGTCAACGAGACGCGCCTGACCCGCTTCGACGACGCGATCACCGCGGCGCTCGAGGACCAGGGCCGCATCGCCGCCTTCCGCGACGTCATCGCGCACTACGTCGAGCACCACGACGTCCCCTCGGACGACGTCGCCGCCGCCCTGGCCGTCGTGGCGCAGGGCGACTCGCCGCTGCTGCTGACCGCAGCCGACGACGCCCTCCGTACGCAGATGGAGCGCGACGCCCGTCGTGGCGAGCGCGACGACCGCGCTGCACGCGACGACCGTGGCCCGCGCAGCGACCGAGGTGGCGACCGCGACCGTGCGCCCCGCCGTTCGCAGCCGATGACCGCCTACCGCATCGAGGTCGGCCGTCGTCACCGCGTCGAGCCGCGCCAGATCGTCGGCGCGCTGGCGAACGAGGGTGGCCTGCGCCGCGACGACTTCGGTGCGATCCGCATCCAGCCGGACTTCTCGATCGTCGAGCTGCCCGCCGACATGGACGGCGGCGTGCTCGACCGCCTGACCGACACCCGGATCAGCGGCAAGCTCATCGAGATCAAGCCCGACCGCCGTGGTGGCGGCCGCCGGTACGAGGACCGCGACCGCGCGCCCCGCGACGACCGTCCGGAGCGCAAGCCGCGCTACTGACGCTCGCCGCGTCCCCGACGCGAGTCGGGTCCTGGACGCGACCCCATCCGGACGGGAGGCACGGTGCCAGCTGGCACCGTGCCTCCCGTCCGTCGTCGGTACCGGTCCCGGCCCCGCGAGACGCCGTCGTGTCGGCTCCACGCCGCCGAATCGGCGAGACGCCGTCGGATTCGGCAGCGTCTCGAGAACACGACGGCGTCTGCCGGTCCAGCCGTGCGGCATCTTGCGGTGCGGGGAACCGCAGATCACGCCGGGATCCGTTCCCCTGGCGCCCGAGCGGTGCTGTGATACCTGCAGCCGTGACGCAGGGAGCCGCGGAGAAGGCAGGGGAACGAACATGTACCGAGCACTCATCACCGCCGCAGCAGCGGTGGCGCTCGTCATCGGGGGAGTGACGCCGGCGACGGCTGCCCCCTCGTCTCCGTCCTCGGCGCCGGGTGCGCCGACCTCCGTCCGGGTCTCGGGCGCGGCCGACAGCGCCACCGTCACCTGGGGCGCCCCGAAGTCCGGCGCCAAGGTGACCGGCTGGAAGGTCACGATCGCCCCGGCGCAGCACCAGCCCGATCAGGGCGTCGACCGGCTGCCGGCGAAGGCGCGGTCCGATCGCTTCGGCGACCTGACGCCGAAGACGACCTACAAGTTCTCGGTGCGGGCGATCGGCGCGAAGAAGACCGGCCGCACGACCACGGTCAGCTACACCACGCCGTCCGTGGTCGACACGACGCAGTCGCTCTTCGCCCTCGACGCGTCCGGCAACGTCGTGCGGTTCGCCGAGGACGGTTCCGGCGTCGGGAAGGTCGTCGCCGCGAAGGGGACGGGCTTCGCCGCGGACGACGTCGGTGACGTGTTCACCCCCTCGGCGGACCTGACCTCGATCCTGTTCCACCCCGCCGACGGCAGTGCCACGCGGACGCTGGCGACCGGGCTGCACCTGACCCCCGACCTGCGCTCCGACGTCGCCGGCAACCTGTACTGGATCGACTCGGTGACGGGTGCGGTGCAGAAGCTCCCCGTCGGCAGTTCCACCGCGACGGCCGTGCTCGACCTGACTGCCACGGGGAGCGGGCAGCGGTTCTGGACCGTCACCCCCGACGGCAAGGTCGTCGCCTTCGGTGGGACGGCCGGCAACTCGTGGGTCACGGGCACCGGCATCGCGCCCCGCTCGCTCAACGCGTCGTCCGGTCTCGGCGTCGGGTACCCGGCCGGGGTGCTCGCCGACTCGCACGGCAACGTCTACCTCGACATCCGCTCGCCCGGTGCTGCCGGCTCGTGGGCCTGGTACCAACTGAAGCCCGGTGCCACGGCGTTGACCACGATCGAGCCGCGACTGGCCTTCGAGTACGGTGCCGCGAACGCCGACGGCTTCTCGCTCCTGCAGTCCGCCGAGTGGTGCACCGCTCCGGCCGAGTACCCGACCAGTCCGACCGGCTGCAAGGTCGACCGCACGATCCCGGACAAGCTCGTGGTGGGCACCGGTGGGAAGTCCACCGTGGCGGTCTCCGGCATCACGGCAGGGTCGCGTGGTCCGAACACGGGTGCCGCCTCCGACGACGGGGACGTGTTCGCGAACGTCGACAGCGGGCCCTCGGCCGGGCTGTGGCGTGTGCCGGCCTCCGGCGGGGCTGCGCAGCAGCTGTCGTCGGCGCAGTACTCGCGGCTGCTGGTGATCTGACCGGCAGACCGAGGCAGGACGGGGTGGGACGCAACGGCGCGTCCCACCCCGTCCTGTGTTCCGGGTGCGGGGCGGGCGCGGACCCGAGGTTCCGAAATCTTGGAGTCTCGGCGCGTTCTCGGCCGCTCCGTGGAACCTCGGCGGCACCCCGGCGGCGTGTTGTGGAACCTCGGCGGCGCCGCAGCCCCCCGCAGCCCGCCGCCCCCAGCCCGCCTCACGCCACCCCCGCGACCGTCCGGCGACACACGTCGTCCCACGGGGTCGGCTCGATGCCGAACGCCGCGCGGCTCTCGGCATCGTCGACCACGTACGGTGCGGTCCACTGGTAGCTCATGTCGGCGAGCTCCCGCATCATCGGCGACACGAGCCCGAGCGCACGGATCGCCACCGCGGGCATCCGGTGGACGGGCACGGGCGCCTTGCCCGCCGCCGCCAGCACCTCGGCCAGTGCCTGCCGCTGGCTGCGAGGAGGATTGCTCGGCACCATCCACGTGCGGCCGTGCGCGCCCTCGTCCGAGGCCGCCGCCACCAGGGTCCTGGCGACGTCGAGCACGTCGGTGAAGGTGTGCGGCAGGTCGGTCCTGCCGAACATCGTCACGGCCTTCCCCTGCAGTGCGGCCGGCAGAACCCGGGTGACGTGTCCGTTCGCCCCGATCCCCGGGCCGACGAAGTCCGAAGCGCGGACCTCGACCGTGCGGATGCGTCCGGCACGGTGCGCGGCCAGGGCATCGGCCCACAGCCGTGCGCGGAGGATCCCCTTGTGGTCGGTCGCAGCGTCCGGGGTGTCGGGGCGCATCGGTCCGTCGACCGGGCCGTACGGGTACAGGTTCCCGGTGATCGCGTAGGTGGCGCCGGTGCGTTCGGCAGCGGTCAGCATCGACGCCGCGAGCGGCGGCCAGGTGCGCTCCCACTGGGTGTAGTCGCCCGGGTTCGCGCAGTTGTACAGCACGGCGGCGCCGTCGGCTGCCCGGGTGAGCGCCTCGGCGTCGGAGGCATCGAGTGCGACGTGATCGACCCTCGACAGGCCGGTGTCCCGACCCGAGCGGGTGGCGACGGTGACGTGCTCACCGCGTTCGGCGAGCAGCGCGGCGACGTGGCGGCCCACCGGGCCGGCGCCGATGACGAGGTGGTGGTGCGACCTGTTCCCTGCTTCCGTCCTGGTTGTGAGAGCGGTGCTCTCGCGACCAGGATGCGCGCTCGGCAATGAAAGAGCAAGAGCACTGCTCTCATTTGTGTGCAGTGCTCTCGTGTGGCAGGGTGACCGGATGGCACCGACAGCGCGCGAGCTCGCCCGGCAGACGATCCGGGCGGACATCCTGGCCGCCGCGCGCACCCGCCTCACCGACGAGGGGCCCGCAGCGCTCAGTCTCCGCGCCGTCGCCCGCGACGTCGGCATGGTGTCGTCCGCGGTGTACCGGTACTTCCCGAGTCGCGACGACCTGCTCACCGCGCTGCTCATCGTCGACTACGACGAACTCGGCGCAGCGGTCGAAGCTGCTGACGCCGCGGCCGGCCCGGAACCGGGTGCACGCTGGGTCGCCGCGTGCCGCGCGATCCGGTCATGGTCCGTCGCGCACCCGGGCGACTTCGCGTTGCTGTTCGGGTCGCCCGTGCCGGGCTACGCCGCACCGCGCGAGACGGTCGTGCCCGCCGCGCGGACGACGCTCGCGCTGGTGCGGGTGGTGGCCGATGCGGTCGCGCCCGGCGGCGACGTCACGTCGGCGTCGGGGGCGGACGGGAGGCCCGGATCACCCGCCGCGCCCACGGCGGCTCCCGGGGTGGCCGGTCCCGCCGTCGCGGACGCAGTGACCACCCTGCGGTCGTTCGGCATCGCGCTGCCCGACGAGGTCCTGGTCCGCACCCTGATGGCCTGGTCGACGGTGTTCGGGACGATCTCGTTCGAGCTCTTCGGCCACTTCGTCGGCTCGGTGTCCGACGGCGCCGCCTACTTCGACCAGGTGATCGCGCGGCTCGCCGACGACCTCGGGTTCGCCGCCACGTTCTGACCCGGTCCTGCGGTCGCCCCGAGCCGTTGTCCACGACTCGCACTCGGGGCCTGACAGAGTGCTGGTCACTGCGGTAGACAGGTCCCTACGCCGAGGTCGTGCCCGACGACCGGAGCGGACGGCCGGCACGGTGCCCCCTGGGCAGCGGCCGGACGGCACCACACCCGGGCGTGCGCTGCGGCCGGGGTCCGCGCGGATCAGGAGGCACCCTTGCGACGCAGCTCGGCCGGCGACCCCGCAGACGGAGTGACCGGGTGACGGCGCTCGACGTCAGCCGCCAGGACCGCCGCCGGCTCACCACCGGCACGGCTCGCCGACGACTCGTCACGGTGCGCACGGTCGCACTCCTGGCGTCGATCGCCGGTGTGAACTACGTCGTCTGGCGCTGGGCCGCCTCGGTGAACTGGCACTCCTGGTGGATCGCCGTGCCGCTCATCCTGGCCGAGACCTACAGCGTCATCGACTCGCTCCTGTTCGCGTTCGGGGCGTGGCGGTTGCGCGAGCGTGGCGAGCCCCCGACGAAGCCGTCCTCCGACGTCACGGTCGACGTCTTCATCACCACCTACAACGAGCCCGTCGAGATGGTCGTGCGCACGGCCCGTGCGGCGCAGGCGATCACGCACCCGCACACGACGTGGATCCTCGACGACGGCAACCGCCCCGAGATGCGTGCGGCCGCCGACTCGCTCGGCATCGGTGTCATCACCCGCGGTGCCGACTGGATCGATCGTCCCCGGCACGCCAAGGCCGGCAACCTCAACAACGCCCTGCTCGCGACCCAGGGCGAGTTCCTGCTCATCCTCGACGCCGACCAGGTACCAGAGCCCGGCATCCTCGACCGCACGCTCGGCTACTTCAAGGACTCGCGGATGGCGCTCGTGCAGACGCCGCAGTGGTTCGAGAACGTCCCAAAGGCGGACCTGCTCGGCAGTCAGGCGCCGCTGTTCTACGGGCCGATCCAGCAGTCGAAGGACGGCTGGAACGCCGCGTTCTTCTGCGGGTCGAACGCGATCCTGCGGCGCGAGGCCCTGATGCAGCTGGGCATCTCCCGCTACGTGGTCGAGGTCGAGGCCTCGGTGCAGCGCACGATCACGACGTCGCGGAAGCTGCTGGCCCGTGCCCGTGCGACCGAGACGGACCCGCGGGTGCTCGGCGCCCTGGACGAGGCCGAAGCCGTCGTCGACCGCGCCCGCGACCAGGTCCGGGCCGGCGAACCGCTCGGCGACGTCACCTACGCGTTCCAGCGGGGGATCGACACGATCGCCTTCCGGTTCGCCGCCGCCGACCTCGAATCGGTGCGGAACGACCTGCAGGAACTCGCCGCGATGTCGACCGACGCGAACACCTTCGCCGGGCTCGACGACGCCGCGCTCGACGTGCTCGGGCGGCGCGACGCATCGCCCGTGGCGGCGATCGAGTCGATCGCGGTCCTCGCACGGGCACTCGACGTCAACCGCGACGACGAGGCGCAGCCGATCATGCCGCTGGCGACGATCTCGGTGACGGAGGACATGGCCACCGCCATGCGGCTGCACGGGCTCGGATGGAAGTCGGCGTACCACGACGAGATCCTGGCGAAGGGCCTGGCGCCGGAGGACCTGCCGACCATGCTCGTGCAGCGGCTCCGTTGGGCGCAGGGCACCATGCAGGTGTTCTTCCGCGAGAACCCGCTGGTGCAGAAGGGCCTGTCCTGGGGCCAGCGCCTGATGTACTTCTCGACGATGTGGAGCTACCTGTCCGGGTTCGCCGCGATCGTATACATCGCGGCCCCCGTGCTCTGCCTGTCGTTCGGCGTCGTCCCGGTGCAGGCCTACAGCGTCGACTTCTTCGCCCGGCTGATCCCGTTCCTCGTGCTCAACCAGCTGCTGTTCTGGGTGGTGGCCGCCGGCAGACCCACGTGGCGCGGGCAGCAGTACTCGCTCGCGCTGTTCCCGGTGTGGATCGAGGCGGTGACGAGTGCGTTCGAGAACGTGTTCCGCGGCAAGCCGCTCGGGTTCCGGGTCACGCCGAAGGTGCGCGACGAGACCGAGCAGAAGCCCCGGTGGGACCTCGTCAAGCCGCAGCTCATCGCGATGGGGGCGCTGGTCGCGGCACTGATCCTGATCGGCATCCGCTACCTGACCGGGCAGGCGTCGGGCATCGCACCGCTCGTCAACACGGCGTGGGTCGTCTTCGACCTGTTCATCTTCAGCATCGTGATCCGGGCCGTGCTCTACCGCGGCCCGGGCACGGCAGCCCAGTCAGAGCACGAGTCGAGCACCGCCGGAGGACCACTGTGAACGCCGAGACCACCTTCGACGTCGCCGCGACGCCCGTGTCGCTCGACGAGGTCCAGGACCGTTTCGGCGCCTGGTGGGACGGCCTCGGCATCGACGATGCCCGGCTCCGCTTCGCGCTGGAGACCGCGCTGGCCGAGGTCGCGGCGAACATCGTCGAGCACACCGCGCGTTCCGACCAGGAGACCGGTCGGCGCTACACCGTGCGGCTCGAGTCGACCGATCAGGCGCTCACCGCGGAGCTCACCGACAACGGTCTGCCCGTGGACATCGACCTGAGCGCCGTCACGATGGCCGACGTCGAGCAGGAGAGCGGACGCGGCCTGGCGCTCGCGATCGCCGCCCTCGACCGGCTGGAGCACCGGCACGAGCACGGGCACAACGTCTGGACGCTGGTGTGCGACCGGTGAGGCTGCTGGCGGCCCGCGTGGTCGCCGTCCTCGTCACGATCGCGACGCTCCTGCTCGGCGGTGCGCTGCCGGCGTCCGCGGTGACGGAACACACGGCCGCGGCGACGGTGCACACGGCCTCGGCCACGGAGCCGGCGAGCGGGACGACCTGGTTCGGCCCGGACCTCGACTGGGGCGACGACTCCCCGGCGGGGTACGAGGGACGGCTCGGTGCGACGCCGTCGATGTACGGGGTGGAGATCGACTACCCGCTCGACCGCTCGGCCCGGCGGGAGCTCCTCCGCGCGACGCGTGCCGCGGCGACGCAGGGCGCGGTCCTCGTCGTGAGCCTCGAGCCCGGGCAGTCGCTCCGGTCACTCGACGCCGCCGACGCCCGCGCCGCGAACACCGCGTTCCAGGAGATCCACGACCAGTACGACACCCAGGTGCTCGTGCGGTTCGCGCCGCAGATGAACGGCACGTGGGTGCGCTGGGGGCAGCAGCCGACCCAGTTCGTGCAGGCGTTCCGGACGCTCGCGACCGCGGTGCACGGCGGCGACTCCGACGCGCGCATGGTGTGGTCGCCGTCGTACGGTGCGGGGTACCCGTTCGGTGAGTCTGCGGGACGCCTGGCGGACCTCTCCGCGACCGACGTCGCGAAGCTCGACACCAACGGCGACGGCGAGCTGACCGCGGCCGACGACCCCTACGAGCCGTACTGGCCGGGCGACGCCTCGGTGGACTGGGTCGGCTTGTCGATGTACTACTTCGGCAAGGGCAAGTCGACCGAAGCCGCCGGTCGTGACGTCCCCCTCACCCGCAACGACGTGCCGGAGCGTGGCGAGGTCGAGTCCCGGTTCGACGAGACGTGGGGCTACGAGCAGCAGCAGGCGGACAGCTTCTACGACCGGTTCGCCGTCGCCGGTGACCGGTCGATGCTGCTCGACACCGGCGCGCTGTACGACCACACCCGCCGGGGCGATGCGGAGCTCTCGGTCAAGCAGGGCTGGTGGCGGCAGGTGATCGCCTCGGTCCAGGACCGCCCGTTGATCCGGGGCGTGACCTTCCTCGAGACGAACCGCCGCGAGCCCGAGGCCGGGAACCGTGTCGCCGACTGGCGCGACACCGCGGTGCCGGGGATCGCCGGTTCGTTCCGCACCGACCTCGAGCGCGGCGACCACTTCGCCTTCGGGCCCGTCACCGACCGCATCACCACGCAGCAGGGCAACGCCGCGACCGACCAGCAGTACGACACCGGCGGCGACCAGATGGCCTGGATCGTCTGGGTCGCCGTGGGCCTGGCGGTGGTGTTCCTGCTGAGCGGGCTGTTCGGACGGTTGCTGCCGAGCTGGCGCTACCCCGACGACGGGAAACCCGGGCGTGACCTGCGGCTCGACCTGTTCCGCGGGTTCATCATCCTGGCGGTGGTGATCACCCACATCGAGATCGGCGGGCCGTACTCGTACCTCACGCTGCACGCGGTGGGTGCGATCACCGGTGCCGAGATGTTCGTGTTCCTGTCCGGCATGGTCCTCGGCATGACCTACCCGTTCGCCATCAAGAAGTTCGGCGAGTGGGCGGCCGCGATCGGGGCGTGGAAGCGTGCCCGCAAGCAGTACCTCGTCACGCTCGTGGTGATCGCGGTCGTCTTCGCGCTGAGCTTCGTCCCGTTCCTGAACACCGACGCGATCACGACGTTCACCGACCGGGGGACCGGCACCGGGGGCGTCGGTGCCGAGGGCCGGGTGTACGACCTGTACCCGAACGCGATGCAGCTGCTCGGCTACCCGCCGCCGTGGTACGCCATCCGACAGTTCCTGCTGCTCGAGATGGGCCCGTGGCCGTTCAACATCATGGGTCTGTTCGTGGTGCTGAGCCTGTTCATCCCACCGCTGCTCTGGCTGATCCGCCGCGGCTTCTGGTGGGTGGTGTTGGTCGTGAGCTGGGCGCTGTACGTGTTCCAGGCCCTCAACCCGGAGTTCCGCCCGCTGAACTCGCAGTTCGAGGCGGTGTTCCCGCTGCTCACCTGGCAGGTCGTGTTCACCCACGGCCTCGTGCTCGGGTACTACCGACGGCAGATCATCGGCGCGCTCACCGGGCGGCTCGGCAAGGCCCTGGTCGGCATCGGTGTCGGCGGCTACGCGGCGTTCCTGGTGTACGTCTGGGCGGCGAACCACGCCGGGTTCACACCGGTGCCGTTCCCGGCGTCGATGTACGAGGACCTGTACAACACGGCGTACCAGCGGGTGGACCTGCAGTGGGGCCGACTGGTCGACATCGCGTTCTTCGCGATCGTGTCGTACGCGATCCTGACGGTGTTCTGGAAACCGATCTCGGCGGCGATCGGGTGGCTCTGGATCCCGATCGGGCAGGCGAGCCTCTACGTCTTCGTGTGGCAGGTCTTCTTCGCGCTGGCGATCGCGTCGATACCCGGCGTGCCGTGGGGCGACTTCTGGATCGGCTTCGTGGTGCACTCGGCGTTGATCCTGCTGGCCTGGTACATGGTCCGCAAGAAGTTCCTGTTCTCGGTCATCCCGCGCTGACGCGACCGCGGGACGGACGGGAGGCCCGTGGCGGCGTCGCCACGGGCCTCCCGTCCGTCCTCGGTCACGTCCACCGCACGCGCCGCGCCCGACGGGAGCGGTCGCGGTCCCGCGACTCGCCGCTCACGTCCGCCGAGGTTCCGATCGGGAGCCTGACGGACGCCGACATGCCGAGATCTCGGAACCTCGGGGGAACACGCGCGGGCGCGCCGGGCGGGCGCGCCGGGCGCCTACGGCGTGGGGACGGGGGTGCTCAGGGCCTCGCGCACGGGGCCCCAGGCGGCCAGGCGGTCGCGGACCGCGTCGTGCCGCTCGGCGGCGAGTGCCTCGACGTGTGCGCGCTCGAGCACCTCGTCGATGACGATGCGCTGCCCGGTGCGGGTCGACGCGATCGCCGCCTCGACCATCGCGAGGCTCATGACGTTGCCGTGCACCTCACCGTCCGGGGTCTCGCCGGAACGCACGGCGTGCACGAAGGCCGTCAGCGCCCCGGCGATCTCGTGCCCCACGCTGGCAGCGGGCGACGGCGTGCCCAGGGTGCCGTCGAGGTCGCTGGACGGGTCGTGGTCGCCGTCCCACAGCGCCGTGCCAGCCGCACCCGAGGCTCGCCAGTCGCCGTTCCACGAGGTCTCGGCCCCCGGCGCGCACCACGAGCCGTCGTACACGTACCGGACGTCGTCCTCGAAGGCGAAGACCGCTGCCGCCGCCGCGTCGCCGCGGTACCAGGACCACGACGGGTTCCACGACTCGCAGTACACCGACACCGGGTCCCGTTCGAGCACGTAGCGGGCGGAGTCGAACGCGTGGATCGCCATGTCGAGCAGCAGGACGTCGTCCATCTGCTCGCGGAAGCCGCCGAAGTGCGGGGCCTTGGCGAACCGGGTGCCCAGGCCGCCGATCGCGCCCAGGCCGCGCACGTGCTGGCGGAACGCGACGAGCTGGTCGTTGTAGCGCCGCGACTGCGACACCATGAACAACTTGCCGGTGGCCTCGGCGGCCGCGGCGAGCGACAGTGCCTCGGCGACGGTCTGCGCTGCCGGTTTCTCGCCGAGCACGGGGAGCCCGGCGTGCAGGGCCTGCAGTGTGACGGGGTGGTGCGCGACCGGGACGGTGATGTCGAGCACCGCCTGTGCACCGGTCTCGGCGGCGAGCACGGTCAGGTCGGTGCCGACGGGGATGCTCGGGTCGCCGGCGTGTTCGGCACCGGCCCGGGCGGCGTCGAGGTCGAGGTCGACGATGCCGACCAGCTCGACGTCGGGGTCGGCGGCGACGGTGCCGAGCCAGGCCCGGCCCATGCCCCCGGCGCCGACCTGCAGGACGCGGAGCGCGGTCATGCCTGCGCCCCGGCGTGGTCGTCGACGGGCGCGTCGTCGACGGGAGCGTCCTCGACGGGCGCGTCGTCGAACGGGCCGCGGTAGTGCTGGCCCTCGAAGTACTCGCCCAGGTCGTAGCGGCGGAGCGTCGGGATCTCGCGCTCGCGCTCCGGCCGCGCCCACTCGGTGGCGTTCGCGATCACGCGGCGCACGTCCTTGTGGTGGTACACGGGGAAGTCCTGGTCGCCGGGCGAGAAGTAGAAGATCTTCCCCAGGCCGCGGCGGTACGTCATGCCGCTCCGGAACACCTCGCCGCCGGTGAAGCCCGAGATGAACACGAGCTCGTCGGGGGTCGGCACGTCGAAGTACTCGCCGTACATCTCCTGCTCGGGGATGACGATCGGGTTCGGGACGCCGCGGGTGATCGGGTGCTGCGGGTTGACGGTCCAGACGAGTTCCTGGTCGTGTTCACTCCGCCAGCGCAGGGTGCACGTGGTGCCCATCAGCTTGCCGAAGATCTTCGACCAGTGGCCGGAGTGCAGGACGACCAGCCCCATGCCGGACAGGACGTGCTTGTGCACCCGGTCGACCACGGCGTCGTCGACGTCCTGGTGCGCGGCGTGCCCCCACCAGGTCAGGACGTCCGTCGCGGCGAGGACCTCGTCGGTCAGGCCGTGTTCGGGTTCCTGCATGGTGGCGGTCCGGACGACGGCGTCGGGCAGGTTCTCGCGGATGCCGTCGGCGATCGCGCCGTGCATGCCGTCGGGGTACCGCTCGGCGACGTGCTGCTCGACCTGCTCGTGGACGTTCTCGCCCCAGACGGTGATGCGCAGCGGGGTGGTGGTCATGGTGTGCCTTTCAGACGGTGGTACGTGGTGGCGTCGGTCCGGGGCCGTCACTTGACGGCACCGCCGAGGGCACCAGCGGAGATGTACTTCTGCGCGAAGATCAGCAGGACGGCAGCGGGCAGGGACGCCAGCACCGAGGTCGCCATGACGGGTCCCCAGTCGGTGACGTTCGAGCCGATGTAGTTGTAGATGCCGAGCGTGATCGGTCGCACTGCGGTCGTCGACGTCAGGGTCAGTGCGATGAGGAAGTCACCCCATGCGCCGAGGAACGTGAAGAGCGCCGCGGTGACGATGGCGTTCCGGCTGATCGGCACGACGATCGACACGAACGCCCGGAAGTCGCTGGCGCCGTCGACCAGGGCGGCCTCGACCAGGCTCGGCGGGATCGACTCCATGAACGCCCGCATGAGCAGGATGGCGAACGGCACCTGGACCGCGCTGTCGGCCAGGATCAGCCCGACGTAGCTGTTGAGCAGCCCGATGTTGTTGAACAGCGTGTACAGCGCGTTCGCGATGACGATCGCCGGGATCATCTGGGTGATGAGCAGCACGAGCAGGAACACCCGGCCGCCGCGCATCCGGAACCGGGCCAGGCCGTAGGCGGCCGGCGTAGCGATGGCCAGCGTCAGCAGGACGGTTCCGAGGCCGATGATCATGCTCGACAGGAAGTTCTGCCCCTGCTGGGCGAACGCGGCCTGGTACCCGGCGAAGGTGGGGGAGAACGGGAACCACGTCGCCGTTGCGGCCCCGGACGTCGCCTGCAGGCTGGTGTTCACCATCCAGTAGACGGGGAACACCATGATCGCGAGGAACACGCACCCGAGGATCGTGAACGGGATGCCCTTGGCGGAACCGCGCGGGCGGGGTGCCCGGGTGGTCCGCTTCGTCGTGATCGCGCGGGTGGCGGTGACGGTCTGGTTCGCGAGTCCGACGCTCATTCGTCGACCGCCTTCCGGGAGATCGCGATGTAGACCATCGCGAAGACGAACGAGACGACGATGAGCACGTTGCTCACCGCGGCTCCGATGCCGAACTGGAAGTTGATGAACGACTGGTGGTACGCGTTCGTGGCGAGGGTCTGCGTCGAGTTCGCCGGCCCGCCGCCGGTCAGGCCGAGGATGATGTCCACGACCTTCAACGTGTAGACGACCCCGAGCACGACCACGACGCTGACCACCGACCGGATGCTCGGCCACGTGATGTACCAGAACGCCTTGAACCCGGTGGCGCCGTCGAGCGACCCGGCCTCGTAGAGCTCCGGCGGCACGGACTGCAGGCCGCTGTACAGGATCGTCGTGTTGAACGGGATGCCGAGCCACACGTTGACGCCGATGACGGCGATGAGCGCGAGGCTCGGGCTGACCAGCCACGGGACCGGGGCGATGCCCACCAGGCCGAGGAGCTGGTTGAGCGCCCCGCTGTCCTGGTCGAGCAGCCACTTCCACACCGCGCTCGAGGCGATGAGCGGCAGCAGCCACGGCAGGAGCAGGAGCCCCCGCAGGAAGCCCGACAGCGGGAAGTGCCGACGGAAGAACAGCGCGAGGCTCAGCCCGATGACGAACTGCAGGATGATCGAGCCGGCCGTGAACAGGGCGGTGTTCACGAGGCTCGTCGTGAAGACCGAGCTCTGGAACACGGAGATGTAGTTGCCGAGTCCCACCCAGGGGGCTTCGCCGGTGAAGAAGGTCGCCGTCGTGTAGTCCTGGAAGGACATGATGATGTTCTTCACCACGGGGTAGCCGAAGAAGACGGCCACGAAGACCGCCGCTGGCACCACGAAGAGCCATCGGGTCACGCCGGATCGGAACCGGGCTCGTCGTTGCCCGGGTCGGGGTGTCGTCACGGGCGGGATCGTCCGTGGTCGTGTCTGTGTCGAGGCGCTCACGCCGGGGTCCTTTCCTGCACGCCGGAGGGAGCCGACCGGTCGGCCGGCTCCCCGTGGACTACTGCTCTTGCGACTGCGCCTGCTTGAGCGCTGCCTCGGGGCTGGCCTTGCCGGTGAGGGCGAGCTGGACGGCGGTGTAGATCTTCGTGGCGGCCTTGGGCCAGTCGGGTCCGAGCTCACCGGTGCGCGCGCGAGCGGTCTGCACCGTGGTGACGAAGGACGCGACCTGCGGGTGGTCCTTCGCCCAGGCGGCACCGGCCTCGAGGTTGGTCGGCACGTTGCCGCTGACCTCGGACAGGGTCTTCTGCATCTTCTGCGAGTGGAGGCAGCCGACGAACTTGCCGGCGAGCTGCATCTTGTCCTTGTCGCCGGTCTGCGGGACGGTGAACGCCTCGCCGCCGAGCGGTGCGACCGTGGCCTCGCCGGTGCGCGTCGGGATCGGGACGCTGTCGAACTCGAGGCTCTTCTTCTCGTTGAGCGCCGGCAGCTGCCAGGGACCGTTGATCATCATCGCGGCCTTGCCGGCCAGGAACTGGTTGTTGACGTCCGCCTGGGCCCAGTTGATCGAGCTCTTCGACATCGAGCCGTCGTCCTGCAGGTCCTCGACGAGCTGCAGCGCCTGGGTGGCGTCCGCGGTGGCGATGTCCTTCTCGTCGCCGCCGTTCGACCAGAAGAACGGCAGGAACTGCCAGGTGCCCTCGTACGTGTTGATGTTGCTCATCGCGAAGCCGTAGGTCGAGCCCTTGGTGAGCTTCTTCGCCGCGGCCTTGAGCTCGTCCCACGTCTTGGGCGGCTGGACGCCGGCGTCCGCCAGGAGCTTCTTGTTGTAGTAGAGCGCGATGGAGTTCGTGTTCGACTGCAGGCCGTAGAGCTTGCCCTTGTAGGTGCTCGCCGCCTTCACGCCGGGGACGTCGCCGTCGGCGTCCAGACCGTAGTCGGACAGGTCGGACAGGGCACCGGAGGAGGCGATCTGCTGGACGTCGGGGTTGTCGAGCATGAGGACGTCGGGAAGCGTCTTCGACGATGCCTGCTGCAGCACCTTCGCGATCAGGCCGGCGCCGGCGACGTGGTTGATCGTGACCGTCGCGCCGACCTCCTTCGCGCACTGCTTGTAGACCGGGTTGTAGTTCGCGTCGTAGTAGTCCTCGATCGTCAGGGCCTTGCTGCCGCCCGACGAGGCCGATCCGGAGCCGGAGCAGCCGGACAGGACCAGGGGGATCGTGGCGACGACGGCGACTGCGCCGACGAGGGCGCGCGTCCGGCGGGACATGGAGGGGAATCTTTGCTTCATTGCAGAGCTCTTCTCTTGACGGGTGCTGGGGCAGGCACGCATCGACGAGGCCGCTGACGTCATCGTCGCTGTGCTCCTGGGGCGAGAAGCTAACAGATAAGCGCTTCACCTGTAAAGCGCTTTTCTGACTTCGTGCGCGCTAGGATCAGCGCCATGGCCACGATGCAGCAGGTCGCCGATCGGGCGGGGGTCTCGATCGCCACCGTGTCCTTCGTGGTGAACGGGACGAAGTACGTGACCCCCGGCACGACCGCGCGGGTGAAGACCGCGATGCGCGAGCTGAAGTTCCGTGGCAACGTCGTCGCCCGTGCCCTGGCGAGCCGGCGGACCCGGATCATCGCGCTGCTGTTCCCGACCACCGGCAACCGCTTCAGCCCGACGACCTCGCAGTTCTTCATGAGTGCGGCGGAACGGGCATCCGAGCGGGGCTACCACCTGGTGCTCTGGCCGGTGGACCCCGCTGGAGACGACCTCGACGACCTCGTGTCGGGTGGGCTCGTGGACGGCGTCATCCTGATGGAGGTGCGGATGGACGACCCCCGCGTCGCCGTCCTCACCGACCTCGGCGTGCCGTTCACCCTGATCGGCCGGACCCGCGACAGCAGCGGTCTGCCCTTCGTCGACATCGACTTCGAGACGACCATCGAGGACAGCCTCGACCACCTCGAGACACTCGGGCACCGCCGGTTCGGACTCGTGCTCGAGGACCTCGAGGGCACCCCGATGGCCGGCTACGCGCCACACCTGCGCGTCGAGGCGACCTTCCGGCGCGCGATCGTCGAGCGCGGGCTGGCCGGGACGGTCGTCACCGCCGGGCCGGGCAGCGACGGCGGACGGCAGGCCACGAGCGACCTGCTCGCGGCGGACCCCGACGTCACGGCGCTGCTCGTGATGAAGGACGACTCGTCCGCCGGCGTCCTGGTCGGGCTCTACACCGCCGGGCGGCGGGTCCCCGAGGACGTCTCCGTGCTCAGCATCGCGTCGTCCGAGGCCAACGCCGACCAGCACTACCCGCGGCTGTCGACCATGGTCGCCCCCGGCCAGGAGCTCGGGACCCGGGCCGCCGATGCCCTCATCGAGCAGCTCGACGGCACGTCCGACGACCTGCCGCACTTCCTGCTGCCGTGCACGCTCCGCACCGCGGAGTCCACGGCCCCCGCCCCCGCCCCCGCCTGACCACCTGCCAACCCCGCCCGCGAAAGCGACAGATCTCCGCGAACGGTTCGCGGCACACTGTCGCTTTCGCAGCACTGACGGGGGCACCTGCGCGCGTTCTGTCGCTTTCGCGACCACCTGCCGGACTGGAGGCGCGGGTCGTCCCCGCCACGGGCCTCCAGGCCGCCGCCCCGCGGCCCCACGTCCCCACCCGCGAAAGCGACAGATCCCTGCGAACGTTCCGCGGCAGGGTGTCGCTTTCGCGACAGCGACCGAGCCGCCAGTGACACCGTGCGGCCGCCGCCGCGCGCGCCCACCGGGCGCTCAGGGTCCGTTGGTTGTGTGGACGCACAGGTTCGCAGCACCACACGTCGAGGAGGACGGATGGCCATCGACCGCAGGATGTTCCTGCTCGGGGGAGCGGGGGTGCTGCTCCTCGCGGGTTGCTCCACGCGCCCCGAGCGCACGCTGGTCCAGGACTGGCCCACCGACCCGCCGGAGGGCGAGGCGACGATCAGCTGGTGGGCGGGGCAGGTCGCCTCGAAGGACGGCGGTGACCTGCGGCGCCGGCTCATCGCCGAGTTCCAGAAGGAGCACCCGAACATCCGGGTGCGGATCGTGTCCGCCCCGAGCGACACGGACACGAACCGGACGAGCCTGACGACGCAGATCGCTGCCGGCAGCAGCACGCCGGACGTCTACCTCGGCGACGTCGCGTGGCCCGGGCAGTTCGCGAAGAACAAGCTCGCCACCCCCGTGAACCAGCTCGTGGGCGAGGACTTCTTCGACCAGTTCCCCGAGGGCCTGCGGCAGGCGGCGAGCGTCGACGGGACGTACTACATGTTCCCGCTCTACATCGACGAGTCGTTCTTCCTGTACCGGAAGGACCTGCTCGCGAAGCACTCCCTGCAGGTGCCGGGGTCGTGGGAGGAAGTGCGCGAGACGGCCGCGAAGCTCGTCGACACCGGTGACGTCAGCTACGGGTTCGCGTTCCAGGGCGACGTGTACGAGGGCCTCACCTGCAACGTCACCGAGTTCGTCGCGGACGCCGGCGGCTCGCTGCTCAACGACGACCTGACGAAGCCCGAGACGACGAGCTCGGAGACGAAGCGCGCCTTCGAGTTCATGCGGTCCCTGATCACGGACGGCGCGAGCCCCCGGGCCACCCTGACGTACCAGGAGCAGGACACGAACGACGCCTTCTCGGGCGGCCGGGCGGCGTTCCTGCGCAACTGGTCGTACGCGTGGGGCATCGCGAACGGGCCGGACAGCCAGGTCGCGGGCAAGGTCGGGCTCGCCGCCCGTCCCACCTTCGACGGGCAGGACGAGCACCACTCGACCATCGGCGGGTGGGGGAACTACATCAACCCGCACACGCAGCAGCCCGCGGCGGCACTGACGTTCGCACGCTGGATGTCGAGCGAGACGGCGCAGCAGTTCCTGACCCGCGAGGGCGGCGTCCTGCCTGCCCGCAGCGCGTCGCTCGTCAGCGAGGACGCGAAGCAGCAGAAGCGCCCGACGTACGACACCGCTGCCGGCATCACGCTCGTGCCCCGTCCGACGTCGACGGCGTACTACCCGAAGGTCTCGCAGGGCGTGTACCAGAACGGCAACAGCATCCTCGGCGGACAGGCGTCCGTCGACGGCGGCACGCGCACGATGGCCTCGGCCATCGCGCTCGCCCTGCAGGGGGAGGCGCTGTGAGCGCCGGCACGGCCACACGGTCGGGCACCAGGCCGGGAGGCACGGGTCGCCAAGACCCGCCGCCCCGCCTGAGCGGGCGGTCGCGTCTCGACCGCATCCGCGCGCGGGGCGCGTGGGGCTTCGCGGCCCCGGCGCTCCTGGTCGTCGCGGCGGTGACGATCTTCCCGGTGGTCTACTCGATCGTCCTGAGCTTCGCGGACGTCGAGGTCGGCTACGAGGGGTTCACGATCCAGTCGTTCGGGCTGGGCAACTACGCGGCCCTGCTGCAGAGCGCGGACTGGTACCGAGCCCTCGGCTTCACGGTGCTGTACACGGTCGTGACCGTCTCGGTGGAACTCGTGCTCGGCATGCTCGTCGCCCTCGTGCTCGAGCGGCTCGGGGCCACGCGCGGCTGGATGCTCGCGCTCATGCTCATCCCGTGGTCGCTCGTCACCATCGTCAACGCGCAGCTGTGGAAGTACATCTACGACAGCACCTACGGCGTCGCGACCTGGTTCTTCGGCCTGTTCGGGGACGCCCCGGTGATCCTCGGCGAACCGGTGCCCGCGATCACGGGCCTGATGGTCTCTGACATCTGGAAGACGACGCCGTTCGTGGCGATCATCCTGCTCGCCGGGCTCGTGCAGATCTCCGAGGACCACTACGAGGCCGCCGAGCTCGACGGCGCGAGTACCTGGCAGACGTTCTGGCGCGTGGTGCTGCCGCAGCTCACCCCGACGCTGACGATCGCGGTGCTGTTCCGCATCCTGCAGGCGTTCGGCGTCTTCGACCTGCCGTTCGTGCTGACGAACGGCGGACCGGGCACCGCCACCCAGTCGCTCGCGATCATGGGCTACAAGGTCCTGTTCCAGGACATCAACATCGGCCCGGGCGCGGCGATCGCGACGTCCACCGCGATCATCGTCGCGGCCGGGTGTCTGCTGTTCCTCCGGGCCTTCCGGAACCAGGCGAAGGGAGGGGATGCCTGATGCCCCGTCAACGTGTGCGCAAGGGCTGGCGCAAGTGGGTCAACACCGTCAACGTCAGCGGTGTCGTCATCGCGGTGCTCACGGCGCTGCCGCTGTACTGGCTGGTGTCGACGTCGCTCAAGCCGGCGTCCGAGATCGGGCAGTCGCCGCCCACCGCGTTCCCGCAGTCGTTCACCCTCGACAACTTCGTGGTGGCCTTCCGCGACAACGCGCTCGGGCAGTACATGGTGAACAGCGTCATCGTGTCGGTGTCGACGACGGTGATCGTGCTCGCGCTGGCGTTCCTCGCCGGCTACGCGCTCGCCGGCCGGTGGATCAAGGGCCGCACGGCGATCATGACGTCGCTGCTCATGCTGTCGGTGTTCCCGGCGATCGCGGTGCTCACGCCGCTGTACCTGCTCGAGCGCAACCTCGGGCTGCTCAACTCGTACCCGGGCCTGATCGTGCCGTACGTCGCGTTCAACCTGCCGTTCGCCATCTGGATCATGCGGAACTACCTCGTCGGGATCCCCTCGACGATCGAGGAAGCGTCCGAGATCGACGGGGCGGGAGCTTGGCGCACCGTGCTCAGCGTGATCCTGCCGATGGCGAAGCCGGGCCTGTTCACGGTCGGCGTCTTCACGTTCACGGCGTCGTGGAGCGAGTTCCTGATGGCGCTGACGTTCAACAGCGAGAACTCGTTCCGGACGATCCCGGTCGGCATCGCGCTGTTCGGCACGCAGTTCACGGTGCCGTTCGCGCAGATCTTCGCGGCGAGCGTCGCGGCGACGGTGCCGATCGTGATCCTGGTGCTCGTGTTCCGCCGCTCGATCGTGTCGGGGCTCACCTCCGGTGCCGTCAAGGGGTGACGCGTCCATTGATTCCTGAGGGATAGTCCGCCAGGATCGGAGCAGACGTCGACGGCGACGGCCAGGACCAACCACCCCGGCCGTCGCCGCCACCGATCGGCGTCACGGATCAGGAGACACGTCATGGCTGACAGCACTGCGCCCCCGCGCGCCCGGAACCGTGGCCGTCGCGCCGCGGACGACACCGCCCGCCGCTCCCGGCGTCGCAACCGGGTGTTCGCGCTCGCTGCCGGCGGGGTCCTCGTCATCGGCGGCGCGGGCTACACGCTCGCGTCGTGGACGGACACCGAGTGGGTGTTCGGCGGCAACGGCTCGGGTGGGCCGGGCGTCGGCACCTCCGGGTTCGAGGTCGAGCAGAACGTCACGGCGCCGTTCGCCGCGGCGGGCTTCACCTCGGACGAGACGAACCCGGGCCAGGCGCTCCGGTTCACCGTCGACGCGCTCGCCCTGTCGCCGGGCAGCGCGACCTACGCCCCCGTCGCGCTCCGCACCACCGCCGACTCGATCGCCGGCGACCTGGTGCTCCGGGCAGCGGTCCCGGCGTCCGGTGTCACGGTCTCCGACGCCGACGACCTGCTGTGGAACGCCCTGCAGGTCCGGGTCGCCGCGATCACGGACACCACCGCAGTGTGCGACGCCACCGCGTTCGACGTGCCGTGGACGAGCGTCGCGTCCGGGCCGCTCGGCACGGCTGCCGCGACGATCGCGCGGCCCCTCGCCGCGGCCAGCGGGTCGACGCAGGTGTACTGCTTCGAGGTCTCGCTGCCCGCGTCGCCGACCCTGCCCGCCGGCACGTCGGTCGACGCGCTCCAGGGGCGGACGGCCGCGCCCGCGTGGCAGTTCGCCGCCGAGTCCGACTGAGCGCGGCCGTGCGCGGCTCCACCGCGCCGACGTCCTCCGACGAGGGCGCGGCGCCGCCCCGTCGTCCTGCCGACCGCATCCGCACCGTCGTCCTGACGGTCGCCGGCGCGATCGGGCTCACGTGCCTGCTCGCCTGGGCCGCCGTGGCGTTCACCGGGCTGTCGTTCGTCGTCGTCACCACCGGGTCGATGGCCCCGACGATCCCCGCGGGCGGGCTCGCCATCACGCACCGCGTCCCCGCGGCCGAGATCACCGACGGGGACGTCGTCACGGTCCCACGCGCGGGGTCGGCCCTGCCCGTCACCCACCGGGTGGTCGCGGTGGACCGGGTCCCGGGGGACACCGCCGCGCGGTCGCTCACCCTGCGGGGCGACGACAACGCCTCCGACGACCGCGACCCGTACGTCGTCCGGCACGCCGGACTCGTGCTGGCGCACGCCCCCGGCCTGGGCTCGGTGCTCGTCGTGGTCACGAGTGCCCCGGCCCGTGGGCTGGCGGTCGCGCTCGTCGGCGTGCTCATCGCGTGGGCGTTCTGGCCGGCCCGGCGGGAGGACTCGTGACCCGCGTCCTCGCCACCTCCGCGGCGGTCGCTGCGGTGCTCGTCGGTGCGACCGGGATCGGCACGACGGCGGTGGCGGTCGCCGCGACGGACTGGAGGCCCGTGGCCGAGACCGGCACGCCCGGCCGGCTGGTACTGCACACCGGTCCGGAGCCCCTCGTGCTGCCCGGGGCGGGGAACGACGCGGACGTCACGTGGCAGGTGCGGACGAGCGTCGACGCGCCCGGCCCGGTCACCCTCGACCTGCAGCTCACGGGGCGGGGCGGCCTGCCGGGCGGGACCGACGGCGTGCTCGTGACGGTCGCGACGTGCGACCAGCCGTGGGAGGACCCGTCGGGAGCCCCCACGTGCGGCGGACAGACCGCCGCCCTCGTCGACGCCGTCCTCCTCGTCGACTGGGCGACCACCGCGCCGTCGGTCCGTGTGCCCGACCCGGACGGCGACGGCTCGGCGTACCTGCTCGTCCGGTTGTCCCTCGGTGACGCCGCGACCACGGTGCCCAGGACCGCCGAGGTCGGCGTCGGCGTGACCGCCCGCGGCGGGGACCCCGTCGTGCCCGGACGCCCGACGCACGGCGACGGCAGTGGCGACGGCGGTTTCGACGACGGCGGTCCGGTCGTCCTCGCGATGACGGGTGGCGGGTTCGCGGGGCCGGTGCTCGTCGCGGTCGCGGCCGTGCTCGCCGGCGTCGCCCTCCGATTCCGACGCCCCGGGAGCCGGTCGTGAGCCGGCGTCCGCTGCACCTGCGCCGTGGCCGGATCGCGGTCGTCACCGGCATCGTCGTCGCAGCAGCCCTGGTCACGCCCACCGCCGTCCCGAGCACCGCGTCGTGGTCGGACCGCGAGTGGGCGCACGGGGCCGTGGGGACGTCGTCGTTCGACTGCGGCACCGACGCGGACTACACGTCGACGGCGTCGAGCCGGTTCCTGGGCGGGAGCATCGCCGGCATCGACCTCGACGACGTCGCCACGGTGCGCGGGGTCGACGTCGCGAAGACCGGAGCCGCACCGGCATCGGTCGAGCCGGCCACCGCGCCCGAGCTCGGCACCGGCGGCCGCCCGTTCACGCAGGCGTTCGGCAACCCGCTCGACGTCGGGCTGCTCGGCGACGTGGCGGGCATCGACCTCACCGGTCTCGGCCTCGGACTGCCGGCCGGTTCGGCGGGCGCGGTGAACCAGGTCGCGACGGCGTCGGGCACCGGTGACGCGGTGGCGGCATCCGGGCTCGTCGCGGACTCCGGTGGCGTGCTCGTCACACCGACGACCCCGTCCGGCGACCTGCCCGACCCGGCGTCGATCACGCTCGGCCGCGCACTGCCGGGGATCGCGGACGTCACCGACGTGGGGCTCGACGTCGGAGCCGTCGGTGTGAGTGCGCAGCTCGCCGGGTGCGACGCGATCAGCGACGACGTGTGGGGCGGGGTCGTCCAGCGCACGCTCGCAACGAACCTGCGGGCCGCGGTGCAGCAGGTCGCTGCCGACAGCGGGCCCGCCGGGCTCGAGCGCGACTACGGGATCGCGAGCCTCGACCTCCGTGTGGACAGCCCGCTCGTCGGTGCGCTCGTCACGGCCGTGAACGACACCGTGGTGCAGCTCGACGCCACGGTCGACGCGCTCGGTGGCACGGACGGGGTGCTCGCACGGACGATCAACCAGGGCGTGCTCGGGGTGCTCGGCGGGCTCACCGGCAGCCTCGGGCTCGGCACCATCGGGGGCACCGTCGAGATCACCGGGCCGGACCTGGCGGGCGCGGTCGCGCCGCTGCTCGCCGAACCCGTGCAGGACGCCGGCGGAACGTTGTCGCTCGACTTGTCGGCCGGATCCGTCCGGGTCGACCTCGCGCACCTGCTCGGCGACGACGCGCACGGGCTCAACGACCTGCCGCCGAACCACGAGGTGGTGCTTGACGCCGTCACCCTCGGTGCGCTGGCCGACCGGCTCGGGCAGGTGGTGGACGCCTGGGCGGGGAAGATCACGACCGCCCTGACGACCGCGCTCGGGTCCCTGCACGTCCGGATCGCGCTCGCCGCCGACCTCAGCGCACCCCTGGTGCTCGGCATCCGCGTGAAGATCGCCACGCTGTCGATCGGCGTCGACACCGGGGTGGCAGCGCTCATGGCGGGGCAGACGAAGCTGTCGGTCGGGGTCGCGCTGCTCGGGCTCGACCTGGGTGGTCTGCTCGGCGTCGTGACCGGCCTCGCCACGTCGCTCGTGAACCCGTTGACCCAGGCGGTGGTGGGGACGCTCACGACCCGGTTGTTCGCACTCGTCGGGACGCTCGGCACGACGCTGACGACGACGATCGGCGGCCCGGTCGTCCGCGCGCTCGGGACGGTCCTCGCGCGGCTGCCCGGGGTGCTCTCGCTCCGGGTGAACGTGCAGCAGGACCTCGCCGCCGCCCCGACCCCGGCCGGCCGTGCGACGACCGGGCAGTACACGCAGACCGCACTCCGCCTGTCGATCGCGGACGCCCTGGTGCCCGGGGGACTGGCCCGCGTCGACCTGGCCAGCGCCGTGGTGGGGCCGAACTCCGTGTCGCTCCTCGACGCCGCCCGTGCCCGAGATAGGTAGCATCGTTACCTAGCTGCGCATGGCGGACAATCGCCGGAGCCGCACGCTGACCGCCCGTACCCTGCCCTCAGGGGCTCGGGGCGCCGAGGTCGACGGCCGCGATGATGCGGTCGACGATCCGGACGAACCGGACCCTGTCCCGTTCCGAGAAGGAGGCCAACAGCTCGTGCAGGTGCTTGTTCGTGCCGTCCATGGCGATCGAGTAGTCACGCCTGGCGGTCTCGGTCAGCTCGATGTGCCGACTCCGCCCGTCGGCCGGGTTCGGCACACGGCTGAGGTGTCCGCTCTGCTCGAGTCGGTCCACCATGCCGGTCACCGCCGGTCCGGTCAGGCCGAGGTGCTGCGCGAGGTCCTTCACGCGGACGGTCCGGTCGGCCGCTTCGGCGCGGGACACGAACTGCAGCACGGTCAGGTCGCTGCCCGAGACGTCGAGCTGGTCGCGCAACCGCGCCCGCAGCGCGGACACTGCTGCTTCGAGTCGGGTCAGCGCCGCCACGAGGTCGAGATCGCTCACGAGCGCGCCCCCTTCGAACCGATCGGGTCCGCGCCACCGTACGCCGTGCTCACCGGGTCAGCGTATCCACATAACGAGTTGCACGGTCAGGTTCGGGTGTCCGGCACGGGGGCGATGCACCGTGACTGACACGTACGATGCCCCACGTGCCGGCGGACGCGCGAGCGAGTCGGTGCGCTTCGAGGTGTCCGGCATCGATCCGGAGTCGGCGGCGCGTGACCTGGCCACGGTGCACGGCGCCGAGCAGTGGTCCGCCCAGCAGAACGGCAGCGAGTTCCTCTACCGCTACACCGCGGTCGGCGACACCGAGATCAGCATCCGTCGGTCCCAGATGCGCGGCGTCCTGCGCGGTGCGATGCCGATCAGCACCGACTACATCGTCGCGTGGATGACGAGCGGCAGCGCCCACCTCGACGTCGGCGGGCAGCGGGTGGACCTGCACCGGAACGTGCCGACGCTGCTGCCCTGCGACACCGCGTTCGTCTTCGCGGCCGAGGACCACGACCAGCGCCTGGTGCACCTCGACCGGGAGCTCGTGCACCGCGTCGCCAGCGAACAGCTCGACCTGGGCGACCGCCCGCTGCGCTTCGACCACACGCGCGAACCGGACAACGCGATGTACGGCCGGTGGCAGGGTGCCCTCGCCGCGCTGTCCCGCGCGCTCCGTGTCGGCGGTCCGGACTCCGACACCTGGGTCGCGGCGAAGTCGCTCGCGATCGCCGCGTTCCTCGAGACCTTCCCGCCGCAGCTCGACGACCTGCCGGCCGAACTGGCCCTGCCGCGGAACGCCCGGCTGCGCGCCGCCGTCGAGTACGTCCACGCGCACGCGTCCGAGACCGTGACCATCGCCGACCTCGCCGCGGTGGCCGGCCTGAGCGTGCGGTCGGTGCAGGAGTCGTTCCGTCGGGTGTTCGACGTGTCGCCGCTCACCTACCTGCGGGACGTCCGTCTGGACCGCGTGCGCAGCGAACTCCTCGCACTCGACCCGCAGGTCGGAGCGATCGGCGACGTCGCCCGACGCTGGGGGTTCGCGCACCTCGGCCGGTTCTCGGCGTCGTACGCAGCCAGGTTCGGCGAGTACCCGAAGCAGACCCTGCGCCGCTAGCCGGGGGTCAGGCCCGCGGTGCGGGGCCGGTGCTGGAACGCACCCGCAGCGTGGTCGACAGACGGACGTGGTCCGACGCGGCCTCGCCACGGAGCATCGTCAGCAGCATCTCGACCGCACGGGACCCGAGTTCGGCCAGCGGCTGCGACACGGTGGTGAGCGGCGGGGTGGTGATCGACGCCTGGGGGACGTCGTCGAACCCGACGACGGACAGGTCCTCCGGCACCCGCAGGCCGAGCTCCGCCGCGGCTCGCAGCACACCGACGGCCGACGAGTCGTTCGCGGCGAACACCGCGGTCGGTCGCTCGTCCATCGTGAGCAGGTCGCGCGCGACAGCCGCGGACTGCTCCTCTTGGTAGTCGCCGTCGCGGACGAGCCGCTCGTCGATCGGGAGTCCGGCGGCGGTCAGTGCGGAGCGGTACCCGGCCTCGCGCAGCTGGGCGGACGCCAGATCGACGCGGCCGCGCAGGTGCGCGATCCGGGTGTGCCCGAGCGCGAGCAGGTGCTCGACGGCCTGGACCGCCCCGTCCTCGTTGTCGGCGTCGACCGTCGCGTGGCCCTCGGGCCCGGTGTGCGGGTCGATCGCGACGACCGGGATCGACGAGCTCGACAGGGCCGTGGTCGGGGTGACGACGATGGCGCCGTCGATGAGGGTGCCGGACAGGCGGGACAGCGACCGGCGTTCCCAGCCCGGGCGGTCGGCGCCGGTCATCAGGCCGGCGTAGGCGAGCAGCTCGTAGCCGGTGCCGGTCGTCGCGCTCGAGATGCCGCGCAGGAGCTCGGTCGAGAAGGGCTCGAACTCGGGCACCAGGATCCCGACGACCCCGGTGCGGGAGCTCCGCAGACTGCGGGCGACCAGGGACGTCTCGTAGCCGAGGTCGGCGACGACCTGCTGCACGCGGATCATCGTGGCCGCGGCGACGCCGTCGCGCTGGTTGATGACCTTCGACACGGTGGGGATCGAGACCCCCGCGACCCGTGCGACGTCGCCGATCGTCACCCGGCCGGCACCGGGACGCGCGCCGAGTGCCGAGTCCATGTGCTCACCGTACCGCTGATGGCATGTCGAAACGGCGTAGAAAACGTTATCGATATCGATTGACAAGCGGCAGGAGCACCTGGCACGCTCTCCGCAGCGGCAGTGGATGTCGCTGCATGTCAACGACGACACGAGGAGTTCCACGATGACGAGGAAGATCCGTGCCGCGGCAGCCATCGCGCTGATCGGGGCGACAGCACTGGTGGCCACGGGCTGCTCGGCAGGCGGCAACGCGGCCGACGACGGCAACGGGAAGGTCACGATGACCTTCTGGCACAACTCCACCACCGGACCGGGCAAGGCCTACTGGGCCTCGACGGTCAAGGCGTTCGAGGCGAAGTACCCGAACGTCACCATCAAGACCCAGGCGATCCAGAACGAGGACCTGGACGGCAAGCTGCAGACCGCGCTCAACTCGGGCGACGGACCGGACGTCTTCCTGCAGCGCGGCGGCGGCAAGATGGACGCGATGATCGCCGCCGGGCAGCTCATGGACATCTCCGACTCCATCAGCGCCGACGCGAAGAAGTCGATCAGCGCCGGGACGTTCGCGGGCTACGAGAAGGACGGTGCCACCTACGCCATGCCGGGCGCCGTGCTCCCCGAGGGCATCTGGTACTCGAAGGACCTGTTCCAGAAGGCCGGCATCGACGGCACCCCGACGACGATGGACGAGCTGAACGACGACATCGCGAAGCTCACGGCCGCCGACATCGACCCCGTCGCCGTCGGTGCGAAGGACGCCTGGCCCGCCGCCCACTGGTACTACAACTTCGCGCTGCGCGAGTGCAGCCAGAAGACGCTCGAGGGCGCGGCGAAGTCGCTGAAGTTCGACAACGCCTGCTGGACGAAGGCCGGCGAGCAGCTCGAGGACTTCACCGCGACGAAGCCGTTCAACGACGGGTTCCTGACGACCGCTGCCCAGCAGGGTGCCGGCAGCTCCGCCGGACTCCTGGCCAACCACAAGGCCGCCATGGAGCTCATGGGGGCGTGGGACCCGGGCGTGATCAGCTCGCTCACCCCGGACGGCAAGCCGCTGGCCGACCTCGGCTGGTTCCCGTTCCCGACCATCGACGGTGGCAAGGGTGACCCGAAGTCGATGATGGGCGGCGTCGACGGCAACTCCTGCTCGGCGAAGGCCCCGAAGAAGGCCTGCACGGACTTCCTCAACTTCATCGTGCAGAAGGACAACCAGGAGGCCTACTACACGGCGTTCCAGGCCATCCCGGTCAACCAGGAGGCCCAGTCGGTCGTCGACGCGGACTACCTGAAGTCGGCGCTCGCCGCCTACCAGGACGCGCCGTTCGTCTCGCAGTACCTGGACACCCTGTACGGCCAGAACGTCGGCAACGCGCTGAACACCAGCGTCGTCGACCTGCTCGCCGGCAAGGGCAGCGCGAAGGACATCGTGGACACCACCAACCAGGCTGCGGCCAAGGGCTGACGATGACCCTCGACACCTCGCTCGGCACGACCCCGGCCACCGGGTCGGACACGGCCGCGGGGACGTCCCCGGCGGGGAGCGGTACGCCGCTCCCCGCCGGACGGCGGTCCACGCGCCGCATCGCGGACTGGCGGAAGCGCGTCGAGATCGCGGTGCTCGCCGGCCCCGCGGTCATCGTCTTCGTCACCTTCGTGATCCTGCCCGTGGTGCTGGCCGCCTACTACGGGTTCTTCAAGTGGCAGGGCTACGGGCCGCCCACCGACTTCGTGGGGCTGCAGAACTACCTGATCATCTTCCAGGACAAGGCGTTCCACGCGGTCCTGATGCACAACGGCTTCATCGTCGTGCTGTCGCTCGTGCTGCAGGGGCCGATCGCCATCGTGCTCGCGCTGCTGCTCAACCAGAAGATGCACGGCCGCGGGCTCGTCCGCGTGCTCGTGTTCGTGCCGTACGTCATCTCCGAGGTGATCGTCGGCACCGGCTGGAGCCTGATGCTCCAGTCGAACGGCGCGGTGAACGACCTGCTCCAGGGCATGGGCCTCGGCGGGCTGCGGGCCGACTGGCTGTCCAACCCGGACATCGCGATCTGGACCCTGCTCGTGATCATCTCGTGGAAGTACATCGGCTTCGCGGTGATCCTGTTCCTGGCCGGCCTGCAGAGCATCCCCGAGGAGCTGTTCGAGGCGGCGGCCATCGACGGCGCCGGTTACTGGCAGATCCAGCGGCGGATCACCCTGCCGCTGCTCGGCCCCACCATCCGGATCTGGGCGTTCCTGTCGATCATCGGCTCACTGCAGCTGTTCGACCTCGTCTACATCATCTGGGGGCAGTACATCTCGTCGACCGCCGGCACCTCGACGATGGCGACGTACATGGTCGCCAACGGTCGCACGTCCGGCAACTTCGGTTTCGGCAGCGCCGTCGCCGTGGTCATGTTCGTGATCTCGCTCGCCGTCGCCCTGATCTACCAGCGCTTCGTGCTCCGCCGCGACACCGCGGGTGCACTCACCGAGAGGAAGAACTGATGGCCACCACGAGCATCGTCGCCCCCGGGCGGCGGGCCACGCGGGAGCGGCGGTCCAGCGCGGCCATCGGTCGCGCGAACCCGCTCACCTACCTGGTGGCGATCCTGTTCGTCGCCGCGAACCTCGCCCCGGTGCTGTACATCGTGCTGGGCGGCTTCCGGACGAACTCGCAGATCACCACGAGCCCGGCCGGGCTGCCAGCGCCGTTCGAACTCGGCAACTACGGATCCGTGCTGTCCAGCGGCATCTTCTGGCAGCAGCTCGCGAACTCGACGATCAGCGCCGTGACCACCACCGCGGGCGTCGTCATGCTCGGCCTGATGGTGAGCTTCGTGCTCGCCCGCTACCGGTTCGCCGGCCGCGGTGCGCTGTACGCGCTGTTCGCCGCCGGTCTGATGTTCCCGATCACCGTCGCCATCACGCCGCTGTACCTGCTCGTGAAGGACCTCGGGCTGACGAACAGCCTGGCGGGCGTGATCCTGCCGCAGATCGCCTTCGCCCTGCCGACCACGGTCATCATCCTGGTGCCGTTCCTGCGGGCGATCCCGGACGAGCTCGAAGAGGCAGCGTCGATCGACGGCGCCAGCCGCCTCGGGTTCTTCTTCCGCATGGTCGTGCCGCTGTCGCTGCCGGGCGTCGTCACGGTCGGCATCCTGGCGTTCATCGCGAGCTGGAACAGCTACATCCTGCCGCTGTTCATCCTGAACAACGAGGGCAGCTACACACTGCCGCTCGGCGTGCAGGCGTTCTCGTCGCAGTACTCGGTCGACACGGCCAAGGTCCTGGCGTTCACGTCGATGTCGATGATCCCGGCACTGGTGTTCTTCACCATCTTCCAGCGCCGCATCGTCGGCGGCCTGACCGGGGCGGTGAAGGGGTGACGACGACGGACGCGACCCGGGACACCGGACGCCAGCCGCGCCTCCAGGACGACCACGACGCACCCGACGCGACCGGACCCGACCGCGCCACCGCCCTGCTCGCCGCCATGACGCTCGACGAGAAGGCGGCGCAGCTCGTCGGCTACTGGCTCGACCAGACCGGCGTCGTCGCGCCCATGCAGGGTGAGATGGCGGCGGCCGCCGACGGCCGCACCCTGGCGGACATCACCCGCGACGGCATCGGCCAGTTCACCCGCGTCTACGGCACCCGACCGGTCGAACCCGACGACCGCGCGGCGTGGCTGTGGGCGGAACAGCGGCGACTCAAGCGCGAGACCCGGCTCGGGATCCCTGCGCTCGTGCACGAGGAGTGCCTGACCGGGCTCGCAGCGTGGAAGGCCGCGACGTTCCCCACCCCGCTGGCGTGGGGTGCGGCCTTCGACCCGGAGCTGGTCGAGCAGGTCGGCGCCGCCATCGGTGCGTCGATGCGGCAGCTCGGCGTGCACCAGGGCCTGGCACCGGTCCTCGACGTGATCCGCGACCCGCGATGGGGGCGGGTCGACGAGTGCATCGGCGAGGACCCGTACCTGGTCGGCACCGTGGGGACCGCCTACGTGCGCGGCCTGCAGGCGGCCGGCGTCGACGCGACGCTCAAGCACTTCCTCGGGTACTCGGCCTCGCAGGCGGGGCGGAACCACGCACCCGTGCACGCCGGACCGCGCGAGGTCGCCGACGTGTACCTGCCGCCGTTCGTGATGGCCCTGCGCGACGGTGGCGCCCGGAGCGTCATGAACTCGTACGCCGAGATCGACGGCGTGCCCGTCGCGGCGAACGGTGAACTGCTGACCGGACTGCTGCGTGACGAGCTCGACTTCGACGGCACCGTCGTCGCGGACTACTTCTCGGTCGCGTTCCTCGAGGTCATGCACGGCATCGCCGCGGATCGTGGCGAAGCCGCGGCGCTCGCGCTCGAGGCGGGCATCGACGTCGAGCTGCCCACCGGGGACGCGTACCTCGCGCCGCTCGTCGAGCGGGTGCGGGCCGGTCTGCTCGACGAGGCCCTCGTCGACCGCGCCGTCCTGCGGGTGCTGCGGCAGAAGGAGCGACTGGGGCTGCTCGACCCGCAGGCGTTCGAGGACGAACCGCCGACCGGGATCGACCTGGACACCCCGCTGCACCGCTCGTTGGCGAAGCAGTTGGCGGCGCGGTCGCTGGTGCTGCTGTCGAACGACGATGTGGTCGCTGGCGCTGGCGCTGGCGCTGGCGCTGGCGCTGGCGCTGGTGCTGGTGCGGGCGTTGGCGTTGGCGTTGGCGTGCCGGCCGCCGCGCCCGTGCTGCCGCTGCGCGCCGGGGCGTCCGTCGCCGTCATCGGCCCGAACGCCGACCGCGCCGAGGCCCTGCAGGGCTGCTACTCGTTCGCCAACCACGTGCTCGCGTCGCACCCCGACCTGCCGCTCGGCTTCGCCATCCCGACCGTGCGCGAGGCGATGGTCGACGCCCTCGGCGACGACGCCGTGCGCTTCGCCGCGGGGTGCGCCGTCACCGGCTCCGACCGTGCCGGTTTCGCAGACGCCGTCGCCGTGGCCGCTGCCTCCGACGTCGCGGTCGTCGTCGTCGGCGACCAGGCCGGCCTGTTCGGCCGCGGCACCGTCGGCGAGGGGAACGACACCGAGTCGCTCGACCTGCCGGGTGTGCAACGCTCGCTCGTCGAGGCGGTCGTCGCCACCGGCACGCCGACCGTGGTGGTGCTGCTCACAGGGCGGCCGTACGCCATCGGGTGGGCGCTCGACGGCGGCGGCGACGGCGTCGTCGCCGCCGGCCCGGCCGGCGCGGGACGTCCGGCCGCCGTCGTGCAGGCCTTCTTCCCCGGCGAGGAGGGCGGCACCGCCATCGCCGACCTGCTCACCGGCGCCGCATCGCCGTCCGGTCGCCTGCCCGTCTCGCTGCCCCGTGCCGCCGGCGCCCAGCCGTACACGTACCTGCACCCGCGGCTCGGGGGGCCCTCGGACGTCACCGCCGCCGACTCGACGCCGGTCCGCCCGTTCGGCTTCGGCCTCGGCTACACGACGTTCACGTACGACGACCTGGTCGTCGACGCGTCCGTCCGCTCCGACGCCGTGTTCGAGGCATCCGTGACCGTCCGCAACACGGGCGCACACGCGGGCGAGGACGTCGTCCAGCTCTACGGCCACGACGTGCACGGCAGCGTCACCCGACCCGAGGTCCAGCTGCTCGGCTACGCGCGCGTCGCGCTCGCCGCGGGGGAGTCCACCCGGGTCCGCTTCCGCGTCCCCGTCCAGCGGTTCGCGTTCACCGACCGTCGCATGCGCCGGGTCGTCGAACCCGGTGCCGTGCAGGTCTGGGTCGCGTCCCACGCGGCGGCGTCACGACCGGGAGGCCCGGTGCCGGCAGGCGGGATCGTCGCGTCCGGCGACGGGCCGGTCCGACACCCCGTCCCCGGCTCCGCGACGGAGCGCGCCACGGTCGACGTGACGGGGCCGGTGCACGAGGTGACGCTGGACGACCCGCGGGTCGTCGAGTGGACGGTGGCCTGAACCGGGGCTGCGCCGACGGGGCGGGCCGTGCGGACGGATCAGGACGCACGGCCCGCCCCGGCAGCGCTACCGCGAACCCTGCTGCAGGGTCTCGGGCAGTGGCGGCAGGGGGCGATCGCTGTCGGCGACCCGGGTCAGCCGTGCTGCCAGTGGTCGGAAGAGCGCCGACAGCAGCACCTTGTCCGCCACACCCCGGGCGGCGAGCCCGAGCCGGGTCTGCGGGTACGCGAAGTGCACGATGCCCTTCGGGATGCCCTGGATCTTGTCGACCAGGGGGCGCATCCACGTGTCGAAGGCGTCGAGCGCGCGGTCGAGGTCCTCGTCCGCCGTGACCGATGCCGCCAGCACGTACCCGCTCGTCAGGGCGAGCGAAGCGCCACCGCCACCCATCGGTGTCACGCACCAGGCCGCATCGCCGATCACGCACACGCGGCCGCGGTGCCAGCGCGGCATCCGGATCTGGGTCAGCTCGTCCAGGTAGACGTCGTCCGAGCCGTCGAACCCGTCGAGCACGCGCTCGGTCTGCCAGCCGGCGTCGGCGTAGCGGGTCCGCAGTGTCGCCAGGGCCTCCGACCGCGAGCGGCCGACCAGGTCGTCGCCGCCGGCGTAGGCCAGGATCGCCCGCGTCGTGCCGTACGGGTCCGGGCGCAGGTGGACCTGACGCCCGCCGACAGCGTTGTACCAGCGCCAGCGGTCGTCGTCGGACGGCGTGCGCGGGATCGTCCCGAAGACCATGGTCACCCCGAGGTCCCGCTCGTCGACCTCGCCCTCCGCGGCGAAGAGCCGGTCGCGGGTCCGGGAGCGGACGCCCTCGGCGATGACCACGAGGTCGGCGTCGAGCACCCGTCCGGCGTCGGTGGTCACGGTCGCCCGGCGTCCGCCGGCCTGGTCGTCGACGTCCTGGATCGTCTCGCCGTAGACGATGCTGACGCCGTCGGGCAGGTCGTCGAGGATCACCCGGGCGAAGTCGCCGCGCAGGACCTCGAGTTCTGCGGTGGCACCGTCCGGGCCGTCGGAGGGCAGCTCGGACCGGACCTTGCCGTCACGATCGACGATCACCGTCCCGGTCTCGGTCGTGTTGCGTGCGCGGACGGCGTCGACCAGGCCCATGCGCTCGAGCACCTCGCGAGCGACCCCGCGGACGTCGACGTTCTGCCCGCCGTCGCGGAAGGACGGCGCACGTTCGATCACCGTCACCTGCCACCCGACGTGGCGCAACCACCAGGCGGCGGACAGGCCTGCGATGCTGGCTCCGGAGATCACTGCGTGCTGTGAGGTCATGCTTTACAGTAAAGCAACTGCACAGTAAAGGAACCTGGATGCCCGACATCGACCCCCTCACCACGGTGTGGTCCGACGACGAGGTGGCCGTCATGCACGCGCTGCGCGACTGGGCCGTCACCTTCGACGAACTCCAGCGCCACCTGTCGTCGTGGATCGGTCTGCCCGGTTCCGACGCGAACGCCCTCGGGCAGATCGTGTGGGCGGACCAGGCCGGCGAGCCACTCTCCCCGGCGCAGTTGGCCCGGCGGATCGGCATGACGTCGGGCGCCACGTCGGTACTGCTCGACCGCCTCGAAGGGGCCGGGCACGTCACCCGGCACCGCGAGAGCGCCGACCGACGGCGGGTCACCCTGCGGCCGACCGAGTCCGCGCGCGCCGAGAGCGGGCGGTTCCTCGCGTTCTCCGGTGCCGAGATCGCCGCCACGGTGCGGGACACCGATCCTGAGGAGACGCGGGTCGTCCTGGCGTTCCTGCGACGCATGACCGACGCCGCCGCGTCGGCGAACGGTCGCCTGCAGGCATGCTGAGGGAACCGACGGGCGGCGTCGCCGCGCTCAGTGCTCCTTGACGAGCGCCTCGACGTTGTTGCCGTCGGGGTCGCTCACGAACGCCGTGTAGGCGCGGTACTCGGGCCAGTACCGAGGCTCGTGGCGCGAGAGCCCGCCGGACGCGACGGCCGCCCAGTGGAACGCATCGACCTCGGTGCGGCTCGCCGCCTCGAACGCCAGGTGCAGACCACGGGTCACCGCCGCCGTCGTGGGTGCGGTCTCGAGCGAGACGCTCGGGGTGTCCTGGCCGGTGGTCCAGTACTCGGCGACGGACTCGGTGCGGTAGCCCGCCTCGACCCCCAGTGGCGCGAGTGCCGCCGTGTAGAACGCCTCGCTCGCGGCGAAGTCGCTGGCGAAGACCCCGAGGTGGTGGATGAGGCGAGGACCGGGCACGGGAGTGACGGTACCCACGTCAGCTCGTTGCCGAGGTCGCCGACAGGCTGCCGAGCAGGGTGAGGCGTTCTCCGGTGGGCGACCCGGCTGTCGCCGTGCAGGCGTACATGGTCCACCCGGGACTGTCGGGCAGGTCGAACGCCTCGTACGTGAACTCGAGGTCGCCGACGTCGGGGTGGTGGATCCGCTTCGCACCGGTGCGGTGGAACCGCACGTCGTGGGCAGCCCAGCGGGCCCGGAACTCGTCGGACCGGGTCACGAGCTCCCCGATGAGTCCGGTGAGGTCCTTGTCGTGCGGGTGTTGTCCGGCAGTCTGTCGGAGCGTCGCGACGATGCTGTTCGCGCCCGCCACCCAGTCCGGGTAGAAGGTCCGGGCCGCGGGGTCGAGGAACGTGAAGCGTGCGTTGTTGCCCTGCGCACCCGGGGCGTCGAGGACCGGTGCCAGGAGCGCCCGGCCGAGCGGGTTCGTCGCGACGATGTCCATCTGCCGGTTCCGCACCCACGTCGGTGTCCCGGTGACCGTGTCGAGGAAGCGTTGCAGACTCGGACGCACGACTGGCTCCGGCGTGGTGGTCCGCCGACGGATCGGGGCCGGAGCCGCGCCGCGGGCGAGGTCGTGCAGGTGCTCGGTCTCGGCGTCGTCCAGTTGCAGCGCACTGGCGATCGCCTCGAGGATCTCGGTCGACACCCCGGAGAGGTTCCCGCGCTCGATCTTTGCGTAGTAGTCGATGCTCGTCCCCGCGAGCATCGCGACCTCCTCGCGACGGAGCCCGGGGACGCGTCGCCGACCGCCGCTGATGAGGCCGGCCTGCTCGGGCGTGATGCGAGCACGCCGGGTGCGGAGGAAGTCACTGACCTCGGCCTGGTTGTCCATGCCCCTCACCGTACGACGACGCGCTGTCGCGAAGGAGTGACTGCTGGTACACGGAAGAGCCCGCCCTCCCACGGACGCCGTCGCGGGAGTCTCATGGGAGTCATGGCGAAGACGACTCCCACAGTGACCCTCAACACCGGTACGACGATGCCGCAGCTCGGCTTCGGCGTCTACCAGATCCCCGCCGACGAGACCGAGCGGGCCGTCACCGATGCGATCACGTCCGGCTACCGACTGATCGACACCGCCGCCTCGTACGGCAACGAGGAAGCCGTCGGCCGGGGCATCGCCGCCAGCGGTGTGCCCCGCGAGGAGCTGTTCATCACCTCGAAGCTGTGGATCCAGCGCCGCGGCGAGGACGGCGCCCGTGACGCGATCACCACGTCGTTGCAGAAGCTCGGCCTGGACTACCTCGACCTGTACCTGATCCACCAGCCGTTCGGTGACTACTACGGCGAGTGGCGTGCTCTCGAAACGGCGCACCGAGACGGCCGGCTCCGCGCGATCGGCGTGTCCAACTTCGCCGCCGACCGACTCGTGGACCTCATCGCGTTCGCCGACGTCGTGCCCGCGGTGAACCAGATGGAGACGAACCCGTTCCACCAGCAGGCCGACTACCAGGAGCTGATGCAGACGGAGGGCGTGCAGCTCGAGGCATGGGCGCCGTTCGCCGAGGGCAAGAACGATCTGTTCACCAACCCGGTCCTGTCCGAGATCGGTGCGGCGCACGGCAAATCGGTCGCGCAGGTCGTGCTCCGGTGGCTCGTGCAGCGCGGCGTCGTGGTCGTGTCGAAGTCCGTCAAGCCCGAGCGCATGCAGCAGAACCTCGACGTCGTCGACTTCGAGCTCACCGACGAGCAGATGGCGACGATCGCCGAGCTCGAGGCCGGTGAGTCGCAGTTCTTCTCCCACGTCGACCCCGACATGGTCCGCTGGCTCACCGGCCGCGCCGAAGCCTGATCTGCGTGCCCGGCCGGCAGCCCACCCGCCGTCAGGTGCTGCGGACCGCCACAGCGAGCACGCTCAGTGTCGCCGTGGGTGGGCTGTTGGCCGCGTGCACCACCGCGCCCACTCCGTCCACCACCCCGAGGAGCACCGTGTCCCCGACCGCGCGCGACGACCGCGTCCTGCTGGCGTACTTCTCCCGACCCGGCGAGAACTACTGGAACGGCGGTCGGCGCACCATCGACACGGGCAACACCGAGGTCCTCGCCGGTCTGATCGGTGACCGGATCGACTGCGACGTCGTCCGCATCGAGGCCGCCGACCCCTACTCCGACCGCTACGACGCCACCGTGGCGCGCAACAGCACGGAGCAGGACGACGACGCCCGTCCGGAGATCGCGAGCGAACTGCCCGATCTGCGCGCCTACGACACGGTGCTGCTCGGGAGCCCGATCTGGAACGTCCAGCCGCCGATGATCATGGCGACCTTCGTCGAGGCCGTCGACCTGTCCGGCAAGCGGCTGCTGCCGGTCGTCACGTACGCGGTGAGCGGTCTGGGCTCCACCGAGTCCTTCTACCGCGACCTCGACACCGGGGCGACGCTCGGCGAGGGGCTCGCAGTGCGCGGCGAAGACGTCCGCGAGCGCGCTGCCGGAGACGACGTCGACCGGTGGCTGCGGAACGTCGGGCTCACCTGACCGTCACAGGGCCGCAGCGATCGCTGCCCGGGCCGTGTCGATGACCCGCATCACGCCGACGACATCGTCGTGCGTGTGCACCGGCGACTCGATCCGCCCCTCGGCTGCGAAGGACGCGAGTGCGGTGGCCTGGTAGGCGAGCCCGTCATGCAGCACCTCGAGTCGCTGGTCCGTCCAGGTCGCGGACTCCGACGCCGCGAAGTTCCCACGAACCGCGGTGATCGACGAGGGCCCGAAGAACGGGCTGCCGACGTCGATGCGTCCCTCGGTGCCGACGACCGAGGCTCGCACGGGCAGCGCGGTCTCGAGCGACGTCGACAACATCGACCGGGCTCCGCCCGCGTACGAGAGCAGCAGGTCGGCGCGCACGTCGACGCCGCCCGGACCGCTCGCCCCTTCGACCAGCACGCGGTCCGGGGAGCCGAGCACCGAGGCGGCGAACGAGATCGGGTAGACGCCGGCGTCCAGCAGCGCGCCGCCGCCGAGCTCCGGCGCCCACAGGCGGTGCCCCGGGTCGTACGGCATCACGAACCCGAAGTCGGCGGTCACGAGCCGGACGGTGCCGATCGTGCCGTCGGTGAGCAGTCGCCGCATGATGTCCGACTGCGGCAGGTACCGCGTCCACATCGCCTCCATGACGACCACGCCGGCGGCCCGTCCCGCACCGGTGATCTCCTGCGCCTCGGCAGCGGACATCGCGATCGGCTTCTCGATCAGGACGTGCTTGCCGGCGGCGATCGCAGCGAGGGCCTGCTCGCGGTGCAGCGGGTGCGGGGTGGCGACGTAGACGACGTTGACCTCGGGGTCGGTCACGAGCGCCTCGACACTCGGCACGGTCCGGTCGATACCGTGCTCCTTCGCGAACCGTGCGGTCTTCGCAGCATCACGGGCGGTCACGGCGATCACCCGCTGCGGCGTGTGCCGGTGGATCGCGGTGACGAACTTGCCGGCGATGCCAGTGCCGATCACGCCCCACCGCAGGGCCGGAACGGCGTCGGGGTCGGGCAGCACCGGGGTGGGCAGCGTCAGGGTCATCGTCGTCCTCTCGCAGGGATTGGCTCGTGCCATCGCAGCCTACGCGTCCTTCGCACGTGCCAGACTGGCCGGGTGACGACGGGGACCGACGACCTGCCGGAGCGGCGCCCCACCGGCGGCCGCCTGCCGACGATGCGCGACGTCGCCGAGCACGTCGGGATGTCCCGGCAGCTCGTCTCGCTCGTGCTCCGCGGCGCGCCCGGACCCAGCGCGGAGTCCCGCGACCGGATCCTCGCGGCGGCGGCCGAGCTAGGCTACCGCCCGCACACCTCGGCCCGGCTGCTCCGCGAGGGCCGCACGCGGCTCATCGGTGCGGTCTTCAGCATGCGCAACCCGTTCCAGGTCCGGTTCGTCGAACGGCTCTTCGCCCGTGCCGCCGAGCAGGGCTTCGGCGTCGCCCTCGGCCCCGCCGGTGCCGAGCGCTCGACGGACCAGGTGGTGGCCGACCTGCTCGGCGAACGCGTCGAGGCCCTCGTCGTGTTCAACCCCGACCCCGACGCGACCGCGCTCGAGGAGGCGAGTCGCCTCGTGCCGGTCGTGCTCCTCGGCGAGTGGACGGACGCCCCCTACGCCGACAACGTGCACGTGGACGAGACCGGTGGGCTCCGCGCCGCGGTCGAGCACCTGATCGGTCTCGGTCACCGCCGCATCGCCTACGTCGGTGGCGAGGACGGGCTGGTCGGCCTCGATCGTGCGACCGCGTACCGTGCCGCGATGCAGGGCGCCGGACTCGCAGCCGAGACCGACGTCGTCCCCAGCGGCTTCAGCGAAGAGGATGGCGCCGCGGCCGCCCGCACGCTCGTCGCCCGCGACACCCTGCCCACCGCCGTGGTCTGCTGCGGTGACCAGTGCGCCACCGGCCTGCTCGCCGTCTTCGCGCAGCACGGTGTCGACGTGCCGGGACGGGTGTCGGTGGTCGGCTTCGACGACAGCTACCTCGCGTCGCTCAGCTACCACCGCTTGACGTCGGTGCACCAGGACGTCGAGGCGACGGTCGACGCGGCGCTGGCTGCCGTCCTCGACCGGACCTCGGGGAACGGTGGGGAGCGACGTCGTGTCGCGACACCGACCGGGTTCGTGGTGCGCGCGTCGACGGGTCCTGCCGAGCGCTGAGCGTCGAGCGTTGACCCGGAACGACGTGGTGGACGTCGTGCGACGTCGACCATGTCGTTCCGGGTCGGGGTGGCTGCCGCTCAGCGCACGCTGCGGATCGGGATCACGACGAGTGCGCCGACGAGTGCCACGATGCCGGCGCCCCAGAGCAGCACCGGGTAGTTGTCACCAGCGCCGACCCCGAGCAGCAAGGCACCGAGTGCCGGCGCGAACGACTGCGGCAGGGAGTTCGCGATGTTCATGACGCCGAGGTCCTTGCCGGGCTTGTCCTTGTCGGGCAGGACGTCGACCACCAGGGCGTTGTCGACGGCCACGTAGATGCCGTAGGCGAAGCCCATGATCACCTCGGCGACGTAGAACACGGTGACGTCCTGCGCGTAGACGAGCACGACGAGGCCCACGCCGAAGAGCAGGGTCGAGCCGCCGACGAACACCTTGCGGCGCCGCAGCCGGTCGGACAGCCAGCCCGAGAACGCCGTGCCGATCATGAGTGCGATCGTGTAGAGGAGGACACCGAACGCCACTGCCGAGGTGGCGCGTTGCGCGGTCATGCCGAGGTGGTCCTGCATGTAGAACAGCCGGAACGTCGTGAACAGGAACGTGGCGAGGATGATCAGGAACCGCGACCACCACGCCAGTCCGTAGTCGCGGTGCGTGATCGGGTTCGTCCAGAAGGTCTGCACGATCGTGAGCCACGAGAACGGCTTCGGTCGGACCTCGGGGATGCGGTCGGGGGTGACGAACGCGTACACCAGCACGCAGAGCACGCCGAGGATGCCGGGCAAGATGAACAGCAGCGGCAGGTTCTCGACCAGCAGGACGGCGGCGTACGTGCCGGCGAGCACGGCCAGGTTCTGCGCCAGCCCGATCACGCTCGAGGCGCGGCCGCGTTGCAGCTCGGGCACGTTGTCCGCCCAGCTGGCCATCATGGCCGAGCAGGCGGCGTTCGACCCGAGCTGGCAGATGATCCACGCCACGGTGAGCATGCCGACGTTCGGCGAGTACGCCACCATGGCGAGTCCGCCGAGCAGCACCAGGATGCCGCCGAGTAGCCACGGGCGGCGGCGCCCCCACCGCGTCCGGGTTCGATCACTCAGGGCGCCGAACAGCGGGTTGCCGAAGATCGCGCCGAGCGATCCGAGCGGCAGCGCGACGGCGATCACCGAGGCGGGGTCGTCGGGGTTCAGCGCCTGGGCCTTCAGTTGCATGCTGACGTAGACCGGCGACAAGATCGCCACGTAGATGCCGAACTGTGCCAGTCCGAGGGCGGTCAGGTACCAGTTGCTGACGTGGTTGGTCGGGGTGGCGGTGGTGAACGGGTGCGCCGGCAGCCTTGTCGACATCGACTCCTCCTCGGGTCGTGTGCACGTCGTCCGGTCGGAAACCCGGTCATCGGTGACGCGCGTTTGGCTCGTGCTAACCTGACGACGTCGGCGATGTTATCTCGTGCCAAGCGCAAATGCCACCGCCCGACGACGAACCACGGAACCGAGAGCACTGGAGCACGATGATCCCCACCGCCCTGCCCGAACCCGAGCTCTTCACGACGGCGTCCGGTGAGCGGTCCCTCGGCTGGGGGATCGTCGGCCCCGGCTGGATCGCCGGCGAGTTCGCCACCGCGGTGCGCGCTTCGACCGCCCAGCGCATCGTCGCCGTCGCGTCCCGGTCACTGCCCCGCGCATCCGCGTTCGCCGCCGAGCACGGGATCGAGGCAGCCGTGGAGGGTGTCGACGCCCTCGTCGCCCGGCCCGACGTCGACGTGGTCTACATCGCGACACCGCAGAGTGAGCACGCCGCGGTGGCCCTGGCAGCGATCGCCGCCGGCAAGCACGTGCTCATCGAGAAGCCCTTCACCGTCACGGCTGCCGAGGCCCGCACCGTCGCCGATGCCGCACGCGCCGCCGGGGTGCTCGCGATGGAGGGCATGTGGAGCCGGTACCTGCCGCAGGCCTCGGTGCTCCGGACCCTGCTGGCGGACGGTGCGCTCGGTGCGGTGCGCAGCGTGCTCGCCGACCACGGCCAGGCGATCCCGTTCGGCCCGGACCACCGGCTGTTCCGTCCGGAGCTCGGCGGGGGAGCGCTGCTCGACCTCGGCATCTACGCCGTGCAGTTCGCGTCGATGGTGCTCGGGACCCCGGACCGCGTCACGGCACGAGGCCGGATGACCGAGTCCGGCGTCGACGCCTCCGGCTCGCTCGTCCTCGAACACGGCGCCGCCCAGGCCGTCCTGCACACGACCATCGCCGCCCGCACGCCCACGACTGCGTCGATCGCCGGCACCGAGGGCACGATCGACTTCGCCGGACCCTTCTACAACCCGACGACCTTCACGATCTCGGCAGCAGCACACGGTTCGCCCGTCCTGCACTGGCAGGACCCGACACCGCTGCGGGGCTTCGCCGCCCTGGCCTGGGAAGCCACCGCCCTGGCACGCTTCGTCGGCGAGGGGCGGACGGAGTCCCCGCTGCACACCCTCGACGAGACGATCTCGATCCTCGAGACCGTCGACACCGCCCGCGCGCAGATCGCCGCGGGCTGAGCAGGAGACGACGATGTCCGACCTCATCACCACCCTCGAACAGCAGGAGCGCGACCTCGTGCTCGACGCCTTCACCCACGACGACGCCTGGGAGCTGGGCTCCCTGATCCGCGGCATCGCCCACGAGGCCGGCCACGCCGTCGGCATCGACATCCGTCGTCCCGGCCTCGGCCTGTTCCGCGCGGCGACACCGGGCATCACCCCGGACCAGCACGTCTGGATCGACCGCAAGGCCGCGGTCGTGCTCCGGATGGAGCAGTCGAGTGCCCTCGTCGACGCCCGGCTGTCCGCCGCCGGGGTCGATCCCGCGGCGATCGGGTGGCTCGGCGCCGAGTACGCCGTGACCGGAGGGTCGTTCCCGATCCGGGTCCGCGGTGCCGGTGTGGTCGCGGCCGCGACGGCCTCCGGCCTGTCCTCGACGGAGGACCACGACCTCGTCGTCGCCGGGCTCCGTGCGTTCCTCGAGGGACGCCGGTGACCGCACTCCGCGTCGCCGTGATCGGGACGGGCATGATCGCGGACGCGCACGTCCGGGCGGCCCGTGACGCCGGCGCGGTCGTCGGCGGGGTGCTCGGCTCGTCGGCGTCGCGATCCCGGCAGGCCGCCGAACGGTGGGGCGTGCCGACCGGGTACGCGTCCGTCGACGAACTGGTCGCGGACCGGCCGGACGTCGTGCACGTCTGCACGCCGAACGACACCCACGTCGACTACGCCCTGGCCGCCACGGCGGCCGGGCTGCACACCGTCGTCGAGAAGCCGGTCGCGATGACGCTCTCGGAGGGCCGACGGCTCGCCGATGCCGTGCGCGCCGCCGGCACGGTGAGCACGGTCCCGTACGTGTACCGGTACCACCCGATGGTCCGGGAGCTCCGTGCCCGGGTCGCCGCGGGCACGCTCGGCCGGGTGCTGACCGTGCACGGCTCGTACCTGCAGGACTGGATGGTGTCGCCGGACGCCTCGACGTGGCGGGTCGACCCGGAGCGGGGCGGTCCGTCGCGGGCGTTCGCGGACATCGGGACGCACTGGACCGACCTGGCCGAGTTCATCACCGGAACGAGGTTCACGGAGTTGACCGCCCGGACGTCGATCGCCTACGCCGAGCGCCCCGACCCCACCTCCGCCGGCGCATCGTTCGGCGGACCCGGACCCGGACCCGGAACCGGAACCGGAACCGGAACCGGAACCGGCACCAGCGCCGAAACCGGCACCGGCACCGTCCCGGTCCGCACCGAGGACACCGCCGTCGTGACCTTCGCCACCGCCGACGGCACCCTGGCCAACACCGTCGTCTCGCAGGTCGCCGCCGGCCGGAAGAACCGCCTGTGGATCGAGGTCGACGGCTCGCAGGGGTCTGCCGTGTTCGACCAGGAGCACCCCGAGTCCGTGTGGTTCGGCGGCGAGCACGGCTCCACGACGGTGCACCGTGCCGAAGGATCCGTCTCCGCCGGCCAGGCGCGGCTCAACCGGACACCGGCCGGGCACCCGCAGGGCTGGACGGACGCCTTCGCGGCGTTCTGCGCCGACACCTACGCCGCGGTCCGTGGCGAGACACCCGAGGGACTCCCCACCGTCGAGGACGGTGTCCGCTCCCTCGAGGTCGTCGACGCCGTCCTGCGCGGAGCCGCGACCGGACGGTGGACGAGCACCAGCACGGAGGAACGATGAGCACCACCACCAACCCCGTCACCCTGTTCACCGGGCAGTGGGCCGACCTGCCCTTCGAGGAGGTCGCCCGCCTGGCCGCGGAGTGGGGCTACGACGGTCTCGAGATCGCAGCGTCCGGCGACCACCTCGACCTCGCCCGCGCGGACGAGGACGACGCCTACCTGCGGAGCCGGCTCGAGGTCCTCGACCGCCACGGCCTCGGGGTGTGGGCGATCTCGAACCACCTCGCAGGGCAAGCCGTCTGCGACGACCCGATCGACTTCCGCCACCGCGCGATCCTGCGCGACACCGTGTGGGGCGACGGTGACGGCGAGGGCGTCCGGCAGCGCGCCGCCGCCGACATGCAGCGTGCGGCCCGCGTGGCCCGGAAGATGGGTGTCGACACCGTCGTCGGGTTCACCGGATCGAGCATCTGGCAGTACGTCGCGATGTTCCCGCCCGTCGGGCAGGACGTCATCGACGCCGGCTACCAGGACTTCGCGGACCGGTGGAACCCGATCCTCGACGTGTTCGAGGCCGAGGGTGTCCGGTTCGCCCACGAGGTCCACCCGTCCGAGATCGCGTACGACCACTGGACGAGCGTGCGTGCCCTCGAGGCGATCGACCACCGCTCGGCCTTCGGGTTCAACTGGGACCCGTCGCACATGGCATGGCAGGGCATCGACACCGTCGGCTTCATCACCGACTTCGCGGACCGCATCCACCACGTCGACTGCAAGGACACCCGCATCCGTTCCGCGTCGGGCCGGCAGGGCATCCTCGGATCCCACCTGCCGTGGGGCGATCCACGCCGCGGATGGGACTTCGTCTCGACCGGGCACGGGGACATCCCCTGGGAGGACGCGTTCCGCGCGCTCCGGCACATCGGCTACGCCGGCCCGATCTCCGTGGAGTGGGAGGACGCTGGCATGGACCGCCTGCACGGCGCCGCCGAGGCGGCCGCGTTCGTCCGCTCCCTGCTCTGGCCGCAGCCGCAGGCTGCGTTCGACGCCGCCTTCAGCAACCAGTAGCGGTGGTCGTCACCGCGTGACGGACGGGAGGCCCGGTTCCAGCTGGCACCGGGCCTCCCGGCTCTCAACCGGTCGCGTTCGCGGGCGTGAGGTTCCACGACTTGCCGCTCACGTTCCCCGAGGTTCCGTGGACGGCCCCTGGGTGCCCCGAGATGCGAGGATTTCGGAACCTGGGGCGCCCAGCGGACGCCCGCTCAGGCGGGCAGCGGCACGAAGTCGAACTCCTGGAACGATGCGACCTCGTCCGCCCAGCGGGTGGCGACGAAGCGCTGGTGCGCGGGGTGTGCGTCGTACGCCGAGTAGGTGTCCTGGTCGGCGAACGCCATCGAGAACTGGAACCGGAAGTCGCTCTGCGTGGACACCTGGCGGGACACCGTGAAGTCCTGCACGCCGGGGATCGCCGGCAGGGTGTCGCGGGCGGTCTCGAGGAACGCTGCCTCGTGCGGGGAGCCGGCGGCGTGGACGAGCGTGAAGCAGACGGTGTGGACGATCATGCGGGGTCTCCGGTGGGGTAGTCGACGAAGGCGAAGGCGGACCCGTCGGGAGCCCACCCGTTGACGTTGAGGGTGCCCTGCCCGCCGTCGAGCTCGACGATGGTCTCGGCTGCCTGCCAGACCTCGGGTCCCCAGGCGCTGACGGATCCGTCACCGGTGACGAGGCGCAACCGCACGCGCTCGTCGGCCGGGTGCCCCTCGGTGCCGGGCGGGAACGACAGGTAGACGGCGGCGTCGTCGGTCGGGGCGGGGTGCGGGAACCAGTTGACGTGCTCGTCGACCGTGAGCTGCTCGATCCCGGTGCCGTCCGGTCGGACCCGGGCGATCTGCGCGTGCCCCGGTGCGGACTCGAACTGCTCGGTGTTGAACAGGATCCACGCGCCGTCCGGCGTCCACTCCGGGCCGTCGGCCGCGGAGGGGTCCGTCGTCACGGCGCGGTCCGAGCTGCCGTCGACGCCCATCACCCGGATCGTGCCCGAGGACCAGACGGCGTCACCGGACGGGTCGAGCCGGACGTAGGCGAGCTCGGAGCCGTCGGGGCTGACGCCGTGCAGGAAGTGCAGACCGCCGTCGTCCGCGGTGACCCGGGTCGCTGCGCCGCCGGCGAGCGGGGCGCTCCAGATCTGGAAGTCGTTCGCGCTGACGTGCACGGTGACGCCGTCGGGATCGAGCACGTGGTCGTTGTTCAGGGGCGGGACGCCCTCGATCGCGACGTGCTCCGGAGCTGCGGCACCGTCGGACGGCATCGTCCAGAGGACCCCGTCGCCGTTCAGCACGAGACGGCCGTCGGCGGTCCAGTTCGGCGCTTCGTAGAGCCGCTCGGCGGACTCGTGCACGGTCGTCACGCTGCGGTCGGCTCGGTGCCAGATCCGGATCCGGCAGGTCTGGCCCGGTGCGAGCACGCGACCCGGGGCTTCATCGTCGAGGGGCATGGCACACCTTCCGCAGTGAATGTTGGCTCGTGACAACCCTACCGGTTCAGGGAGTCCGGATCGTGACCATGACTGGGGGCGGCGGTCGTCGCGCGGAACCCCCGGTCGAGGAACGCGATGATCCACTCGAAGCTCGCATCGACGTCGGTGCGCATCTGGAACCCACCGGACGTCTCGATGGTCGCGAAGCCGTGCAGGACACTGCGCAGCAGACGGAGCGCGTGCACCTCGTCGGCGGGGTCGAGCCCGTAGCCGCGCAGCGCCGCTGCGAACGAGGCGAGGGTGCGCTCCAGGGCGACGGCCAACGGGTCGTCCGGCCCGGTGGGACGGATCCCGACCGTCGCCTCGTACCGACCGGGGTGCCGCTGCACGTACCGGCGGACGGTCTGCGCGGCCGCCTCGACGGCATCGCGGCCGGCGAGCCCCTGCATCGCGTCGCGCAGGTCGTCGCCGAGTTCGTTCGCGGCGAGGATCGCGATCCGGCGGGTCAGGTCGGTGAGTCCGTCGACGTGCTTGTACAGCGACGGCGACTTCACGCCGAGCCGTTCGGCGACGACGCTCATGCTCAGCCGTGCGAGCCCGATCTCGTCGGCCAGCCCCGCCGCGGCGGTGGTGACGGCGGCGGGGTCGAGTCCTGCCCTAGCCACGGTGGCCGCCGACCGGCGCGAGCGTGCGGCCGAGGAAGGGGAGCACGAGTGCGAGGACCTCGGTCGGGGTCTCGGTGTGCGGGTAGTGGCCGGCACCGTCGATGACGGCCAGCTCGCCGAGCCCGTCGGGCAGGTCGGCCAGGACCCGCTCGCCCTCGGCCCGCGGGACGGCCCAGTCGGGGTCGGCGCTGCCCTCGATCACCAGGACGGGGCACCGCACGTCCGCCAGCCGTGCACCGGCGTCTGCGGGCGAGGTCTTGGTCATCGCGCGCAGCACCGCCATCCGCTCCGGCTGCTGCAGCGTCGACTCGATGCGGCCCAGTTCCTCGGTCCAGTCGGTCGGCTTCGTCGGCACGGCGAGGTCCAGGTAGGCCAGCCAGCCGGCCAGGCTCCCCGTCGTCATCACCTTGGCGAGCTGGAACGTGCCGGCGCGGTGGTGGCGGTTCCGGAGCAGGCCGCCGAGGTCGAACGACTGCTTCCGCGTGAACGGCGCGAGCTCGACGATGCCGGCGACGACGTCGGGGGCATCGGCGGCGGCGATGGTGGCCGCCCCACCGCTGATCGACTGCCCGACGATGACCGCGGGGCCGCCGAGGTGCCGGACGACGGCGACCAGGTCGCGAGCGATGTCGGCGCGCTGGTACGACGCCCATCCCGTGCTCGAGTCGCCGCACCCACGGATGTCGACGTTCGCCACCCGGTAGCCGGCGGCGACGAGCTCGGGGACCAGGAACCGGTAGGCGTGCCGGCTGTCGCCCATGCCGTGTGCGAGGACGACGAGCGGTCCGTCGCCGCTGACGTCGTACGCGATGGTGCCTTCGTCGGTGCGCAGGTGTTCGAGCATGACTGCCTCCATGGCTAAGTGTGTTAGCTAAAAGCTAAGACCATTAGCCGACGCTGTCAAGCCCGCCACGGCAGTCGCGTCGTGCGGCGGCGGACGGGAGGCCCGTGGCGGGCCCGCACCGGGCCTCCCGTCCGCTCGTCGGTCGCCGTCAGTGCACCGTGTCCAGCGTGTCGGACAGGTCCAGGGACCAGACGGCGACCCCGGTCAGGCCGAGCCGCTCGGCGAGGGCCACGCGCTCGCGCAGCGACCGCGCGTCGGACCACCAGAGCACCTCGCCGCTGGGCAGGGCCGCCGTCCACTCGCCTTCTGTCGCGTTCCAGGTCGGGGTGACGCCGGCCTTCCGGACGCGACGACGGGCCTGGTCGTCGGACAGCTGCCCCGCCGGTCGCGGCCCCTTCCAGTGGTAGCCGTACCCGGCGACGCCGAGCACGATCTGGTCGGCGGGCGCGAGGGTGGCGAGCGCCCTGGCGGACTTCGACGCCCAGGGCAACGACCCGACCGGCCCCGGTGCGTCCGGCTCCCACGGGCCGTGCTGGTCGTAGGCCATCAGTGTGAGGTGGTCCAGCGGAGCGCGGAGTGCCCGGACGTCGTACCCCATGCGCGCGTACCCGGCTGCGGTCGTCGACGCCGACAGGGCGATGTCGAGCCGGACGTCGTCGCCGACCGCCGCACGGAGCTCCCGCGCGAAGGCCGTCAACCCCGCCGTGTCGGCCGCGGTCAACGCCTCGAGGTCGATCATGACCGAGTCCCACCCGCCGGATCGCACGTCGGTCGCGAGCGCGCGGACGACGTGGGACCGGTTGGCGGGGGACCGGAGCATCCTCCGGGCGATCGGCTCGCTGAAGTCGCCGTCGGCGTAGTTGCTGACGAGCAGCTGCGCCTCGAGCCCGCGGGCGTGCGCCCGGTTGCGTTGCGTCCTCGCCTCGCGGGAGGGGGTGCTGACGCGCGTGCTGGTCCGGCTCAGCAGCAGCCCGTCGACGCCGACGACGTCCATCGCCGATGCGTTGGCGTCGATCAGCGCGGGGTCCGCCCCCTCGGGCTGGAAGCCCGTGACGTCGAACCATTCGGGGGTGCCGGACTCGGCGTTCGCGGGGCCGGTGCAGCCGGTCAGGACGAGGCCCGCGGTCAGGGCGACGGCGAGGAGGACGGAACGCGGCCTGGTGATCACGCTCCGAGGGTGTCAGGCCGGAGCAGTCGCCGCGTCGACCGGTGTGCTGAACTGCTCGACCAGCGTCCGCTTCAGGACCTTGCCGCTCGGTCCGAGGGGCAGGGCATCGACCACGTGCACGACCCGCGGGAACTTGTACGCCGCGATCTCGTCGGACACGAAGTGGACGAGCTCGTCCGGGCTGACGGTCGCACCGGCGCGGAGCACCACGGCGGCCTCGATCTCCTGGCCGTGCAGCTCGTGCGGGACGCCGAAGACCGCCGCCATGGTGACGTCCGGGTGCGTCGCCAGCACCTCTTCGACCTGCCGCGGGTACACGTTGTAGCCGTTGCGGATGATCATGTCCTTCGTGCGGTCGACGATCGTCAGGAACCCGTCGTCGTCCTTCGTGCCGAGGTCGCCGGTGCGGAACCACCCGTCGACGATCGCCGCGTCGGTGTCCTCCGGCCGGTCCAGGTACCCGTTCATCAGGTTGTGCCCGCGGATGACGAGCTCGCCGATCTCGCCGTGCGGCAGCAGCACGATCGCGTCCGGGGTGGCCGGGTCGGCGATCTCGACGTCGACACCCCACACGGGCGTCCCGATCGTTCCGGGTCGCGGCGCGCGGCCGACGTGGTTGAAGGTGGCCACGGGTGACGTCTCGGTCAGGCCGTAGCCCTCGTGGATCGGCGCGTCGAACACGGTCTGGAACCGCTCGAGGACGGCCAACGGCAACGACGCGCCGCCCGAGATCGCGTAGCGCAGGTCCGGGCGGGCGTCGTTGCGGGTCGCGGCGTCGAGCAGAGCCATGTACATCGTCGGCACCCCCATGAAGATCTCGCAGCCGTGCTCGACCATCGCCGACAGTGCTGCGTCGCCGTCGAACTTCGGGAGCATCACGATGGTGGCGCCGGCGCGGAACCCGGTGTTCATCGTGCAGGTCTGACCGAACGTGTGGAACAGCGGGAGTGCCCCGAGCAGGACGTCGCCGCGGTGCATGTCGAAGGTGCTCATCAGGTTCGTGTTGACCTGTTCGAGCAGGGCGAAGTGCGAGCCCTCTGCACCCTTCGGCTTGCCGGTGGTCCCGCTCGTGTACAGGATCGTCGCGGTGTCGAAGGGGTCGCGGGCGACGTAGGTGTCGAGGGGTTCGGCTGCCGCGGCCAGGGCCTCGAGGCGGTCCGGGCCGTCGTGGCCGTCGTGGTCGTCGTGGTCGTCGCGGTCGGCCGGTGCGAGCACGGTGATGACGTCGACGCCGGCGAGCTCGGCGCCGGCCGCGCCCTCGGCGAGCAGCGGAGCGGCGCAGACGAGCAGCATGGCGCCGCTGTCCTGCAGCAGGTACTCGATCTCGCGCCGCTTGAGCAGCGCGTGCACGGGCACGACGACGGCGCCGAGCGCGAGGGTGGCGTAGTAGACGCGGGCGAAGTCCGCGACGTTCGGCACGAGCATCGCCACGCGCGATCCCTCGGTGACGCCGCGGGCCCGGAGCGCTCCGGCGTACGCCAGGGTCTCGGACCACAGCTCGGCGTAGGTGGTGCGGTGGTCGCCGACGATCACGGCGACGTCGTCCGGGTACCGCGCGGCGGACTCGGCCAGGATCGCGGCGACCGAGGCGGTGGCTCGGGTCGGTCTGGGGGTGCCGTGGTGAGCGGCGGTGGTGGGCTCGGTGCGCGTCATTCCGGTCTCCGTCTTCGGTGACGAGTGGTTCCCCGGATCATACGTCCGGCCGCCGGTCAGAACGTCGTGCGCTCCTCGAACACCGACATGATCATGGCCGCACCGAGCCGTGCGCTCCGGGCCGGCTTGGCCGACCCCTGCACGGCTGACTCCACCCGGGCACCCTCGACCAGCAGCGACAGGGTCTCGGCGATGTGCGCCGGCATGTCCGCACGGGTGCAGAGCAACGTGAGGTGGCTCTCGACGTCGCGGAAGTGCTCGGCTGCGAGCGCGGCGATCTCCACGTCCTGCCGTCCGAGCTCGGCGTGCCCGTTGATGAACGCGCAGCCGCGCCACCCCTCGTCCGCGAAGCACTCCTCGAGGTAGCTGAAGATGCCGAGGATCTCATCGCGGGGATCCGCCGAGGTGGTGGCGATGTGGTCCAGGGCCCGACGCCACGCGCCGTGCCAGCGTCGCAGGACCGCCACCACGAGCGCCTGCTTGGACGGGTAGGCCGCCGTCAGCTCGTCCACGCTCATGCCCGCGTGCGCGGCGACGTCCTCGAAACGCACCGGGATCACGCCGTGCGCCGTGAAGAGGTCATCGGCGGCCTTGGATGCGGTGCGCTGCGCGGTCGTCTCGACGGCCGGGGGCGTGAGTGTGAGGAGCGTCATGGGGAAGTGGGGTCGGGGTTCAGGCTGCGAAGAAGTCGGCGTAGGACGGGTCGGCGTGGCCCATGTGGGCGGTGAGGCGGGCCTGCACCATCTCGTCGAGATCGGCGGGCGGCGTCAGGCCGCGTCGGCGCCATTCGACCGGGTTGCGGCGGAGCTGTTCGAGCGTGCGCTGTTCAGGCATCGTGGCGTTCCTGTTCTGCGAAGAGGGCGGTCATGTCGATGGCCTGGGTGCGGACGTCCTCGACCGCTGATCCCTCGCGGATCACGCGGAGAGTCCGAGCACGGCGGCGGCCGACGCGAGGACGCTCACCGAGACGATGCCGGTGCTCACCGCGGCGATCTGCAGCGTGCGCTGTCGCTGAGCGTCCCGCAGCTCGCTGAAGAAGCCCCGGTGGCGGTTGCGCCGGCTGGTGACCGCCGTCGCTTCGAAGGCCAGCTTGGGTGCGCTGATCGGGTGGACCGGGGTTGCGGTCGCGGCGGTCATGTCGTCCTCGTGTTCTCCTGAGCGGCCCGTTGCCGCCGGATGAGACGACCGTACGATCAGCGGGGTCGTCGGTGTGCACCAGTACCGACGACTCGACGGATCGCGGATGTCGTGAGCGGCCCGGCGGTCGAAATCCGGACATCGTTCCGTCGCCACGAGCATCCGGTCCACGCGCCGACGATCGTCGGTAGCGCTTCTCGGACAGCGACACGGACGACGCGCGTCCGTTCGGTCACACTGCTCTCGGTGAACCGATGACAGACGAACGAGCTCGCGTGCAGGACGACGTCCGGTCCGCCGACGTCGACGAAGCACGCGACTTCCTGGTCGGTGCGTACGACGCCTCCGAGTGGCGCGCCGAGACGACCGCGCAGCCCTTCACCTTCCGGTACTCAGCTGTCGGCGACTCGACGATGACGTTGCGCGCGATCCGGTTCGACGGGCACCTCGACGGCGTCATGACGCCGTCGGACGACTTCGTCGTGCAGTGGATCACCCGGGGTACCGGCTTCATCGGCGAGGGTGACGACCGCCTCGTGAGCGCCGTGGGCCGGCCGCAGCTGTGGCCGCAGGACGGCGCCGCGTTCACGTACCAGGACTACGACCAGCGTCTCGTGCAGATCAACCGGGCATCGCTCGAGGAGGTCGCCGGCGAGCGCGGTGCGGCGTCGGGCGGCGTGCAGCTCGACCACACCGTGCAACCCGACGACCGGGCCGTGACGATGTGGCGGAACACCGTCAAGCTCATCTCGCACACGGTGCTCGACCGGCAGGTCTCACCGCTGCTGCAGGCCGAGATGAGCCGGCTGGGGGCGCTGGCGCTGCTCGAGCTGTACCCGGTCGTCTCGGCCACGTTGCCGGACGAACTCCTGCTCCCGCGCAACGCGCACATCCGCCGGGCCGTCGAGTACGTGCACGAGCACGCCCACCTGCCGATCACGAGCACCGACCTGGCCGAGGTGGCTTCCCTGAGCCTGCGTGCACTGCAGCAGGCGTTCCAGCGGCAGCTCGGGGTGAGCCCGAACGGCTACCTGCGCGGGGTCCGTCTCGACCGGGTGCGCGACGAGCTCGTGCACGCTGACCCGGCGGGGACGAGCATCGCCGACGTCGCCCGGCAGTGGGGGTTCGCCCACGCTGGTCGGTTCTCTGCCGCCTACCTCGAGCGCCACGGCGAGTACCCCCGGGACACGATGCGGCGGGCGTGACACCCCGACGGCCATGATGGGTGCGTGCTCGACGACGACACCCACCGCCACCGACTGGACGCGGTCCTCCGTGCCGTCGGGAGCTCGGACGACCAGGCCGAACGGCTGCTGGGCGGATCCGTGAACCACACGTACCGGGTGCGGCGAGCGGCCGGTGCCGACGTCGTCGTGCGGTTCCCCGTCGACCCCTTGCGCTCGGACGAGTTCCCCGTCGAGGCGTGGGCAGCGCGAGCGGCTGCCGCAGCGGGCATCGCCGTCGCTCGGCCCCTCGGCCACGGTGTCCAGGACGGCGTCCCGTTCATCGTGTCCGAGTACGTCGAACCCGACCCGCGGCCGATCGAGCACCCCTGGACGTGGCTCGGGTCGTCCGCTCGCACCGTTGCCTCGATCAGCCTGGCGGAGGCGCCGCCGTCGTTGTACACCCGCTTCGGCACCGACCTGTCTCGGGCGTGGTCGGCGCACCTGGCGTACAACAGCGCAGCGCTCGTCGCGCACGACCCACTCCGCCACGACGGTGCCTACACCTCGGCCTGCGCGCTCCTGAGGCACTTCGAGCGGCTGGCCGCGGAGCACTTCGCGTTCGGACTCGCGCACGGTGACCTGGCACCGCGGAACCTGATCGCACGGGGACCGGGTCGTGCGCCCGTGCTCATCGACTGGGGTGCTGCCGAGACCGGTCCGTCACCGTGGACCGACGCTCGTCGGGTGTTCGAGTGGGCGTTCGTCGACGCGACGATCTCGCGGGCCGAGTACGACGAGTTCACCGCCGCCGCAGGGCTGGCCAGCCCGGCTGACCACGCGACCCTGGCGTCGCTCACCGCGCTGCACCTCGTCGACGTGACCCGGTGGGCGCGGGAGCAGCGGCCGGACCTGTACGCCGAGTACGTCGACCGGTGCCGGGGCGGTCTCGAGCGCGTCGAGCATCTCGAGCGGATCGAGCGCGCTTCGGGGGAGTGAGCGGCGAGCGACCGCGGCGGCCCGGGTGGTCGTCGGTCACGCTACGCGGCCGTCGCCGTCACCCCCGTGCGCGCAGGAACGCCACCTGCCGTTCCCAGTGCCGGAAGCCGCCACCCTCGTGCCCGTTGTACGGGTAGACCTCGATCTCACGGTCGGCCGACGCGTGCGTGTCGTCCGACCCGAGTGCGTTGAAGGCGGCGAAGGTCGTGCGCGGCGGCACGACGTCGTCCATCAGGGCCACGGAGAACAGCGCCGGGGCGGTGATGCCGGCGGCGTGGTTCACCCCGTCGAAGTACGCCGCGGTGTCCCACACCGTGTCGGCTGCGTCGCGGTGCACGGACAGGTAGGTCGCGAGCTCCAGGTACGGGCCCCCGACGGCGATGTCGGTGCCGCCCTCCCAGTCGCACAGGAACGCGACGTCGGGCAGCACCGCGGTGATCGGTCCGACGTGGGCCTCCACCAAGGCAGCTGCGGCGATGGCGATGCCCCCGCCCTGGCTGCCGCCGGTCAGGGCGATGCGTGACGGGTCGACACCGGGCAGCGTCCGCACGGCATCCACCAGGCGGACGGCGTCGGTGTACACCCGGCGGTAGTAGTGGTCCGCGGGGGAGCCGATGCCGCTCGTCATCCACCCGCTCGCGTGCGGTCCGGAGCCGTGCGGGTCGGGGGTGTCGCCGCCGGCCCACCCGCTGCCCTGGCCACGGGTGTCCATGACGACGTGCACGTACCCGGCGAGGGCCCAGTGCACGCGTTCGCCGGGGCGCCCGCGGCCGCCGCCGTAGCCGAGGAACTCGACCACGACGGGCAGCGCCGTGTCACGACCGGCCAGCGGTCGCGAGACCCAGGCGCGCACCGGATCGCCGGCGAACCCCGGGAACGTCAGGTCCTCGACGACGAGTCCGGTCACGGGGGTGTCGGCCGAAGCGAGGACGGGAGCCGTCTCCGCTCCGGCCGCCCGGGCCGCGGTGATCGTGTCCGCCCAGAACGCGTCGAAGTCGGCCGGTCGCCGGACCTCGGGTCGGTGTCGACGGAGTTCGTCGAGCGGGAGGTCGGTGCGTGCCATGGGTCTCCTCGGTCAGCGCGCCGCGGCGCGGTACTGCTCCAGCACCTCGGGGTGCGGGTCCGCCGGCACGGTCGTCGTCGCGATGTCCCACGACGGCAGCGCGCCGGTCAACGCCCAGGCTGCCTGACGCGCGGCCCCGGACGCCACGTACTCGCCGGGTTCCGGGATGAGCACGTCGCGCCCGAACACCTGTGCGGCGACGGTCCGGACGGCCTCGTTCCGCGCGGCCCCGCCGATGAGCAGCAGTCGCGACACGGTCACGCCGGTCCCCTCGACCGCGGCGAGTCCGTCGGCCAGGGCACAGAGCATGCCCTCCACCGCGGCGCGCGCCAGGTGCGGTCGGTCGGTCGTGCCCGGGGTCATCCCGAGCAGTGACGCGGTCGCGTCCGGCCGGTTGGGCGTGCGCTCGCCGACGAAGTACGGCACCAGCACGAGGCCGTCGGCCCCGGCCGGCGCCTGCAGCGCCAGCTCGCCGAGCGCGTCGTGGTCCACGCCGAGCAGGCCGCCGATCACCTCGAGCACGCGGGCTGCGTTGAGCGTCGTGACGATCGGGAGGCGCGACCCGGTCCCGTCGGCGAAGCCCGCCACGGTCCCGCTCGGGTCCAGGACCTCGGTCGCGGTGACGCCGAAGACGGTCCCGCTGGTCCCCAGGGACACCGCGATGTCCCCGGGAGCGAGCCCGAGTCCGAGCGCCGCACCGGCGTTGTCGCCGAGTCCGGCCGCCACGACCAGTCCGGCTGGCGCGACCGCGCCGTTGGGCAGCGTGACGTCGACGTCGAGCGTCCCCATCGCCTCGTCGTGGGCGACCACGCGTGGCACGACGACCGTGTCCGCGGTCGGCTCGGAGCCGGCGACGCGCATCGGGCGACCGAGCGCGAGTTCGAACAGCTCCGGGTCGTACTCCCGGCGCACCGGGTCCCAATAGGCCGTGCCGCTGGCGTCCGAGGCGTCGGTCGCGAGTGCGTCGAGGTCGGGGCCGAGCGGACTCTCGTCGGCCGGGCCGTACCCGCGCAGCCGCCACGACAACCAGTCGTGGGGGAGCGCGACGGCTGCGACGCGGCCGGCGTTGTCCGGCTCGGCGTCGCGGAGCCACCGCAGCTTGGTACCCGTGAACGATGCCACCGGGACCAGTCCCGTCCGGGCGACCCAGGATTCCCGTCCGATCTCCTCGACCATCTGCGCGGCCGCATCCGCACTGCGCACGTCGTTCCAGAGCAGGGCGTCGCGGACCACGTGACCGTCGGCGTCGAGCGCGACCATGCCGTGCTGCTGCCCGGCGATCGCGACGGCGCCGACGTCGGTGAGCCCGCCGGCGTCCGCGACCGCGGTGCCGAGGGCGTCCCACCAGTGGCGGGGATCGACGGACGTGCCGTCCGGGTGGGCGGCACGTCCCTCACGGACGACGGCACCCGTCGCCGCGTCGCGGATCGTGACCTTGCAGGACTGGGTCGACGAGTCGACGCCGGCGACGAGCTGTGTCATCCCCGCAGCCTGTCAGCGCGCGCCGAGCAGGTGCTCGATGGCGAGCTGCTGCAACCGGACGAAGCCGAAGCCCTTGCCGCCGAAGTACGCGTCGGCGTCGAAGTCCTCGTAGGCCGAGCGGTCGGACAGGAAGGCGTCGTAGGACTCGCCGTCGTTCAGGGTCGGCGTGCTGAGCTCCCCGACCTTCGAGGCCTCGAGCGCGGCCTGCACCTCGGGGTCGGCGCGGAAGGCCTGCGCGCGCTCCTTGAGGAGTAGGTACATGCGCATGTTCGCGGCCGCCGAGTCCCAGACGCCCGTGATGTCCTCGGTGCGGCTCGGCTTGTAGTCGAAGTGGCGCGGGCCGTCGTAGGCCTGGCCGCCCTGCGGCGAACCGTGCTCGAGCAGGTCGACGAGCGAGAACGCGTTCTGCAGGTCGCCGTGACCGAACACCAGGTCTTGGTCGTACTTGATGCCACGCTGACCGTTGAGGTCGATGTGGAAGAGCTTGCCCTGGTAGAGCGCCTGGGCGATGCCGGCCGTGAAGTTCAGGCCCGCCATCTGCTCGTGGCCGACCTCGGGGTTGATGCCGAACAGCTCGGGGCGCTCGAGGGTCTCGGTGAAGGCGATCGCGTGGCCGAGGGTCGGCAGCAGGATGTCGCCGCGGGGCTCGTTCGGCTTCGGCTCGATGGCGAAGCGGATGCCGTAGCCCTTGTCGGTGACGTAGTCGGCGAGCAGGTTGACGGCCTCGCGGTAGCGCTCGAGTGCGGCCTGCACGTCCTTCGCGCTGTCGTACTCGGAGCCTTCGCGGCCGCCCCACATCACGAACGTCGACGCACCGAGCTCGGCGGCGAGGTCGATGTTGCGCAGGACCTTGCGGAGCGCGAAGCGGCGGACCTGCCGGTCGTTCGAGGTGAAGCCGCCGTCCTTGAACACGGGTGCGGAGAACAGGTTCGTCGTCACCATCGGCACGATGAGGCCGGTGGAGTCGAGCGCACCCTTGAGGCGGTCGATCTGCGTCTGCCGCTCGGCGTCGGTCGAGCCGAACGCGAACAGGTCGTCGTCGTGGAAGGTCAGGCCGTAGGCGCCGAGCTCGTCGAGCTTCTCGACCGCCTCGACCACGTCGAGGGCCGGACGGGTCGGCCCGCCGAAGGGGTCGGAGCCGTTGTAGCCGATGGTCCAGAGACCGAAGGAGAACTTGTCTGCACGGGTGGGCGTCGTTGCCATGGTGGTCACCGTTCGTCGTCGAAACAAAATGTTGCCGCGCCCAACATAAGCGGTAGTGTTGGCTGTGGCAAGGACGTGATCGCAAAGGAGCGAGCGGATGGCAAGTGTTTCGAGGGCGCAGCAACGACTGCGGATCGCCATGGTGGGGCACGGCTTCATGGGAGCCGCGCACTCACAGGCGTGGCGGACCGCCCCCAGGTTCTTCGATCTCGGGGTCGAACCCGAGATGGCGATGATCGTCGGGCGCGACCCGGAACGCACCGAGGCGGCTCGCGTGCAGTACGGCTGGCAGGCTGCGTCGACCGACTGGCGCGCCGTCGTGGCCGACCCGGACATCGACGTCGTCGACATCGTGTCGCCCGGGTCGTCGCACGTCGAGATCGCGATCGCCGCGCTCGAGGCCGGCAAGCACGTCCTGTGCGAGAAGCCGCTCGCCAACACCGTCGAACAGGCCGAGGCGATGACCGCCGCTGCCGCAGCCGCCCGGGCGCACGGGGTCCGCGCCATGGTCGGGTTCAGCTACCGCCGGGTGCCGGCCATCGCCTTCGCCCGACAGCTCGTGCAGGACGGCCGGATCGGCACCGTGCGCCAGGTCCGCGCGCTCTACCTGCAGGACTGGCTCGCCGACGAGGACGGCCCGATGACCTGGCGCCTCGACAAGGAGCTCGCCGGTTCGGGGGCGCTCGGAGACATCGGCGCGCACGCGATCGACCTCGTCGAGCACGTCACCGGCGCCGAGCTCACCCGGGTGTCGGGTCTGCTCGAGACCTTCGTGACCGAGCGCCCCCTGCTCGCCGACGGCGTCGGACTCTCCGGCACGGCGTCGAGCGAGCGCGGGCAGGTCACCGTCGACGACGCCGCGTTCTTCACCGCCCGACTCGGCGGCGGTGCGGCCGACGGCGCGATCGGCACGTTCGAGGCCACGCGCTACGCCACCGGCCGGAAGAACGGCCTGACGCTCGAGATCAGCGGGTCCGAGGGCGCGATCCAGTTCGACCTCGAGTCCATGAACGAACTGCGGCTGTACGAGTCGTCGGCACCCGCGGGAGAGCAGGGCTTCCGCCGCATCCTGGTCACCGAACCCGAGCACCCCTACATGGCGGCGTGGTGGCCGACCGGACACCTCATCGGGTACGAGCACACCTTCAGCCACCAGGTGAAGGACTTCGTCGAGGCGGTCGTGGCCGGCACCGACCTGTCGCCCTCGTTCGAGGACGGCCTGCACGTGCAACGCGTGCTCGACGCCGTCGAACGCAGTGCCGCCGACGGCAGCAGCTGGACGGCGACCGCGTGACCGCCGCCGACGGCACACGCCAGGCGCTCGTCGTCCGCGGGGGGTGGGACGGCCACCAGCCCGTCGAGACCACCGACCTGTTCGTCCCGTTCCTGCGCGACAACGGATTCGCGGTCCGGGTGTCGGACTCGACGGCCGTCTACGCCGACGGGTCCGTCATGGCCGAGGTCGACCTGATCGTGCAGGTCGTCACCATGTCGACCATCGCCGACGACGAGTTCGCCGGGCTGCAGCGCGCGGTGCTGGACGGCGCCGGACTGGCTGGCTGGCACGGCGGGATCGCGGACGCGTTCCGGAACACCGCCGACTACCTGCACATGGTCGGCGGCCAGTTCGCCCACCACGCCGGCAAGCACCCCGACGAGCGCGTCGGGGAGCAGTCCGACAACTACATCCCGTACACGGTGCACCTCACCGACCTCGGACGATCGCACCCGATCACGCAGGGCATCGAGGACTTCGACCTCGTCACCGAGCAGTACTGGGTGCTGTCCGACGAGTACAACGACGTCCTCGCGACCACCACGCAGGAAGCGCGCGACTTCGACGCCTGGAACCGTCCGGTCACCGCCCCGGCGATCTGGACTCGGCAGTGGGGTGCTGGCCGCGTGTTCGTCTCCGCACCCGGGCACCGCCTCGAGGTCGTCGAATCGCAGCCACTCCGCACCATCATCGAGAGGGGCCTCCTGTGGGCAGCACGGTGAACGAACCCGTCCTCCGCGTCGGGGTGGTGGGCGTCGGCGTGATCAGCCAGCAGTACTTCGAACACTTCCCGTCCCTGCCCGGACTGTCGCTCGTCGCGGTCGCCGACCTCGACGTCGACCGGGCGCAGGCGGTCGGTGCCGCGCAGGGCGTGCGCGGCACGAGCGTCGACGAGCTGCTCGCGGCCGACGACGTCGACGTGGTGCTCAACCTGACGATCCCCGCCGCCCACGCCGACGTCGCGACCCGGGCGCTCGCCGCGGGCAAGCACGTCTACGGCGAGAAGCCCCTGGCGATGTCCACGGCCGAGGCCGAACCGGTGCTCGAGGCCGCCCGGGCCGCGGGCCTGCGGGTCGGCAGCGCCCCGGACACCGTTCTCGGCACCGGCATCCAGACCGCGCGGGCCGCCCTCGACGACGGCCTGATCGGCACCCCGGTCGGTGCCGCCGTCGCCTGGAGCGCCCCCGGCCACGAGCTCTGGCACCCGGCACCCGCGTTCTACTACCAGCCCGGTGGTGGCCCGCTGCTCGACATGGGCCCCTACTACCTGACCAGCCTCGTCACGTTCTTCGGACCGGTCGTCCGGGTGAGCGGCAGTGCCACCCGCTCCACCCGCGAGCGGACCATCGCGACCGGACCGAACGCCGGCACGTCGATCCCGGTCGACATCGACACCCACGTGGTCGCGATCCTCGAACACGAGAACGGTGTCGTCTCGACCGTCACGGTCTCGTTCGAGGTGTGGGCGACCCGCGCACCGCTCTTCGAGGTGTACGGCACGGCCGGCACCCTCGGTGTGCCGGACCCGAACCGGTTCTCGGACCCGGTGTCGATCGCCACGTCGGACGACCGTGAGTGGCGCGAGCTGCCGGTTTCCGCCGGGTACGCCGACGCCGGCCGTGGGTACGGGCTCGCCGACCTGGCGCACGCGATCGACACGGACCGTCCGCACCGGGCGTCGGGCGACCTCGCGTTCCACGTGCTCGAGGTCATGGAGGCCGTCTCGGCCGCGGCCCGCGACCACGCGGTCGTCGACGTGCACTCGCGCGTCGACCGCCCCGCCACCGTCCCCGCCGGGTCCGACCCCGGGTCGTGGTGACAGCCCTCGAACACAGCACGCACCTCGACCACCGCACGGAAGGACGACGACGATGACGACGACGGACACGAGCGACCAGGCGGAGCCGACCCGGGCCTCCCGGCCGGTCACGCTGTTCACCGGACAGTGGGCCGACCTGCCCTTCGAGGAGGTCGCCCGGCTCGCCGGCGACTGGGGGTACGACGGACTCGAGATCGCCTGCTGGGGCGACCACCTGGACGTCCGGCGCGCCGCGACGGACCCGGCGTACGTCGCCGAGCGGCAGGCGATCCTGGAACGCAACGGGCTGCAGGTCTGGACCATCGCGAACCACCTGGTCGGCCAGGCCGTGTGCGACGACCCCATCGACCAGCGGCACGAGGACATCCTGCCGCCGCACGTCTGGGGCGACGGCGAGGCCGGAGGTGTCCGACAGCGTGCCGCCGAGGAACTGCAGTGGACCGCACGCGCCGCAGCGGCACTCGGGGTCGACACCGTCACCGGGTTCTCCGGGTCGTCGATCTGGAAGACCGTCGCGGGCTTCCCGCCGGTCCCGCCGAGCATGATCGACGCCGGGTACCAGGACTTCCACGACCGGTGGTCGCCGATCATCGACGTGTTCGAGGAGGTCGGGGTCCGCTTCGCGCTCGAGGTGCACCCGTCCGAGATCGCCTACGACTACTGGACCGCCAAGCGCACGCTCGAGCTCTTCGCGGACCGGCCGGCGTTCGGGTTCAACTTCGACCCCTCCCACTTCGTCTGGCAGGACCTCGACCCCGCCGCGTTCCTGCTCGACTTCGCCGACCGGGTGTACCACGTGCACTGCAAGGAGTCGGTGAAGCAGCTCGACGGGCGCAACGGCCGGCTCGGCTCGCACCTGCCGTGGGGTGACCCGCGCCGCGGCTGGGACTTCGTGACCGCCGGACACGGTGACGTGCCGTGGGAGCGCGTGTTCCGCGTGCTGAACCACATCGGGTACACCGGCCCGACCAGCGTCGAGTGGGAGGACGCCGGCATGGACCGACTCGTCGGAGGACCCGAAGCGCTGGCGTTCGTGCGGCAGCTCGGCACGATCGCGCCGCCGGAGGCCTCGTTCGACGCCGCGTTCTCGCGTTCGCGGTGACCGGCGGTTCCGGGCGTACCTGCCGGATCCGGGTGTACCTGGTCGTTCGTTTCGACAAGGTGTGCCCGATCCCGCTTCCCATCGCGGGCGTTCTGGGAAGGACCGAACACGCGAGGATGGGCCAGCACACACGGAGCACGACCGAGAGGACCCGATGGCTCGCCTGACAGCGGCACCCGTCGTCGCGCAGACCCCGACACGCGGCAACGCTGCGCGCGTCCTCCGCCTGGTGCACGAGGACGGTCCCATCACCCGCGCCGAGATCACCCGACGCACCGGACTCAACCGGTCGACCACGCTCACGCTCGTCGGTGAACTGGTGGAGCGCGGACTCGTGCACGAGGACGTCCCCGCGACGGGCAGCACGAGCGCCGGTGTCGCGGGCAGTCCGAGCCCTGGCGTCGGCCGTCCGAGCCCCGTCGTTCGTGCTGCCGCCGAGGTGGTCGCCGTCGCCGTCACGGTCGAGGTGGACGCCGTCACCGTCGCGTTGGTCGGGCTCGACGGCAGCGTGCGCGACCGTGCGGTGGCGTCGAGTCGCTCGGCCCCGACCGCTGCCCAGGCAGTCGAGACCATCGCCGGACTCCTGGACGAGCTGGTCGCCGGGGACGCCGCACCCGCCCGGATCGCCGGCATCGGCGTCGCCGTGCCCGGGACCGTACGGGTCGAGGACGGCGTGGTCCGCTCCGCGCCCCACCTGGGCTGGCACGACGAACCGATCGCCCGTCCCCTCGCCGAGCGCACCGGCCTGCCGGTCCGTGCGACGAACGACGCGAACTCCGGTGCCTGGGCGGAGCGCCTGTACGGCAGCGGCCGCGGAGTCGACGACCTGATCTACCTCAACGGCGGCGCGAGCGGTATCGGCGGCGGTGTCATCAGCGCCGCCCGGCCCCTCAGCGGCGCGGACGGCTACGCCGGCGAGCTCGGCCACACGTTCGTCGCGGCGAACGGTGTCCGCTGCCACTGCGGGGCCGTCGGGTGCCTCGAGACCGAGGCCTCGCGCGACGCCCTCGTCGCGGCGGCCGGTGTCGCTCCGGACGACCCGTCCGCGCTCGCCGCGGTGCTCGCGCAACGCCGACCCGAGGTCGAGCGGGTGGTCGACCGCCAGGTCACCGCTCTCGCGACCGCACTCCGCAACGCGATCCACACCGTCAACCCCGAGGTGGTCGTCCTCGGCGGGTTCCTCGGGGTGCTGCTCGAGCACGTCGGCGACCGCATCGAGGTCGAGGTCCGCGCCCAGTCGATGGCCGCCGTGACCGAACGGCTGCGGATCGCTCCGGCGGCGCTCGGTGGCGACGTGCTGCTCCGCGGTGCCGCCGAACTCGGGTTCCGCGACCTGCTGCGCGACCCGACGGCAGCCCGGCTCGTCCCGAGGCCAGCTCCACCCGGCACCACGACCACCCACACGCCCGACCGCTCCACCACCCCCACGTCCGACCGCGACGCCGCGGCCGAGGAAGCGAGAACCCCATGACCTCCATCCAGCGCCAGCGCACCAGCGTGTTGCTCGGGACCCAGGACCTGACCGTCGAGGACCGCCCCGTCCCCGAGGTCGAACCGGGCGACGTGCTCGTCCGGGTCGCCGCCGTCGGGGTGTGCGGCTCCGACGTGCACTACTACCGCCACGGCCGCATCGGGGACTTCGTCGTCGAGGAGCCCCTCGTCCTCGGTCACGAGCTGTCCGGCACGATCACCGCCGTCGGCGCGGGCGTCGACCCCGCCCGCGTCGGGGAGCGCGTCGCCGTCGAACCGCAGCGCCCGTGCCACCGCTGTGCGCAGTGCCTGGCCGGCCGCTACAACCTCTGCCCGCACATGCGCTTCTACGCGACCCCGCCGGTCGACGGTGCCTTCGCCGAGTTCGTCACGATCGAGGCCGAGTTCGCCCACGTCCTGCCCGACTCCGTCTCGTTCGAGGCCGGTGCCCTGCTCGAACCGCTGTCCGTCGGGATCGCCGCGGTCCGCAAGGCCGGCATCGTCCCCGGCTCCTCGGTGCTCATCGCCGGTGCCGGTCCGATCGGGATCATCTGCGCCCAGGCCGCGCGGGCCTTCGGCGCCACCCGGATCGTCATCAGTGACCTGGTCCCCGAGCGCCGGGAGCGTGCGTTGCAGTACGGCGCCACCGAGGTCGTCGACCCGACCGTGGTGTCCGTCGCCTCGGACATCGCACCGGTCGACGCGTTCATCGACGCCAGTGGTGCTCCCCGAGCCGTCTCCGACGGCATCAAGGCCGTCGGACCGGCCGGTGCCGCGGTGCTCGTCGGGCTCGGCAACTCCGAGATGACCCTGCCCGTCGAGCACATCCAGAACCTCGAGGTCACGGTCACCGGCATCTTCCGCTACACCGGCACCTGGCCCGTCGCGATCGGCCTGGTCGCGTCCGGACAGATCGACCTCGACTCGCTCGTGACGGGTCGGTTCGGTCTCGACGAGGTCCGCGAGGCACTCGAGAGCGACACCGACCCGGAGTCCCTCAAGTCGGTCGTCTACCCCGGCGGCGTGCCCGCCTGAGCCGGCGTGCGCGACGCGCGCCGGGTGCTGGACACCGCACAGGGCGGACGGGAGGCCCGTGGCCAGGCCGCCACGCGCCTCCCGACCGCCACGTGACCCGGAACGGGGCCACCGGTGCGTCACCGGGACGCGCTACGGTTCGCGCATGACCGCTTCACCGGCCGCCGTCGTGCCGCAGCGCACCGACCGGCGCGCGCTCGTGTCCTGGGCGCTGTGGGACTGGGGGTCCGCGGCGTTCAACGCCGTCGTCACCACGTTCGTGTTCAGCACGTACCTGGCCAGCCGGGCGTTCGTCGACCCGGCGAAGGTGGCCGACACGTCCGCCGCGGGCACGGCGTTGGTGGAACGCGAACTCGCCCACAACGCCGCGGTGGTCTCCACGGCCCTGACGATCGCCGGCATCGTCGTCGCGCTCGTGGCCCCGGCGATCGGGCGCCTCGCTGACTCGTCCGGGCACCGCCGCCGGTCCGTGCTCATCGCCACGATCGGCATCGTGCTGTCCATCGGCGGCATGGTCTTCGTCGCACCGAGCCAGCCGTACCTGGTGCTCGGGGCGGCGCTGCTCGGCATCGGCACGGTCGCGTACGAGATCGCGAGCGTGGGCTACAACGCCATGATCGGGCAGGTCGCGTCAGGGGAGCGCACCGGACGGGTGTCCGCGATCGGGTGGGCCGCCGGGTACTTCGGCGGCATCGTGCTGCTCGTACTGCTGCTCGTGCTCTGCATCCAGGACTTCCGCGGCGACGGCGTCGTCGGCGGACTGCTGCAGCTGCCGGCCACCGTCGCGACCGGGCAGTGGGACGTCCGCGTCGCCATCGGCATCGCCGCCGTGTGGCTCGCGGTCAGCTCGATCCCGCTCTTCGTCGTCGTGCCCGAGGCCGCGCCCGACCACCGGCGCACCGGCGGCGTGCTCGGTGCCTACCGCGACCTGGGTCGGGACATCGCCCGGCTCTGGCGCGAACGGCGGAACGTACTCGCGTTCCTGGTCGCCAGCGCAGTGTTCCGCGACGGCGTCGGCGCGGTGTTCACCTTCGGCGGGATCATCGCGGCGCAGGTGTTCGGGTTCAGCGCCTCGCAGGTCATCCTGTTCGCCATCGCCGCGAACGTCGTCGCCGGCATCGCCACCTTCGTGTCCGGACGGCTCGACGACCGCTTCGGCTCGCGCGCGCTCATCATGGTGTCACTGATCGGCCTCGCTGCCTGCGGGCTCGGCGTCCTGGCGGTCGGCAGTCGGACGGAGTGGTTCTGGGTGCTGGGGCTGACCCTGGCGCTGTTCGTCGGACCGGTGCAGTCGTCGTCGCGGGCGTACCTGGCGCGGTTGGCCACCCCCGGCCGCGAGGGCGAGCTCTTCGGCCTCTACGCCACCACCGGCCGGGCGGCGTCGTTCCTGGCGCCGGCGCTGTTCGGTGTCGCAGTGACGGTCGGCGGCTCGACGCGCTTCGGGATCCTCGGGATCGTGGTGGTGCTCGTCGTGGGGCTGGTGCTCATGGCGTTCGTGAAGGCCGAGCCGCGGGTGCTGCGCGCGTAGGTGTTCGGGTGTAGCTGGTCGTTTCGGGCGTAGCTGGTCGTTTGTTCCGGCCAGGTACGCCCGATCCCGCTTTCCATCCCGAGGTCGATGGGAAGGAACGTCACCGGTGCGGTTGTGCGCACGGTTCTGCACAGGGCCGCGGTTCCACCGGACTCCGCGGCGCGGGTGCGCCAGGATGGACCCATGACCGACCAGCGCATCGCCGTCGTCGTCCTCGCCGCCGGGCAGGGCACGCGCATGAAGTCGTCCACCCCCAAGGTGCTGCACCGGCTCGCCGGGCTGCCGCTCATCGCGCACGTCCTGCGGACGGCGTCGTCCCTGGGGCCGGAGCACGTGGCCGTGGTCGTGCGGCACGAGCGTGACCTGGTCGCAGCGGAGATCACCGAGCGCGCGCCCGACGCCATCATCGTCGACCAGGACGACGTCCCCGGCACCGGCCGTGCGGTCGAGGTCGCGGTCCAGGCGCTCCCCACCGACTTCGACGGTGCCGTCGTGGTGCTCTCCGGCGACGTCCCGTTGCTCGACGCGGCGTCGCTCCGCCTGCTCGTCGACGCCCACGCCGGAGGGGGAAACGGTGCGACCTTCGTCAGTGCGATCGCCCCGGACCCGACCGGCCTCGGACGGATCGTGCGGGATGCTGACGGCGCGTTCGTCGGGGTCGTCGAGCACAAGGACGCGACCGCCGAACAGCTGGCCATCGTCGAGGCGAACGCGGGCATCTACGCGTTCGACGTGACGCGTCTCCGGGCGGTCCTGCCGTCGCTCACCACGGCGAACGCGCAGGGCGAGAAGTACATCACCGACGCCCCCGCGCTGATCAGTGCGCGAGGCGGGCGCATCGACGTGGTCACCCTGACGGACCCGTGGCTCGTCGCCGGCATCAACGACCGCGCGCAGCTGTCCGACGCCGCCCGCGAGCTCAACGCCCGCATCGTCCGCCGACACCAGCTCGCCGGCGTCACCGTGCAGGACCCGGCCACCACCTGGATCGACCTCGACGTCTCGATCGAAGCGGATGCCGAGGTCCTGCCCGGCACCCAGCTCCTCGGCGCGACCGCCATCGCCGCCGGTGCCGTCGTCGGGCCGGACACCACGCTGCGCGACACCGAGGTGGGCGCCGGCGCGACGGTGAACCGGGTCGACGCCACCCTCGCGGTCATCGGTGACGGTGCCTCGGTGGGGCCGTTCGCGTACCTGCGTCCGGGCACGATCCTGGGCGACCAGGGCAAGATCGGCACCTTCGTCGAGACGAAGAACGCGAAGATCGGGCGCGGCAGCAAGGTCCCGCACCTGTCGTACATCGGCGACGCCGAGGTGGGCGAGGACTCGAACATCGGCGCGAACACGATCACCGCGAACTACGACGGCGTGCACAAGCACCGCACCGAGGTCGGCTCGCACGTTCGTACAGGCTCGCACAACGTGTTCGTCGCCCCGGTTAGGATTGGTGACGGTGCGTACACGGGTGCCGGAACGACGGTCCGCAAGGACGTCCCGGCCGGATCGCTCGCGATCAGCTACGCCCCACAGCGCAACACCGACGGATGGGTCGAGGAACACCGACCCGGCACACCGGCGGCCGAGGCTGCTCGGCACGCGAACGGCGAATAGATCCTGGCGACCACCGGTCGTCGACATCGACCCCACACGGGTCAGGGAGTGAGCACCGCACTTGTCCGGAATCAAGACAACCGGCCAGAAACGACTCGTCCTCGTCTCGGGGCGAGCACACCCGGCGCTCTCCGCCGAGATCGCAGAGGAACTCGGTGTCGACCTGGTCCCCACCGATGCCCGGACCTTCGCGAACGGTGAGCTGTACGTCCGGTTCGACGAGTCGGTCCGCGGGTGCGACGCGTTCGTCATCCAGTCGCACACGGCGCCGATCAACGAGTGGCTCATGGAGCAGCTCATCATCGTCGACGCGCTGAAGCGGGCCTCGGCCAAGCGCATCACCGTCGTCGCGCCGTTCTACCCGTACGCCCGTCAGGACAAGAAGGGCCGCGGCCGCGAGCCGATCTCGGCCCGCCTGGTCGCCGACCTGTTCAAGGCCGCGGGCGCGCACCGCATCATGAGCGTCGACCTGCACGCCGCCCAGATCCAGGGCTTCTTCGACGGCCCGGTCGACCACCTCTTCGCCATGCCGGTGCTGCTCGAGCACTTCCGCGAGATCCTCGACCCGTCGATGCTGACGGTCGTGTCTCCCGACATGGGGCGCGTCCGCGTCGCCGACATCTGGTCCGAGAAGCTCGGTGCACCCCTCGCCATCATCCACAAGCGTCGCGATCCGCTGGTCCCGAACCAGGTCACGGTCCACGAGATCGTCGGCGACGTCTCCGGCCGCTGGTGCCTGCTCGTCGACGACCTGATCGACACCGGGCGCACGATCGCCAAGGCAGCTGAGGCGTTGAAGGCGGCCGGCGCGATCGGCGTCGTCGTCGCCGCGACCCACGCCGTGTTCTCCGACCCCGCCACCGAGCTGCTGCAGAGCGAGTTCATCGACCGTGTCGTCGTCACCGACACCCTGCCGGTGCCCGTCGAGAAGCGCTGGGACCGTCTCGAGATCCTGCCGATCGCCCCGCTCCTGGCCCGCGCCATCCACGAGGTCTTCGACGACGGGTCCGTCACGTCGATGTTCGACGGCGCAGCGTAGCGGAGCCGTCGAACCATGGGCACAGCCGGCGGCGCCTCACCGTCTCGTCGACGTGACGTGTCTGCGGACCGTTGGTGACCCATCCCGCGCGTGACGCCCTCGCGGCCCGGCTCCGGGCCGCGGGGAGCGTCTTCGCCGAGGACGAAGCCGACCTGCTCCTCGAAGCAGGCGACGGTGAACCAGTCCGGCTGCGTTCCCTGGTCCAGCGTCGCCTCGCCGGTGAGCCGCTCGAGTACGTCCTCGGCTGGGCCGCCTTCGACGGACACCGCATCCGGGTGACCACTGGGGTGTTCGTCCCCCGTGCCCGGACGACCGTCGTCGTCGAGCAGGCTGCCCGTCGGTTGCAGCGCTACGACCGCGTGGTCGACCTGTGCTGTGGCGCCGGTGCGATCTCGGTGGCGTTGTTCGGCCGGGTCGGCGCGCTCGACCTCGTGGCGACGGACATCGACCCGGATGCCGTCGACGTCGCGGCCGAGAACATCGGCGACCGCGGGATCGTCGTCGCCGGCGACCTGTTCGCGCCGCTGCCGGACCGGTTCCGCGGCGCCGTCGACGTCATCGCGGTGAACGCCCCGTACGTCCCGACGGCGTCGATCGCGATGATGCCGGTCGAAGCGCGTGAGCACGAGCACCGCGTGGCCCTCGACGGTGGCGCGGACGGCCTCGACCTGCACCGGCGGATCGCCGCAGGAGCGGGGGAGTGGCTGCGCCCCGGTGGTTCGGTCGTGATCGAGGTGTCGGTGGCGCAGGCAGATGCGTCGGTCGCGGCGTTCGTGTCCGCCGGGTTCACGGCCGTGGTCGAGCAGGACGACGATGTCGACGGCACCTGCGTCGTCGCGACGCTCCCCGTCTGACCCGACGAGTTCGACCCGCACGAGTTCGACCCGCACGGGCTCGACCCGCACGAGTTCGACCCGCACGGGCTCGACCCGCGCGGGTTCGGCCGGCGCCTGGTTCGCCGGCCGGTCGCGACACGCCGCTCACTTCCGCCGAGGTCGCACAGACGGCCCTTCGAACGCTCGACATGCCGAGATCTCGGAACCTCGACGACCAGCGGACGGCGCGCCGCACGGCCCCACCCGACGCCCCCGAACCGCGCCGGCCCGCGCTACTTCGCGTCGACCGTCACCGACGCCCAGCCCGAGGCCCCGTTCGGCGCGGGTGGCCGCTCGACGCTCGTCTGCACCTCGCCGTCGGCGCTCACCGCGCGGACCTCGATCCGGTGCGACCCCGCGGTCGGCGTCCAGCGCAGCACCCACTGGCGCCAGGTGTCCGCCGACACCGAGTCCGCGAGTTCTGCCTGCTGCCACGCACCCGAGCCGACTCGGACCTGCACGGCCTTCACCCCGGTGTGCGGCTGCCAGGCGACCCCGGCGATGGCGACCTGCTCGCCGACGGTCACGGTCGTCCCGTTCCGTGGGGTGTCGATGCGCGACTCGAGCTTCACAGGCCCGCGTTCCGACCATCCTCGCGGCGTCCAGTAGCCCTGCGCATCGGCGAAGCGCGTGACCTCCATCTCGGTCACCCACTTCGTCGCCGACACGTACCCGAACAGCCCGGGCACGACCATCCGCGCCGGGAATCCGTGCTCGGTCGGCAGCGGTTCGCCGTTCATGCCGATGGCGAGGAGCGCGTCGGTGCCCTCGTCCTGCAGGACGTCCAACGGCGTCCCGGCGGTGAACCCGTCGATGCTGCGGGACAGCACCATGTCGGCGTCCCCGGTCGGCTTCGCGCGGGCCAGCAGCTCCCGGATCGGGTACCCGAGCCAGAGCGCGTTGCCGATCAGGTCGCCGCCGACCTCGTTGGACACGCAGCTCAGGGTGGCCATGTGCTCTTCCAGCGGCAGGGCCAGCAGCTCGTCCCACGTCAGCGTGATCTCGTTCTCGACGGCGCCGTGGATGCGCAGGCTCCAGTCACCCGGATCGATGGAGGGGACGCGCAGCGCGGTGTCGATCCGGTAGAAGTCGGCGTTCGGTGTGACGTACGGCGTGATCCCGTCGACGTCGAGCGAGGCGCCGCCCGGCACGGCCGGTGCGGGCGTCGCCGCCGCGGGCAGGCGCACGGCTCGTCGGGCAGCGGCGACCGCCTGCATCGCGGACGACCCCACCCGGGAGGCCGTGCCCACCACGACCGCGACCGCTGCGGTCGTGACACCCCAGACCAGGAACGCGCGGCGCTCGGTCGAGGCCGGTCGCGGTGACGCCGACGGGACGGCCGCTGCGGCCTCCCAGCGCCGGAGCCGGCGGAGCAGCAGCCGCAGGGTGATCACGGCGGCCGCCACGCCGAACACGGTGGGAGCGCCGTCGAACGTGCCGCTGCCGGAACGGGTGCTCACCGCGATGAGCGCGAGCACGCCGCCGACGGCGAAGACGAGCGCCCCGAAGGGCGGCCGAGCGCGCTCGAGGACCCCGGCCCCGGCGCTGATCGCCGCGACGATGACGGTCATGAGCGCGAAGAGTGCGACCTTGTCGCCGGTGCCGAACAGGGCGACCATCAGGTTCTTTGCCCCCGCCGGTGCGAGGTCGATCACGGCGGACCCGACGGCCACCAACGGACTGCCGGCACCACCGAGGAGCAGCGCCCCGAACTCGGCGATCCCGAGGAAGGCGGCGGCGGCCACGAGACCGACGGCCGCAGCGAGGACCGCGGGCCGGCGGAGCGGGGCTCCGGCGGGGCGTTCGTCCGTCGATGGGTCGTCCGGCGTCGGGACGTCCGTGGTGCGTTCGGTGGTCACCGCCCGAGCGTAGGTCGCCCGGCCGCTCGTCCGCTGTGCGTGCGGTTCCCCGGGCGTTCACCGACCCCGGCCAGCACCTGCCGATCGGGCCGTGCGAGGATCGGGGTGTGCCGAGGCGTCCAGATCCAGTTCCGCGCCCCGGCCGCGCCCGCCGCTCCGACCGCACGCCGATGTCGGCGGCGCAGCGCCTGTCCACGTTGCGGTGGGTGATCGTGGGCATCTGGGCAGCGCTCCTCACCGCGCGGATCATCGTCGTCGCGACGGCGCCCGACGTGGACCTGTCCTGGTTCGGGATCGTCGAGTTCGGTGCGATCGCGCTGGGCGTCACGGTCATCGTGGTCGCGGTCTTCCGTGCCGCTGCGGTACGTCGCCGGCACGCTGACGAGGCCCTCGCGCTCGCCATCCGCCGCATCGACCCCACGGTCTGGCTCGTGCCGGCGGCTCCGACGACCGAACTGCGCGACGCGATCGCCGAGGTCCGGCCGGAGGTGAGCCTCGGTGCCCGTGTGACGTGGGCGTTCGGGGCGACCGAGGCCTCCCTGTGGGAACTCGACGACCGCAAGGCCACACGGTTGCTCGTGGTCCGGTGGAGCCGGGTGGTGCACGTCGGGATCGAGGACGTCCACGGCGACGGTGACCGCGCCGATGCCCGTCGGGCGTGCGCGGTCGCGATCCACTACGTCCGGCCGGACGACACCCCGGCGGTCGCGACCTTCTTCGTGCGGACGGCTCCCGGCTCTCGTCGGCTGCTCGGCCGCGGACAGCGGCTGGACCGGCTCGTCGCCGACCTCGCGCGCGAGCGCATCGTCGCCTGAACCGAGCACATCGTCGTGACCGAGCGCACTGCTGTCGGACGTGGGAAGGGCCCCGCCGATCGGCAGGGCCCTTCGAGGGTGCGGTCGTGCCGCGGTCTAGTGGGTGGACGGTTCCTGGTCGACCTCGCGGCGGTCGTCGTCGGACCACAGCGTGTGGAAGGTGCCGTCCTTGTCGATGCGCTGGTAGGTGTGCGCGCCGAAGAAGTCGCGCTGCCCCTGGATGAGCGAGGCGGGCAGCCGCTCGGAGGCGAGCGAGTCGAAGTAGGACAGCGCCGACGAGAAGCCCGGCGCGGGGATCCCCGACGCGGCGGCGATCCCGACGATGCGGCGCCAGGCGGCTTCGCCCTCCTGCACGGCGTTCGCGAAGTACGGGTCGACCAGCAGGCTCTCGAGCGAGGGGTTCTTGTCGTACGCCTCGACGATGCGGTTGAGGAACTGGGCACGGATGATGCAGCCACCCCGCCAGATCTTCGCCACGTTGCCGAGGTTGATGTCCCAGCCGTACTCCTTGGCCCCGGCGATGATCAGGTCGAAGCCCTGCGCGTAGGCGACGACCTTCGAGGCGTAGAGCGCCGCGCGGACGTCGTCCTCGAAGCCGTCGGGGACCTCGGCGATGTCGGGCCGGTCCGGGAACGCCTGCTGCACCGAAGCCCGCTGCGACGGCTTCGACGACACCGCGCGGGCGAACACCGCTTCGCCGATGCCGGAGACCGGGATGCCGAGTCCGACCGCGTTCTGCACGGTCCACACGCCGGTGCCCTTGGAACCCGCTTCGTCGCGGATGACGTCGACGAGGGGCTTGCCGGAGTCGGCGTCGCGCTGCTTCAGGACCTCGACCGTGATCTCGATCAGGTAGGACTCGAGGTCGCCGCCGTTCCACTCCTGGAACACCTTGACCAGGTCCTCGACGGAGAGCCCGCCGACGCGGCGGAGCAGGTCGTAGGACTCGGCGATGAGCTGCATGTCGGCGTACTCGATGCCGTTGTGCACCATCTTGACGAAGTGGCCGGCGCCGTCGGTGCCGATGTGGGTCACGCAGGGCTCGCCCTCGGCGACCGCCGCGATCGACTTGAGGATGGGGCCCAGGGTCTCCCAGGCTTCCTTCGAGCCGCCGGGCATGATCGACGGCCCCTTGAGCGCGCCCTCTTCACCACCGGAGATGCCCGTGCCCACGAAGTTGAGACCCTTCTCGCGCAGGTCGTGCTCACGCCGGATCGTGTCGTGGAAGTTGGCGTTGCCGCCGTCGACGATGATGTCGCCTTCCTCGAACTTCTCGGCGAGCTGCGAGATCACGGCGTCGGTGCCCTTGCCGGCCTGCACCATGATGATCGCCGTGCGCGGCTTCGAGAGCGAGGCGACGAAGCCGTCGATGTCCTCGGACGCGATGAAGCCGGCGTCGCCGTGCTCCTTGATGAGTTCTTCGGTGCGGGCGTAGGTGCGGTTGTACACCGCGACCGTGTTGCCTTCACGCGACGCGAGGTTGCGTGCGAGGTTCGACCCCATGACGGCGAGGCCGATGACCCCGATGTTCGCCTGACCAGTGCTGTCTGCCACGTCGTCTCCTTTGTCCGGACGTGAGACCAACCTACGGTCGGCGCCCTGGGACCGCACGGGTGTTACGGCAACTGGGGACCACTGTTCACCCCGTCAATACTGTGGAGGGATGACCGACACCGCTGTCCTCCCACCCGTCCTCGTCATGGGCGTCTCCGGTTCCGGCAAGTCCACCATCGGGCAGGCGCTCGCCGACGCGCTCGCCGAGCAGGGCCAACCGACCGTGTTCGTCGACGCCGACGACCTGCACCCGGCCGCGAACAAGGAGAAGATGCGGCAGGGCATCCCCCTCACCGACGACGACCGCTGGCCGTGGCTCGACGCCTGCGCCGCGCGGATCGCCGCCGTCGAGACGTCCGGGAGCCGCTGCGTGATGGCCAACTCCGCCCTCAAGCGCGTCTACCGCGATCGGCTCCGGCAGTCGGCGCCGGGCCTCGTCATCGCGTTCCTGGACGGCTCGCACGACCTCATCGCCGAGCGGCAGGCGCACCGGCACCACGAGTACATGCCGTCGTCGCTGCTCGACTCCCAGTTCGCGACGCTCGAACGGCCGCAGGCCGACGAGGCCGCCGTCGACGTCTCCATCGACGGGCCGGTCGACGACACGGTGACGACGATCCTCGCGGCGCTGTCGGTCACTTCCGGCTGAGCCTCACTTCTCCACAGTGAAGTCCTCGCAAGGGATCGTCCACAACCTCTCCCAGGCCTTCCCCCGGCGGAGAAGCGACCGCGCAACACTCGGATCATGACAGTGAACAATCCAGTGACAGGTCGCATCAAGCCGCCACGCGTCGACCCCACCATCGAGATCGACGTCGACGCCTCGAGCGAAGGGACGCCGGTCGGTGCTGCTGATCGATGACCGTGGTATCAACTGTGATACCGTCCTGCGCATGGCCATGACCCTTCGACTGGACGATGCCGAGGCGGCTGCGCTCCGAACCCGGGCCGACCTCGAAGCCCGATCGATGCAGGACATCGCGCGGGAAGCGATCCGCGAGTACATCGAGCACCACAGCCGACGTGACCTCATCGACGGGGTCCTCGACCGCGAGTTGCCGAACTTCGCCGAGGCGCTCGAGCGACTCGGACGATGATCCACCTGACGATCGACGAAGCGCTGCACATCGCTCGGCGGACGTTGGGGCCGGACTTCGTCATCCGAGATGCTGGACTCCTCGAGGCCGCGGTGGCCCGACCAGCGACCTCGGTCGGTGGACGCGACGCCTATCCGTCGTTGCTCGAGAAGGCGGCAGCGCTCGTGCACTCCGCGGTTCGGAACCATGCACTCGTCGACGGCAACAAGCGCCTGGGGTTGATGCTGCTGGTGGTGTTCCTCGGGGTCAACGGGCTTCGGTTGCGCGCGACGAACGACGAGGCGTACGAACTGATCATCGCCATCGCCGAGGGGGAGTTGGACGCGGTTGCGGACATCTCCGCGGTGCTGCAATCGCTGGTTGCTGAAGCCTGAACGACGGCTTCAGCGGATGGCACCGCCGGCTGAGGCACCTCACCGCCGCTTCGCGCGGATGGCAGCGTGCGGCCGCTGTCCCTGATCGACCCGGGCCCGGACGTCCACCACGTCGAACCCGTGGTCGTCGAGGACCTCCGCCAGCGCGCTCGTCGGCCACCGGTACGCCGTGACGACCGCGTGGTCGAAGGACTCGATCCAGGGCCCTTCGAAGAACCCGACCAGCAGGCCGCCGCCCGGCCGGAGCACCCTGCGGAACTCGGCGAAGACCTCGCCGACGCAGGACGGATCGTGGTGGATCACGGAGTACCAGGCGAGCACCCCGTCGACGCTGCCGTCGTCGAGACCGGTGGACTCGATCGCGCCCAGGCGGAAGTCGACGCCGTCGTGCGCGCGTCGTGCGTGCTCGACGAAGGGTGCGACCGCGTCGATGCCGATCACCGCGTGCCCACGATCCGCCAGGTGTGCGGCCCAGTGCCCCGGCCCGCACCCTGCGTCGAGGATGCGAGCCCCGGATCCCGACGCCCAGGCCTCGACCTGAGTCCGGTCCTCGTCGTGGACGGCCGACATCGATCCGAGGACCTCCGCGTACTCGCCCGCACGGTCGCCGTACGCAGCGGTGACGTCGAGGTCCATCGTCCGACCGTACCGGCGCCGGTGGCAACGGACGGCAACAGTCGCCGTCGGGACCTCGGACGAGTTGCATGGACCGCATGTCGTCCAGCGGACTCGGCGTCGTGGCCGGGGCAGAACTGACCGAGGTGGTCCGCCGCGCGGGCGCCGACCACGTGGAGCCGACGATCGCCGGCAACCTCGCGGTCCAAGACGGAACGGGGTGGCGGCGGAACGAGGTCTACGCCGGCCAGCGGTTCCCGTCCTTCGCCATCCTGGTGCCCGGCGACCTCCCGCTGCTGACCACGGAGCCCGGGACGGTCCGGTCCTACTTCGAGTCGGTCCTGCCGATCGTGCGGTCGGTCGCGGAACCGGGCGCGACGATCGTCTTCGGGTCGGGGACCGCTCGGAACGCTCCCGACGGCATGGCGGGCGACGACGCCCTGCGCCGGTTCGGCGAGGTGGTCCGGACCGCACGCGATGTGGCCGCCGCGAACGACCTGCGCATCGTGGTGGAGCCGCTGAGCCGCGCGGAGACGAACATCCTGCACACAGTCGATGCGACGGTGTCGTTCCTCGACGGTGCCGCCCTCGACGGCGTCGGCGTCGTCGCCGACCTGTTCCACATCCGGAACGAGGGCGAGTCGTTCGAGGTCCTGCGGCGCCACGGCGACCGGATCGGGCACGTCCACCTCAGCGATCCGAACCGTCGGCCGCCCGGCACGGTCGACGACGTCTGGCGCGAGTTCCTCGCCGCCGTGCACGACGGCGGGTACCGGGGCGCCGTCTCGCTCGAGTGCCGGTGGGCGCTCGACGCCGAGACCGCCGAAGCCGAGATCCGTTCCGCGCTGGTACGCGTCCGCAGCGTCACGGCCCCGGCCCGCACCGCTACAGCTTGAACGTCGCCCGCGGGATGTCGGACACGATCCGCCCCGCGGTGCGGACGGCGTCCTCCTCCGAGATCTCGTGCGTGACGACGAGCGACGCCAGGTACGCCGCGTCCGCTCGCCGCGCCATGTCGTGCCGCGCGGGGATGGAGCAGTACGCCCGGGTGTCGTCGATGAACCCGGAGGTCTTCGTGAACGACGCCGAGTCGGTGATCGCGGAGCGGTAGCGGCCGATCGCCGCCGGGGTGTCGATGAACCACCACGGCGCTCCGGCGTACACGGCGGGGTAGAAGCCGGCGAGCGGGCCGATCTCGCGCGAGAAGACGGTCTCGTCGACGGTGAACAGCACGAGGTGGAAGCCCGGAGCGGTGCCGAAGGACTCCAGGAGCGGTCGCAGCGGCGTGGTGAAGGAGCCGACGGCGGGCAGGTCGTGGCCGGTGTCCGGGCCGAAGCGTTCGAGCGTCGGTGCGTGGTGGTTCCGGATGACGCCGGGGTGCAGCTGCATGACGAGGCCGTCCTCGACGCTCATCTCGGCCCAGCGGTAGAGCATGTCGTGCCGGTACGCGGTGGCGTCCGCCTCGGAGACGGACGACGGGTCGCGGAGCGCCTCGGCGTGGATTCGCTCGCGCGACGTGGCGGACAACGGCGACGATCCGGCGTCGAGCACCCCGGTGTCCGTGGCCGTCGCGCCGTGCTCGATGAAGTACTGGCGACGTGCGCGGAGTGCTGCCAACAGCCCTGCGTGGGTGCCCGTGTCGATGCCGGCGGCTTCTCCGACGGACGCGACCACGGGCCTCCAGTCCGGCCGCGACGGGTCGAACACGGCGTCCGCGCGGAAGGTGGGGACCACCCGGCCGGTGAACGTGGGGTCGGCGGCGAGCTGCGCGTGCGCGGCGAGGTCGTCGGCGGGGCCGTCGGTGGTGGCGAGGACCTCGATGCCGAAGGTGTCGAACAGCGCGCGCGGGCGGAAGGCGGGGGAGGCCAGCAGGCCTGCGATGTGGTCGTACTGGGCGTCGGCGTTCGCCGCCGACGGCTGCTCCGTCAGTCCGAAGACGTCGTGCAGCTCGGTCTCGAACCAGTAGCGGACGGGGGTGCCGAGGAAGTCGTCCCAGTGGTCCGCCAGGTTCCGCCAGATGGCGCGACCGGGAGGCGCGGCGTGGGTCCCCGACAGGTCCGCGCGTCCCAGCGCGGCCAGGTCCACCCCGTTCGCGTGCAGCAGGCGGAGCACGTAGTGGTCGGGCGTGATGAGCAGCGACGCGGGGTCGCTGAACGGCTGGTCGGCGGCGATGAGCGCCGCGTCGACGTGGCCGTGCGGGGAGATGATCGGTGCGTCCTTGACCGCGTCGTAGACGGTCCGTGTCACCTGACGCGCACCGGGGTCGGCGGGGAGCAGCCGGTCGGGGTGCGGGGCGAGACGGGTGGCGGTGCTGGTCTGGGTCATCATCGACTCCTTCGAGAACGGTACGGACGGCGGGGCGCGGCAGGGCCGGCGGGTGCAGCGGGCGTGCGCCGGCGTCAGGCGGGCGCGGGACCCGTCGACTCCCGGACGGTCAGGTGGGTGGGCAGTGCGACGGCGCCGGTCATGTGCTCACCGGGCAGCTCGTCGGCGGGGATCGCACCGAGCCGGCCGAGCAGCATCCGGATCGCGACACGGCCGGCGCGTTCGATCGGCGAGGTCATGGTGGTGAGCGGCGGGTTGCAGAAGTCGGCACCGAAGATGTCGTCGCAGCCGACGATGCTCATGTCTTCGGGGACGCGGACGCCCCGTTCCCGCAGCCGCGCGAGCATGCCGATCGCGATCAGGTCGTTGAAGGCGATGCAGGCCGTGGCCCCGGCGTGCACGGCGGCGTCGGCGGCTGCGGCTCCGGAGTCGACGAACGGCGCGTGCGGCCCGATGCGGGCGACGCGGACGCCGAGGCGCTTCGCGACGCGCACGAGCGCCTTCCACCGGCGTTCGTTCGACCACGAGCTGTCCGGACCGGCGACGTAGAGCACGTCGCGGTGGCCCAGGGAGACGAGGTGCTGCACGGCCTGCTCGACGCCGCCGGGGGTGTCGATGAGCACCGAGGGCACCCCGGCGGGGCGACGGTTGACGACGACGAGGGGGATCCGCTCGGCGAACCGGGCGATCTGCGCGTCGGACAGGCGTGAGGCGGTGAGGACGACGCCGTCGGCCTTCGCGCTGATCGAGCTCAGGGTGGCGAGTTCGGCGTCGGCGGACTCCTCGGTGTCGACGAGCAACTGCGTCCACCCGGCGCCGGCGAGCTGGTGCTGCGTGCCGCGGATGACGTCGAAGTAGAACGGGTTCGTGATGTCGGAGACGAGCACGGCGACGGCCCGGGTGCGGCCGGACGTCAGGGCGCGTGCCTGCGAGTTGGCGACGTAGCCGAGTTCGCGGGCCGCGCGTTGGATGCGCTCCTGCGTGGTGTGGTTCACGCGGTCGGGCAGCGAGAGTGCGCGGGACACGGTCGACGGGGCCACACCGGTCGCGTCGGCGATGTCCCGGATGGTCACGCGCCGGGCGGCGCTGAAGCCGGCGCCGGCGCTCGTGTCGGCGCTCGCGTCGGATCGCGTGCCGAAGCCGCTGCCGGCGCCGGAGACGTCGATGTCTGTGTCGCTCACGAGGCCGAACGTATTCGCGTCTGGCAACAAGTGGCAACCGGTTGCCGGATGTTGCCAACGGCGGAACAGTGGTGCCACCGGGCAGCGCCGCCCGGAGGAGGTCTCGAGGAGGAAGCCCCCGGATGAACAGAACACGGCTGAAGCCCCGCACCCTCGTCGGTGCCGTCGCGGTGATCGCCCTCGCCGCTCTCTCCCTGCAGGGCTGCGCCGTCGTGAACGGCAGCGGCGACGACCCGAACACCCTCCGCGTGATGATGGGCGCGGACACCACGTACCCCAAGGAGCGCAAGCAGTGGCAGCAGGACACCGCTGCCGAGTTCAAGCGCACCACCGGTGCGGACATCCAGTGGGAGACCTACTCGTCCGCGCAGGAGGAGTTGACCGCGATCCAGACCAGCGTCATCTCCGGCCAGGGCCCCGACGTCTACGCCATCGGCACCACGTTCACCCCGACCGCCTACGCCACCGGTGCCTTCGTCGAGATGGGATCGAAGGAGTGGCAGGCCATCGGCGGCAAGGACCAGTTCGACCCGGCCTCGTTCGGCATCTCGGGTCCGAGCGACTCGAAGCAGATCGGGATCCCGTTCGCCAGCCGTCCGTTCGTGATGGCCGTCAACAAGGACCTGCTCGCGAAGGCCGGCATCACCGACATGCCGACCACGTGGGACGAGCTGACCGAGGACGCGAAGGCCACCACCGGTGACGGTCGGCACGGCCTGGCGATCGCCTACGCCGACGGCTTCGACCCGTGGAAGTTCGTGTGGGGCATGGCGCAGAACGCCGGCAACACCATCGTCGACGGCTCGAAGGCCGAGATCGACAGCGACGCCGTCGAGAACGCGTACCGGACCTACTTCGACTGGGTCACGAAGGACGGCGTCGTCGACAAGGCCGCGATCGGCTGGAACAACGCGCAGGCCCTGGCCCAGTTCACCGAGGGCAAGGCCGCGTTCTTCCCGATGACGACCACCACCGCGATCAACTCCTTCAAGGACACCAAGGTGGACGGCAAGTACGAGTTCGCCCTGCTCCCCACCGTCCCGCCGGGGGCCAGCGAGCGCCCGGCCGACGGCATCGAGGCCGCGAGCATCCTGTCCGGCGACAACTGGGTGGTGGCCGACTACGGCACGAAGCAGCAGCTGTCCTTCGACTTCGTCAAGCAGCTCAGCGCACCGAAGGCGCAGCTCGAGTACTACGACCTGTTCGGCAACCTGCCGACCAACGCGTCCGCTGCCGCTGACCTGGCCGCCGACAACCCGCAGCTCAAGCCGATCATCGACGCGGGCCGCCTGTCGAAGCCCACCGCCTTCACCGGCGCCTGGTCCGACATCCAGCTCGCCCTGGTCGACGTGGTCGTGCAGTCGATCCCGTCGCTCAAGAGCGGCGAGGTCACCGACGACCAGCTCCGCAAGCGTCTGCAGGACGCCCAGAAGGACGCCCAGTCCACCCTCGACCGTCAGAAGAACGGAGGTCTGTGATGACCAGCACCCAGACCAGACCGCCGCAGCGCACGGAGCAGACGGTCCGCCCGCACGGCACGACGCCGCTGTACAAGAAGGAGCGTCCGCTCTGGATGCTCATCCCCGGCGGGGTCCTCATGCTCGCCGTCATCGTGGTGCCGCTCCTGGTGGGCTTCTACATCGCGATGCTCGACCTGGACCAGTACACGCTGCGGCAGTGGTTCAGCGCCCCCTTCATCGGCTTCGCGAACTTCACCGAGGCCTTCACGAACTCGCCCCTGCTCCACTCGATCTGGATCTCGGTGTCGCTGTCCGTCCTGGTCACCGCGGTCACCGTGCCGATCGGCGTCGCGGCCGCGATCTCGACGCAGAACCGGTTCCCGGGGCGCGGCCTCGTCCGGTCGATCTACCTGATCCCCTACGTGCTGCCCGCGTTCGTCGTCGGCACGTTCTTCCGCACGATGCTGCAGCCGCAGGGCGTCGTGAACTCGATCCTGCACACCGACGTGCTCTGGCTGAACGGCTCCGCGTCGTACTGGGCGCTGGCCGGCGTGATGATCTGGACGAGCTGGCCGTTCGTCTACCTGCTGTCGCTGGCCGGGCTGCAGGCCGTGGACAACGAGGTGCACGAGGCCGCTGCGCTCGACGGGGTGACCTGGTGGGCGAAGCTGCGCTACATCATCTTCCCGTACCTGCGCGGCCCGCTCAGCCTGGCGGTGATCATCGCGATCCTGCACAACATCAACAACTTCACCCTGCCGTTCGTGCTGTTCGGCATCCCGCTGCCGTCGAGCGTCGAGGTCATGCCCGTCCTGACGTACATCGCGAGCTTCCAGTCGTTCCGCTTCGGTCTGTCCGCGGCCATGGCGATCTGCTCGCTCGTGATCGTCGCCATCCCGCTGTTCGTCTACCTGCGAGCCGTCAAGCTCGACACCGGTGACGACGCGGGCCCCAACCGGAAGCAGCGCCGCGCCGACCGCGCCACGCTCGCCGCCGCCCCGACCGCCGCCGACATCGACGGAGCACGCGCATGAGCGCCCAGAGCACATCCTTCGCCGGCACCACCCGGACCCGCCCGACGTCGACCTTGACCGAGAGCATCACCGCGCCCGGTCGACGCCACAAACGCCCCTACGACACCGACGTCACCCGGCTCCTGCCCCGCTGGCTGCTCATCGTGGTGATCGCGATCATCATCGCGTTCATCGCCGTCCCGGTCCTGTACATCCTGTTCGGCTCGGTGAACTCGGACGTCGCGGTCGCCCGCGGCGAGTACTTCCCGTCCGAGTTTACACTGTCGAACTACGTCGAGATCTGGTCCACGGTCGCCCTCGGCGAGGGGCTGGTCAACTCGATGCTCACCGCCGGCGCGGTCGCCATCGCGAGTGCGGCGCTCGCCGTGTCCACCGCGTACGTGCTGGTCCGGTTCCGGTTCCTCGGTCGCCTGACCATCCTGCGTGGGCTCCTCGCGCTGCAGTCGATCCCCGGCACGCTCCTGCTGCTGCCCGTGTTCGTGGTGTTCTCGAACATCGCCAGTGCCACGGGCGTGCAGATCATCGGCACCCGCTGGGGTCTGTTCGTCACCTACCTGACGTTCGCCCTGCCGTTCTCGACCTGGGTCATGGTCACCTACCTGCGTGGTCTGCCCAAGGAACTCGAGGAGGCCGCCCGCATCGACGGCGCCTCGAGCACGAAGATCCTCACGAAGATCGTCCTGCCGCTGTCGTGGCCCGGCATCGTCGTCTCGGCGATCTTCGCCTTCCTGCTCGGCTGGAACGACGTCCTGTTCTCCACGATCATGACGACCCCGAACACCCGGACGGTGGCCGTGGTCCTGCAGGTGCTCGGCACCACGCAAGAGGGCGGTGCTGTCCCGATCTACGGCCAGATGATGGCCGCCTCGATCGTCTGCGCCGTGCCGGTCGTCGCCCTGTACCTCATCTTCCAGCGCTACCTGGTGGGCGGTCTGACGGCCGGCTCCGTCAAGTGAGCGCGGCAGTCACCGCAACCCAGAACCGGACTGGAGGTCCGTGGCGGCCCCGCCACGCGCCTCCCGTCCGACACGAAAGGACACCATGACCGACCAGCCCACGTGGGAACTCTCCGGCTTCGGCGACGAGATCGACTCAGACCCCGTCGTCCAGGTCGCGGTCCTGCAGGCGCTCGGCGCGAGCGCCATCGAGGTCCGCAGCGCCTGGGGCGTGAACGTCGTCGACCTCGACGAGGACCAGCTCGCCGGACTCCACCGCCTGCTCGAGGAGCGCGGACAGACCGTGTCCGCCATCGCCTCGCCGATCGGCAAGGTCTCCGTCGACGAGCCCGTCGAGCACGAGGTCGGGCGGCTCGGTCGCGCGATCGCCGCCGCGCACGCCCTCGGCACCACGAACATCCGGATCTTCTCGTTCTACTTCGAGGGCCGGCAGCCGGAGGACGTCCGCGACGACGTCCTCGTCCGGATGCGCGCCCTGGCCGACCTCGCCGCACGCGAGGGCGTGACCCTGCTGCACGAGAACGAGAAGGACATCTACGGCGACGTCCCCTCGCGCGTGCTCGACATCGTCGAGAGCGTCGGGTCGCCGGCGCTCCGACTGGCCTGGGACAACGCGAACTACGTGCAGTGCGGCGTCAAGCCGTTCACCGACGGGTGGGCGCAGCTCGCGCCCTACGTCGACTACCTGCAGGTCAAGGACGCCCTGGCCGCCGACTCGTCGGTGGTCCCCGCGGGCGAGGGCGACGGCGAACTGCTGCAGACCCTCACCGCGCTGCGCGACGCCGGGTACTCCGGCTACGCCTCGCTCGAGCCGCACCTCAGCGACTTCACCTCCCTCGGCGGGTTCTCCGGCCCCGCGGCCTTCGGTCGCGCCGGTCGTGCCCTCCGCACCCTCACCGACCAGATCGGAGTCACCCTGCGATGACCACCCCACTGAAGTTGGCAGTCGTCGGCGCCGGCGTCATCGGACGCCACCACGCCACGGTCGCCGTCCACCACCCGGACCTGCAGGTCGTCGCCCTCGTCGACGCGATCCCCGCCGCCGCCACGAGCGCCGCCGACGAGATCGAGGCGATGGGCGTCACCCGCCCCGTCACGACGTCCACCATCGAGGAAGCGATCGCGCAGACCGACATCGACGTCGTCGCGATCTGCTCGCCCTCCGGCATGCACGTGCAGCTCGCCGAGGCGGCCCTGGCCGCCGGCAAGCACGTCGTCATCGAGAAGCCCCTCGACACGACGATGCCCCGGGCCCGGCAGATCGCCGCGCTCGCCGCAGCGGCACGCGACCGAGGACTCGTCACGAGCGTCATCAGCCAGCACCGCTTCGACCCGGCCTCGGCCGCCGTCGCCGCAGCCGCCCACGACGGCGGGTTCGGCACCGTGACCTCCGGCCTGGCGAGCGTCGCCTGGTACCGGTCGCAGGGCTACTACGACTCCGGTGACTGGCGTGGCACCTGGGCGCTCGACGGTGGTGGCGCCGTGATGAACCAGGGCGTGCACACCGTCGACCTGCTCGTCTGGGCGCTCGGCCGTCCGGTCGAGATCTCGGCCCAGACCGGGCTGCTCGCGCACGACCGCATCGAGGTCGAGGACACCGCCGTCGCCACCGTCCGGTTCGCCGGCGGCGCGCTCGGTGTCATCCACTGCACGACCGCCGCGTACCCGGGCCTCTCCGCCCGCTACGCCGTGTACGGCACGCACGGGTCGGCGATCGTCGACGACGACCGCCTGGCCTACTTCCACATCGCACCCGACGCCGCCACCCTCGAGTCCGCGTCGACCACCTCGAACGCCTCGGCGGTCGCGGGCGCGGTCGACCAGAAGGACGACGTCGTCCCGCCGGAGCACGTCGTCGGCGGCCCTGCCGAGCCCGACCACTTCGCCGCAGGGCACGGTCGGCAGTACACCGACATCGTGGCCGCGATCCGCGAGGGCCGTGAGCCCGGCGTGACCGTCGACGCGGCCCTCGTGTCGCTCGCCACCGTCCGCGGGCTGTACGTCAGCGCGACGCTCGGGCAGCCCGTCCGGATCGACGACGTGATCGAGGGCAAGTACGACGACGTGGTGCCGGTCGTCGGCGCCCACGCGACCTCGGACACCGCCAGTGCCACCGCGACCGAAGGAGCCACCCGATGAAGTTCTCCGTGTTCACCGCCTCAACCCCCGACTGGACCCCGTCGCAGGCCGCCTCGACGCTGGCCGAGCAGGGCTGGGACGGCGTCGAGTGGCGCATCGTCGACGACCGCCCGGCGGACGGCGCCGTCGTGCCCGCCGGTCGCTCGTTCTGGGCCGGCAACAACTCCACGTGGCAGTTCACCGGCATCCAGGACCACGTCGGCGAGATCGCCCGGATCACCGACGCCGCCGGGCTCGAGTACTCCGGCATCGGCGGCTACCAGCAGGCGTCGGACCACGAGGGCGTCGAGACCATGCTCCGCGTCACGAGCGAGCTCGGCGCCCGCCAGGTGCGGGTCTCGATGCCGATGTACCGGCAGGAGAAGGAACGCACCGGCGAGACGTACGGGCAGATCTTCGACCGCACCCGCGCCGACCTCGAGTGGGCGGTGACCCGGGCGACCGAGCTCGGCGTCAAGGTGCTCGTCGAGCTGCACCACATGACGATCACGCCCTCGGCCTCGGCGGCGCTGCGGCTCGTCGACGGCCTCGACCCGGAGCACATCGGTGTCATCCACGACCTCGGCAACCTGGTCATCGAGGGGCAGGAGGACCACCTCGCCGCGTTCGAACTCCTCGGCCCGTACCTCGCGCACGCCCACGTGAAGAACGCCCGCTGGGTCGACACCGGCGACACCCGCGCCGACGGCAGCACGATCTGGCAGAACGAGTGGGCGCCGCTGCGCACCGGGCAGGCGTCCGTCTCCGAGTACCTCGACGCCCTCCGCCAGGTCGGCTACGACGGCTGGGTCACCATCGAGGACTTCTCCACCGACCTGCCCCTCGAGGCCCGGACCGCCGACAACCTGGCGTACCTGCGGTCCCTCGTCCCGGTGTCGGCATGACCGATCGCCGACCGGGCATCGTGCACGTCGGGGTCGGGGCGTTCGCGCGCGCCCACCTCGCCTGGTACACGGCCCACACCACGGGGGAGCCGTGGGGCATCACCGCCTTCACCGGCCGCTCGCCCGCGGCGGCGGACGCCCTCACCGCGCAGGACTGCCGGTACACGCTGGTCACGCGTGCTGCGACCGGCGACGACGCCGAGGTGGTCGACACGATCGTGGCCGCCCACCCGGGCAGCGACGAAACGGCCTGGAGGCACGTGGTCGCGTCCCCGGAGACCACCATCGTCACGCTGACGGTCACCGAGCAGGGCTACCGGTCCGGTTCCGACGTCCCCGCCCGGTTGGTCACGGGGCTCGACGCCCGGCGCACGGCCGGCGGCGGGCGCATCGCGCTGGTCAGCCTCGACAACCTCACGCACAACGGCGCGGTGCTGCGCGAGGCCGTGCTGGGCGCCACCACCGACCCCGGACTGCGCGCGTGGATCGAGGCGAACGTCTCGTTCCCGTCGTCGATGGTCGACCGGATCACCCCCGCGACCACCGACGCCGACGTCGAAGGCCTCGCCGCCCTGCCGGGAGCGCTCGCCGCGGACCGGGTTCCCGTCGTCACCGAGCCGTTCGCGGAGTGGGTGCTCGAGGACGCCTTCGACGGGATCGACCGCCCCGCGTGGGAGACCGCCGGCGTGCGCATCGTCGACGACGTCACCCCGTACGAGCAGCGGAAGCTCTGGCTGCTGAACGGCTCGCACTCGCTGCTCGCTTACCTCGGGCTCCAGCGTGGGCACGAGACCGTCGCCGCGGCCATGGACGACCCGGTGTGCCGTGCCGCCGTCGAGCAGCTGTGGGACGAGGCCGCCCGCGAACTGCCCCTGCCTGCCGACGAGGTCACCGACGCCCGTGCCGCCCTGGTGGACCGGTTCCAGAACCCGCGCATCCGTCACACCCTGCGGCAGATCGCGTCCGGCGGGTCGCAGAAGCTGCCCGTCCGGGTCGTCGACGTCGTGCGGCACCGACTCGAGCGCGAGCCGTCGGGCGGCATCGGGCCCGGAGCCGCGACCGCGATCGCCGCGTGGTGGCTCCACGTCACGGCGCAGCCCGACCTCGTGGACGACGACGGAGCCCCCGGGGCAGACTCGGACGTGCGCGACGTGCTGCGCGTCATCGCCCCCGACCTCGACACCACCGACGTGGTCGACGCGATCACCGCGGCGGCCGACGACATCCGGGCGGCGAGCACCGCCGCACGCACCACCACCAGCACCGCCCGAACGAGCACCGACGAAGGAGTCCACGCATGACCGACACCACCACGAACCCCGCGGCCCCGGTGCCGGGCGCCGCCGACACCGGCGCGGCGACCGGGCACACCTCCGGGCGTCCGGACACGTGGGCGTCGGCCGACCGCGGCCAGCTCATCGAGCGTGCCGAGGTCATCGTCACCAGCCCGAACCGGAACTTCGTCACGCTGAAGATCACGACCGCCGACGGCGTCACGGGCCTCGGTGACGCGACGCTGAACGGCCGCGAGCTCGGTGTCGCCGCGTACCTGTCCGAGCACGTCGTGCCGCTGCTGATCGGCCGCGACGCCAGCCGCATCGAGGACGCCTGGCAGTTCCTGTACCGCTCGTCGTACTGGCGTCGCGGCCCGGTCACGATGGCGGCGATCGCGTCCGTCGACATGGCGCTCTGGGACATCAAGGCCAAGGTCGCCGGCATGCCGCTGTACCAGCTCCTCGGTGGCGCATCCCGCACCGGGCTGATGGCCTACGGACACGCCTCGGGCAAGGAGCTCCCCGAGCTGTTCGACTCGATCCGCGAGCACCAGGAGGAGGGCTACCGCTCGATCCGCGTGCAGACCGGCGTCCCCGGCCTCGAGAGCATCTACGGCATCGCGTCGAACAAGACCACCGAGGGCAACGAGGGTGTCCGGTACGACTTCGAGCCGGCACAGCGCGGAGCCTTCCCCGCCATGGAGGACTGGGACACCCGCGCCTACCTGCGCCACGTGCCCACCGTGTTCGAGGCCGTCCGGAACGAGTTCGGACCCGAACTGCCGCTCCTGCACGACGGGCACCACCGGATGACCCCGCTGCAGGCCGCGAAGCTCGGCAAGTCCCTCGAGCCGTACGACCTGTTCTGGCTCGAGGACTGCACCCCGGCCGAGAACCAAGAGGCACTCAAGCTCGTCCGGCAGCACACCACCACACCGCTCGCGATCGGTGAGGTCTTCAACACGATCTGGGACTTCAAGGACATCATCCGCGACCAGCTCATCGACTACGTCCGCGGAGCCGTCACGCACATGGGCGGCATCTCCCCGCTCAAGAAGACGATGGACTACGCCGCGATGTACCAGATCAAGTCCGGGTTCCACGGGCCGACCGACATCTCGCCCGTCGGCCTGGCTGCCCAGATGCACCTCGGGATGGCGATCCACAACTTCGGCATCCAGGAGTACATGCAGCACGGGCCGCAGACGAACCAGGTGTTCCAGCAGACCTTCACCTTCACGGACGGCTACCTGCACCCCGGTGACGAGCCCGGCCTCGGGGTCAGCCTCGACGTCGACGAGGCCGGCAAGTACCCGTACGAGCAGGCCTACCTGCCGTTCAACCGCCTGGCCGACGGAACGGTGCACGACTGGTAGCGGCAAGCTGTGGGTGTGGAGTTCGCAGAGGTCGCCCGGGAGCTGCTGCTCGTCCCGCCGGGGGACTTCGTCGCCGAGCGCACCGCTCGCCAGCGCGCGGTGCGGAAGGACGACCGGGCCCTGGCCGCGGCGATCGGGAAGCTCCGGAAGCCGGCACCGGCAGCGTGGGTCGTGGACCTGCTCGCGCACGACGGCGCCCTCGACGACGCGGTCGACCTCGGGCCAGCCCTCCGCAAGGCCCAGGCCGACGCCGACCCCGGAGCGATCCGGACACTCCGACAGCAACGCTCCGAGGTGATCGAGGCGCTGGCGCAGGCCGGGGCCGACCTCGCCTCGGACGCCGGACACCCGGTGACGGCGGCGGTGCTGGCACAGGTGCGGGCGACGATCGAAGCGGCGATGGCCGATCCGCACGCAGGCGCCGCTGTGCGTTCGGGGCTGCTCGTGACGCCCTTGGAGAGCGTGGGGTTCGACGCGGTCGACCTGGACGGGGCGCTCGCGGACCCGGACGCGGTGCCGGACGCCTGGTCCGGCAGCGATGCCCCACCCATCCCGATCACCCAGGCGAGGGGCGCGCGGAAGGCGAGCCGTGCCTCCCGGTCGACGGAGACGGAACCCCAGGACGGACCGGAGCCGGACGCCCAGCCCGAGCCCAAGCGTGACCCGGCCGCTGAGCGGAAGGCCGCACGCCAGGCGGAGACCGCCGCCCGGAGCGAGTCGCGCGACGCCGATGCCGCAGTCGACGCCGCGGAGGCGGACCTCGAGCAGGCCGAGGAGCGCCGGGCCGACCTGCAGCGCGAGCTCGATCGGGCGACCGCGGAGATCGAGGCCCTCGAACGTGCTCGCGACGCCGCCGAGGCCACGAGCAACGACGCCCGCGAGCTGCTGGCGGCCGCGCAGGAGCACCGGCGCAGCCTCGGCCGCTGAGCCTCGCGGAGCGTTCCTTCCCATCACGCGCGCGATGGAAGGTCGAATCGGGCGTACTCGGTCAAAAGGAACGACCACCTACGCCCGGAACGACCCACTACGCCCGGAACGACCCACCACGCGCGGCACGACCGCCGATCGTTACACAACAGTTGTCGTTCTTGACGAGCGGCGTTGGAGCGGTCTAACGTCGGACACCATGCTTCGGGCCGGCGATGGTCCGCCGGGATCCGTCTCCGCATCAGCACGGGGCGCCCCGGGTACAGGACTCGCATCATCGCCGACGCCCCGACCGCCCGCAGCCACTGCGCGGGCGGTCGGGTGCGTGGCGCGCGGCGCACCCCGGAGACATGCCGCGATGCCGGGTCGAGCACTCCGGGGCCCCTCCAGGAGAGACGACACATGTCGGAACCCCGCACCAACCGCACCACGACCCTGACCCCGCCGAACGGCGTGACGACCGCCCCACCTGCCACCGCACCACCGGCTGCCGGGCGCGAGGGCTTCATCGCCCGCCTCGGCATCCCGCACCCGCTGCGCTGGGGCTTCCTCGGTGTCCTCGTCTTCATGACGGGCGACGGCATCGAGTCGAACTTCATCGCTCCGCACATCGCCGCGGCCCTCGGCTCGGGCGGTACGGACAGCGCCGCGATGGTGATCGGCATCTACGGCGTCGCCGTCCTGGTGGCGTCCTACTTCGCCGGCGTGCTCTCCGAGCTGTGGGGCCCGCGCCGCGTCATGACGATCGGCGCCGTCCTGTGGGTGGTGTTCCAGGTCGCGTTCCTCGCGGCACTGCCCACCGGGTCGGTCGGGCTGATCGCCCTGACGTACTTCCTGCGCGGACTCGGCTTCCCGCTGTTCGCCTTCTCGTTCCTCTGCTGGGTGAACCACACCGTGGCGCGCGACCGGAACGCCACGGCCGTCGGCTGGTTCTACGTCGTCTTCACCGGCGGCCTGCCGACGCTCGGCTCGCTCATCGCGATCGGCAGCATCCCCGCGTTCGGTGGCGGCCACACGGGTGAGACGTGGTCGATGGCCCTGTCGCTCGTCCTGGTCGTGGCCGGCTGGGTGATCGTCCGGTTCGGCGTGCACGAGCGGACCGGGCTCGGCCGCATCGCCCCGCGCTCGCACTCCGCCGCACGGGTCATCGCCAGCGGCATCGAGGTCTGCATCACGCGCCCCAAGGTCCTGCTCGCCGTCCTGATCCGGCTCGTCAACACGGCGCCCGAGTTCGGCATGTTCGTGATCATGCCGGCGATCATCGGTACCGTGCTCGGGTGGGGCCAGTCGAAGTGGCTCACGATGACGGTGATCGTCTACGCCGGCAACATCCTGTTCAACGCCTTCTTCGGTGCCCTCGGTGACCGCATCGGCTGGATCCGCACCGTCAAGTGGTTCGGCATCGGCGCCTCGGCGATCGGGCTGCTGGCCTGGTGGTACGTCCCGCACCTGGTGCCGGCCGGTTCCGAGTGGGGCTTCTGGCTCGCCACCGCCGCGGGGACGGTGTTCGGCATCATGCTCGCCGGGTTCACACCCATGGGCGCGATCGTCCCCGCCTTCGCCGGCGAGGAGCGTCGCGGTGCCGCGATGGCGATGTACGCCACGGCGGCCGGTGGTGCGACCTTCCTCGGCAACGCCGTGGTCAGCGCCGTCCTGCCGTGGGGTGGCCCCGGTGGCGTGGTCTGGACGTTCGTCGGCCTCTACGTCCTCGCCTTCGTGGTGCTGTCCTTCCTCAAGGTGCCGAAGGAGTCGGTGGCTGCGGGGCACTGAGGCACGACACGCCCGGCGGGTGCTGGTAGAGTCGGTGATTGACTTCGGCGAGGGCCGCGACAGCGGCCGTGATCGACGCGGTGGGAGACCCGGCCCAGCCCAGGGAACGTTCCTCACGCGTGCACGCGTTCGAGTTGCAACACCACAGACCCCCACGATGCCGGACCGCCGGTGTCGACCCCCGAGACCAGGAGGCACCATGGCCGACTACACGAAGCTCGCAGCGGACGTCCGCACCAAGTTCGGCAAGGGTGCAGCGCGCAAGCTCCGCGCCGCCGACAAGATCCCGGCAGTGGTCTACGGCCACGGCACCGAGCCGAAGCACATCTCGCTGCCCGGTCACGAGACCATGCTGCTCGTCCGTACCGCCAACGCGGTCGTCGACCTCGACATCGAGGGTGCGGCCCAGCTCGCCCTCGTCAAGGACGTCCAGCGTGACCCGGTGCGCCAGATCATCGAGCACATCGACCTCGTGGTCCTGCGCCGCGGCGAGAAGGTCACGGTCGACGTGCCCGTCGTCATCGAGGGCGAGTCCTTCTCCGGCACGATCCACGTGCAGGACCTGAACACCGTCTCCCTGCTGGTCCTCGCGACCGACATCCCGGAGCACGTCGTCGTCGACGTCGAGGGCCTCGAGGACGGCGTGCAGATCACCGCCGCCGAGCTCGAGCTCCCCGAGGGTGCCGAGCTCGAGACCGACGGCGAGGCGCTCGTCGTGCAGATCGTCACCCCGCGTGGCACCGCTGACGACGACGCTGCGGACGAGGCCTCGGCCGAGGCCGGTGCCGAAGCCGGTGCCGAGGGCGGCTCCGAGCCGGTCGACTCCGAGTAACACCCCTTCGAAGGCATCTGGTCGACGCTGTGGCGGATCGAACGTTGGTCGTGGTCGGACTCGGGAACCCCGGGCCCGACTACGCCGGCAACCGTCACAACGTCGGCCAGATGGTCCTCGACGAACTCGCCGCCCGCATGGGAGCGCGGTTCAAGAAGCACAAGACGCCGAACCAGGTCGCCGAGGGGCGCCTGGTGCCCGGCGGACCGCGCCTGGTGCTCGCGAAGCCCGGCTCGTTCATGAACACCTCGGGTGGACCGGTCTCGTCGGTCCTCGGGTTCTACAGCGCCACCCCGGCCGACCTCGTCGTCGTGCACGACGAGCTCGACCTGCCGTTCGACACCGTCCGCCTCAAGGGCAGCGGGGGTCACGGCGGGCACAACGGGCTGCGCGACATCATCAAGGCCACCGGCACGAACGAGTTCTCGCGCGTGCGCGTCGGCATCGGTCGTCCGCCCGGTCGTCAGGACCCCGCCGACTACGTGCTGCGTGACTTCTCCGCAGCCGAGAAGAAGTCGCTGCCCATCCTGCTGGCCGACGCCGCGGACGCGGTCGAGGCGATCGCCGAGGTCGGACTCGTCGCCGCGCAGCAGCGGGTGCACGCACCGTCCTGACCGCGCTGGTCGATCCCGGCCGTGTTCGCCCGTCGCGCACCACGCGGGCGGTGTCGGTGGGGGCCGGTACCATCTCGTGAGTGACGATCTCGGGCATCATCCCTGCGCTCTCGCGCGCCTCCGCGTTCGATCGCGTGCTCCGCGCCGCGCCTCGTGACGCCGACTTCTCGGTCGTCGACGGCCTGCGGGTCCCGCTGCTCGGGGCGCTGCTCGCCGAGCGGAACGGGCCGCAGTGCGTGCTCGTCATCACGGCGACGGGGCGTGAAGCCGAAGCGGTCCGCGACGCCCTCGGCAGCTACGTCCCCGACGCCGACGTCCTCGAGTTCCCGGCGTGGGAGACCCTGCCGCACGAACGGCTCAGCCCGAGTGCCCAGACCGTCGGCACCCGCATCGCGACGCTCCGCAGGCTCGCGTCCTGGTCCGCCGCCGCCGACGCCGCCGACCGCCGCACCACCATCGTCGTGGCGAGCGTCCGCGCAGCGCTGCAGCCGATCGCCGCCAACCTGACCTCGCTCGCGCCCGTCGTGCTGCGCACCGACTCGCGCGGCAACGACCTGGCCGCCATCGCCGCGAAGCTCGTCGACATGGCCTACGCCCGCGTCGACCTCGTCACGCGGCGCGGTGAGTTCGCGGTGCGCGGCGGCATCCTCGACGTCTTCCCGCCCACCGCGGACCACCCCGTCCGCGTGGACTTCTTCGGCGACGAGATCGAGGCCGTCAAGGCGTTCTCGGTCGCCGACCAGCGCACGACCGAGGAGGACCTCGGCTCGGTCGAACTCACGGCCTCACGCGAACTCCTGCTCAGCGACGACGTCCGGCAGCGGGCGCGCGAGATGCTCCACGAGTTCCCGAACCTGTCCCAGATGCTCGCGAAGATCGCCGAGGGGATCCCGGTCGAGGGCATGGAGTCCCTCGCCCCCGCGCTCGTGCAGGACCTCGTCCCGATGACCTCGTACCTGCCAGAGGACGCCACCATCGCGGTGTTCTCGCCCGAGCGGGTGAACGGTCGCGCGAACAGCCTGGCCGAGACGAACACCGAGTTCCTGCAGGCCGCGTGGAGCGCCGCGGTCGCCGGGGCCCAGGCGCCGATCGACCTCGACGCCGGCAACTTCCTGACGGTGCAGCAGCTCAAGAACACCCGCGGCCAGCGCACCTGGTGGACGGTGTCGCCGTTCGACTCCGGTCTCGACGAAGGTGACACCGCGCGCGTGCTCACCGACGCCGAGGCAGCAGCCGAGGCGGGGGAGTACATCCGCGTCCGTGCCGAGGCGGTACCGAGCTTCGCGGGCAGCGCCGACGGCGCGATCGCGCACGTCAAGGCGCTCACCGATGACGGGTGGGCGGTCGTGGTGACCGCCCAGGGCCAGGGTCTGGTCGAGCGGGCGGTGCAGGTCCTCGCCGACGCCGGGGTCGCAGCCCGTGCCGAAGCCCTGCCCGCGCCTCCCGAACCGGGTGTCGCCATCGTCACGACGGCCACCGTCGAGCACGGCTTCGCCATCCCGGATCCGCGCATCGTCGTGCTCAGCGAAGCGGAGTTCTACGGTCGGAGCGTCCAGCAGGGCGCGCGCACCGTGAAGAAGCTCGCGAGCCGTCGCAAGAACGTGGTCGACCCGCTGCAGCTCAAGCCGGGCGACGTCGTCGTGCACGCGACGCACGGCATCGGCAAGTTCGTGGAACTGGTGAGCCGCGAGGTCAGCTCCGGCGGCCGCAACGCGGTGAAGACGCAGCGCGAGTACCTCGTGCTCGAGTACGCGCCGTCGAAGCGGAACTACCCCGGCGACAAGCTCTTCGTGCCGACCGACCAGCTCGACCAGCTCTCGCGGTACGTCGGTGGCGAGTCCCCGACCCTGTCGAAGATGGGCGGCTCGGACTGGTCCGCCGCCAAGTCGAAGGCCCGCAAGGCCGTCCGCGACATCGCCGTCGACCTCGTGAAGCTGTACTCGGCGCGGATGGCGTCGAAGGGGCACGCGTTCGGCCCGGACACCCCGTGGCAGCGCGAGTTGGAAGAGGCGTTCCCGTTCGCCGAGACGGCCGACCAGCTCACCACGATCGACGAGATCAAGCGGGACATGGAGCGGCCCATCCCGATGGACCGCCTGCTCTCGGGCGACGTCGGCTACGGCAAGACCGAGGTCGCGATCCGCGCCGCGTTCAAGGCGGTGCAGGACGGCAAGCAGGTCGTCATGCTCGTGCCGACGACGCTGCTCGTCCGCCAGCACATGGAGACGTTCCAGGAGCGCTTCGCCGGCTTCCCCGTGCACCTGCGCGCCCTGAGCCGGTTCCAGTCCGAGAAGGAGTCGAAGGAGACCATCGCCGGGCTCGCCGACGGCACCGTCGACATCGTCATCGCGACCCACCGCATCCTGTCGCAGGGCATCACCTTCAAGGACGTCGGGCTCGTCATCATCGACGAGGAACAGCGGTTCGGTGTCGAGCACAAGGACCAGCTGAAGAAGTTCAAGACGAACGTCGACGTCCTGGCGATGTCGGCGACCCCGATCCCGCGGTCACTCGAGATGGCGGTCACCGGGATCCGCGAGATGTCGACCCTCGCGACCCCGCCCGAGGACCGCCACCCCATCCTGACCTTCGTGGGGCCGCAGTCCGACCTGCAGGTGGCCGCCGCGATCCGCCGCGAGCTGCTGCGCGAGGGCCAGGTGTTCTACGTGCACAACCGCGTGCGGGACATCCAGGGCGTCGCCGCGCACCTGGCCGAGATCGTGCCGGACGCCCGCATCGCCGTGGCACACGGGCAGATGTCCGAGAGCACCCTCGAGCAGGTCATGGTCGACTTCTGGGAGCGCCGGTTCGACGTCCTCGTGTCGACGACGATCATCGAGACCGGCCTCGACATCGCGAACGCGAACACGCTGATCATCGACAAGGCCGACAAGTACGGGCTGTCGCAGCTCCACCAGCTGCGCGGTCGTGTCGGCCGAGGGCGCGAGCGCGGGTACGCGTACTTCCTGTACGACTCCGAGAAGCCCCTGTCCGAGACCGCACAGGACCGCCTCGAGACCATCGCGGCGAACAACGAGCTCGGCGCGGGCATGCAGGTCGCGATGAAGGACCTCGAGATCCGCGGCGCCGGCAACCTGCTCGGCGGCGAGCAGTCCGGGCACATCGCGGGCGTGGGGTTCGACCTGTACCTCCGGATGATCGGCGAGGCCGTCTCGCAGTTCCGCGGTGACGTGGCCGAGGGGCAGACCGAGCTGCGGCTCGAGATCCCGGTGGACGCGCACATCCCCGAGGACTACGTCGAGTCCGAGCGACTCCGGCTCGAGGCGTACCAGAAGCTGTCAGCGGCCTCGGCCCCGACGGCGCAGCAAGACGCCATCGACATGGTGCTCGACGAGCTCACCGACCGCTACGGGCAGCCGCCGCAGGCCGTGCAGACGCTGGTCGAGGTCTCCCGCCTGCGTCGCATGGCGCAGCAGGTCGGCCTGTCCGACGTCGTGGTCATGGGCTCGAACCTGCGCGTGGCGGGCAAGGAGCTCGCCGACTCGTCGCAGGTGCGGCTCAAGCGGATGTTCCCGGGCGCGAAGTGGTTCCCGCAGCAGAACGCGGCGAGCATCCCGATGCCGCGTCCGCACGACCAGGCGCTGCCGGACGACGCCCTGATCCAGTGGGTCGAGAGCATCCTCACCGCCGTGTACGGCGCGACGACGCCGGCGGAGGCGCCGGCCGCGTAAGGGGTGCAGTGGTCGCGAGCGGCGACGGACGGGAGGCACGGTGCGGGCTGGCACCGTGCCTCCCGTCCGCTCGTGGGCGCGTCCACCGCGCACACGCAGTTCGCGACGATCCACGCGTCGATCGACGCGTGGATCGTCGCAAGCGTGGTGCAAGCCCGCGCGGGCCCGGAACCGCGCCCCGCTACTCGGTCGCCTCGGCCTCGGACAGCTCGCGCCGCCCGCGGTACGCCCGCGCCCGCAGCGTGACCACGACCGCCGACGCGACGATGGCGATGCCCGAGCCGACGAGCACGGCGAGCACGCCCTCGTCGAGGATCTCCTCGTTCCGGGCGAACGCGAGCTCGTTCATGAGCAGCGAGACCGTGAAGCCGATCCCGCCGAGCACCCCGACGGTGATGATCGAGAAGAACGACAACGACGACCGCCCTGGCGAGCGGAAGATCCGCGTGGCGACCGCGCCGAACAGCGTGATCCCGATGACCTTGCCGACCGGCAGCGCGATGACGACGGCCCAGAACGTGGGCGAGAGCTCACTGATGCCGACGGCGGGGATGACCACCGCGGCCGACGCGAACGCGAACACCGGCAGCACGATCGCGTTGGACCACGGCTCGACGTTCTCGTGCAGGGTGTGGCCCGGACGGCGGGGGAGCACGAGCCCGAGCGCGACGCCGGCGATCGTGGCGTGCACGCCGGAGTGGTAGACGAGCCACCACGTCAGGAGCCCGACCACGACCATCGCCACGATGAGCAGCGTCTGCCCGTTGCGCCCCGGACGGAGCATCCGGCCGAGCAGCCAGAACACCGCGAGCGTGACGACGGCACCGGCGAGGGCCAGGAAGTCGGTGTCGTGCGCGAACACGACGGCGATGATGATGATCGCGATGAGGTCGTCGAGCACCGCGAGTGCGAGCAGGAACACCCGGATGCCGCTCGGTAGCCCGCGACCGAACATCGCCAGGACACCGAGGGCGAACGCGATGTCGGTCGCCGTCGGGATCGGCCAGCCGTGCGTGTACTGCGTGCCAGCGGTGACGAGCAGGAAGATGCCCGCCGGCACGAGCACGCCGCCGACCGCCGCGATGGCGGGGATGATCGCGGTCTTGGGGTTCGACAGCTCACCGTCGACGAGCTCCTGCTTCAGCTCGATCGCGACGAGCAGGAAGAACACCGCCAGCAGGCCGTCGCTGATCCAGTGCGCGATCGACAGGTCGAGGCCGACGGCACCGAGCGGCAGGTGCGCGTCGAGCAGCCGTTCGAGGCCAGGGCCGACCGGAGAGTTCGCGACGACCAGGCCGAGCACGGCGGCGGTCAGGAGCGCGATGGCGCTGAAGCGGGGGGAGCGGACGAGGGACGACATGGATCTCCGTCTCGAGGGGTCGGGTGGTAGTCCGTCGACCAGACTTCCCGACACACCACGACCAGCATACGTGGGTGAGACGATGGCGCGATGACCGCCGTACCGGACCTCGTGACCGTCGTCGACCGCCTGCTCGCCGAGGACGGGGGCTGCGTCTGGAACCGGGCGCAGACCCACGTCACGCTCGCGCGCTACGCGGTCGAGGAGTCCTGAGAACTCGTCGACGCCATCGACGACGGCGACCCGGACGACGTCCGCGAGGAGCTCGGCGACGTCCTGTACCAAGTCGTCCTGCACGCCGGGATCGCCGAACGCGCGGGGGAGTTCACCCTGGAGGACGTCGCCGCCGGGGTCCGCGACAAGATGGTCCGTCGACACCCGCACGTGTTCGGCGACGAGACCGCGGACACCGTCGACGACGTGGTCCGGGTGTGGCGTGCGGCGAGGGCGGCGGAGAAGTCGGCCCGGACGAGCGCGCTCGACGGCGTCCCGCGCGCGATGCCGCCACTGGAGCGGGCCGTCAAGCTGCTGGAGCGCCTGGAGGAGCACGGTGCTGCCGACACGGCCGTCGCGTCGGTCGTGGCCGCCGCGCCCGCCGAGTCCGTCGCGTCCGCCGCGTCCGCCGCGTTCGGCTCGGTCGCTGACCGGGAGGCCCGCGGCGCGTCCGCCACGTCAACTGCGGCACCCGGAACGGGGACCGCTCGGGCATTGGCCGGGTCGCCGGCACCGGCCGACGGTGCAGGGGCGGTGGACCCGGCGTGGGGGATCGCGATGCTGGAAGAGGTCGCCGGAGCGGTGCGGGACGGGATCGACCCGGTCGCGAGTCTCCGCGTGGCGGTCGCTGCGCTCGAGGAAGCCGGCCGCGCCGCGGAGTGAGTGCGCGGGGAAAGAGAAGGGCGCCCTCCTAACCCGAAAAAGGAGGGCGCCCGTGAGCGGGTGGGCACACCCCCAGGGAGAGGTGTGCACGCAGAACCCGCTCGGGTCGCGGGGCACACTGCAGCACGGTGCCCACGCGATCGGTCCGGAGAGTGGATCAGGCACGCTCCGAACCGAGGTACTGAATGCAGTATGCCAGTAGGACGCATGCCGCGCAACTCGTCGATGCGCATCTGCCAGACTTGACGCCATGGCGACGACCGTGACGGCACCCCGTGGCATGCGAGACTTCCTCCCGGCGGACAAGGCCCGACGCGAGCACGTGCTCGGTGTCGTCCGCGACGTCTACTCGCGGCACGGGTTCGACGAGATCGAGACCCCCGTGGTCGAGGACGCCGCGCGGCTGCACTCCGGGCTCGGCGGAGACAACGAGAAGCTGGCGTTCGCGGTCATGAAGCGCGGGCTCAGCACCGAGGACCTGCAGGCTGCCCAGGCGCCGCTCGACCTCGCTGACCTCGGGCTCCGGTTCGACCTGACCGTGCCGCTCGCCCGGTTCTACGCCTCGCACCGCGCCGAGCTGCCCTCGGTGTTCCGATCGGTGCAGATCGCGCCGGTCTGGCGCGCCGAGCGTCCACAGAAGGGGCGCTACCGCCAGTTCGTGCAGTGCGACATCGACATCCTGGGGGAGCCCGGGCAGCTGGCCGAGATCGAGCTCATCCGCGCCACGACCGCCGCGCTCGACGAGCTCGGGGTGACCGGCACCACGATCCGCATCAACGACCGGCGGATCCTGCTGACCCTGCTGGCGTCGTGGGGCATCGCGGACCCCGCTGCCGCCGACCGCGCACTCATCACGGTCGACAAGCTCGACAAGATCGGCCCGGACGGCGTCGCTGCCGAGCTCCGCAGCACCGTCGGACAGGAGCTGCCGGGGCTCGAGGACACCATCCGTGCGCTCGAGGCCGCGGACTGGACCTCGGTCGAGGGGGCTGCGTGGCTCGACGCCGAGGCGTTCGCCGACCTGCTGCGCCTGCGGGAAGCGCTGCCCGGCGTCGACCTGCGCTTCGACCCGACGCTCGTGCGCGGCATGGGCTACTACACCGGCACGATCTTCGAGGTCGCGCACCCCGACTTCGGCTACAGCCTGGGCGGCGGCGGTCGGTACGACGGCATGATCGGTCGGTTCCTCGGGCAGGACGTCCCCGCGGTCGGCTTCTCGCTGGGCTTCGAGCGCCTGGTCGACCTCGTGACACTCCCGGAGTCCGCCGAGTCGGACGCCGTGGTGCTCGTCTACGACAAGGACGTCGACCCGGTCCGGCTCGCGGCCCTCAAGACCGAGGCGCTCGCATCGCACCGGCGCGTGCGGCTCGAACGGCGCACCAAGAACACGAAGAACCTGCTCGCCGGTCTGGCCGCGCAGGGGTTCTCCGCCTTCGCGACCGTCGGCGCCGACACGACGTCGCTCGAGGGTGTGGAGTTCCGCCCGCTCGACTGAGTTGTCCACACCGGGCGTCACGGTCGACGTCGTGTTCACCTCGGCTCGCTAGGATCGGTCCCGCAAACACCACAACCAATGTGTAGGGAGTACCCCGTGGCCCTGATCGATGCCGTAGGCGCACGCGAAGTCCTCGATTCCCGAGGCAACCCGACGGTCGAGGTCGAGGTCCTCCTCGACGACGGCGTCGTGTCCCGCGCGCTCGTCCCCTCCGGTGCCTCCACCGGCGCGTTCGAGGCGTACGAACTCCGCGACGGCGATGCCTCGCGCTACGGCGGCAAGGGCGTGCTCAAGGCCGTCGACGCCGTCCTCGACGAGATCGGCCCGGCGCTCGAGGGCTTCGACGCCACCGACCAGCGCCTCGTCGACGCCGCGCTCATCGAGCTCGACGGAACCGAGAACAAGTCCCGCCTCGGCGCGAACTCGATCCTCGGTGCCTCGCTCGCCGTGGCCCGTGCCGCTGCCGACTCGGCTGACCTGCCGCTGTTCCGCTACCTCGGCGGCCCGAACGCGCACACGCTGCCCGTTCCGCTGATGAACGTCGTCAACGGCGGTGCCCACGCGGACACCAACGTCGACATCCAGGAGTTCTTCCTCGTGCCGTACGGCGCCGAGTCGTTCTCCGAGGCGCTCCGTTGGGGCGTCGAGACCTACCACGCCCTCAAGGGCGAGCTGAAGAAGCAGGGCCTCGCGACCGGCCTCGGCGACGAGGGCGGCTTCGCGCCGGAGCTCGCGTCGAACCGTGCGGCGCTCGACTTCCTGCTGACCGCGATCGAGAAGGCCGGCTTCACCCCGGGCAAGGACATCGCCGTCGGCCTCGACGTCGCGTCCACCGAGTTCTTCCACGACGGCAAGTACTCGTTCGAGGGCAAGCAGCTCTCGAGCCAGGAGTTCACCGCGTACTTCGCCGACCTCGTCGCGAACTACCCGCTCGTCACGATCGAGGACCCGCTGGCCGAGGACGACTGGGAAGGCTGGTCGCACCTGACCGCCGAGCTCGGCGACAAGGTCCAGATCGTCGGCGACGACCTGTTCGTCACCAACCCGAAGCGTCTGCAGCGGGGCATCGACGAGAAGGCCGCGAACTCGATCCTGGTGAAGGTCAACCAGATCGGCACGCTCACCGAGACCCTCGACGCGGTCTCGCTCGCGCACCGTCACGGCCTCACCTCGATCCTGTCGCACCGCTCCGGCGAGACCGAGGACACCACGATCGCGGACATCGCGGTCGCGGTCGACGGTGGTCAGATCAAGACCGGTGCACCGGCTCGTTCGGACCGCGTCGCGAAGTACAACCAGCTGCTCCGCATCGAGGAAGAGCTCGGCGACGCCGCGGTGTACGCCGGTCGCTCGGCCTTCCCGCGCGCCAAGTCACTGTAAGCAGCTCGGCCAGCAGCACCGGCACCACCGAGACGCCGTCCTCTTCCGAGAGGGCGGCGTCTCGTCGTGTGCGGACCTCGATCGCGTCCCTCCGTGCCGGGGTCAGTACCTGCCGCGCGCGCTGCGTCGAGCGGTCGGGAGACGTCGGCCAGCTCGGACTCCTCCGACGGGACGTGACCGCCGGACGCGCGCCGGGCGATGGGTCGTGACCGCTCCCTGCGCGGGACGGGTTGGCGGGCCGGACCCGCGCCTCCCGGCGGAGCGATCGGACGACGCGAGTCGCTGAGAGGCCACCGAACGGCCGCGTGCCGGGCGCTCCCACCGCGTCGGTCGGGTTATCGTCGGGACGTGCCCAGCCAGAAGCCCCGCGTCCGCCGCGTCCCCGTGGCGATGCCCGACGGCAGCACGTCGGCGCAGCCCTGGTACCGCTCGATCCACTTCTCCGGGTTCAGCCTGCTGATGCTCGCGATCATCGTGCTCTTCGTCGTGGTGCTCGCCCCGTCGCTCCGCACGCTCATCCAGCAGCAGGAGCAGATCGCCCAGCAGCAGCGTGAGGTCGCGAGCCAGAAGGCCGACGTCACGCAGAAGAAGAAGGACGTCGCCCGCTGGGACGACCCCGCGTACATCGAGGCGCAGGCGCGCGACCGCCTGCTCTACGTGTACCCGGGCGAGGAGAGCTACCTCGTGATGGGGGCCGAGGACCGCAAGGCCGAGACCACGCCGACGACGGACTCCGGCACGCCCGTCAGCACGAAGGTCCAGACGCCGAAGGTGGACTGGGTGCAGGCGATGCTGTCCTCGGTGCTGCAGTCCGGGCTCACCGACGAGACCGCTGCCGACCTCGTGGCCCCGGACGTCTCGGGCACCGGCGAGAGCAAGTAGCACCGAACCGGACCCGTCCGGCGCGACGGTGCGCGGGGTACCGGGTCTCCGGTAGGCTCACGTTCCCGTGACGACCCCTCCCTTCGACCCGCCCTCCGACCGCGACGTCCAGGTCGTGTCGGCGCAGCTCGGCCGACCGGCACGCGACGTCATCGGGATCGCGGCACGGTGCGTCTGTGGCAACCCCACGGTCGTCTCCACGAAGCCCCGACTGTCGAACGGCACCCCGTTCCCGACGTTCTACTACCTGTGCCACCCCGCGGCCACCGCCGCGGTCAGCACCCTCGAGGCCAACCAGGTGATGCCGGAGCTGGCAGCACTGCTCGAGGACGACACCACCGCGGCCGCGTACCTCGCGGCCCACGAGTCCTACCTGGCCGATCGCGAGTCGATCGAGCACGTCGACGAGATCGTCGGCATCAGCGCCGGTGGCATGCCCACCCGTGTGAAGTGCCTGCACGCCCTCGTCGGTCACGCCCTCGCCGCCGGACCCGGCGTCAACCCCATCGGTGACCTCGCGCTCGAGCGCGCGGACTGGTCGCCCTCCCGGTGTGAGTGCCGGGCGTATGATGACGGTGCAGACGCTGGAGTCGGGGCGGGTGGCGGCGAAGTCTGACTCGACTCCGAAACCCCCATCCAAGGAGATCATCCCCCGTGCCCAAGATCCTCGTCGTCGGCGGCGGTTACGCCGGTTTCTACACCGCATGGAAGCTCGAGAAGCACCTTCGCCAGGGCGAAGCCGAGGTCGTCATGGTGGACCCGCTGCCGTACATGACGTACCAGCCGTTCCTGCCCGAGGTCGCTGCCGGTTCGATCGAGCCGCGTCACGCGGTCGTCTCGCACCGCCGCCACCTCAAGAACACCCGCGTCGTCACCGCGAAGGTCACCAAGGTCGACCACGCGACGAAGACCGCCACGATCACGCCGACCGAGGGCGAGGCGTGGGAGGAGTCCTACGACCAGATCGTCATGACCGCCGGCGCGGTGTCTCGCACGTTCCCGATCCCGGGTGTCGCGGACGAGGCCATCGGCCTCAAGACGATCGAGGAAGCCGCGGCGATCCGCGACAAGATCCTCACGAACTTCCACAAGGCGGCGAACCTGCCGGCCGGTCCCGAGCGTGACCGCCTGCTGACCGTCGTCGTCGTCGGTGGTGGCTTCGCCGGCATCGAGGTCTTCGCCGAGCTCCGCTCCTTCGTCACCGACCTGCTGAAGAGCTACCCGCAGCTCTCCTTCGACGAGACGCGCTTCCACCTGGTCGAGGCGATGGGCCGCATCATGCCCGAGGTCTCGCTCGAGACCTCGCACTGGGTGCTCAAGAACCTCGCGCAGCGCGGTGCGAACGTGCACCTCGAGACCCAGCTGGCCTCGGCCGTCGGTGGCGTCTGCGAGCTCAAGACGAGCGACGGCGCGATCGAGAAGATCGAGTCCGACCTCATCATCTGGACCGCCGGTGTCATGGCGAACCCGATGGTCAAGGGCACCGACTTCCCGCTCGAGCAGCGCGGTCGCATCCGCGTGCAGCCCGACCTGCGCGTCGTCGACGACAACGGCGTGATCGCGGACGCATGGGCCTGTGGCGACGTCGCAGCCGTGCCGGACCTCACCGGTGGTGGCGTCGGCGGCTTCTGCGTGCCGAACGCCCAGCACGCCGTCCGTCAGGCGAAGCAGCTCGCGAAGAACCTGGTCGCGACCATCCGTGGCGAGGCGACGACCGACTACAAGCACGAGAACCTCGGCGCCGTCGCGGGCCTCGGTCTCGGCATCGGCGTGTTCCAGTCTGGCAAGTTCGCCATGAAGGGCTTCCTGGCGTGGGGCGCGCACCGCGGCTACCACGGCATGGCGATGCCGTCGTGGGAGCGCAAGTGGCGCGTCATCGGCGACTGGGTCGGTGGCTTCTTCCTGGGCCGCGACATCGCGTCGCTCGACGACCGTGAGACTCCGCGCGCTGCGTTCGAGGCCTTCGCGTCCCGTCCGAAGCCCGCGGCCGAGGCCCCGGCAGCTCCGGCCGCCGCTCCGGCTCCCGAAGAGGGCAAGCCCGCTGGCGCCGCCGGCCCGGCGTACGGCGAGCCCGCCAAGGACGTCTCGAACGAGGCCGAGCCCGTGAAGGCCCCGGCCGACGCCAAGTAGTCCCAGCAGCAGTCCACGAGAGGCGGTCACCCTTCGGGGTGGCCGCCTCTCGCGCATCGGTAGGCTGTTGCGGCCCGCCCCCGTGGCCCAATCGGTAGAGGCATGCGACTTAAAATCGCCGAGTTGTGGGTTCGAGTCCCACCGGGGGTACCAGTGCGCGTCCCGCGAAAGCGACGTCGTGCCGCCAACCGTTCGCGGCACACTGTCGCCCTGGCGGGCAAGACGGCGCGACCGCGGGTGCATCTGTCGCTTCGGCGGGTGTGAACCGGCCCCAGCCCGGCCGGGAGGCCCGTGGTGCGCCCGCACCGCGCCTCCCGTCCGTCACACGCGTGCGTCCCGCGAAAGCGACGTCGTGCCGCCAACCGTTCGCGGCACACTGTCGCTTTCGCGGGCAGGACGGCGCGTCCGTGCGGACAACTGTCGCTTTGACGTGCGCGAACCAGGTCCGCGCACGAACTCGTCCGGCCGAATCCAACTTAGGCTTGCCTAACCTAAACCCTGTCCCTATGCTCAGGGAGTTAGGTAAGGCTACCCAAACTTGGAGACCACCCGAATGCACCTGTCCTCTCCTCGCGCCCGGCGTCTGGCCGCCGGCGCGACCGCCGTCGCCCTCGGCGCGACGATCGCCGCTGCCGCCGCGCTCGGCGCCGCCCCCGCGAACGCCGCCTCCGCCGACGTCACCGATGCGTCGCTGTCCTGGAGCCTCAGCAACGAGGCCAACGCCGGCGCCTACTTCGGCGGCTGCAACTTCCTGTCCGCCGGGGTCGCCGGCAACTCGGGAGCCTCGGCTCCGTGGACCGCGACCAACCCGTCGCCCGGCTACGCCGCGTCGGCTGGCAACGTCTCGATCGCCTACCCGAAGGCCGCGGGCGGCACCTCGACCCCGACCTTCGCCACGAAGTGCCAGACCGGCGACGGGACCACGGTCCGCCCGGGCACCACGACCGCCGGCGTCCTGACGCTCGCCGCGGGTACGGGCACCGTGGACGCCGCAGCCGGCACCGCGGACATCGCGTGGGACGGCGGCTTCACGGTCGCGTTCTACGGCGGCCTGACCTACTGGTCCGCCGAGGACCCGGAACTGCACGTCGCAGCGGACGGCACGGGTGAGCTCACGGCGACGGTCTCGGGCTACGCGGCCTCGCGCGACGGGGGCAGCTGGGCGCCGCTGACGCCGCGCACCGTGCACCTCGCGACCCTCACCGACGTCGACGTCACGAGCTCGGGCATCACCGTGAGCCCGGACTGGCAGGGTGTCGAGCCCGCGTCGGCGACGAGCCTGAACAAGACGAACGCCGACTGGGGTTCGTGGCCGGCGGACTTCGTCGACTTCCAGAACGAGACCGGTCAGAGCTCGTACTGGTACACGTCCGGCGCGAACGACGCCGCGGCCAAGAAGCCGCAGCCGATCTCGATCGCCTACACGGCAGCCGAGGCACCCACGCCCGAGCCGACCGAGCCGAGCGAGCCCGGCACCCCGGAGCCGACGACCGAGCCGAGCGAGCCGGGCACCCCGGAGCCGACGACCGAGCCGAGCGAGCCGGGCACCCCGGAGCCGACGACCGAGCCGAGCGAGCCGGGCACCCCGGAGCCGACGACCGGCCCGACCACCGGGCCGACCACGGAGCCCACCACCGCGCCGACGACCCCGGCCCCGTCGATCAGCACCGGTGGCACCACCACCTTCACTGTCGGCGACTCGGTGCCGCTGCGCGCCGAGGGCCTGCCGGCAGCGTCGGAGTACTCAATCGTCATGCACAGCGACCCCGTCGTCCTCGGCACCGTGACCACGGACGCCGACGGGGCCTTCGCGACCTCGGTCGTGATCCCCACGGGAACCCCGGCCGGAGCGCACACCATCGCGGTGGAGTCCTCGGACGGCACCGCCGTGGTCTCGCTCGCCATCACGGTCACCGCGGACGGCACCGTCGTCGTCGACCCGATCGACACCACCACGGCCGTCACCACCGGCGCAGCCGTGAACACCGGAGGCACCGTCTCCGGCACCTCGGCCCTGCCGTGGATCGGGCTGTCGGCCTTCGGCGTCGTCGCCCTCGGCTCGGTCGCGTTCATCGCGTACCGCCGCCGCGTCACCCAGCAGGACTGACGCACCGGGATCCGCGGGGCGGTCGACCCCGCCACGCGGATCCCGGCACCCAGGTGTCGGACGGGAGGCGCGCCTCCCGGCCGACACGTCCGTCACCACCCCGGAACGGAAGATGACCGCCCCACGCACCCGACCGCGCACCGCGCTGCTCTGGACGATCGCCGTGCTCGCCGCGGCGACCCTCGTCGTCGGCGTGGTCGGTGTGGTCACCGCGACCACCGGAGCGGCCTCGCCGACGGCGATCACCGGCACGTCGCTCGACGGCAAGCAGGTCACGCTCGACCCGGGCGAGTCGGGGACGGCGGCGTCTGCGTCGAACGCGGTCGCCGACACCGGTGCGCAGCTCGTGGTGCCGTCGGTCGGGCTCGAGGTGCCGCTCGGCGAACTGGACGCCGTCGACGGGCAGATCACGCCGCCGGGGTTCAGTGAGGCCTACCGGGTCCGCAACCTTGGGGTCCCGCTGGCGGACCGCGCCGACGGCACCGTGTTCGTCGTCATGCACTCGCTGCGGAACGGTGCGATCGGCCCGGGCAACCTGCTCATCGACGTCGACGGGCAACGCTCCGAGGTCGTGGTCGGCAGCAGCGTCCGGATCGGCGACGCGCGGTGGACGGTGACCGGTTCCGAGCGGATCACGAAGGCGACCGTGGCCGCCGATGCCGACGTCTGGGCGGACGAGCCCGGCCGGCTCCTGCTCATCACGTGCCTGCAGCGGCCGGACGGCTCCCCGTCGGTCGACAACGTGGTCATCGAGGCCACGCTCGATCGCTAACATCGCCTGCGTGGTCGGACTCGGAAGCGCACTCGCGAACCTGCAGAACGCCCTCCGTCGGCCCGAGGCCCACGTCGAGGTCGTCGACGGCGAGACCGTCCCCGTCGGCATGCTCCTCGGCACGCTCGGTGCACTGCTGCTCGACGCGGGCAGCTCCGTCACCGACGTCCGCTCGGCGCTCGAGAAGGCCCGCGACGCCGCCGGGGTCGGTCCGACCCTGGCGATCGGGGTGCTGCCGGCGCTCGTGATGGTGAGCGAGGTCTCGACCGGTGCGGCGACGATCGTGAACGCCGAGGGCGTCGAGCTGTCGTCCCGACAGGCTGCACGGGCGAACCGGGTCGTGCTCGGGTTGGAGAGCGGGTCGATCGCCCTCGCCGAGATCCCCGCGCGGGTCCGGGCCATCCGTGCCGGCACCGTCCCGCCGCCCGCACTGCCGTGGATCCTCGGCAACGCGCTGACCTCCGCCGGGCTCGCCGTCGTGTTCCGGTGCCCGTGGTGGGCGATCCTGCTCGCGCTCCTGGTCGGTGCGCTCGTCGGGGTCATCGGACTGCTGCTCCGGCGCTTCCGCGAGGCCGTCGCGATCATCCCGTTCCTGGCGGCCTTCGTGTCGACGGCCATCGTCGGACTCGTCGCCGCGGGTGCCGGGTTCGAGCAGGTCCCGCTGTTCGCCGTGTGCGCCCCGGTGGCGGTGTTCGTCCCCGGTGCCCTCATCACCAACGCCCTGCTCGAACTGACCGCCGCGGACATCGTGACCGGGTCCTCGCGGCTGGTCCAGGGGCTCATCATGCTCGGCTTCATGGCGGCCGGCATCGCCTCGGGCAGTGCGCTGACCGGGTTGCACGTCGACCCGTCCTCGGCGGCGCTCGTCGGCGAGGTCGCCGGCGTCGGCACGGACCTGGCCGGGTGGGAGTCCGTGCCGTCCTACTGGGTGTCGTGGGTCGCAGTGGTGGTCCTGGCGGTCGGCCTCGGCCTGGTGTTCCGCTCGGGCTGGCGGCTGACGCTCGTGTCGGTGGCGGTCATGGTCACCGCCTACGCGCTGGTGAGCGGGACGACGCCGGTGTGGGGGAGCGTCGTCGCGACCGGGGCGACGGCGGCGCTGTTGTTCGTCGCGACGCGGTTGCTCGAGCGGCTCGTGCCGGCGATCCCGGCGACGGTGTCGTTCTTCCCGGCGTTCCTGCTGCTCGTCCCCGGGACCGTCGGGCTGGTGGCGGTGGCCACGTTCGACCCCGAGTCCCTCGCGACACCTCTGGCGACCTTCGTCAGCCTGTGCATCGGGACGAAGATCGGTGGGCTGCTGCCGGGTCTGTTCGCCCGGAACGCGCCGAGCCACGCGTAGACCGGCCCGGGGGTACCTGGGCGTTCCGGGCCGGATCGGGCGTACCTGGTCGGAAGTTTCGACCAGGTACGCCCGATCCCGCGGAGCACCGCACGCGGCATGGGAAGGAACGCACGCAGGCACGGCCGTGGACGCGACCGGCTGACGGACGGGAGGCGCGGGGCGGGGCCGCCACGGGCCTCCCGTCCGACGCCGCGCACGTGCAGAGCCTGCTACGGCTCGAGCAGTCGGCCCGCCGCCTGGTCCTCCGCTGCCGTCGCCTTGGCGAGGTAGTGCACCTTCTTGCCCGTCGCGTTGTAGGGCAGCTCGTCGACGAAGCGGTACCGCCGCGGCCGCTTGTAGCGGGCGAGCCCGGGGTGCGAGCCCGTCCACTCCTCGAGCTCGGCGGCGGCCGCGACGTCGTCGTCCGGTAGCCGTCCCGCTGCACGGACCACGTACGCCGTGACGACCTCGCCCCAGCGCTCGTCCGGGATCCCGACGACGATCGAGTCGGCGACGCCCGGGTGCTCCTGCAGTGCGGCCTCGACCTGGACGGGGTGCACGTTCTCGCCGCCGGAGATGATCATGTCGTCCTTGCGGCCGACGATCGTCACCCGCTCGTGCTCGTCCCACGTGGCGAGGTCGCCGGGGTAGAACCAGCCGTTCGCGAACTTCTCCGCCTCGAGCCCCGGGTTGCGGTACGAGTAGCCGGACTTCACGGTCCGGACCGCGAACTCGCCGATCTCGGAGCCGTCCTTCGGCACGGTGTCGCTCGGGTCGGCCAGGCGGTCCTCGTAGACGCGCACCACGGCGACGTCGTCGTCCGTCGATGCTCGTCCGGTGGAGCCGGCGCCGTCGGGGAAGTCCTCAGGACGCAGGAACGTGTTCCAGAAGGTCTCGGTCGTCCCGTAGCCGTTGAAGATCCGCGGGGACAGGAGCTCCTGGTAGCGGAGTGCGGCGGCGCGGTCGAGCGGTGCACCCATCGTGACGATGCCGTGCAGGGACGACAGGTCGCGGGGCCGGGCCTCTTGCGCGTTCGCGAGCTGCACCAGGTTCGGCGGCGCACCGATCAGGAACGTCAGCCGCTCGGACTCGACCAGGTCGAGCACCCGCTCGGCGTCGAAGTGCCGCAGGGTGGTGAGCTCGGCGCCGACGTAGAACACCGGGTTCGGGCCGCCCGAGTACAGGCCGCCACGGTGGAACAGCGGCGACATGTTGAGCGTCTTGTCGAAGGGGCTGAGCGGGAAGTGCATCACGACGTCGTGGGCGCTGAGCACCTCGACCAGGCTCGGCAGGGGCACCGGCTTCGGTCGCCCGGTGGTGCCGGAGGTGTAGAGGCGGGTGGTCTCGTCGTAGGTGCTGCGGGGCTCGGTCGCGGCGAGTTCGGCGGGCGTGACGGGGTCGGCGGCGAGGAGCGCGGTGAACGCGACGCGCGCGTCGTGTGCGGGGTCGTCGTCGTGGTGCGCTGCGTGGTCGTCGTGGTCGTCGCGTGCAGCGTGGTCGTCGCCACCGACGACGACCACGTGGTCCGGACTGTGCGGCGCGGTCTCGAGCGCTCGGGCGATGTCGTCGCCGCGCACCGCGTCGTGCACCAGCACCACGGGCGCGGAGTCCTCGATGATGAAGGCGACCTCGTCGGGGGCGAGCCGGAAGTTCGTCGGCGAGAACACCGCGCCGATGCGGTGGCACGCCAGGTAGAGCATCGCGAACTCGGGTGAGTTGAACAGCTCGACCATCACGACCGAACCGCGACCGGCACCGTGCCGGACGAGCCACCCGCCGATGTGGTCGACGACGTCCCCGAGTTCCGCGTAGGTCCACGACCGACCCGTGTCCGGGTCGCGCAGCGCGGGCCGGTCCGCGAAGCGGTGGGTGTTCCGCGCGAAGCCGTTCGCGTACGTGTAGCTGCCCTCGAACACCTCGCGGAACCGCGTCGGGTCGTAGTCGGATCGGGTCTCGGTCATCATCGCTCCCTGGGGCGGTCGAACGGCGCGTCACGCACCGATCGTCACTGTATCCGCCGCGCGGGGACGGCGGACGGGAGGCCCGGTGCGGGTCAGGCGGCCGCGTCCGGTCGCGCGGTGCGCGCCCAGAACCAGGCCCCGATCGCGCCCGCCACGCAGGTCGCGCCGACCGCGCCGAGCAGCACCGGCGACGCGTGGGTCCCCGCGGGACCCGAGTAGACCGCGGCGGTGAGCGCGACCGCGACGACCGCGAGTGCCACGTACCGGGCACGCGAGGCCATCAGGACCGCACTGCCGGCGGAACCCGCGAACGGCAGCAGCGTGGCGACGACGGCTCCGACCCCGCCGACGCACAGGGTGATGGCGAACTCCGACGTCAACGCGGACCAGAAGCCCCCGCCCGCGGTCAGGCTGTGGAGCACCCACCCCGCGGTCGCGAGCCCGAGCAGCGCGACCGTCCGCCAGGTCGCGCTCCGGGCACCGGCGGCGATCCCGGAGCCCAGGCGCAGAGCGGCGGTGTCCAGGTCGGGGCGTCCCGACGGCACGAGCACCATCCCGACGATCAGGGCGGGGGAGAGGTCCGCGGCCCGCGTGATCCCGCACGCCACGAGCGCCGCGAGCACCAGCCACGGGGACACCCGGAAGCCCACCGCACGGTGGTCGGGCCCGGCCGCCCACCGGGTCACGAGCACCACGGCTGCCGTGAGCACCGCGGTGCCGAGCAGCACGGCGATGGCGAGGCGGACGTAGCGGGCCTCGAGCGAGACGCCCACGCCGAGCAGCGTGCACAGGGCGGCGACGGCCACCGCGACCGTGATCGACACCCAGGTCGGCAGCACGTCGTCGGACCCGGAGCGGTCCGAGCGCGAGCGGTTCCGCCCGAGCAGTCCGGCGAAGGGCGAGCGGATGCGCCCGCGGGCAGCGGCGGCGACGAGCGCGAGGGGTGCGGCGATGAGCAGGAGGAACCCAGCGGCGACGGCCGTGGCGATCAGGACGGTCCGCCACGAGAACGCGGCCTGGATCGTCGGCACGGTGCGGTCGTAGGCGGTGGCGGCGGTCCAGTCGCCCGCGGGGCCCGACCAGTCGGTGTGGCCGCCGGAGCCTGCGGCCCCGGGGGTGCTCGTGCCGGTCGGGTCGGTGCCGTCACCGGGCGCTGCCGCCGAGCCGGGGCCGTCGTCGCCGGTGCCGCCGGCGTTCCCGGTTCCGGTGCCAGCCGGGGTCCCCGCGTCGCCGGGGGTCTGGCCGTCGCCCGGTGCGGTCGTGGTGCCGGTGGTGTCGGTTCCGTTGCCGCTGCCGCTGCCGGTGCCGGTGCCGGTGCCGTTGGTCGGTGCGTCCCCGCCGGTGCCGGAGGTGCCGGGGGTGCCGTTCGGGGTACCCGAGGTCGACCACACGGTGACCTGCACGGCAGTGGATGACCGCGAGTAGTTGCCGGCGGCGTCGTGCTGCGTCGCGGTGAGGTCGTGTCCGCCGGCCCGCAGCTGCGACCCCGCGGTGGAGCAGGACCAGGAACCGTTCGCAGCGACCTCGGCCCGGCAGACGGGCGCGCGGTCGACGTAGACGGTCACGTCGGCGCCGGGCTCGCCGGTGCCGCGGACGACCGTGGCGCGCGAACCGACGCGGTCGCCGTCGTCGGGTGCGGTGATCCGCGGGGCTGCCGGTGCTGTGCGGTCGACCGTGATCCGCACCGGGGCCGAGGACGCACTGCGCAGGTCGGAGCGGTAACCGCGGGCCGTGCTGGCGGTCTGCGAGGCGGTCACGGTGACGGTCGCGTCGGACCGCAGCGCGAGCGAGGTCACCCACCGACCGTCCGGGCCGACCGGGGCGGTCTGCTGCGTCGACGATCCGGAGACCGACAGCACCACGGTGGAACCGGGGAAGCCCGTGCCGGAGAGCGCGCCGCTGGTCGGGTGGTCGGACGCGATGGTCGGCGGCACGATGACGTCGGAGGCCGGGGCACTCGCGGGCGGCTGGCTCGGCGCGGTGACGTCCCGCACCGTGAAGACCTGCTGCGGACCCGACCGCACCGTACCGAGGCACGACCACGAACCGTTCGCCTGCACCTGGGACGAGCAACCGGCCGAACCGGTCGACGCGGGGCCCGCGACGCGGACGACGTGCGCCGGGGTCCCGGTGCCGTGGAACCGTGCGGTGCTGCTCGTCACGTCCCCCGGGTCGGCGATGGTCGGTGCGACGGGCGGTCGTCCGGTGGACGCGGGCGGGGGCGTGGGGGTGCCGGGGCGACCGCTGCTCGGCGGGCCCACGAGTTCGCCCGGTGCGGGGGTCGCGGTGCTCGCGGCGCTGACGCGTTCGGTGGTCGCCTGTTCGTGGGGCGCCGTGCCGGCGAACGCGGGGGTGGCTGCCGCCGCCAACAGCGCCGCGGCGAGGACGGCCGTGGCCGAGGCGAGCGCGACGAACCGGGTACGACGACGAGGGCCGTCGCCCCCGACGGCCCGGTCGTCCACGTTGTCCCCTCGCGTGCTCACCGGCTCCATCCCACGTGATCCGGGCCGCTGGGTCAATACACCTCGCGGATGATGTCCCGCATCCGGTCGTGTTCGCCCCGCAGCCCGAACGCCCGGTGTGCGTGACTCGGGAATCGCCCGTGAACCCTGGCGGTCGACGCGAGCACTGCGGACGCGTCGGTAGACTTCACGACGGCCGTTCAGGCCACGCAGCACCGCGGATCCGAACGCGAGAAGGAGCACCCACGCATGGACACCGGACTCGTCACGACGCTGATCGTCGTCGGAGTGGTGGTGGTGATCCTGGTCATCATCGGGATCTACCTCTGGGTGACGTACAACTCGCTCGTCACGCTCAAGGTCCGTGTGGACGAGGCCTGGAGCGACATCTCGGTGCAGCTGAAGCGGCGCGCCGACCTCATCCCGACCATCGTCGACACGGTCAAGGGGTACGCCACCCACGAGAAGGCCGTCTTCGACGACGTCACCAAGGCGCGCTCCGAGACCCTGACGGCCGGTGACGCCGGCACGGCCTCCGCGGCCGAGGGACACATGCAGAAGGCGCTGAAGAGCGTGTTCGCGGTCGCCGAGGGGTACCCGCAGCTGCAGTCGAGCCAGAACTTCCTGCAGCTGCAGACCGAGCTCGTCGACACCGAGGACAAGATCCAGTCCGCCCGGCGCTTCTACAACGGCGGCGTGCGCGAGCTGAACACGAAGATCCGGGTCTTCCCGAACTCCACGTTCGCCAAGCGACGGGGCTTCGCCGAGGCGACGTTCTTCGAGACCGCCGAGCCGGCAGCCATCGCCGAGCCGCCGCGCGTCCAGTTCTGACCCCAGCCTCGCAGCTGCCGTGTACAGCGCCATCGCGCGGAACAAGCGCAACACCGTCGTCATCGTCCTGGTCTTCCTGCTGATCATCGGCGCGCTCGGGTTCCTGGGCGGGTACCTGGCCGGGAACGTGTCGATCGGCGTCATCGTGCTCGCCGTCGCCCTGGGCTACGCGGTGCTGCAGTACTTCTTCGCCGCTCGGCAGGCGACCGCCATCGCCGGCGGCATCGAGATCGACCGCACCTCCGAACCGCGGCTCTGGCGGACGGTCGAGAACCTCGCGATCTCGACCGGCATGCCGATGCCCCGGGTCTACGTCATCCAGGACCCGTCGCCGAACGCCTTCGCGACCGGGCGCGACCCGGAGCACGCCGTGGTCGCGGCGACGACCGGGCTGCTGCAGATCATGGACGACCAGGAGCTCCAGGGTGTGATGGCCCACGAACTCGGGCACGTCCGCAACTACGACATCCGGGTCTCGACGATGGTGTTCGGGCTGGTGGTCGCCGTCGGCCTGATCGCCGACGTGCTCCTGCGCATCTCGATCTTCAGCGGCCTGTCCGGCGGCCGGAACCGCAACTCGGACAACGGTGGCGGCGCGAACCCGGTGCTGCTCATCGCCGGCATCGTGGCCGTCGTCGTGGCGCCGATCGCCGCGGCGGGCGTGCAGGCTGCGGTGTCCCGGCAGCGCGAGTACCTCGCCGACGCCACCGGTGCGATGACGACCCGTCACCCCGAGGGCCTCGCCCGGGCGCTCGAGAAGCTCGGCGCGTACGGCCGACCGATGCAGACGCAGAACTCGTCGATGGCCCACCTGTGGATCGCCGACCCGATGCGCCCCGGCGTGATGGACCGGCTGTTCTCGACGCACCCGCCGCTGCCGGACCGCATCGCGCGGTTGCGTTTGAACGCCGACCGCTTCTGAGCCCGGTCAGGCCTCGACGGCGTCGAGATGCTCCGTGGGTTCGGGGGCATCGGCGTCGTCGACGGCTTCGTGCGGGACCAGCGGGAGGCCGAGCGCCCCGGCGACCGCGGCGGCAGCCGTGCCCCGATCCGTGACCTCGACCTCGTCGAGTCCCTGCCAGGCGGCGGTGCGTCGGAGGGTCTCGGCCAGCCGCTCGGCATCGAGGTGCTCGCCGGGCTCCTGCCACGCGGTCCGGACCCGCAGCACGCCACGCTGCCGGTCGCTCTTCAGGTCGACCCGGCCGACGAGGCGGTCGTCCTGCAGCACGGGCAACACGTAGTACCCGAACACCCGCTTCGGCGCCGGTGTGTAGATCTCGATCCGGTAGTGGAACCCGTACATCCGCTCCGCCCGCCGGCGGAACCACACGACCGGGTCGAACGGGCTGAGCACCGCGTCGGCGGTCAGCTGCCGAGGCACCCGGGCATCGGGGTGGAGCCAGGCCCGCTCACCCCAGCCCTCGACCCGCACGGGCAGGAGCTCGCCGGCAGCGGTGAGCTCCGCGATGGCGCCGGCGGTGTCGTCCGACCGCAGTCGGTAGTAGTCGGCGATGTCCGCTCGGGTGCCGACGCCGAGGGCGCGGGTGGCGTGCCGGACGAGTTCGAGCACGGCGGCAGCGCGCGGCGGTGCCGTCTCGAGGAACCCGGCCGGCAGGACCTGCTCGGGCAGGGCGTACAAGCGCTCGAAGCCCGACCGTCCGGCGCTCACGGCCTCGCCCCAGCGGAACATCTGCTCGAGCCCGAGTTTCACGTCGCTCCAGCCCCACCACGGCCCACGGCGGACGTTCGACTCGTGCTCGACCGCGCTGGCTCGCATCGGCCCCTCGGCACGCAGGAGCGCGTGCAGCTCGCGTCGGACCCCGGCGGTGCGGGTGACGCCGTCGATCCGGGTCGGACCGGCGTCGCGCTCCCGCAGGGCGTCCATCCGCCAGCGGAACAGCCGCAGGTCGTCGCGCGGGATGAGGGCGGCCTCGTGCGCCCAGTACTCGGTGTAGGGCCCGGACCGGCCGAGGGTCAGTCGGTCGAGCGTGGACCGGTCGTACGCCCCCAGCCGTGCGAAGAGCGGCAGGTAGTGGCTGCGCTCGAACACGTTCACCGAGTCGATCTGCAGCAGCCCGAGCCGAGCGAACGCAGCGTTCACCGCACGCGTCGAGACGCCCGTCGCCGGTGGCCGACCGAACCCCTGCGCGGCGAGGGCGACGCGGCGGGCTTCGGCGGCGGAGAGCGAGGACCTGACCATGCGGCGACGCTACCGAACCCCGCCGACAGCGCGGCGTCCGAACGTATGCCGTATCTGGAACGCGAGGACGTTCGGATCGCTAGGATCGGCCCATGGCCTGGGGAAAGAAGACACCGCACACGGATCCCGTCGTCGTCGATGACGCGGTGCCGCCCGGCATGCGGATCGCCGGTGCGTGGTCGTGGCGGATCCTCGTCGTGGTCGGCGTCGTCGCGGTGGTCATCTACCTGGTCACGCTGTTCAGCGAGATCCTCATCCCGTTCCTCATCGGCATCGTCGTCGCCGCGCTCCTGGTCCCGCTGTCGAACTGGATGCAGCGCCACCACGTGCCGAAGTGGCTCGCCGTCATCGTCAGCCTGGTCGGTGGGCTCGCCGCCGTCGGGGCGCTCATCTGGCTCGTCGTCGACCAGATCGCCGCCGCCTACCCGTCGCTCCGCGACCGCACCCTGTCGCAGTACGACAACATCCGCGACTTCGTGCTCAGCTCCGGGCTCGGGATCAGCCAGAAGGACCTGAACTCCTACCTCAACCAGGCGACCGACTGGCTGCAGAGCAACTCCGGCTCGATCCTGTCCGGAGTCGCCAGCGCGGGGTCGTCCCTGACGCACATCCTCACCGGCCTGTTCATCGTCATCTTCACGGTGATCTTCCTGCTCATCGACGGCAAGAACGTCTGGCGCTGGACGGTCCGGCTCTTCCCGAAGAACGCCCGCAGCGCGATCGACGGCGCCGGGGTCGCCGGCTGGACGACGTTGACGAGCTTCATCCGGGTGCAGATCTTCGTCGCGTTCGTCGACGCCGTCGGCATCGGCCTCGGTGCGTTCTTCCTGCAGCTGCCGCTCGTCGTGCCGATCGCGGTCTTCGTGTTCCTCGGGTCGTTCATCCCGGTCGTCGGTGCGATCGTCACCGGGTTCCTGGCGGTGTTCGTCGCCCTGGTCTTCAACGGCCCGGTGGCGGCGGTCATCATGCTCGGCGTGATCCTGGTCGTGCAGCAGGTCGAGGGACACATCCTGCAGCCGCTCGTCATGGGCAGCGCCGTCAAGGTGCACCCGCTCGCCGTCGTCCTCGGGGTCACCGCGGCGTCGGGTCTCGCGGGCATCGCGGGCGCGTTCTTCGCCGTCCCGCTCATCGCCACCGTCAACTCCATGGTCACGACCATCTCGAGCGGCCGGTGGAAGACGATGGACTCCGACCACGTGCTCGAGGCCAAGCAGGACGCGCACGACGAGAACGTCCGGACCAAGCGCCGGCGCAAGATCCTCAAGTTGCGGAAGCGCCGTGGCGACGTGCCGAAGCCGGGCACCGACGAGCAGCCGACCGCGGTCAAGGGGACGGCAGGCTGACACTGAACGATCCCTCGTGTCACGGGTTCGCCGCGGGGGCCCGGAACGACGATGATGGGGGAGTGACCGACACCAGCGCCTCCCAGCACACGCTCGCCGCGATCCCCACCCTCGCGGACATCGAGACGGCGCGGGAGACCATCTCGGGCGTCGCGCGCGTCACCCCGATGGAGACCTCGCAGTTCCTGGCCGAGGTGCTCGGTTCACCGGTGCACCTGAAGTGCGAGAACCTGCAGCGCACCGGTGCGTACAAGGTCCGCGGCGCGTACAACCGCCTGTCGACCCTGTCCGAGGAACAGCGCGCCAAGGGCGTCGTCGCGGCCAGCGCCGGCAACCACGCCCAGGGAGTCGCCCTCGCCGCCCGCGAGCTCGGCATCCCGGCGACGATCTTCACCCCGGTCGGTGTCGCGCTGCCGAAGCTGCAGGCCACCCGCCACTACGGCGCCGAGGTCGTGCTGCGCGGCCACTCGGTGGAGGAAGCCCTGAGCGCCGCCAAGGACTTCGCCGCGCACACCGGCGCGGTCTTCATCCCGCCGTTCGACCACCCCGCCGTCATCGCCGGCCAGGGAACCCTCGGCCTCGAGATCATCGACCAGGTGCCCGACGTGGACACCGTCGTCGTGCCGATCGGCGGCGGCGGGGTCATCTCCGGCATCGCCCTCGCGGTCAAGGGCATGGCCGAGCGGCTCGGACGACCGATCAAGGTCATCGGGGTGCAGGCCGAGAACGCTGCTGCGTACCCGTCGTCGATCCGCGCCGGCGAGCCCGTCACCATCACGACGACACCGACGATCGCCGACGGCATCGCGGTCGCCCGCCCCGGCGACCTGAACTTCCCGATCATCCGCGACCTGGTCGACGACATCGTCACGGTCTCCGACGACGACACCGCCCGCGCCCTGCTCGTGCTGCTCGAGCGTGCGAAGCTCGTGGTCGAGGCCGCCGGAGCCGTCGGTGTCGCCGCGATCATGTCCGGCGCGGTCCGCGACACCGGGCGCACCGTCGTGCTGTTGAGCGGCGGCAACATCGACCCGCTCATGATGGAGCGCGTGATCACCCGCGGTCTCGTCGCCGCGTCGCGCTACATCGGCATCCGCATCATGCTGCCGGACCGTCCGGGCCAGCTCGCCCGGGTCGCCCAGGTGATCTCGGACGCCGGCGCGAACGTGGTCGAGGTCCTGCACACCCGCCACGGACAGGGCCTGGTCATCAACGAGGTGGCCCTCGACCTGTCGATCGAGGCGCGCGGCCCCGAGCACGCGCAGGAGGTCATCCAGCGCCTGCACGAGGTCGGCTTCCGCCCGGAGCTCCTCGAGCACTAGTCCTGCGACGATCCACGAGTCGTTCGACGCGTGTCCTGTCGGATCCGTGGTGCGCCCCGGCGAGCGGGGCCGTGGACGCGACCAGCGGACAGACGGGAGGCCCGTGGCGGTGTCGCCCCGGGCCTCCTGTCCGTCTGTGGTGCTGCCTACGGCTCGTAGCGCTCGATCTTGACGACCTCGACCGCGATCTCCTTGCCGTTCGGCGCCGTGTAGGTGGCCTTGTCGCCGGCCTTGAGGCCGACGATCGCCGCGCCGACGGGGCTGACCGGGCTGTAGACCGTCAGGTCGGAGCCCTCGGCGACGATCTCGCGGCTGCCGACCAGGAACGTCGACTCGTCGCCCGCGATGACCGCGGTGACGACGGTGCCGGGCTCGACCGTGCCGTCGAAGACCGCTTCGCTGACGGTCGCGTGCTTGAGGAGGTTCGTGAGGACGCGGATGCGCGCCTCGATCTTGCCCTGCTCGTCCTTGGCGGCGTGGTAGCCGCCGTTCTCCTTGAGGTCGCCCTCTTCGCGAGCGGCCTCGATGCGGCGCGCGATCTCGGCACGGCCCTCGCCGCTCAGCTCGTCGAGCTCCGCCTGGAGACGGTCGTGCGCCTCCTGGGTCAGCCAGGTGACCTGCGTGTCGTTGCTCATCTTCTGTCCCTTCGACCATGAAAAACGAGACCGGCCGAGTGGTCGGTCTCGAGAGGCGAATCAGGACAGTCTAGGGAATCCAGCAGTCGTGGATCAAGCCGGTGACGCCACGGGTCGTGGTCGTCACCTCGGTGCTGACACTGCGGGTGCGCTGCTCGGACGGGGCGAGGGTGATCTCCTTCCAGCCCACGATCGAGTAGCTCTTGTCGAGGACCTGGACGGCGCACTTCGCCCGGACGCCCGGGTCGACGGAGACCTGCGAGTGCACGACCGTGCTGTGCTGGGAGAGGACCTCGTACCCCACGACGTCGTCGGTCAGGCCGCGGTCGGACTGGTCGAGACCCGCCCAGATCACCCAGGCGGCGAAGACCACGACCACGGCGATGGCGGCGGTGATCGCGACGGCCTTGCTGCGGCGCGCTCGGGCCGGGGTGCGGCCGTAGCGGTCGTCGAGGGTGGCGGTGTGGTGCTGTTCGGACAGTTCGGGGCTCCCGGGGTGATTATCCTGATCCCAGGGTAGTTCACGCGTCGCTGTGCACTTCCCGTCCCCGCTCGTCCTCCGCTCGCCCACGCTCACCCCCGTGAGGAAGTCCCGTGCCGTACCGCTTGCTGGCCGTCCACGCCCACCCCGACGACGAGTCGAGCAAGGGGGCGGCGACCGCGGCGAAGTACGTGGCCGAGGGGCACGAGGTACTGGTCGTCTCCTGCACCGGGGGCGAGGCCGGCGACATCCTCAACGACCAGCTCGGCGAGCCCGCGACGAGCCGCGCGCACCGCGACATGGCCGGGTACCGCCGTGGTGAGATGGCCGCCGCGCAGGCAGCCCTCGGCATCGACCACCTGTGGCTCGGCTACCACGACTCCGGACTGCCCGACGCCGCGAAGGGCGAGACCGTCCGACCCGGCACGTTCTCGACCGTGCCGCTCGAGTACAGCACCGAGGCGCTCGTCCGGGTGATCCGCCGGTTCCGTCCGCACGTGCTCGTCACCTACGACGAGAACGGCGGCTACCCGCACCCCGACCACATCCGCACGCACGAGGTGTCCGTCGCCGCCTGGGCAGCCGCGGCCGATCCCGCTGCGTACCCCGCGGCCGGCGAACCGTGGTCGATCGCCAAGCTCTACTACGAGCGCACGATGAACCCGCGCCGCTTCCGGACGATCTTCGAGGCGCTGCAGGACCGCGACCCGGACAGCCCCGCGATCGAGCAGCTGCGCGAGTGGGTCGAGCGGTTCGCCGACCGGCCCGACCTCGCGACCACGCACGTCGACGTGCACGAGTACTTCGACCAGCGCGACGCCGCGCTCCGTGCCCACGCCAGCCAGGTGGCGCCGGACAGTGCGTTCTTCTACTGGCCGAACGACCTCCTGGCCACGGTGTGGCCGACCGAGGACTACCAGCTCGTGGAGGCCCGCGTGCCGACCGAGCTCCCGGAGACCGATCTGTTCGCCGGGATCCCTGCCGACAAGGAACCGACCCCGTGAGCTCCATCGCGGCGGCACTCGCCGCCACCCCCAGTCCCAGCCCCAGCGTCGTGCCGGACGTGAACGTCACCCCCGGTGTCGTCGGGTTCATCGCCATCGCGCTGGTGGCGATCGCGACGATCGTCCTGGTCGTGGACATGACCCGGCGCATCCGCCGGACGCGCTACCGGTCGGAGATCCGCGAGCGTCTCGAGGCGGAAGCGAACGGCACCGCGTTCGACGGTCCCGCGACGGACGAGTCGGAGCGGCGTGCGGCCGAGGACGGCCGAGCCGACGTCGGGGACGACACCGAGCGCGGTTGACGCGCTAGCGCCTGACGGAACCGGGCGTACCTGGGCGGATCGGGCGTACCTGGTCGAAAGTTCCGGGTGAGTACGCCCGGAACGACCAGGCATCGCGCGCGTTCCGGGAAGGAACGTGCGACCGTCAGCGCACCGGGTCCAGGGCGACGATGAGCACACCGACCCACTGCGCGCCGAAGGCCACGACCGTCAGGGCGTGGAACACCTCGTGGAAGCCGAACTGGGTGGGCACCGGGTTCGGCCGCTTGAAGCCGTAGACCAGCGCGCCGATGATGTAGGCGACACCGCCGGACAGGATGAGCACGGTCATCGGGACGCTCGCCGCGAAGAACTGCGGCAGCAGCCCGAGCGCCGCGCAGCCGAGCACCAGGTAGATCGGCACGTACAGCCACCGGGGCGCGTTGATCCACAGCACCCGGAAGGCGATGCCGAGGGCGGCGCCGGACCACATCACCCAGAGCACGACCACCATCAGCGTGTGCGGCAGGGCGCAGATCGCGATCGGCGTGTAGGTGCCGGCGATGAGCAGCAGGATGTTCGTGTGGTCGATGCGCTTGAGCACCGCCTTGACGGTCGGCCCCCACGGGAACCGGTGGTACGTCGCGGAGACCCCGAACATGGCCAGCGACGTGGCCATGAACACCGCGCTGCCGACCTTCGCCGCGGTGCTGTCGGCCAGGGCGATGAGGACGATGCCCATCGCGATCGCGAACGGGAACGCGCCGAGGTGGATCCACCCGCGCCAGGCGGGGCGGGTGTCCTCCGTGGTCGTCGCGGCCTCTTCGGTGAACGGGACGTGGGGGAGGGTGGCGGTCTCGTGCTCGTCCTGCATGTGCCGACTGTAAGCCCCGTGCCCGAACGGATGCCACGAGTTCTGGGGGAGCCGCACTCGGGACGCTCCGACCGACGGTGCACTACGCTCGGTGCGTGACCGGCAGGGTGGGATGGGCAGGACGAGGGATCCTCTACCGCGCCTACCAGAGCCGCATCCGCCGCCAGATCGAGGGCAGCGCGAAGCCGAAGCACGTCGCCATGATCGTCGACGGCAACCGTCGGTGGGCGAAGCAGCTCGGGCTCGAGTCCGCCGCGCACGGCCACCGCGCCGGCGCCGCGAAGATCCCGGAGTTCCTGACCTGGTGCGACGAGCTCGGCATCGAGGTCGTGACGCTCTACCTGCTCTCCGCCGACAACCTGACCGGACGTGCCGGAGCGGAACTCAGCGAGCTCGTCGGCATCATCGGCGACCTGGCCGGGGTGCTCGCCGACACCACGGACTGGCGCGTGCAGCACGTCGGGTCGAACGAGGGCCTGCCCGACTCGCTCGTGTCCGCGCTCGCGCAGGCCGAGGAGCGCACCGCCGGCCGGACCGGACTCCACATCAACCTGGCCGTCGGGTACGGCGGGCGCCGCGAGATCGCCGACGCCATGCGCAGCATCGTGGAGTCGCACGGCGCGGGTGGCGGCACGATCGACACCCTGGCCGAGGTCCTTACGCCGGAGCTCATCGGCGACCACCTGTACACGCAGGGACAGCCCGACCCCGACCTGGTGATCCGGACCTCGGGTGAGCAGCGGCTGTCCGACTTCATGCTGTGGCAGAGCGCGCACAGCGAGTTCTACTTCGTGGAGGCGCTCTACCCCGACCTGCGCGAGGTCGACTTCCTGCGCGCCGTCCGCGACTTCGGGCTGCGGTCGCGACGCTTCGGCGGCTGACGCTTCCTCGCTACTGCGCGGATCGGCCTGGGTTCGCTGACGTTCAGTGATCCCAGTAGGCTCTCAGGGTTCGACACTGTGAAAGGTGCACCCCTGTGAACATCGACGAGTACGCCGCGGGCTTCTCCGAGGACCCCGGCTACCTCGACCACGCTGCGTTCGGCCCCGTGCAGACCGCCGTGCTCGAAGAGCAGCGCGTGCTCGGCACGATCCAGGAGCACATGCGCTTCGGCGCCATGGAGACCCTCGACGAGCAGGACGCCCGCGTCCGCACGGTCGCCGCCCGCTTGGTCGGTCGCCGCGAGGACCAGGTCGTCTCGCAGACCGCGACGACGCCCGGCCTGCTGCACACGGCCTTCGGCCTGACCGGCGGCGTGCTGGTGTCGGCCGACGAGTACCCCTCGCTGCCGCTCGCGCTGGCGAGCGCCGCCTCGGCGACCGGCGGCCGGGTCCAGCCGGTCGTCATCGAGTCCGGTGCCGGGTGGATGACCCCCTCGCTCATCCAGGAGCGCCTGACCGACGACGTGACGGCCGTGGCGGTGTCGCTGGTCGACTGGCGCACCGGCTACCTGGCCGACCTCGCCGGCATCCGCGAGGTCATCGGCGACCGCCTGCTGATCCTCGACGCGATCCAGGGCTTCGGAGTCGTCGACGCCCCCTACGAGATCGCGGACGTCGTCGCGACCGGCGGCCAGAAGTGGCTGCACGCCGGCTGGGGCACGGGCTTCACCGCCTTCAGCGACCGCGCCCTGAACCGCCTGCGTCCGGCGCTGTCCGGCCCGCACGGCACCACCGGCTGGCCCGTGGACGTCCCCGCCGTGCGCCCGGGTGCCGCCGGCTACCAGATGACCCGCATCGACCCCATCGCGCAGGCCCGCCTCGCGGTGTCGCTGGACCGGCTGACCGCCGTCGGTGTCGCCGCCGTGCAGGAGCGCGTCACCGAGCGCGTCGAGCGCGTGTTCGCGATCGCGGACGAGTTCGGGCTCGAGGTCGAGTCCAGCCGCGACCCGCGCGAGCGCGCCGGCATCGTCGTGCTGCGGCCGGCCGAGGGGCGCCTGACCGCGCTGTCCGCGGCGCTGCACAACCACGGCGTGACCGCGACGACGCGGCTCGGCGTCGCGCGGGTGTCGGTGTTCGCCTCGACGACGGACGAGACGCTCGACATGTTCCGCGACGCCTGCGTCTCGTACGCGACGCTTCAGTAGCGCGGTTCCGCGAAAGCGACAGATCTCCGGGAACGGTTCGCGGAGATCTGTCGCTTTCGCGGATCTGGACGTGCGGAAGGGCGGACGGGAGGCGCGGGGCGGCGCCGCCACGGGCCTCCCGTCCGGCGGACGGCCACGTCGACTGCCGGTGTCACGTTGTTCACGTGACCGTAACGCCGGAAACCGCGTGTCGCTGGCGGGGTGTCGGAGGGCGGACGTACGTTGTCCCCATCGGGCACCGCGCCCGATCGAAGCGGCCACAGTCGGTGCTTCGGGACCCGCTCCACGGCCGCGTTCGAGGACATGGACCGGGCTGCTCGCGGCCCGGGGATGGAGTGGTCGTGACCTCTCAGAACGTCTCTCGCGGAACCCAGCACCAGCCCACCGCGGACTCGTCCACGTCGGTCGCCCAGCGCACGTACGTGCTCGACACATCGGTGCTCCTCAGCGATCCGCGGGCCTTGTTCCGCTTCGCCGAGCACGCGGTGGTCCTGCCCGTCGTGGTCGTCAGCGAACTCGAGTCGAAGCGCAACGACCCGGAGATCGGGTACTTCGCGCGGCAGGCCCTGCGGCTGCTGGACGAGATGCGCATCGAACACGAACGGCTCGACTTCCCGATCGCGCTCGGTGACGGCGGTTCCTTCCGCGTCGAGCTGAACCACTCCAACCAGTCCGTCCTGCCGTCCGGGCTGCAGCTCGGCGACAACGACTCCCGCATCCTCGCCGTCGCCTCGAACCTGCAGAACGACGGGCTCGACGTGGTCGTCGTGTCGAAGGACCTGCCCCTGCGCGTCAAGGCGTCGTCGATCGGCATGGCGGCCGAGGAGTACCGCGCCGAGCTCGCGGTCGACTCCGGCTACACCGGCATCGCCGACCTGCAGGTCTCGGGCGAGCAGATGGCCGACCTGTACGAGAAGGAGGAGATCCGCTCCGTCCAGCTCGACGGCGTGCCGGTCAACACCGGAGTCGTCATCCACTCCGAGCGCGGTTCGGCCCTCGGTCGCGTGCACACCGCCGGTTCCGTCGCCCTGGTCCGTGGCGACCGCGAGGTCTTCGGGCTGCGCGGCCGGTCCGCCGAGCAGCGGCTCGCGATCGACGCCCTGCTCGACTCCGAGATCGGCATCGTGTCCCTGGGCGGCAGCGCCGGCACGGGCAAGTCAGCGTTGGCCCTGTGCGCCGGGCTCGAAGCAGTGCTCGAGCGGCAGCAGCACAAGAAGATCATGGTGTTCCGGCCGCTGTACGCCGTGGGTGGCCAGGACCTCGGGTTCCTGCCCGGTGACGCCGGCGAGAAGATGAACCCGTGGGCGCAGGCGGTCTACGACACCCTCGGGTCGGTGGTGTCCGACAACGTCCTCGACGAGGTGATCGAGCGCGGCTTGATCGAGGTCCTGCCGCTCACGCACATCCGCGGTCGGTCCCTGCACGACGCGTTCGTGATCGTCGACGAGGCGCAGTCGCTCGAACGGAACGTGCTGCTCACCATGCTCTCCCGCATCGGGCAGAACTCCCGCGTGGTGCTCACCCACGACGTCGCGCAGCGCGACAACCTGCGGGTCGGACGGCACGACGGCATCGCGAGCGTCATCGAGCGGCTCAAGGGCCACCCGCTGTTCGCCCACGTCACGCTGACCCGGTCGGAGCGCTCCGCGATCGCCGCCCTCGTGACGGACCTGCTGGACTCGCCCGACCTGGTGTAGCGCCCGGCTGTTCCCCACACACGAAAGCGACAGATCTCCGCGAACAGTTCGCGGAGATCTGTCGCTTTGGCGGAGGGGTCAGCGCGGAGGGGTCGCGCGGCAGGAGCTCAGTTCGGGTGGGTCATGGACAGGACGTCCAGTGCCGCGTCGAGCTGCTCCTCGGTGACCTCGCCACGCTCGACGTGGCCGAGCGCCACGACGGCCTGGCGGACGGTGATGCCCTCGGCGACGGCGTACTTCGCGACCTTCGCCGCGGCCTCGTAGCCGATGACCCGGTTGAGCGGGGTGACGATCGACGGCGACGACTCGGCGAACGCCCGGGCCCGCTCGAGGTTCGCCTGCAGCCCGTCGATGGTCTTGTCGGCCAGCACCCGCGAGCTGTTCGCCAGCAGACGGATCGACTCGAGCAGCGCCGTCCCCATCACGGGGATCGCGACGTTGAGCTCGAACGCACCGGACGCACCCGCCCAGGCGATGGTGGCGTCGTTGCCGATGACCCGCGCGCCCACCATCAGGGTGGCCTCGGGGATCACCGGGTTGACCTTGCCGGGCATGATCGACGAGCCCGGCTGCAGGTCGGGGATGTGCAGTTCGCCGAGCCCGGTGTTCGGGCCCGACCCCATCCAGCGCAGGTCGTTGTTGATCTTCGTCAGGCTGACCGCGAGCACCTTGAGCGCCCCGGAGGCCTCGACCAGGGCGTCGCGCGCGCCCTGGGCCTCGAAGTGGTCGACGGCCTCGGTGATCGGCAGGTCGGTGTCGCTCGCGAGCTGGGCGATCACCCGCTGCGGGAAGCCCTTCGGGGTGTTGATGCCGGTGCCGACGGCGGTGCCGCCGAGCGGGACCTCGGCGACGCGGGGGAGCGTCGCGGTGACCCGCTCGATGCCCAGGCGGATCTGGCGTGCGTAGCCGCCGAACTCCTGGCCGAGGGTGACCGGGGTGGCGTCCATCAGGTGCGTGCGGCCGGACTTCACGGCGTCGGCCCACAACGTGGCTTTGGCCTCGAGCGACTCGGCGAGGTGCTCGAGCGCCGGGACGAGCGAGCGCAGCAGGGCTTCGGTCACGGCGACGTGCACCGAGGTCGGGAACACGTCGTTCGACGACTGCGAGGCGTTGACGTGGTCGTTCGGGTGCACCGCGGTGCCGCCGATGTCCGACGCCAGCGTGGCCAGGACCTCGTTCATGTTCATGTTCGACGAGGTGCCGCTGCCGGTCTGGTACACGTCGACGGGGAACTGGTCGTGGTGCTGCCCACCGATGATCAGGTCCGCCGCGCCCGCGATGGCGTCGGCGACGGCGGGCTCGACGATGCCGAGCTCGCCGTTCACGATGGCCGCAGCGCGCTTGATGCGGGCGAGCGCCACGATCTGGGCCGACTCGAGCCCGGTGCCCGAGATGGGGAAGTTCTCGACCGCGCGCTGGGTCTGGGCGCGGTACAACGCCGACTTCGGCACCCGCACCTCGCCCATGGTGTCGTGCTCGATGCGGAACTCGGTCTCGGTGGTGTCGGTCACGTCGTCGTGGTCCTTCCTGGGGTGCTCGCCGGACGCGGTCGCGTCGGGGGACTGCGCCGGCGCACGAGGTCTCCGTGGGTCACGGAACCGGCGCCGGGCGTCTCGTTCGACTGTACCGGTGCGACGGATGTGGGACGTGCGGGTGCGGCGCCGAGGGGCCGTCAGGCGTTGCCGACCACCGTGTCGATCGTGACCTCGCCCGTGCCGAGGTCGTAGGTCGCGCCGACGACGGCCAGCCGGCCCTCGGCGATCGCGTCGGAGACGGCACCGGAGCGCTCGAGCACCTGGCGGAGCGTGGCCTCGAGGTGGGCGGCGCCGATCGCTTCTTGTGGGAGCTCGGCGTCGGTGGCACGGACCTTCTCGACGCTCGGGGCGATGGCGTCGACCAGGGCCTGCAGGTGCGGCGCGGGGACCGGCTCACCCGAGCGGGCCGCGGCGACGGCACCGCACCGGGTGTGGCGCAGGACGACGACGAGCGGGGTGCCGAGCGCGACGACCGCGAACTCGATCGACCCGAGCACGACGTCGTCGACGATCTGCCCGGCGTTGCGGATGGCGAAGAGGTCACCGATGCCCGCGTCGAACACGTGCTCGAACGGCACGCGCGAGTCGGAGCAGCCGAGGACGGTCGCGAACGGCGCCTGCGACCCCTGGAGCTCGGTGCGGCGGTCGGGGTCCGTGCGGCCCATGCGGCGCTTGTCGGCGGCGAAGCGGGCGTTGCCGTCGACGAGCAGGCGCAGGGCGTCGGACGGGGTGGAGGCGGCGCGGTCGGGCATGGGGCTCCTCGGATCGGGTCGGATGAGGTCGAGTGGTCGGGCGCCGGGGTGTCCGGCAGGATTCGTCCGGCGGTCGCTACTGGGAGAACTGCTTCGTCACGGCCGTGGCCACGGTGCGGTACGACGAGTCGTCGGCGGTGCCGGAGAGCACGATCGTGTTGGTGCCGAACGTGGACACGAGCGAGTACGCGTGGTTGCCGGCATCCGAGCCCTCGGCCCGTCGGTCGTACACGGTCCACTTGGTGCCGTCGATGACGCGGGTGCCGGTCGACGGTCGCTGGTCGAGCTGGTTCGAGACCCACGAGCCGTTCGCGTCCACGCCCTGCTGCAGGCTGAGGTACTGCTTGTCCGGCGTCACGAACCCGACGGTCCAGACGTCGACGTCGTCCGAGGTCTTGTCGGAGAAGTCGGCCCGGTTCGACGTGAAGCCGCTCGGCAGGTCGGGGGCGGCGAGGGTGATGTCGCCGACGTGGGCATCGGCCGCGATCTGCTGGTAGTCGACGGTGCGGTCGACCGTGGTGTTCGGCCGCACGACCACGGCGACGAGGAACAGCACGATGCCGAGCGACGCGATGAGCGCGATCACGAGGTTGAAGGCCGTCTGGTGCTGGCGGCGAGCGGTCCGTGCGGCGTCCTTGCGGGCCCAGGTCTCCTCTGCCGTCTCGGGTCGGCCGAGCTCGGCGACGATCGGGCGACCGTTCGCGTCGGTCATCGGGCGGAGCCGTCCTCGGCGCTGCTGGCCGCGCGGGCCGCGTCGAGCCGGGCACGAGCACCGACGAGCCACTCTTCGCAGCGGGCGGCCAGGGCCTCGCCGCGCTCCCAGAGCGACAGCGAGCGCTCGAGGGTCGCGGAGCCCTGTTCGAGCTCGCTCACGACACGCACGAGTTCGTCGCGGGCTGCTTCGTAGCTCAGCGACTGGACGTCGGTCTGCTCGGGTTCCTGCTGGGATGGCACGACTCGATCCTACCGAGGGTCCACCGACTGACCGACGTGCCCGCTGCGCCTGGGGAGAACACCGGCCGGTAGGGTCGCGCCATGACAGATCTCCCCGAGGGCGTGGACTGGTACCCGGCACCGGACGGACCGAGCGCTGGGCGCGACGGGCTGCCGGGCCGCCCCTCGCTCGCGGTCGTCCTGCCCGGCGGCGGGTACGGCATGCACGCCCCGCACGAGGGGGAGGGGTACGCCCGCTGGCTGAACGGGATCGGCATCGACGCGGTCGTGTTCGCGTACCCGCTCGCCCCGCACCGCCACCCGGACGCCGTGGTGGCGACCCGAGCGCTCGTCCGTGACCTGCGTGCCGGACGCTGGGCGGGCCTCCCGTCCGATCCGCGGATCGTCGTGATCGGTTCGTCGGCAGGCGGGCACCTGGCGGCCCTCGTGTCGAACGCACCGACGCCGGCCGAGCGCGCCGTGTCGGACGTCGACGACCGGCCCGACCTGACGGTGCTCTGCTACCCGGTGACGTCGATGACGGACCACCCGCACGTCGGCAGCGCCGACAACCTGCTCGGACCGGGCGCGAGCGTCCGCGAGCGGTCCGCGGTGGACGCGGACCTGCTCGTCGACGACCGGACTCCGCCGACCTTCCTGTGGCACACGGCCGAGGACGAGCACGTGCCGGTGACGCACTCGCTGTCCTACGCACACGCGCTGGCGCGGCACGGGGTGCCGTTCGACCTGCACGTGTTCGAGCGCGGTGTGCACGGCATCGGGCTCGCCGAGGGCCTCGGGCCGGCCGAGGCGTGGAGCACGCTGGCGACGACCTGGCTGCGCGACCGCGGCTGGTGACCAGGCCGTCGGCGACCCCGACGCGTCAGGCAGCCGGACCCGACCCGTCCGGACCCGGCCCGGCCGAACCCGACCCGTCCGGACCCGGCCCGTCCGGCTCGAGCGTTCCGGTCGCCGTCCCCGCGCCGAGCGTGACGTGCACCGGCGTCTGCCCGGTCAGGTCGTCGGACGACCGCACCACGCCGCCGTCGGCCCGCTGCACGATCGCGTAGCCGCGGCGCAGGGTGTCGCGCGGCGACAGCGCACGGAGCCTGGCGGTCAGGTGCCCGACCTCCGAGTGGCCCCGCTCGAGCCGACGGTCGAGCAGCTCCCGCGACCGGGACAGGTCACGGGCCACTTCCTCCGCACGGGTGTCGACGAGCCACGCCGTCGACGCGAGCGCCGGGCGTGACCGGAGGGCGGCGATCCGGTCGGCCTCGACCGCGAGCGTCTGCGACAACCGCAGGCCGATGCGGGCGCGGGCCTGCCGGACGTTCGCGAGCTCCTCCGCGACGTCGGGCACGACGCGCTTGGCGGCGTCGGTCGGGGTCGAGGCGCGGAGGTCCGCGACCTCGTCGAGGATGGGACGGTCGGCCTCGTGCCCGATGGCCGACACGATCGGTGTGCTCGCCGCTGCTGCTGCGCGGACGAGTCCTTCGTCGCTGAAGCCGAGCAGGTTCTGGAAGTCGCCGCCACCACGGGCGATGATGATGACGTCCACCGTCGGGTCGGCGTCGAGCTCGAGGATCGCCGCCGTGACCTCGCCCACGGTCCGCTCGCCCTGCACGGCGGTGTGGACGGTGCGGAACTCGACCTGCGGCCACCGGAGCTGCGCGTTGCGCTTGACGTCCTTCTCGGCGTCGGAGTCCTTGCCGGTGATCAGGCCGATCCGGTGCGGCAGGAACGGCAGACGCTTCTTGCGTGCGGGGTCGAACAGCCCCTCTTCGCCCAGGGTCCGACGCAGGCGTTCGAGTCGTTCGAGCAGGTCACCGAGGCCGACGTGCTTCATCTCGACGACCTGCATGGTCAGCGAGCCGCCCTTGACCCAGTAGTTCGGCTTGACCGCTGCGACGACCCGGTCGCCCTGCTTGATGTCCGCCGGCACCCGGGACCGCACGCTCGACCAGATCGAGAACGACACCGTCGCATCGACCTCGACGTCCTTGAGCTTGCCGTAGACGTTGCCGCCCGCGACGTTCCACTGCGTGATCTCGCCCTCGATCCACGCGGTGCCGAGCCGGTCGATCCAGTCGCGGAGCTTCGCGCCGAGGAGCGCGACCGGCCACGGGTTGTCGGCCGTCGGCGGGCCCTGTTCGATCGCCATGTCGCTCCTTCTCGTGCTGGACGTCCATCGTGCCCGACACCGGTGACAGCGGGCGAGCGGCGGGTTCTCCACAGCCGGCCCCCGCGCCCAGGTCGCGTGCGTCCCGCTCACCTATCATCGGGGACGTGACGATCACCAACGGCCACACGGTCCCGCTCGCCCCTCCGCGTGTGCACGCGGCGCGTGGGCGACTGCGTGACGAGCCGGTCGCCGGTCCGAAGAAGGTGCTGCTCGCGGCACCCCGCGGCTACTGCGCCGGGGTCGACCGGGCGGTGGTGGCGGTCGAGAAGGCGCTCGAGCAGTACGGCGAGCCCGTCTACGTCCGCAAGCAGATCGTCCACAACGTCCACGTCGTGTCGACCCTCGAGCAGCGCGGTGCGGTGTTCGTCGACGACGTCGCCGAGGTCCCGCGCGGTTCGCACGTGGTGTTCAGCGCCCACGGCGTCTCACCCGCCGTCGTGGCCGGTGCCGCCGACCGCGACCTGCACGCCATCGACGCCACCTGCCCCCTGGTCACCAAGGTCCACCGCGAGGCCACCCGGTTCGCCAAGGCCGAGCGGACCATCATCCTGATCGGGCACACCGGCCACGAAGAGGTCGAGGGCACGATGGGCCACGCCCCCGAGCGCACGATCCTGGTCAACGGCCCGGACGACGTCGCCGCGCTCGACGTCCCCGATCCCGACAACCTCGTCTGGTTGTCGCAGACCACGCTGAGCGTCGACGAGACGATGGAGACCGTCCGCCTGCTGCGCGAGAAGTACCCGACCATCCAGGATCCGCCGTCCGACGACATCTGCTACGCCACCCAGAACCGCCAGGTCGCGATCAAGAAGGTCGCCCCGGGCACCGACCTGGTGATCGTCGTCGGCTCCGCGAACTCGTCGAACAGCGTCCGTCTGGTCGAGGTCGCCCTGGAGCACGGGGCGAAGGCCGCGCACCGTGTCGACTACGCGGAGGAGATCCGCCAGGAGTGGCTCGACGGCGTCGCCACCGTCGGCGTCACGAGCGGCGCGTCCGTCCCCGAAGAGCTCGTCGCCGAAGTCCTCGAACAACTCGCCGACGCCGGGTACGGCGCCGTGGAAGAAGTCGTGACCGCACACGAAGACCTGATGTTCTCGCTCCCCAAGGAGCTCCGCACCGACGCGTCGGGCAACCCGACGCGCGCGCTCGGCGGGCGTCGGGCATGAGCGGCGCGGACGGCTGGGGCTCGGTGCCGCAGCGCGAGCCGGGTCACGTCGACGACACGGCGGCAGCCGGCCAGGAGGCCCGGGGCACGTCCCCGACGACGGCCGCCGGTGCCGTCAGCGGCCGGGTCCACGGCCGACCCGCCCCCGCGTACGGCGAGTACGCGCCAGAGGGATGGGTCAACCCGGTCCTGGTCGAACAGGAACGTCAGGAGCGCGAGCAGCAGGAGCGCGACCGCCGCCAGCAGGCGGCGAGCCAGGCCGGGCAGGACGGCGCGACCGCGTACCGGTCCGGTGCCGGTGCGCCGACCGGCACCGTGCCTCCAGGACGACCCGGCGCAGCCGGCGACCCGACCACGGGCGGGTCGCAGCGGTCCGCGTCGACGAGCCGGTTCGGACGCACGCCCGCCGACTTCGTCCTGACGGTCGGTCTGCTCGCCTTCGGACTCATCTCCGTGGTGCAGTCCCTCGCGGTGACCAACGTCGCGTCGACGGTGCGTCGGACCCTCGAGACGCAGTACACGGCGCTGAACGACCCGAGTGCACTGAGCGGTGCCGCGATCATCGGGGCGATCACGAACGTCGTGGTCTTCGCGCTCGTGGCGTGGTGGTCGATCCGCCGGCTCCGGGCACGCAAGCGCACGTTCTGGGTGCCGATCGTCGGCGCGGTCGTGGCCACCTTCGTGAGCACCATCGCGTTCGTCGTCGTGGTGTTCCAGGACCCGCAGTTCGTCGAGTTCATGATGCGCCAGGCCGGCGCCTGACCCTCGGACCGCCTGACCGCCAGGCTGCTCGCGGCGCTGGCATCCGCGCGTCGAGTGGTCGCAACACGCCGCATGCCCGCCGTCGAGCGGTCACGAAGTGTCGTCCGGCGCCGGGGCCCCCGACAGTTCGTGACCACTCGGTCCTGCGTGCGCGGGGAGTCGCGACCACCCCGGCCCGCAGACGCCGGGCGGGGCTCAGCCGGCCGGGTCCAGCCGGCCAGGGCTCAGCCTGCCAGGAACGCCGCGACGGCGCCGTGGAGTGACGCCAGGTCCTCGACGTGCACGAGCTCGCGGATCGAGTGCATCGACAGCAGCCCGACGCCGATGTCGATCGTCGGGATCCCGAGCCGGGTCGCCGCGATCGGGCCGATGGTCGAGCCACCGGGGATCGTGTTGACGTTGACGAACGGCTGCCACGGCACCCCGGCGGTGTCGCATGCGGCGGCCCAGACGGCCTCGCCCTTGGCCTCGGTCATGTAGCGCTGGTTCGCGCTGATCTTCAGCAGCGGACCGGCACCGGGGCGCGGACGGTTCGTCGGGTCGTGCTTCTCCGGCTGGTTCGGGTGCACCAGGTGCCCGGCGTCGCTCGACAACAGCCACGAGGCGCGGAACGCCCGAGCGGCCTCGGAGCGGGTGGCGCCGAGACCCTCCTGCACGCGGCCGAGGACGTCCTCGAGGAACGGGCCACCGGCACCGGACGGGGTCGAGGAACCGATCTCTTCGTGGTCGAACGCCGCGAACACGGGGATGTGGTCGCCGTCGACCGGGGCGTCCACGATGCCGCGGAGCCCGGCGTGCACGCTCGTCAGGTTGTCCATCCGGCCCGACGCCAGGAACTCGCGCTCGATGCCGATGCGGGCGGGGGCCTGGGTGTCGGCGAGGAAGAGGTCCCACGAGACTGCATCGTCTCCGAGGCGAGCGCGCAGCCACTCCACGACCGAGGTCCCTCCGGCGTCGCCGTCCACGCCGACGATCGGCAGCGTGTGGCGTTGGCGGTCGATCTCCTTGCCGTCGTTCACCCCGCGGTCGAGGTGGATCGCGAGGTTCGGGATGCGGGCGACCGCGTCGGTGCTGACGAGCCGCACGCTGCCGTCGGCGTCGACGACCCGGCCGGCGATGCGCAGGTCGCGGTCGAACCACGTCGACAGGAGCGCGCCGCCGTAGACCTCGACGTTCAGCTGCTCCCACCCGCCGGTGCGGACTCCGGGGTTCGGCTTGATCCGGAACCCGGGGGAGTCGGTGTGGGCGCCGAGGATCCGGAACGGGGTCGTCGCCGTTGCACCCTCCGGCAGGCGCCACGCGATGACCGCACCGTCGCGGATCACGACGTACGCGCCGGGTTCGGACGGCCAGGCGTCGAGCTCGGACAGCTCGGTGAACCCGGCTGCGACGAGGCGGTCGCGGGCGGCCGCTGCCGCGTGGAACGCGGTGGGCGACTCGGTGACGAACTGGGCGAACTCGGAGGCGATGGCGTCGACGGTCACCTGCCCATCGTGGCATGCGGTGGAGGCGGCCGGACGCAGAACGGGGCACGTCCGTCGGACGCGCCCCGTTCCTCCTGGCAGTTGCTCCCGGTGTCAGCCCTTGGTGTGACCGGCGGAGCCGAGCACCTTCGCGGCCTCGCCCACGCGAGCCGCCATGGCGGACTCGGCGACCTTGCCCCAGGCGCGGGGGTCGTACTGCTTCTTGTTGCCGACCTCGCCGTCGATCTTCAGGACACCCTCGTAGTTCCGGAACATCGAGTCGGCGATCGAGCGCGTGAACGCGTACTGCGTGTCCGTGTCGATGTTCATCTTGATGACGCCGTTGCGGACGGCCTCGTGGATCTCGTCGTCGGTCGAGCCGGAGCCGCCGTGGAAGACGAGGTCAAGGGGGTTCTCGCCCGTGCCGTGCTTGGCCGCGACCGAGGCCTGGATCTCGCCGAGGAGCTCGGGGCGGAGCTTGACGTTGCCCGGCTTGTAGACGCCGTGCACGTTGCCGAAGGTGAGCGCGGCGATCCAGCGCCCCTTGTCGCCCAGGCCGAGTGCGTCGACGACCTTCTCGACGTCGTTCGGGGTCGTGTACAGGGCGTCGTTCGTGCCCTCGTGCTCGACGCCGTCCTCTTCGCCGCCGACGACGCCGATCTCGACCTCGAGGATCGCGTTGATGTTCCGCGTCTTCGACAGCATCGTCTTCGCGATCTCGATGTTCTCGTCGAGCGGCACGGCCGAGCCATCCCACATGTGCGACTGGAAGATCGGGTTGCGGCCGGCACGGACCTCTTCCTCGCTCGCCGCGATGAGCGGCAGGACGAAGCCGTCGAGGGCGTCCTTCGGGCAGTGGTCGGTGTGCAGCGCGACCGTGATGTCGTAGTTCTTCGCGACCTCGTGGGCGAACTTCGCCATCGCGAGGGCACCGGCGGCGCGGTTCTTGATCGTCTGGCCGGCGAAGTAGTCGGCACCGCCCGTCGTGACCTGGAGGATGCCGTCCGAGCCGGACTCCTGCAGGCCCTGGAGGACCGCGTTGATGGTCTGCGACGAGGACACGTTGACCGCGGGGTACGCGAACTTGCCCGCCTTCGCGCGTTCGATCATCTCGGCGTACTGTTCCGGCGTTGCGATGGGCACGTGGATCTCCTTCGACTTCGGTGATGTCCCCGCCGATCGTAGTCAGCCGGACTGGAGGGACGGTGCGGGTTACGCGGTCGACCCACGTCCGTCGTGCACATGCGTGCACGGGCCCGGTGTCCGGACCGCCGGTCGGCCGCCGGTCGGTAGGCTCGGGTCGTGACTCCCTCTACGGAAACCGGCTCCCTGTTCCTCCAGCCCGACCGCAACCTGGCCCTCGAGCTCGTGCGTGCGACGGAGGCCGCCGCGATCCGTGCGCAGCCGTGGGTCGGACGTGGTGAGAAGAACCTCGCCGACGGCGCCGCGGTCGACGCGATGCGCAAGTTCCTCGGCACCGTGAACTTCGACGGCGTCGTCGTCATCGGTGAGGGCGAGAAGGACAACGCCCCGATGCTCTACAACGGCGAGCACGTCGGCAACGGCCACGGCCCGGCCTGCGACATCGCGGTCGACCCGATCGACGGCACCTCGCTCACCGCAGCCGGCCGTCAGAACGCCATCTCCGTCATGGCCGTCTCGGACCGCGGTTCGATGTACGACCCCTCCGCCGTGTTCTACATGGACAAGATCGCCGCCGGCCCCGAGGGCCGCGGGGTCCTGGACCTCGAGAAGCCGATCGGTGAGAACATCCGCGCGCTGGCGAAGGCCAAGGGCAAGGACCTCGAGGACATGGTCGTGGCCGTGCTCGACCGTCCCCGTCACGACGAGTTGATCCGCGCGATCCGTGCGACGGGCGCCGGGACGCGTCTGCTGCTCGACGGTGACGTCGCCGGTGGCATCGCCGCGGCGCTGCCGGGCTCGACGATCGACATGTGCGTCGGCGTCGGTGGCACTCCCGAGGGCATCATCACGGCGTGCGCGATCAAGGCGCTCGGCGGTGTGATCCTCGGCAAGCTGCAGCCGAAGGACGACGAGGAGCGCGAGCGCGCCATCGCCGCCGGCCACGACCTGGACAAGGTCCTCGACCAGGACGACCTGGTCACGGGTGACAACACGTTCTTCGTCGCCACCGGCGTCACCGACGGTGTCCTGGTCGACGGTGTCCGTCGCTCGCGCGGCGTCATCCACACCGACTCGCTCGTGCTGCGGTCCCGCTCGAACACCATCCGCCGGATCCAGGCGGACCACCGTGCGGAGAAGTGGTTCTGATCCCTGCGAGATCCTGATCGGCGCGAGTCATCGCTGAACCGTTGAGACCCGTCCGCACCACGTCGTCGCGTGGCGCGGACGGGTTTTCCCGTGCACGGGACGAGAGCACACGATGATTCGAATCATCGGCATCTGTGACCCCTGATATGGTCACAACCGCACATCTGTGAAGAAGTGTGCGGAGATCGGACCTGGGGAGGAATGATGGGGCGGCCGTCGGGGTGGGATGTCGTCGATCAGGGTGATGATCCGGTCAAGGGGGATCCGTCGACGTTGCGGATGATGTCGCGGGAGTACCA